>NZ_JBVIZF010000003.1:0-362753 GCF_055591805.1 Streptomyces sp. NPDC041200 | reverse complement strand
TGTGGGTGGAGGGTGGGTGGCCCCCGCGGTGGGGGGTAAGTCTCTCAAACAAGGAAAACACCCGGGCCGGGGTCCCCCCCCTCCCAAAAAACCCCCCCCCCGGCCCCGCCCCGTCGTACGTCACGGGCGCTCGTCCATCACGGGCGCTCGAACGCCACCGGTGCCTCGAACGCCGCCCGCCGCGTCGCCCGCCGCAGCGCCCGCAGGATCGGCCCGCCGAGGGTGAGGGTCAGCGCCACCGTCACCACCGCGCGCGGCAGGTCCCAGCCGAGCGAGGTCGCCAGGCAGTACGTGACGAAACGGGCCAGGTTCGCGCCGACCGCGTCGCCCGGCACATAGCTGATCCCCGACGACATCCCCTGCGTCAGCGTCCAGCCCTGCAGGTTCATGGCCGTCCCGTACGCCACCGACGCGAGCGCCCCGTAGCCCGCCAGCAGTGCCAGCTCGCGGCGGCCGCGCAGCCGCCCGGCGCCGGGCAGCAGCCCCGCGCCCAGCGCGACCCACCCCATCGCCAGCATCTGGTACGGCATCCAGGGCCCGACACCGCCCGTGAGCAGCGCCGACGCGAACATCGTCACCGCACCGAGCACCAGCCCGAAACCGGGGCCGAGCACCCGCCCGGAGAGCACCATCAGGAAGAACATCGGCTCGATGCCCGCCGTGCCCGTGCCCAGCGGCCGCAGCGCCGCGCCCGCCGCCGCCAGCACCCCGATCATCGCGATGGCCTTCGCGTCCAGACCGGTGTCGGCGATCGTCGCCACGACCACCGCCAGCAGCAGCGGCAGCAGCGCGGCGAACAGCCAGGGCGCGTCGGCGGAGTGGGCGGCGACGCCGGAGTGGGCGGGCGCGACGAGCGGCCAGGTGAACGCGGCGACGCCGATCGCGGACACGAGCACGAGGGCGACGACCGAGCGCGGCCCGAGCCGGACGGCCCGTACCCGGGACGTCCCGATCTCCGCCCCCGTCATCGCGCCCGCTCCAGCGCCTCGCGCACCTGCGGCACGGTCAGCCACGGCAGCGGCGCGAGGATCTTCGCGACCTGCGGGGCGAAGGCGGGGGAGGACGTCACGACCTCCGCCGTCGGCCCGTCCGCGACCACCTCGCCGTCGGCCAGGATGACGACCCGGTGGGCGAGTTCGGCCGCCAGCTCCACGTCATGCGTGGCCAGCACGATGGCGTGGCCGTCCGCCGCCAGCCCGCGCAGTATTCGCGTCAGCCGTGCCTTCGCCGCGTAGTCCAGCCCGCGCGTCGGCTCGTCCAGCAGCAGGAGCGGCGGGCGGGCCGTCAGGATGACGGACAGCGCGAGGGCGAGCCGCTGCCCCTCGGAGAGATCGCGCGGATGGGCGTCGTCCGCCACCTCGGGCAGCAGGTCCGTGACCAGCGCCCGGCAGGTGCCGGGCGCCGCCCCCGCGTCCTCGTCGGCGGTCGCGCACTCCGCCGCCACCGTGTCCGCGTACAGCAGATCGCGCGGCTCCTGCGGTACGAGGCCCACGTGGCGCAGGAGTTCGGCGGGGCGGGTGCGGTGCGGTACGAGGCGTTCCGCACCGACGCGCACGGTTCCGGCGGCCGGTTCACGCATCCCGACGAGTGCGGCGAGGAGCGTCGACTTCCCGGCCCCGTTGCGGCCCATCAGCGCCACCGTCTCGCCGGGCCGCACCGACAGGCTGACGTCGCGCAGCGCCTCGACGCGCCCGTGCCGTACGGACAGCCGCTCGGCCTGCCCGGCCGGTGCCCCGTCCGGCGCCGTGCGCTTCGTCCCGCCAGGGGTGAGGGGCGCCAACCGCTCCCGCAGCGCCCCCGCCTTGCGGCGTGCGTCCCGTACGGACAGGGGGACCGGGGCCGTCCACCCCGCGAGGCCGCCCAGCGCCACGACCGGCGGCTGCACGGGCGAGACCGGCATGACCTCGGCCGGTTCGCCGACCACCGGGGCCGCGCCGGGGGCGGACAGCAGGATCACCTGGTCCGCGTACTGCACCACCCGCTCAAGACGGTGTTCGGCCATCAGTACGGTCGTGCCCAGGTCGTGCACCAGCCGCTGCAGCACGGCCAGCACCTCTTCGGCGGCGGCCGGGTCGAGCGCCGAGGTGGGCTCGTCCAGGACCAGGACCTGGGGGTGGGTGGTGAGCACCGACCCGATCGCCACCCGCTGCCGCTGTCCGCCGGAGAGGGTGGCGATGGGCCGGTCGCGCAGCTCGGCGAGGCCGAGGAGGTCGAGGGTCTCCTCGACGCGGCGGCGCATCGTGTCGGGCGGCAGGCCCAGCGACTCCATCCCGTAGGCGAGTTCGTCCTCGACGGTGTCGGTGACGAAGTGGGCGAGCGGGTCCTGGCCCACGGTGCCGACGGCGTCGGCCAGCTCGCGCGGCTTGTGGGTACGGGTGTCCCGCCCCGCGACCGTGACCCTGCCCCGCAGGGTGCCGCCGCTGAAGTGCGGCACCAGCCCGGAGACGGCGCCCAGCAGTGTCGACTTGCCGACTCCGGAGGGGCCGACGAGCAGGGCCAGCTCGCCCTCCGGAACGGTGAGTTCCACCTCGTGGAGGGCGGGCCGGGCGGCGCCGTCATAGGTGACGGACACCTGCTCGAAGCGGATCACTGGGTGACCTCCTTGTATGACGCGGGCGGGGCGGGGGCTGGGGCGACGAACGCCGGGAGCAGCCCCAGCAGGACGCCGGCCGCGGGCCACAGCGGCAAGTCCGGCGCGGTGAGCGGAACGGCGGGCGGATTCAGGGACTCCGGGGCGGACGAGGCGGCCCAGATCATCAGCGCCGCGACCGCCGCCCCCGACCCCGACACCAGCCAGGCCCGTACCCCCCACCGGTCCGGCCGGTAGCGGCTGCGGACCGACCGGCGCCCGCCCAGCCACAGCCCGCCCAGCGCGGCGGCGAGCCCGGCCAGCAGCAGCGGCAAGCCGTACGCCGCGCCCTCCGAGGCCAGCAGCCCGTACGTACCGCAGCAGACGCCGAGCAGCCCGCCCAGCGTCAGCGCGGCGGTCGTACGGCGCACCGCGGGCGGGACCCGCGCGGTGCGGCCGTAACCGCGCGCGTCCATCGCCGCCGCCAGCGCCACGGACCGCTCCAACGCGCCCTCCAGCACCGGCAGTCCCACCTGCAGCAGCGCCTTCACCCCGCGGTCGGGGCGCCCGCGCAGCCGGCGCGCCGCGCGCAGCCGCTGGACGTCCGCCACCAGATGCGGCGCGAAGGTCATCGCCACGACCACCGCCACCCCCGCCTCGTACAGCGCGCCCGGCAGCGACTTGAGCAGGCGCGCCGGGCTGGCCAGCGCGTTCGCCGCGCCGACGCAGACCAGCAGCGTGGCCAGCCGCAGCCCCTCGTACAGCGCGAACACCAGCCCCTCGGCGGTGACCCGCCCCCCGATCCGCACCCCCTGCGCCCAGCCGGGCAACGGCACTTCGGGCAGCGTGAACAGCACCCGCGTACTGGGGATCGGCGAGCCGAAGAACACCGCGAAGACGAGCCGGATCGCGAGCACGATCAGCCCGAGCCGCAGAAACGCGCCGTACGACCGCGCCCAGGGCGCATCGGTACGGCGCACCGCCACCACATACCCCGCGACCGCGACGATCAGCCCGAGCAGCAGCGGATTGCTGGTCCGCGAAGCGGCCGTGCCCAGCCCCAGCGCCCACACCCACCACGCCCCGGCGTGCAGCGCGGCCCCACGGCGGGGACGCGGCCGGTCGGGGTCGGCGGCGCGGCGCTCGCCGGCGCTGTCGGCGCGGTACGACCATGCCCCCTCGGCGCCCGCCGCCCGGGCTCCTGCTCCGCCGAGCGCTGCCCAGGCCCGCCGGGCGCCGAGCGCTGCCCACGCCAGCGCCACGCCGAGCGCGGTACGCGCCCCCATCGCGGTCACGACCGGCGGCGGGTCTGCCACGCCGCCGCGGCCCCGAGAACGGCCACGGCGGCCACTCCGCCGATCAGGCCCGCCGACGGGCCGCCACCCTCACCTTCATCCTCCTTGTGCGCGGTCACCGCCTCCCCGCAGCCCGACTTCGGGTAGCCCGCGATCGCGCACAGCAGCGCCGAGGAGTTGTAGCGCAGCGGTTTCGCGACCGTCGCCAGCGCCTCCCCGGCCGTCGCGTCCTCGCCGACCCGCGCGCACGCGGTGCGGGGCTCCGGGGGCGTGCGGCCGTCCGGTGCGTCCCGCGCGGTGCCGAAGTCGAGGACGACCGCGATCCGCTTCGTGCCGCCCTTGGCGGGCGTATCCGTGCCGCAGACCGCGCCGAAGCGGGCCGTGCCACGCGGCCGGGCGGCGTCCTTCGAGTCCTCGCTGACGGCGAAGCGGAAGCCGATCATGTCGCCGTCGCCGGGCCGGGCCGCGGAGGGCCCCTGGGACGCGTACGTCCAGCCGCCGCCGTCCCCACCCCGCTGCCAGAACGACCAGTAGCGGTACCCGTCGGCGTGCGCGGGCGCGGCCCCGGCGAGCACGGTGAGCAGGGCCACGAGCGGCGGCACGAGGGCGAGGGACAGCCGGATCGCCGGACGGCCGACCATCAAAGCTGCTGCCGCTTACGGCCGCTGAGCAGGAAACCGATGCCCATACCGGCCACCGCGCAGCTTCCGACGATCCACCAGACGCTGCCCGTCCCGCCGTCGTCGTCCTTCGCGCTCTTCTCCTCCGACGCCTGCTCCTCGACCGGCTTCGGCCCGGTGGCGTTGAGCTGCTGGACGAGGTCGGCGTCGCCGAAGTGGCGCGGGTCGGCACCGGCCGCGTGGGCCGCGAGCACCAGCTTGGCCAGCGCGCCCGGGTCGCCCTTCGCCCAGGCCGCCGCGCCGCTGTCCTTGCCCTGCAGCCACTGCAGCGGCCGGGCCGCGGCCGCGCTGTGCTCACCCGCGGCGAGCGCCATGATCGCGTCGGCGGTGGCGCCGAAGTCGGGCTGGGCCTTGGCGCCGGGCGTCGCGGTCTTCAGGTGCATGCCGTTGCCGGACATGGTGGTGGAGAGGTAGGCGAGCGCGGCCTCGGAGGCGTCCTCCGGCGTACGGTCCGCGCCGGCGCCCTTGCCCTCGCAGGCCAGCGGCTTGGGGCTCTTGTCGTCGTCCTTGCCGACCGGGTCGAAGACGAAGCCCGAGCCCCGGGTGGCCAGCGCCGCGCTCACGGTGGCCAGGTCGTTGGCGGCGGGCTCGCCCTTCCCGGTGTACGCGAACGCGCCCCGCTGGGCCTCCTTCGCCGAACAGTCCAGCTGCAGCCCGAGCAGCGCGTCGTACGGCGTCTTGCCGCTCGCCGCGGCCGCGACCTCCACCGGATCCATCCCGGCCGTGGCGAAGGCGCCGACCGCGACCGAGGTGGAGTTGGCGTCGCTCGGGCCGCCGGGGTTCATGCTCCAGCCGCCGTCCTCGTTCTGGCTCCGCTTGAGCCAGCCGATGCCCTTCTCCACCGCCGCCGACCGGCCGCCCACCGCGGCCAGCGCCTGTATCGCGGCCCCGGTCGCGTCCGTGAACTCGCCCTTCTTCGGATCGCACGCCGTCCCGGTGTCCGCCCGGTACGCGGCGAAGCCGCCGTCCGCGCACTGCTGCCCGGCGAGCCAGTCGATGGCCGACTTCGCCGGTTTCACGCCGGTCGCGTCCTGGGCGAGGAGCGCGAGCGACTGCCGCCACACCCCGTCGAACTTGGGGTCCTTCGTCCCGTACAGCCCCTGCGGACGCTTGCCGTCGTCAGCGGGAGCGGCGGGAGCGGCGGACGCGGCGGGCCCGGTGGCCACGGCGGTCGCGCACAGGGCGGCGGAGATGGCCAGGGCCGCGGCGCTGCGGCGTGCGTTCATGGCTGGGGTGCCTCTCGATCAGGGGCGTTACGCAGCCACGCACGGCCGTCCACCCACGCGCGGAACACATCCGTCGCGCCGGTGGCACCGGGCTCAGCCCCGCATCCCACGACGGTGCCGCCGCCGGACACCCGGACGGCGGGAGCCTCCTGCGTCGCGCCCGCCCAGGTGCTCCGGCTCGTACGGCCCGGGCGACCCGGGGGTCCGTACACACGGTTGCGGGTCAGCGCCGGATTTCCACCGACTTCCCCTGATCGGACGCGGATGAAGTTCTCCCGCCCACTTTAACCGGCCGCTTCATCCGCTGACGACGCCGTGTCCCCGTCCGCACCGCAGGCCCCCGGCGGGCCGCCCGCCGGGCAACTCCAATACAGAATAAGCGGGTTGAAAAATCAGCACCCACCCTGCGCAAACAGAATGGGTAACGCATGGAGAACATCGCTGTGAAACGAATGTGAAGGCCGTTTCGGCGTGTTCGGCCCGGCAAAGAGAGGCCCATGAGCAACCCCCATGGCCCCATGGCCGATAACGGTTCGTATCACCACGACCCGAATGCTTCCTTCCAGGGCGATCACACTGCCCCCACCAACCGGCGCCGAGCAGGCAATTCGAGTGGTCGCGGGGCGGACCGGACAGCCTTGATCATTCACAGCCTCGCGGACATCGCCGCGGTTTTCCTGGGGCTGTGGCTGCTGCTGTACCTGCTCGACGCCAACCAGGCGAATGTCTTTGTCGATTTCGTGCATGGTGTGGCGGACTGGCTCGCCGGATGGTCGCAGGACATCTTCATGATGGAACCCGAAGGTGTTCGAGTCTTCTTCAACTACGCCCTGCCTGCGGTGATTTACCTCGGTATCGGCCACGGCGCCGCAGCGTGGGTGCGGCGGCTCTGACCTCGTGTTCGCCGGGGCATCTTCCGCTTGCCGGGGGTGCCCCGCGGCGCCCGGGTAACACTTCTCCGGCCGTCGGCGCTGACCACGATGAGGTCACCTCAAGAGGAATCCGACCCCGTCATCACATGACCACCGGAGGGTCACCGAACGCACCGAGGAACGGAAGATCACGGGCGTACTCGCGATGCGCCGGAGAACGCGCTGCTTTCCTTCGCGGACGGTCACGAAAAGGAATCGAGCCGTAACGCCGAGATGTCTCCGGCGGCGCTGCGGTGATATTTCCCCTGCGTCGATCCGGTTGACATCCTCGTCGATTTGCATTTACGGCCCATGAGTAATGCAGACTGCCGGGCATGCGCCCATGGAACGACAGCAGAAACGACAATTACCAGGACCCCGCACCGCAGGCGATGCCGCACGGCGGGCATCCCGGCGTCCCACCGCAGTACGGCGTTCCGCCTCAGCAGCCCGGCGCCGCGCCGCAGTACGGCGACGGATATGCCGACGATGTGCCGTACCGGCGCCCACGCCGCGGCCGGACCGTCAAACGCGTCCTGATCACCCTGGTCGTCGTCCTGCTGGTCGCTTCGGTCGCCACGTACTTCTGGGCCGACTCCAAGCTGCGCAAGGAAGTCGACCTCAGCCAGGTGATCGACCGCCCTGAGGCGGGCGACGGCACCAACTACCTGATCGTCGGCTCCGACAGCCGCGAGGGCATGTCCGACCAGCAGAAGAAGGACCTGCACACGGGCTCCGCCGACGGCAAGCGCACGGACTCCATGATGATCCTGCACGACGGATCCTCCGGCCCGACGCTCATATCCCTGCCGCGCGACTCGAACGTGACCATCCCGAAGTTCCGCGGCTCCGAGTCCGGGAAGATCAAGGGCCCCCTGGGCGCCACCAAGCTGAACGCCGCGTACGCCATGGACGGCCCGCAGCTGCTCGTCCGCACCGTCGAGGCCAACACCGGCCTGCACATCGACCACTACGCGGAGGTCGGCTTCTCCGGCTTCGCCAACATCGTGGACGCCATCGGCGGCGTCGACATGAACCTCGACAAGGGCTTCAAGGACAAGCAGGCCGGCGCCGACTTCCAGGCGGGCGAGCAGACGATGAACGGGCAGCAGGCGCTCGCGTTCGTCCGCAGCCGGCACGCGTTCGCCGCCAGTGACCTGGAGCGCACGAAGAACCAGCAGAAGTTCCTGTCCTCCCTCGCCTCCCAGACGGCGGCGCCCGGCACGGTGCTGAACCCCTTCAAGCTCTATCCCGCCATGGGCGCCGGGCTGGACACCCTGATCGTCGACAAGGACATGAACCCCTACTACCTGGCCCAGATGTTCCTCGCCATGAAGGACGTCACCAGCAACGGGGGCAAGTCCTTGAACATGCCGACCTCGGGCAGCGTCGGCGGCAACCTCCAGTGGGACCAGGCCAAGGTCAAGCAGCTCGTGGAGCAGCTCAACAACGACGAGCCGGTCACCGTCACCGACACCCCGTGACCACCCTCCGCGCGCGAGCCACCCCCCTCGCGCGCGGAGACCGCCGGCGCCTCACTCCGCCGTGTCCTGGGCTTCCGCCTCGACGAACCGCGCGAGCTTCGCGAGCGCCATGCGCGTGCCCGTCTCGTTGTCGGTGGCGGGCACGCTGTCGGGAATCCCTTCGTGCACGACGAGGACATCGGTGCCACCGCCGGCGTCGGTGAGGGTGGTCGTCATCGTCATCGTGCCGCGCAGTGCGGGATCATCGGTCTCGAACTCGATCGCCTCCACCACCTGCTCATCCGGTACGAGCTTCACGAAACGGCCGTGGTACGTATCGGTGTGCGGGGCGGACTTGCCGGTGCCGGTCGGCGCGTCGTACGTGAGCGAGACGCGGAACCTCCCGCCCTCGCGGGCCTCGAACTCGTGGACCCGGCCGCTCATCCCGTCCGGCACCCGCCACGTCGCGATCGCGCGCCCGTCCACCAGCGCCCGGTAGACAACCCCGCGCGAAGCCCGCACATGCCCGGAGACCCTCGTGGTGTACATGGGGCGAACATAGCCCCTTGGTCCCTGGGCGGTCAGCGCACGGACTTCCAGAAGTCGTAACGGTGGTCCTTGGCGAAGTCCACGGGACGGATGCCACCCGGCCCCGACGCGAGGGACAGCGCGTTCGGCGCCGCCGGGGTGGTGGGCTTCCAGCCCGCCTCGCCGGTGCGGGCGAAATCCGCCCAGATGCGGATCATCGCGTGGGAGAGGCTCTGCTGCGCCGGGGTGAGTTCCTCGTAGGCGTCCAGCTCGAAGAGGTAGGGAAGCTCGAAGGTGTGCGCGGCTCCCACCGGGAAGCCGGGTTTCTCGTAGGTCGCGTCGGAGTACCACGGGACCTCGCGGTCGGCGAATTCGTAGGTGTACGTCGGCACCCGGCGGGACAGCGCCCGGCCGCTGTCGACGGAGTGCCGGGCCCAGGTGGCGTCGGTCAGGGCCGCCGCGAGCGCGAGGGCCGGCGAGTCGTCGTAGTCGCCGATGGGGTAGCGGTCGGCGATGACACGGGCCCGTGCCCTGCCGAACTCCTGCTCCAGGTGGGCTTGGTAGTCGGCCTGGTCGATCCGTGCGTCCGGGTCGCCGGTGGCGGCCTTCTTGGCCAGTTCCAGGCCGTAGACCCTGGCGCGCTCCTCGTGGCGGTTGATGCCCTGGAGCACCGGGACCTTGGCGAACCGCCCGGTGGCGAACGCCTCCCGGGGGGTGCGGGGCAGCAGCTCGCCGCCGTAGACAGGGGTGTACTCGGGGCCCGTGCCGAAGGGGTGGACCAGTTGCCCGGGGGAGGCCGTACGCCAGTCGTTCAGATGGTGCTTCGTCTCGATCTCGGCGGCGGCCGCCTGGCCCTCCCGCAGGGCATCCTCGCGATCCCGCCTGCCCATGGCGGCCGTGCAGGGCGCACTCTGCAGGATGACCCGGTGGAAGAGGCCGGCCGATGACGGGGCGACGAGATGGGCGCAGGTGCTGTAGCCGCCGGCGGACTGGCCGAAGAGCGTGACGTTGCCCGGGTCACCGCCGAACGCGGGCGCGTTGCGCCGCACCCAGCGCAGGGCCGCCTGCTGGTCGAGGAATCCGTAGTTGCCGGACTCGCCGCGCCGCTCCAGGTCCGGGTGGGCGAGGTAGCCCAGGGCGCCCAGCCGGTAGTTGACCGTCACCACGACCACATCGCCCTGCGCGGCGAGCCGCCGGGCACCGTTCATGGCGCCCGCGCCGTCCGTGTGGTCGCCCCCGTGCAGATACACCATCACGGGCCGGGGCGTGGCGGAGGTGGCGCGCGGCGCGGTGACGTTGAGGAACAGGCAGTCCTCGTCGTCGGAGCTGGGTCCAACGGGCGGCACGGCACCCGTCTGGGGGCAGGCGGCCCCGGGCGCGGTGGCCTCCCGGACTCCCCGCCACCGCCGGGCGGGCGCGGGGGGTGCCCAGCGGCGCTCGCCCGTGGGCGGTGCGGCGTAGGGGATGCCCTGGAAGGTGCGCACGGTGTCGGTCACCGTGCCGCGTACGGCGCCCCGGTCGGTCCGGACCACGGAGCCGTCACCGGACCCGGTGGCGGCCGCCGCGTCGGCACCGCCCGTGATGGCTGTGATTCCTAATGCGAGAGCGCCTGCGAGAGCTGTGTGGATCGTCCGCTTCATCATGTAGACGAGCGTATGAATAGTGTGACCGCGCGAGCAGCCGGTCAGCCACCGGACGTCGAGGGGGGTTAACCCCACCAGCCGTCGGCACGGCGTGGTGCGAGCGCTGTGATCAGCCGGTGAGATCGACGCGCACGGTCAGCAGGTCGGTGCCCAGGGCGCGGACCGCGGTGCTGTTGTAGCGGGGGAGGGTCTTGAGGCGGGCGCGGGCGTCGTCCTCGGGGAGCGGGTGGGCGGTGCCGGTGTGCCAGGTGCCGTTGATGCGGACCCGGACGCGGGGGTCGGCCCGCAGGTTCCGTACGTACTGCGACCTGTCGCCGAACTCCGAGACGAACCAGAACGCGTCGCCGACGCGGCGTCCGCCGACCGGTGTGCGCCGGGGCAGCCCGGAGGTCCGGCCGGTGGTTTCCAGGAGGGTCTGGAACGGGAGCCGGGAGAGGATCGGGTTGCCGACGCGCCGCTGGAACGTCGTGACGATGCGGTGCTTGCGGTCGTGGTGGCGGGACATGCGTGGCCCTCTCGTTCGTCGGTCCGTCCATGGTGCGTGAGTGGGGTCAGAGGGCCTGGTAGGTGACCGGGTCGGTGCCGGGGACGGGTTCGGCCTGCTGGAGGGTGACCAGGCGGCGGAGGTGGGCTTCGGCCTCGGATACGGCGATGTTGCGGGAGCCGTGGGGGATGTCGGGCCAGGGGCGGTTCCACTCCATGCGCTCGGCGAGCTGCCAGGGGGTGAGCGGGGTGGCGAGGAGGGCGCGGAGGTCCGCGAGCCGGGCCTCGTGGTGGCGGAGGAGGGCACGCACGCGGGCGGGGGCGTCGGTGAAGGCGTGCTGGTGGGCCGGGAGGATCTCGGCGGGGTCGAGGGCGGCGACGCGCTCCAGGGAGGTGAGGTACTCGCCCAGCGGGTCGGTGGGGGTGGTGTCGGACGGGTCCTCGTACAGGCCGATGTGCGGGGTGATCTCGGGGAGGAGGTGGTCGCCGGAGAAGAGGCGGCCGTGGCCGTGGAGCGCCGCGGGGTGGGCTTCTTCCAGGTGGAGGCAGATGTGTCCGGGGGTGTGGCCCGGGGTCCAGATGGCGCGGAGGCGGCGGCCCGGGAGGTCGAGGAGTTCGCCGGGTGCGATCTCGCGGTCGGGGAGGGCGGCCCGTTGCCCGGGGAGGTGCGTACGGCCCGCGGCGCGGGCGGCGCGCAGCGGGGCGAGGTGATCTTCCGGGGCGCCGGCCGCGGCCAGCTTCTCGGTGAGGTAGTCGAGCCAGAGGGCGGGGTCGGCCTCGCGGGTGCGGCGTACGACGTGCGCGTCGGCGCCGTGCATCGCGATCCACGCCCCGGAGGCCTCCCGCACCTGGCCGGAGAGGCCGTGGTGGTCGGGGTGGTGGTGGGTGACGAGGACGCCGTGGATCTCGGCGACATCGGCGCCGCAGGCGGCCAGTCCGGCCGTGAGGGTGTCCCAGGCGGCCGGGTCGTCCCAGCCGGTGTCGATGAGGACCGGTCCGTGGTCGGTGTCGAGGAGGTGGACGAGGGTGTGGCCGAGCGGGTTGTCCGGTATGGGGACGGGAATGCTCCACACCCCGCCGCCGTGGTCGGTGACGCCGGTCGCCTCTGGCACGGGGTTCCCCTCTCCGCGAGTGCGGCCGGGCCGCAGCAGCGCATGCATTGCTGACTATAACGGGAACTGGTATCAGTTCTGATGCATCGTCAGGTATCGGCGGGAGGCATCAGCGATGGGCGACCTCATCGAGTACGGGCAGCTCTTCATCGGCGGGGCGCTGGTCGATCCGGCCGGGGCGGAGACCATCGAGGTCGTCTCGCCGCACACGGAACAGGTCATCGGGCGGGTGCCGCACGCGGCGCGGGCCGATGTGGACCGGGCGGTGGCGGCGGCGCGGCGGGCGTTCGACGAGGGGGAGTGGCCGCGTACCTCCCTGGAGGAACGGATCGCCGTCGTCACGCGGATCAAGGACGCGGTGGCCATGCGGCACGAGGAGATCGCGGAGGTCATCAGCAAGCAGAACGGCTCGCCGTACTCCTGGAGCGTCCTCGCCCAGGCGCTCGGCGCGATGATGGTGTGGGACGCGGCGATCACGGTGGCGCGCGACTTCACGTTCGAGGAGCGGCGGGCCGGAGTGCTCGGGCCGCTGCTGGTGCGGCGGGAGCCGGTCGGGGTGGTGGCGGCCGTCGTGCCGTGGAACGTACCGCAGTTCGTGGCGGCGGCGAAGCTGGCACCGGCGCTGCTGGCGGGGTGTCCGGTGATCCTCAAGCCGTCGCCGGAGACCCCGCTGGACGCGTACCTGCTGGCGGAGATCGCGACCGAGGCGGGGCTGCCGGAGGGTGTGCTGTCGATCCTTCCGGCGGACCGGGAGGTCAGCGAGTACCTGGTCGGCCACCCGGGGGTCGACAAGGTGTCGTTCACGGGGTCGGTGCCCGCGGGCAAGCGCGTGATGGAGGTGGCCTCGCGCCAACTGACCCGGGTGACGCTGGAGCTGGGCGGCAAGTCCGCCGCGGTGATCCTGCCGGACGCGGATCTGGAGGCGGCGGTCGCGGGCATCGTGCCCAACGCGTGGATGAACAACGGGCAGGCGTGCGTCGCCCAGACCCGCATCCTCGCCCCGCGCGGCCACTACGACGAGCTGGCCGAGCGCTTCGCCGCCGCCGCCTCGGCCCTGGTGGTCGGCGACCCGCTGGACCCGGCGACCCAGGTCGGCCCGCTGGTGGCGCGGCGGCAGCAGCGGCGCTCGCTGGACTACATCGCGCTCGGGCAGCGCGAGGGCGCCAAGGTGCTGACGGGCGGCGGGCGCCCCGAGGCCCAGGAGACGGGCTGGTACGTGGAGCCGACGCTGTTCGGGGACGTCGCCAACACGATGCGCATCGCCCGGGAGGAGATCTTCGGCCCGGTCATCTGCCTGCTGCCGTACGGGGACGAGGAGGAGGCGGCCCGGATCGCCAACGACTCCGACTACGGGCTCTCCGGCAGCGTATGGACGGCGGATGTGGCGCACGGCATCGACTTCGCGCGGCGCGTCCGCACCGGTACGTACTCGGTGAACACCTTCAGCCTGGACATGCTCGGTCCGTTCGGCGGCTACAAGAACTCCGGCCTGGGGCGGGAGTTCGGCCCCGAGGGGCTGGGGGCGTACCTGGAGCACAAGATGATCCACCTGCCGCAGGGGTGGGACGGGGAGCAGGGCTGATGGGGGACCGCTGGCGGATCGAGGTCGACCACGGCGCCTGTGTCGGCTCGGGCTTCTGCGTGAGCAGCGCCCCCGGCGGATTCCGGCTGGACGCGGCGCGGCAGGCGCATCCGGTCGAACCGGAGGCGGACGCATCCGAGGCGGTGCTGGTGGCGGCGGAGGGGTGCCCGGTGGAGGCCATCGCGATCCGGCTGCTCGAAAGCGGTGAACAGGTCTTTCCCCCCGACGAGTAGGCGGGCGGCCCCGTTGTTCCCGTGGAACGACGGGGCCGCCCGGCGGCGGGAGGGCTGGTCCCTCAACAGGCGTAGGCCTTCTCCGGTTTCCGTCCGCGCGGACCTCCACCATCCGCGCGATGACGATCAGACCCAGCCCTCGCAGCGGGAGATGCGGATGGCGTCCACCCGGTTGCGCGCCCCGGTCTTACGGGTGATCGCGGCCAGGTAGTTGCGTATCGTCCCGTTGGACAGGTGCAGGGTCCGGGCGATCTCCGCGATGGAGGCGCCGTCGGCCGCCAGGGACAGGACGCCCAACTCGCGCTCGGTCAGCGGGATCTCCGCCGCCTTGAGGAAGCCGTAGCCCAGCGAGTCGTCGATGAAGCGCTCCTGCTTCGCCACGTGCCGGATGCCCTCCAGCAGCCGCTGCGGCGGGGCGTTCTTGTCGATGTACCCGAGGGCCCGGGCCTTGTGGGCGCGGCGCAGTTGGCCGGGGCGCCCGGCGTTGGCCAGGACGAGCAGTCCGGACTCGGGGCCGCTCTCCACGGCCGGGGCCTCGGCCATGAGCTTGCCCAACTCGCCCTTGCGCGCGGCTTTGTCGGAGCCGGGGCAGTCCGTGTCGACCACGCAGACGTGCGGCTGTAAGCAGCGGGCCCTGCTACGCGCGTCACGCCATGCGGCGGAAGCCACCTCGAACTCAGGTTCGGCTTGTATCAGTGCGGCCAACGCGGACCGCAGCAGGTATGAATCATGTACCAGAAGAACCCGTATCACGGAGTTCTTCACCCCCTGTAGAAGTTGAGCCGTCGCACGCCGTCGTCGCTCTGTCGCGCGCCGTTCATGAATACCGGGATTGCCCAGGCCCTGAACGCGAAATTCGAGCCAAAGGGGGGCGTGCGGGCGCACACTTTGCTGTCGTTGTGCGCCCCCCATGCACATCGTGCGCCGCTACGCGCCCCTGGTGCGCGCGCCGTGCGACGGCCTGCGGGAAGGGGATGCGCGGAGGGGAGGGGCTAAAAGTGGTCAGGCGCGCTCGGTTGGCGCCGTCAGGTCGATCAGTCGGCAGACCGTCTCGATGTCGATTTTGACCTGGGCGATCGAGGCCCGCCCCGACAGCCAGGTGATCAGCGCCGAGTGCCAGGTGTGCTCGATGACCCGCACCGCGGACAGCTGCTCGGCGGTCGGCGGACCCTCCAGGCCCATCGCGTCGAGGATGATCGCGGTGGTGAGCCGGGAGACCATGTCCACCTCGGGGCTTACCGAGCGGTCGGCGAAGGTGAGGGCCCGGACCATCGCGTCCGCCAGATGGGGTTCGCGCTGGAGCGCCCGGAAGGCGCGCATGAGGGTCTGGGCGACGCGGGTGGCCGGGTCCTCCTCGGTCGGCGGGCGCTTGCGCAGCGTCTCGTGCATGTGCTGCAACTGGTCCTGCATGGTCGCCACCAGCAGATGGACCTTGGACGGGAAGTAGCGGTAGAGGGTGCCGAGCGCCACGCTGGAGTGCTCGGCCACCTCGCGCATCTGGACCGCGTCGAAGCCGCCGCGGCTGGCCAGCCGGGCACTGGCGTGCAGGATGCGCCGGCGGCGCGCCTCCTGCCGCTCGGTCAGCTGCAGGGAGGCCGGCTTGACTTCTGCGGTCATTTGTCTCACTTCGGGTGCATAGTGTCTGCGCTGCGGTTGACAAACGGACACCGTGCATGATGGCAGGGTCGGCCTAGGGGCGCGAGTCAGTGAAACTCGTTCTAGGGTCGCGTGTCGCTTGAGCGTGGCGGCCGGTCGGCGGAGGGGCGTTTGCCGGACTCGCGCCGATATGGTCACGCCTCCAGAAAAGGGCGTCGCGCGCAAGGGGCTACCGAGTGGTAGGGATCACCCGTTCCGGCTCCGGCGGCGATGGGTTCGCCAGGTATCTTCGAGACTTCTGTGGCTATCCGTTAGTGAAACTTGTTCTAGATAATCGTGAGCGGCTACGCTCCCGCTGACGTGCATCAAGGAGGGGGCGCGAGTGACCGCAGAGGCCGCGCAGGAGACCGGAGTCGACCCGCTTCGGATGGCGCCCCCCGCCCCCGCGGAGGGCCGGGTCCAGGGGGGTGACCGGCCGCTGCGCATCGCGCTGCTGAGCTACAAGGGGAACCCGTTCTGCGGAGGCCAGGGCGTCTACGTACGCCACCTCTCCCGCGAACTCGCCCGGCTGGGCCACACCGTCGAGGTGATCGGCGCGCAGCCGTACCCGGTGCTCGACGCCGAGGACGGCGTCACCCTCACCCAGCTGCCCAGCCTCGACCTCTACCGCCAGCCCGATCCGTTCCGCACACCCGGGATGGCGGAGTACCGGGACTGGGTCGACGCGCTGGAGGTCGCCACCATGTGGACCGGCGGCTTCCCCGAACCGCTCACCTTCAGCCTGCGCGCCCGCCGCCATCTGGCCGCCCGGCGCGGCGCGTTCGACGTCGTCCACGACAACCAGACGCTCGGCTACGGGCTGCTCGGCATGGAGCGCACCGGCTTCCCGCTGGTGACCACCATCCACCACCCGATCACCGTGGACCGCCAGTTGGAACTGGACGCCGCGGAGGGCTGGAAGCGCCGCCTCTCCGTACGCCGCTGGTACGGCTTCACGCGCATGCAGAAGCGGGTGGCCCGGCAACTGCCCTCCGTGCTCACCGTCTCCGGCTCCTCGCGCCGGGAGATCGTCCGGGACCTCGGCGTGCCGCCGGGGCGCGTGCACGTCGTCCACATCGGCGCGGACACCGGACTGTTCTCGCCCGACCCCGCCGTGCCGGTGATCCCCGGGCGGATCGTGACCACCTCCAGCGCCGATGTGCCGCTCAAGGGGCTCGTCCACCTGGTCGAGGCGCTGGCGAAGGTCCGTGCCGAGAACCCCGCCGCCCACCTCGTGGTCGTCGGCAAGCGCCCCGAGGAGGGGCCGGTGGCCGCCGCCATGGCCCGCTACGGGCTCCAGGGCGCCGTCGAGTTCGTCAAGGGCATCAGCGACCCCGAGCTGGTCGACCTCGTCCGTGGCGCCCAGATCGCCTGTGTGCCCTCGCTGTACGAGGGGTTCTCGCTGCCCGCCGCCGAGGCCATGGCCACCGGCACCCCGCTGGTCGCCACCACCGGCGGCGCGATACCCGAGGTCGCGGGCCCGGACGGCGAGACCTGCCTCGCCGTACCGCCCGGCGACGCGGGCGCGCTCGCCGCCGCCCTCAACCGGCTGCTGGCCGACGCCGACCTGCGCGGGCGCCTCGGCGCCGCCGGACGGGAGCGGGTGCTGCACCGCTTCACCTGGGAGCAGGCCGCCCGCGGCACCGTCGAGCAGTACCGCGCGGCCATCGGCGCCCAGGCCCGCGCCGCCCGGACCCGCGCCGCGCGCTGACCGCCTCCCTCCGCTTGGCCCCCTCGCTTCGAGACGACCCCCACGACCCCGCCGGACGAAAGCAGATCCCCGTGCTGACCGTCGATTTCTCCCGCTTCCCCCTCGCCGCCGGCGACCGCGTCCTCGACCTGGGCTGTGGCGCGGGACGCCATGCCTTCGAGTGCTACCGGCGCGGCGCGCGGGTCGTCGCGCTCGACCGCAACGGCGAGGAGATACGCGAGGTCGCGAAGTGGTTCGCCGCCATGGAGGAGGCCGGTGAGGCCCCCGCCGGGGCCACCGCCACCGCCATGGAGGGCGACGCGCTGGCGCTGCCGTTCCCGGACGACAGCTTCGACGTCGTCATCATCTCCGAGGTCATGGAGCACATACCCGACGACAAGGGCGTGCTCGCCGAGATGGTGCGGGTGCTGCGCCCCGGCGGCCGGATCGCCGTCACCGTGCCGCGCTACGGCCCCGAGAAGGTGTGCTGGGCGCTGTCCGACGCGTACCACGAGGTGGAGGGCGGCCACATCCGCATCTACCGGGGCGACGAACTCCTGGAGCGGATGCGGGAGGCCGGACTGCGGCCGTACGGCACCCACCACGCCCACGGTCTGCACAGCCCGTACTGGTGGCTCAAGTGCGCCTTCGGCGTCGATAACGACAAAGCGCTGCCGGTGCGCGCGTACCACAAGCTGCTGGTCTGGGACATCATGAAGAAGCCGCTGGCCACGCGGCTCGCCGAGCAGGCGCTCAACCCGCTGATCGGCAAGAGCTTCG
Source organism: Streptomyces sp. NPDC041200 (assembly GCF_055591805.1). NCBI lineage: Bacteria > Bacillati > Actinomycetota > Actinomycetes > Kitasatosporales > Streptomycetaceae > Streptomyces > Streptomyces sp. NPDC041200. The sequence goes on along the minus strand of NZ_JBVIZF010000003.1, from coordinate 344,923 downwards.
TGGCGTACGCGACCAAGCCCCACGCCTCCCGCGAGGCTCAGGCGTGACGGCGCGCGGCCCGCGCCCCGGCCCCCGTACCGAACGGCTGGCGCTGCCGGGCGTCCTCACCGCCGAGGAGGCCCTGCGTACCGTCGAGGGCATCGCCGCCGTCCAGCGCGCGGACGGCGCCATTCCGTGGTTCCGCGGCCACCACCTCGACCCGTGGGACCACGTCGAGGCGGCGATGGCGCTGGACGCGGCGGGCGAGCACCAGCGCGCCGAGGCCGCGTACCGCTGGCTCGCCGACCACCAGAACCCCGACGGCTCCTGGTACGCCGCCTACCCCGACACCCCCGACGGGGTGGCCGCCGACGCCCCCACCGACCGCGCCCGCGAGACCAACTTCTGCGCGTACGTGGCCGTCGGCGTCTGGCACCACTATCTGGCCACCGGCGACGACACGTTCCTCGACCGGCTGTGGCCGACCGTGTTCGCCGCCGTCGAGTTCGTGCTGCAGCTCCAGCAGAGCGGCGGTCAGATCGGCTGGCGGCGCAAGGCCGACGGCACCGTCGACCCGGACGCCCTGCTCACCGGCTCGTCCTCCATCTACCAGGCCCTGCGCTGCGCGCTCGCCATCGCCGAACACCGCGAGGACCCGCAGCCGGACTGGGAGCTGTCGGCGGGGCTGCTCGGGCACGCGATACGCCACCACCCCGAGCGCTTCCTCGACAAGAACCGGTACTCGATGGACTGGTACTACCCGGTCCTCGCCGGTGCCCTCACCGGCGCCGCCGCCACCGCCCGCATCGAGGCGGACTGGGACCGCTTCGTCGTCCCGGGCCTGGGCATCCGCTGCGTCGCCCCGAACCCCTGGGTGACCGGCGGCGAAAGCTGCGAACTCGCCCTGGCCCTGTGGGTGATGGGCGAGTCCGACCGCGCGGTGGACATCCTGCGCTGGGTCCAGAAGCGGCTGCGCGCGGACGACGGGATGTACTGGACGGGGTACGTCTACGAGGACGACGCCGTCTGGCCCGAGGAGCGCACCACCTGGACCGCGGGCTCGCTGCTGCTGGCCGTGGCCGCGCTGGGCGGGGACGAGGCGACCACGGCCGTCTTCGGCGGGGAGCACCTGCCGCGGGGGCTGGACTCGGACTGCTGCGGCTAGGTACGCGTGCGGGGCCTCGGCGTGCGGGGCCTCAGCCGCGGCGGATGCGGCCCGCCACGGCGTGGCCGATGAACAGGTAGACCACGGCGGGCAGCCCGTAGTTGAGGACCGTCCGCAGCCAGTCCGTATCCATCGTGAACAGGTCGTGGGACCAGCCCGCGAGCCAGCCCGCCGCGTCGCGGACCACGGACACGAGGTCGTTGGCGGGGTTGGCGTCGAGGAGGGCGAAGAGGATCCACAGACCGAGGATCACGGCGGTGATGTCCGCGACGACCATCACGACGGTCGCCGCCTGATTGTTTCCGTAGCGATAACTTCGGGACATGTCCGGACGTGTTGCCCCGACGTGCGGGCCCAAACCACTCATGTGTTCAATTCCGCCAGTACCCGCAGCGTCTCCGGGTCCGGCGCGATCACCAGCAGGTCCGTCACCGGGCCCGTGCGCCACAGCTCCAGCCGTTCCGCGACGCGCCCGCGCGGGCCGATCAGGGACACCTCGTCGGCGAAGGCGTCCGGCACCGCCGCGATCGCTTCCTCGCGGCGGCCCGCGAGGAAGAGGTCCTGGACCCGGCGCGCCTCGTCCTCGTACCCCATGCGGGCCATCAGATCGGCGTGGAAGTTGCGGGCCGCGTGGCCCATGCCGCCGATGTAGAAGCCGAGCATCGCCTTCACCGGAAGCAGGCCCTCCGCGATGTCGTCGCACACCCGTGCCTGGGCCATGGGCGCCACCATGAAGCCGTCGGGCGCCGCGGCGAGGGCCGCCTCGTACAGCGGGGTCCGCCGCGGCGACCAGTACAGCGGCAGCCAGCCGTCGGCGATGCGCACGGTCTGGGCGATGTTCTTGGGCCCCTCGGCGCCGAGCAGCACCGGGAGGTGGGGGCGGAGCGGGTGGACGATGGGCTTGAGCGGTTTGCCGAGGCCGGTGGCGTCCGGCCCGGCGTACGGATGCGCGTGAAAGCGCCCGTCGAGCCGTACGGGCGCTTCGCGGCGCAGCACCTGCCGGATGACGTCGACGTACTCGCGGGTGGCGGTGAGCGGGCTCGTCGGGAACGGCCGTCCGTACCAGCCCTCCACGACCTGCGGCCCCGACAGGCCGAGGCCGAGCATCACGCGCCCGCCGGAGAGGTGGTCGAGGGTGAGCGCCTGCATCGCGGTGGCGGTGGGGGTGCGCGCGGCCATCTGTGCGATCGCCGTGCCGAGCCTGATGCGGGAGGTGTGGGCGGCGATCCAGGTGAGCGGGGTGAAGGCGTCCGAGCCCCAGGACTCGGCGGTCCAGACGGAGTGGTAGCCCAGCTCCTCGGCCTGCCGGGCGAGGTTCAGATGGCGGGGGTCGGGGCCGCGGCCCCAGTAGCCGAGCGCCAGGCCGAGCCGCATGACAACCCCTCTCTGACGTTCTCTGACGTCGCGTCAGGCCGCGTGTCGGCTGGACTGTACGGCGAGGGTGCGCACATGGCAACGGCCCCCCGCCCCCGTGGAGGGGCGAGGGGCCGTGTCGGCTGTGCGGGTCCAGCTGTGCGGTGTCAGCTGTGCAGCTGTGCCGCGTCAGCCGCGCTGGATGCCCGTGGTGTCCTGGAGCACGCCGCGCCGCCCGTCCTGGGTCTGCGCGACGAGCGCCTGACCGCGCTGCTCGACCGCCAGGTACCAGGTGCCGGGAGCCAGTTCGGCGATGGTGCTCGACGAACCGTCCTCGGCGTACAGCGGCCGGGTCACCGGCACCGCGAACCAGAACGGCGCGAAGTCCGAGCCGCCCGCCGCCGGCGCCGGGGCGGCCGGTCCGGGCTGGCCCGGCTGACCGCCGAAGGAGGGCGCACCCGGCTGGCCGCCCTGCGGCTGACCGGGCTGGGCGCCGCCCGGGCCCGGGTAGCCGTAGCCCGGCTGCGGGGCCTGTGCCCCGTACGGGGCCTGCGCGCCGTACGGGGACGGGGCCGCCGGGGCGGGGGCGCTCATCAGCGGCGCCTTGAGGGCCGGGACGCGCGGGGTCGCGATGACCGCAGCGGCCATGGCGAGGGTCGCCACCAGCGCCAGGATGGCGCCGACACCCGGGCTGCCCTTGTCCGGCGTGACCATGAGGGACCACAGCGAGTCCCAGGCGGCGACGACGACGAAACCGGCGCCCCACTGGTCGAGGGTGAGTCCGCTGACCTTACGGCTCTCGGGCTGGAACCGCCCCGCGATGACCAGCCCCGCGCCGATCAGCCCGACCAGGAACACCGACGGAAGCACGACCATGAGCGTGTCCGTGTCCCAGCCATTCGGCATGTCGATCTCGTCGCAGTACGGGCCGCCGTCACAATCGGCCGAGTAGAAGTCGAGGAAGGAGGCGATGAAGAGCAACACCGCTGCTCCGATCACCACGCCGTCGCCTCGAGTGAGCGAGCGGATGTTCAACGTGAGTCCTTAGTCATTCTCTTGTATACGGAATGCTGCCGCCAGGCGCGGTGGCGCGAAGGCGTCGGGGGTGGACCCATCGTACGGGGGAACCAAGCTGATGAGACCGGGGGTGGGGCATCGGTTTCCCGGTCGTGACCTCGCGTTCGGTTGTTGGAGACTTACCTGTTCAAGAAGTCCGTAATGCCCTGCGCGATCCCGAGCGCGGCTCGCTCACGCCACTTCGGATCGGTCAGTTCCGCCGCGTCTTTGGAGTCGCGCATATTGCCGCACTCGATGAACACTTTCGGAACGGTGGAGAGATTGAGACCGCCGAGATCTCCACGGACATTCAACCCGCTGCCGTCGCCGATGTAGTCGGCGGGCTCGCTTCCGGTGGCATCCATGAATTCGCTCCGCACCCGTTCGCCGAGCCGGCGGGAGGGTGCGGCGATCTTCCCGGTGTCGGCGCCGCCGCCGCGTACGGACTTGGGCAGGATGACGTGGAAGCCGCGCTCCCCGGCGTGTGCGCCGTCCGCGTGGACGGAGACGACGGCGTCGGCGTGCGCGCTGTTCCCGATCCGGGCGCGCTCGTCCACGCACGGGCCGTACGGGCGGTCGCCGTCCTGCGTGAACGTCACCGCCGCGCCGCGGGCTTCGAGGAGGGCGCGGGCGCGGCGGGCCACGTCGAGCGTGAAGGAGGCCTCGGAGTAGCCGGATTCGGTGGCCGTGCCGGTGGTGTCGCACTCCTTCTCGTTGGTGCCGATGTCGACGCTGCGGGCGATCTCGGAGGTGTGATCGCGGTTGTTCGGGTTGTGGCCGGGGTCGAGGACGACGACCTTGCCGGTGAGTGGCTTGTCGTCGGTTTCGTTCTTGGGCTTCGGCGAAGCCGACGGTGGCGGCGCGGGCAGCGGCGATGAGGTGGACGAGACGGTGGGGAGGGAGGAGGCCGGTGTGCCGCCGCTGTTGTCGTCCCGCTGTCCCAGGTTGTCCCACAGCAGCCAGCCGCCGAGGCCGAGGGGCGCCAGGGCGGCCAGTACGAGGGTGAGGGTGCGGGTGGTGCCGCCGCGGCGGCCGGAGTCGGAGAAGAAGCTGCCGTTCGACACGTCGCGATGGTAGCGGCTGCGGGGGTGGCGGCTGCGGGGGTAGTGGCTGAAGGTCAGGCGGGCGGGGTCGCGCGGGTGCGGCGCAGCACGCGCAGGGAGCGGGTCGCGCAGACCTCGGTGAACGCGCCGGAGGCGAGGGCGCGGCGGTAGATCCGGTACGGGGCCTGCCCGCCGTCGGCCGGGTCGGGGAACACGTCGTGGATGACGAGGAGCCCGTCGGGTGCCACGTGGGGCGCCCAGCCCTCGTAGTCGGCGGCGGCGTGTTCGTCGGTGTGCCCGCCGTCGATGAACACGAGCGCGAGTGGCTTTCCCCACACCGCGGCGACCTGCGGGGACCGCCCGACGGCGGCGATGACGTGGTCTTCGAGACCCGCGGAGTGCAGGGTGCGGCGGAACGTGGGCAGCGTGTCCATCCGGCCGACCTCGGGGTCGACGACATCCGGGTCGTGGTACTCCCAGCCGGGCTGCTGCTCCTCGGAGCCGCGGTGGTGGTCCACGGTGACGGCGACGGTGCCGGTTTCGCGGGCGGCGGCGGCGAGGAGGATGGTGGAGCGGCCGCAGTACGTGCCGACTTCGAGGAGCGGCAGGCCCAGGCGTCCGGCGTCGGTGGCGGCCGCGTACAGGGCCAGGCCCTCGTCGGTGGGCATGAAGCCCTTGGCGCGCTCGAACGCGGTGAGGATGTGTGGGGCGGGTGCGGTGGCAGGTTGCGTCACCTTGCCCATCCTGCCGCATGAGGGTGGGTGCGGTGCTGGCCGTCCTTGGTCAGGGTTTCGCTGCCGGGTGCGGCCCGGTGGGCGTGGCCCCCCAGGTCGTGGGGCGGCCGTCTCCTGGCCGGGTGCGGGCCGGCGGGTGCTGCGGCCCAGGCCGTCCCTGGCCGGGGTGTCGTTGCCGGGTGGGGGCCGGCGGCCGGTTTGTGCCCACCCGTCCCGCCCCGCGGAACGATTGCCCACAAACCGGCGGGGTCTGGGGCGGAGCCCCGGTTTCGGGAAGGGGCGGGGTGGGGAGAACCCTCGCGCGCACCGCACCTGACCCCCCGTCAGATTGGAACCCCGCATGGGCATCGGCGTCACGGAAGACCAAGGGGGGCTGGCGCGGGCGACGCGGGGGTGGGTGGGGCGGGCTGTGCCTCCGGAGGCGGTGCGGAAGGTGCTCGACGGCGCCCCCGGCGGCGGGGGCAGGGCCCCGCACTGGCAAGGGCTCGCCGCACAAGGCCTGCTCGGGCCGCACCTGCCGGAAGAGCACGGCGGAGGCGGCGGAGGCCTGGCGGACCTCGCCGTGGTCCTGGAGGAGACGGGGCGGGCCGCGCTGCCCGGGCCGTATCTGCCCACCGTGCTGGCCTCCGCCATCCTCCACCGGGCCGGACACGGCGCACTGGTCGCGGCCCTCGCCGACGGCACCCGCACCGCGGCCGTCGCGCTCGGTACCGGGTCGCTCGTCGCCGTGCCCGGCCCGGACGGCGTGGTGGTCCTCGACGGCTGCGCGCCGCCGGTCCTGGGCGCCGGGGACGCCGACGTGATCGTCCTCGCCGCCGCGCTGCGGGGCACGGTGACCGTATGGCTGGCCGTGGACGCCGCCGACCTCGCCCTCCGCGGCCACGACAGCGCCGATCCCACCCGCCCGACCGCCGAGGTGCGCGCCTCGGGCGTGGCCGTCCCCGAGGACCGGGTGCTGGACGTCGACCCCGCGCTCGTCACCGACCTGGCGGCCGTCCTGTTCGCCGCCGAGGCGTGCGGCACGGCGGGCTGGGCGCTGGACGCGGCGGTCGGGCACGCCCGGGTGCGTGAGCAGTTCGGGCGGCCGATCGGGCAGTTCCAGGCCGTGAAGCACCTGTGCGCCGACATGCTCGTCCGCGTCGAGCAGGCCCGTGCCCTCACCTGGGACGCGGCCCGGGCGGCCGACGAGACTCCGGCCGATGAGACCCCCGCCGTACGCGGGCTCACCGCCGCCCTCGCCGCCGCCACCGCGCTCGACGCCGCGTACGGCTGCGCGAAGGACTGCGTCCAGATCCTCGGCGGTCTCGGCTTCACCTGGGAACACGACGCCCACCTCCACCTCCGCCGCGCGACCGTGGCCCGCGCGCTGCTCGGCACCGGAGCGCACCACCGATTACGCGCCGCCCGCCTCGCCGCCAACGGCGCCCGCCGTGAGCTGCGGCTCGACCTCCCGCCCGAGGCGGAGTCGCACCGCCACGGCGCCCGCGCCGCGATCGCGGCGGCGCGCGGGCTGGACCCGGGCGCCGCGCGGCGCGCCCTCGCGCCCACCGGGTATGCCGCACCGCATCTGCCACCCCCGTACGGTCTCGGCGCGGGCCCGCTGCGGCAGCTCGCCATCGAGCGCGAGCTGCGCGACGCGGGCGTGGTCCTCAGCGATCTGGGCGTCGCCACCTGGGTGGTGCCCTCGCTCATCGCCTACGGCACGGACGCCCAGCGCGAGCGCTTCCTGCTGCCGACGCTCCGTGGCGAACTGCGCTGGTGCCAGCTGTTCTCCGAGCCCGACGCGGGCTCCGACCTCGCCGCCCTGCGCACCCGCGCCGAGCGGACGGCGGAGGGCTGGTGGCGGGTCAGCGGGCAGAAGGTGTGGACATCGGGGGCCCGGACGGCGGACTACGGCATCCTGCTGGCCCGTACGAACCCGGAGGCGCCCAAGCACAAGGGGCTCGGCTACTTCCTGGTCGACATGAAACGGACGGCCGGGATCACCGTCCGCCCGCTGCGCGAGATCACCGGCGAATCCCTCTTCAACGAGGTGTTCTTCGACGACGCTCTGCTCCCGCCGGACGCGGTGGTGGGCGAGGTGGACGCGGGCTGGGCAGTCGCCCGTAACACCCTCGGCAACGAACGCGTCCACATGGCCGACCAGCTGACCTTCGACACCGGCCTGGAGGCGCTGATCGCACACGTTCCGGATACCGGCCCGGAGCGCGAGCGCGTCGGCGGGCTCATGGCCGAGGCGCACGCCCTCGCCTGCATCGCGCTGCGCACCACCCTGCGCCAGGTGTCCGGGGTGGAGCCGGGCGCGGGCGCGAGCGTCCGCAAGCTCGTCCAGACCGCCCACCAGCAGAAGGTCGCCGAACTCGCCCTGGAGCTGCTGGGACCCGGCGGCGCGGTGTGCGAGGGCGCGGGGGAGCGGGCCGTGCACGGCTTCCTGATGTCACGCTGTCTGACCATCGCGGGCGGTACGACCCAGGTCCAGCTGAACGTCGTCGCGGAACGGCTGCTCGGCCTGCCCCGCGACCCGGCGCCCACCGGATGACGGCCGCCCGCCGCTGGTCCGGGGTCCGCCGCTGGTCCTAGGACCGGCAACCGTCCGCAAATGCGCAGAATTGCCGATGCGTGGGGTCCGCACACAGTGCGAGCATCACCGCCATGCCCACCCCAACTCCGCCTCCGCCTGCCCTTCCCTCCACAGCCGACCCCGCCCCGCGCCCGCCGCGCGCCTCGCCGCCGGTCTGGGCGGTGCTGCTGGCCGCCTGCGCCGGACAGTTCGTGGTGGTCCTCGACATCTCGGTGGTCAACGTCGCCCTGCCGTCCATACGCACCGACCTGGGGCTCGGTGAGACCGCGCTGCAGTGGGTGGTCAACGCGTACGCGCTGACCTTCGCCGGGTTCCTGCTGCTCGGCGGCCGCGCCGCCGACCTCTTCGGACGCAAGCGGGTCTTCCTCACCGGGCTCGGGCTGTTCACCGCCGCCAGCCTGGCCGGTGGCATCGCCCAGCAGCCCTGGCAACTGGTCGCGGCCCGCGCCCTGCAGGGCCTGGGCGCGGCCGTGCTCTCCCCGGCCACGCTCACCATCCTCACCACCGCCTTCCCGCACGGCGCGGCCCGCACCCGCGCCATCGGCACCTGGACGGCGGTCGGCGCGGGCGGGGGCGCGGCGGGCGGGCTGGTCGGCGGGGTGCTCACCGAGTACCTGTCCTGGCGCTGGGTGCTGCTGGTCAACGTGCCGGTGGGCGTGGTGGTGCTGGTGGCCGCGGCGGTGTGGCTGACCGAGGGCCGCTCCGGGGCGGCGCGACGGCTCGACGTACCCGGCGCGGTGCTGGTCACGGCGGGCGTCGCGGCGCTCGCGTACGGCATCGTGCAGACCGAGCCGTACGGCTGGGGCGCCGCCGCCTCGCTCGGGCCGCTGCTCGCCGGGGTGGCGCTGCTCGCGGTGTTCGTGGCCGTCGAGGCGCGTACGGAGGAACCGCTGATGCCGCTGCGGCTGTTCCGCGTCCGGGCGGTCACGGCGGCGAACGCGGTGATGGTGGTGTGCGGCGGCGGCATGTTCGCGATGTGGTACTTCATGACGCTCTACTTGCAGAACGTGTTGCACTACAGCCCGGTCAAGGCCGGACTCGCCTTCCTGCCGCACGCCTTGTCGATCATCCTCGGCTCGAAGCTCGCGCCCCGGCTGATGGCCCGGATGGACGGAAAGCTGCTGGCCATGGCGGGCGGAACGCTGGCCGTCGTCGGGTACGCGTGGCAGAGCCGGATGGACGCGGACGGCACCTTCGCCGGTACGGTGCTGGGCCCCGCGATCGTCATGTCGTTCGGGTCCGGGCTGATGATGACTCCGCTGGCCGCCTCCGCCACCTCGGGCGCGGCCCCCTCCGAGGCGGGATTGGTGTCGGGCCTGGTCAACACCTCGCGGCAGATCGGCGGCGCGCTCGGTCTGACCGTGCTGGCGACGGTCGCGGCCGAGCGGATCACCGCCCGGGGCGGGGTCGGGCCGGAGGCGCTGGCGGCCGGGTACGGCCACGCGTTCGTCGTGGCCACGGGGATCATCGCGGCGGCGGTGGTGCTGATGGCCGTGGCCCTGCCGCGTACCCCGGCCGCGCCCCGCGTGGACACCGCCTAGGACTACAGCCAGCCGTTCTGGCGGGCGGCCCGGACCGCCTCCATGCGGTTGCGGGTCTGGGTCTTGCCGATCGCCGAGGAGAGGTAGTTGCGCAACAGCAGCGGGAAGTACAGCAGCCAGTTCCCGGCGTAGCCGATGCCCAGGGCGAAGGTGACCGCGGCCAGCCCGGCGAGGGCCAGGACCGGGGACGTTTGTCCCCGGTGCGGTGACGAACAGCCCGGCCTGACCGGACACCCGTAACTGACGGCCTGTCAGCAGTCTTCCTCCTCCAGGGGGATTGGGTTATACAGGTGCCATCGGCTAGAACGCGTTCTAAACGCGACGCGGCCCTGCCGACCAGTGACGACCCCGGCGCGGCCGACGGTGCGGACGGGCGGGCCGGGGTCTTCCCGCCCCTCCCGCCAAGGAGTGCTGTCGCCCTATGCCCATCGACGCCGCCACGGCCGTCTCGGCCGAGCCCCGGACCACCGCCCTCGCCTGGGGACACAAGGACATCCAGCTCTACCACCTGGGCATCGGCGCCGGAATCCCGGCCACCGATCCCGATGAGCTGCGCTACACGCTGGAGAGCGAGCTGCACGTCCTGCCCAGCTTCGCCACCGTCGCGGGCGGCCGCATGGCGCTCGCCGGGGGGCTGAACGGCCCGGGCGTCGACGTCGACCTCGCGGCCGTCCTGCACGGCGGCCAGACCGTCGAGGTGCACCGGCCGATCCCGGTGGCCGGGGACGCCACCCAGACGTCCCGGGTCGCGGCGGTGTACGACAAGGGCAAGGCGGCGGTCATCGTGCTGCGCACCGAGGCGGCCGACGCGGACGGTCCGCTGTGGACCTGCGACAGCCGCATCTTCGTCCGCGGCGAGGGCGGCTTCGGCGGCGAGCGCGGCCCCTCCGAGCGGCTGGAGACCCCCGCCCGCGAACCCGACCGCACGGTGGAGCGGGCCATCCGGGAGGACCAGGCGCTGCTGTACCGGCTCTCCGGCGACTGGAACCCGTTGCACGCCGACCCCGGGTTCGCCAAGGTCGCCGGGTTCGAGAAGCCGATCCTGCACGGACTGTGCTCGTACGGCATGGTCCTCAAGGCCGTCGTGGACACCGAGCTGGGCGGCGACGTCGCCCGCGTGCGCTCGTACACCACGCGCTTCGCCGGGGTGGCGTACCCGGGCGAGACCCTGCGCGTCCGGATGTGGCGGGAGGCCGAGGGGCGCGTCCAGGTGACGGCGAGCGCCGTCGAGCGGGACGACGCGCCCGTCCTCAGCGACACGGTCGTCGCACACGCCTGACCTTGTGATCCCACTCATTCAAGCTCATTCAAGAGGAGCCGCTGTGCGCGCAGCCGTAGTGCACGAGACGGGACAGGACAAGCTCGAAGTCCTCGACGACATCGAGGCGGTGGGCTTCGGCCCGGGCAAGGTCCGGCTGCGCATCCGGGCCACCGGGCTGTGCCACTCCGACCTCTCGGCGATGAACGGCGTCCTGCCGCAGCCCGCCCCCTTCGTCCCCGGCCACGAGGGCGCGGGCGAGGTCATCGAGGTCGGCGACGGGGTCACCGGGCTGAGCCCCGGCGACCGGGTGCTGGTGTGCTGGCTGCCCGCGTGCGGCGGCTGCCCGTCCTGCAAACGCGGTCAGAGCCAGCTGTGCCTGTCCGGGTTCATGAACGCCGGAACGCCCAACTTCAAGCGCGCGGGCGACGGCGCCGACCAGGTCTTCGGCATGGCCGGGACCGGCACCTTCGCCGAGGAGGTCGTCCTCCCCGCGCCCTGCGCCGTGCCGATCCCCGACGACGTCCCGTACGACATCGCCGCCCTCATCGGCTGCGGCGTGACCACCGGGCTCGGCGCGGCCCTCAACACGGCGCGGGTGGAGGCCGGTTCGTCGGTCGCCGTCATCGGCTGCGGCGGGGTCGGCATCAGCGTGGTGCAGGGCGCCCGGGCGGCGGGCGCGGCCCATATCGTCGCCGTCGACCCCGTCACCTCGCGGCGCGAGGCCGCGCTGCGCTTCGGCGCCACCGAGGCGGTCGCCCCGGAAGGGCTGGACGACGCCAAGAACAGCGTCACGGCGGGTGAGGGCTTCGACTACGTCTTCGAGGTCGTCGGCAAGTCCGCCACCGCCCGCCGGGCGTACGAGACCACACGGCGCGGCGGCACGCTGTGCGTCGTCGGGGCGGGCGCGGTGGACGACTTCCTGCAGCTCAGCATGTTCGAGCTGTTCTTCGACGAGAAGCGGATCCTGCCGTCCCTGTACGGCGGCGGCGATGTGCTGCGCTCGTACGAACGGACCATCGCGCTGTGGCGGGCGGGCCGTATCGACCTCGCCGGGCTCATCACCCACCGGGTGCGGCTCGCCGAGATCAACGACGCGCTCGACCAGATGCGGACGGGGGAGGCGCTGCGCACATGCATCGAGATCTGACGCGACCTCTGGCGGGCAGGACCGCGATCGTCACCGGCGCCGGGCGCGGACTCGGCCGCGCCGAGGCGCTGGAGCTGGGCCGGCTGGGCGCCGCCGTCGTCGTCAACGACTACGGGCAGGGCGGCCGCGACGGCTCGGGCGAGGCGTCCTCCGGCCCCGCCGAGGAGGTGGCCGAGGAGATCCGCGCGGCGGGCGGGCGCGCCACCGCCCACGTGGGCGACGTGGCCGACTTCGACGCGGCGCGCGGACTGGTCCAGCTCGCGGTCGACACGTACGGAGCGCTGGACATCCTGGTCAACAACGCGGGCATCCTCCGCGACCGGATGGTGTTCTCGATGTCCGAGGACGAATGGGACGCGGTCATTCGCGTCCACCTCAAGGGCCACTTCAACACCACCCGTTTCGCCGCCGCGCACTGGCGCGAACGCTCCAAGGCCGCCGGGGGCGGGCCGGTGCACGGCCGCATCGTGAACACCTCGTCCGAGGCCTTCCTCGCCGGGTCGCCCGGCCAGCCCAACTACGCGGCCGCGAAGGGCGGCATCGTCGGCCTGACCCTCTCCACGGCGGGCGCGCTCGCCAAGTACGGGGTGACGGCGAACGTCATCTGTCCGCGAGCCCGCACCCGCATGACCGAGGACGTCTTCCCTGACGCCGATCTCGGGGCGGACGGCCGCCCCGACCCGCTCTCCCCGGAGCACGTGGCCCCGCTCGTCGGCTACCTCGCCTCCCCGCGCGCGACGGGGGTGAACGGCCAGGTGTTCGTGGCCCACGGGGGCATGGTGGCGATCGTGGAACGGCCACGGGTGGCCGCGAAGCTGGACGCGAAGGGGGACGTCTTCGGCTTCGAGGAGCTGGACGGGCTGCTCACGCCGTACTTCGGGGAGCGGGCCGGGGAGGGGTTCGCGGCGGTGGAGGTGCTGAGCCTGAAGCGGGGGTGACGTCCCAGCGGGGGCGAAACGGCCCACCCCTCCCCACCCCACAGCCGTGCACGCGTGCCGCGTGTGCTGTGGGAAGGGGAGGGGTGGGGGAAAACGCGCTCCCGAGCGCCCTACGAGCCCCTACGAGGCGTTCTCGTTCGGACGACGGTGGCGGCCGTGCGCCGGAGCCTGCGGCTCCTCGGACGCGGCCTGCTGACCCCGGTGCTTGCCCTGGCCAGAGGCGGCATCGGCCTCGGCCGCCTCCTGCGAGCGTGCCTGGGTCATGTCTGTTCGGGCTTCGGACATGTGGGAAGTCACCCCGGTAAGTTCGCTCCGTACTCTGCGCGAGGGGCCCGCCACGACGTCGATACACGCCGTGCCAACCGGCTGCGCAACCCCAGCGGCCGAGTCTAACCAGGGCGGTGATCGCGGACCCAGCGGGGTGGCCGGGGCTCCGCTGACCTGGCGAGAGGCGCCTGCTGCAGCGGAACGGGCCGGGGGGCGACCACCGTCAGCCCGGAGTCCTGCCCGGTCTCCTGCTCAACCCCGGGCCAGCACCCCGTCCCCACCCAAGGCTCAACCCCGGACTCCCCGCGCGTGCCGTCGGCGCCCGCGCCGGGGGCCATGGTCACGCGCACACTCAAGCTCGCGCCCGATCCCAAGCCCGCGCCCGGGTCCAGTCTCGCCCGCGCCCCGGAGCCCGCGTGGGCCTCCATGCCCGCCCCCGGGCGAGCCCCGCCCGCACCCCATCGCGCCCCTGCACCCAAGCCCGGGCCCAGGTCCACGCCCGCACTGAGGCCCGCGCCCGCGCCCGCCGCGAGGTCCGTGCCCGTCGCGCCCGGGCCGATGCCCGCCCCCAAGCTCGCGCCCGCGCTGAACCTCACACGGGGGTCCGTGCTCACTCCCGGGCCCGCGCCCCTGCTCACGCCCGGGGCCGCGCCCGCTCCCGAGTCCGCCCCCGGGGCTGCGTCCAGGCTCATGCCCGCACCCGGGCCCCGGCCCGCGCCCCTGCCTGGGTACGCAGTCACGCCCGCGCCCGGGCCTCTGCGCGCGCCCGCGTGGGTCGCCGCCTCCGCGTCCTCGCCGGCGCCGCTCACCTGCCGCCATGGCGTGATCCCCGTCGTCTCCGCCGCGCGGGCGGTGGGGCGGGGGGTCCGGCGGATCACCCGCGGGGCGGCGGCTGCCCGCGGGGCGGGCTCCGGGAGCCAGACGCGGGCCAGGCCGCAGGGGGCCTGCCGGGTCGCGTACGGCAGCCACAGCTCGGCGTCCCGGGTCCACAGACCGGCTCCGGCCAGCCAGCCTTCCGGGGCCGAGAACTGGCGCAGCCGCCGCTCGGAAGGGCGCCAGACGCCCACCCATGGCCGCCCGCCCGCCGCGGCGTCGATCCGGAACGCCACCGCGCACGCCTCAGGCGTCAGCATCTGGCCCGGCTGGATCGCGACGGGGGTGGCTGTCGCCTGGGCGGCCGGGCGCAGGCAGTCCGGGAAGCGGACCGGGAGGGTGCTGCCCAGGACGCCCCACCCCAGCCGCTCGTCGCCGGGCGCGTCGGACCGTACGAGCAGCAAACCGCTGTCGGGGTCGGCGAGCAGCAGCCGGTCGTTGCTGCGCTCGGTGATCTGCAGCAGCGGGCTGGTCTCGCCGCCGCGCCCGAGGTCGACGACGATCGTCTTCGTACGGCCGTCCAGCTCGCGGTCGAGGGCGAGCAGCCGGCCCATGCGGTCCAGCCAGGCGCCGCCCGTGCAGCGGCCGGGCACCTCGGCGAGGTGCTGGAGCCCCCGGGCGCCGCCGTGGATCAGCCAGACGGACGTGGACCGGGGGCCGCGCCCCAGGGCGTACGCGCAGGTGCCGCCCGGCGCGGGCGGCAGCAACGAGACGTCGGCGCGGTCGATGCCGCCGAGCACCCGCTCGCCCGTCCCCGGGCCGGTGGGGTAGAGCAGCGAGAAGGCGTGGTGCCCGGCCACCCGTCGGTGGATCAGCACCTGCCCGTCGGAGAGCGGCAGCACGTCGCTGTCCGGCTCCTCGGGCTGGGTGCCCGGCAGCGGCACGGCGTACGGCTCGGGCCCGTCGAGCGTCCAGCGCTCGGGGAACCAGCAGCCGGTGTCGCCGCTGAGCGCGAGCCGCGCACCGTACGAACGGTCCGGGGTGATGGTGAAATCCGTGGGCCTTTCTCGTGGCCGGGCGCTGACTCCCGTGGTGAGGGCGGCGTCGAAGGCACAGGCGGTCATCGTTCAGTCACCTCCGGCCACTGAACGTAGGTTTCGTACCCCCTCCCGGTGGCCGATAAGAGGTCGGCTCCACCCTTACGTGTGGCTGTTGACCGATTCGACTGAGAGGTCGGGGATGAATGTGCTGTAAGGGTCCGATCGGCGGTGCGATTAAAGTAAGGCACGCCTAAGTGCCACCTTCCGCACGATCCCTGGAGCACCAGATGTCCGTACACCGCCGCGGCAGCGCCGCCCTCGCCCTGGCCCTGGCCGGGGCCCTCTCCCTCGCCGCCTGTGGCGCGTCCGACGGCGGTGGCGAGGACGGCGCCAAGGGGAACGGCGGCGGGGGCAAGTCCGTCGCGCAGGGCGGCAAGGACTTCGGCAAGGCCGCCGAGCAGACGGCGAAGATGGGCACCGACGCGAAGCCCGGCCAGTTCCCGCGCACGGTCACCCAGGCCATGGGGAAGACGGAGATCAAGAGCAAGCCGAAGCGGGTCGTGGTGCTCGACGTCGGCGAGCTGGACAACGTCGTCTCGCTCGGCCTCAAGCCGGTCGGCTACGCCCCCTCCGAGGGCGACCAGGCCATCCCCGGCTACCTCAAGAAGGAGGCCGGGAACCCGAAGAACGTCGGCACCATCAACAACCTCAACCTGGAGGCCATCAACGCCCTCCACCCCGATCTGATCCTCGGCAGCAAGCTGCGCGCCGAGCCGCTGTACGACGAGCTGAAGCAGATCGCCCCGACCGTCTTCTCCATCCGCCCCGGCTTCACCTGGAAGGAGAACTACCTCCTCAACGCGGCGGCCCTGGACCGCACCGCCGAGGCGAAGCGCAAGCTCGACGCGTACGAGGCGAAGGCGGAGAAGCTGGGCGAGGACATCGGCCCGAAGAAGCCGACCGTCACCATGCTGCGCTTCATGCCGGAGATGACGCGGCTCTACGCCAAGGCGTCCTTCATCGGCACGATCCTCCAGGACGTCGGCCTGCCCCGGCCGGGGAACCAGCGGGTCGACGATCTGGCCACGGAGATCGGCCCGGAGCGGATCAACGAGGCCGACGCGGACTGGATCTTCACCGGGGTCTACGGCGACGCCAAGGCCACCAAGCGGGACCAGGCGGAGTCCAACCCGCTGTGGAAGAAGCTCAAGGCGGTCAAGGCGGGCCGGGCCAAGAACGTGCCGGACGAGACCTGGTACCTGGGCCTCGGCGTCACCGCCGCCGACCGGGTGCTGGACGACCTCCGCGGCTACCTCGTCCGCTGACCCCCCTTCAGGTCCGTTCCCCGAGCGGGCGTCGCGCTGAGTGAAGGCAGGGGCAAGGCTTCCCGGTGATCTGGGAGGTAGCCTTGCCCCGTGCCCGCTCTCACCGATGTCCTCGCCGCCCTCGACGCCCTCTGGCCGCCCGAGCGGGCGGAACAGTGGGACGCCGTCGGGACGGTCTGCGGGGACCCCGATGCCCAGGTCAGCCGCGTGCTGTTCGCCGTCGACCCCGTCCAGGAGGTCGCCGACGAGGCGGTGGCGCTCGGTGCCGATCTGCTGATCACCCACCATCCGCTCTATCTGCGGGGCACGACCACGGTCGCCGCCTCCACCTTCAAGGGGCGGGTGGTGCACACCCTGATCAAGCACGACATCGCGCTGCACGTCGCGCACACCAACGCCGACCGCGCCGACCCCGGCGTCTCCGACGCCCTCGCGGGCGCGCTCGACCTGCGAGCCGTCAGCCCGCTGGTGCCGGACCCGGCCGACCCGACCGGACGCCAGGGGCTCGGCCGGATCTGCGAACTCGACCGTCCCGAGACGCTGCGCGAGTTCACCGAGCGCGCCGCCGCCCGGCTGCCCGCCACCGCGCAGGGCATCCGCGCCTCGGGCGACCCGGACCGTACGATCCGTACGGTCGCCGTCTGCGGCGGCTCCGGCGACGGCCTGTTCGCCGAGGCGCGCGCGGCCGGTGTCGACGCGTACCTCACCGCCGACCTGCGCCACCACCCGGCCTCCGAGGCGCGCGAGCACAGCGATCTCGCGCTGGTGGACGCCGCGCACTGGGCCACCGAGTGGCCCTGGACCGAGCTGGCCGCGGCGCAGCTCGACGAGGTCTCCGACCGGCACGGCTGGGGCCTGCGCACCCATGTCTCCCGTAAGGTCACCGACCCCTGGACGGCCCACGCCGCGGCCGCCGCCCCGTTCCGGGCCTTCGCGCCCGCCCCCGCCTCGGCCTCATCGGCTTGAGGCCCCGCAATCCTTCGTCCCCTTCAACCACCCCTGGAGCCCCCCGCTGAACGCCGCGCCCGCCGACCAGATCCGCCTGCTCGACGTCCAGGGCCTCGACGTACGGCTCTCGCAGCTCGCGCACAAGCGCACGACGCTGCCCGAGCACGCCGAACTCGACACCCTGACCGCCGACCACACCCAGCTGCGTGACCTCCTCGTCGCCTCGCAGACTGAGGAGAGCGACACCGCCCGCGAGCAGACGAAGGCGGAGCAGGACGTGGACCAGGTGCGCCAGCGCGCCGCCCGCGACCAGAAGCGCCTGGACTCCGGGGCCGTCACCTCGCCCAAGGACCTGGAGAACCTCCAGCACGAGATCGCCTCCCTGGCCCGGCGCCAGAGCGCCCTGGAGGACGTCGTCCTGGAGGTCATGGAGCGCCGGGAGTCCGCCCAGGAGCGGGCCGTCGAGCTGACCGGCCGGGTGGAGTCCCTCCAGGCCAAGATCATCGATGCCACGGCGCGGCGTGACGCGGCGGCCGAGGAGATCGACACCGAGATCGCGACCATCACCAAGGAGCGCGAGGTCATCGCCGGGACCATCCCCGCCGACCTGCTGAAGCTCTACGACAAGCTGCGCGGGCAGCAGGGCGGCGTCGGCGCGGCCCGGCTCTACCAGGGGCGCTGCGACGGCTGCCGCCAGGAGCTGGCCATCACCGAGCTGAACGAGGTCCGGTCGGCCGCCGCGGACGCCGTGGTGCGGTGCGAGAACTGCCGCCGCATCCTGGTCCGTACGCCGGAGTCGGGGCTGTAGGCGATGTCACGCCGCCGCTTCATCGTCGAGGCCGACGGCGGCTCCCGGGGCAACCCGGGGCCCGCCGGGTACGGCGCGGTCGTCCTGGACGCGGCGACCGGTGAACCGCTCGCGGAAGTCGCCGAGTACATCGGCACCGCCACCAACAACGTCGCCGAGTACAAGGGCCTGATCGCCGGTCTGCGGGCCGCCCACGCCCTCGACCCGGAGGCGGACGTCCAGGTCCGCATGGACTCCAAGCTGGTCATCGAGCAGATGTCCGGCCGCTGGAAGATCAAGCACCCGGACATGCGGCCGCTCGCCACCGAGGCCAAGGGGCTCGTACCGCCCGGCCAGGTGACGTACGGCTGGATCCCGCGCGAGAAGAACAAGCACGCGGACCGGCTCGCCAACGAGGCCATGGACGCGGGCAAGCGGGGCGAGCAGTGGCAGCCGAAGGTGCCCCCGGGCGGCACCCTCGCGGCGGCCGCTCCCGAGGCCCCCGCCGACGACGCCCTCGCCGAGCCCGCCGCCCCCGACGCCCCGTCGGCGGCGGTGGCCCCCGTCCGGGGCTGGGGCACCGCCGACCTCGGCGCGCCGACGACGTTCGTCCTGCTCCGGCACGGCGAGACGCCGCTCACCCCGGAGAAGCGCTTCTCCGGCAGCGGCGGCACCGACCCCGGCCTCTCGCCGGTCGGCCACCGCCAGGCCGAGCTGGTCGCGGCGTCCCTCGCCGCGCGCGGCACCATCCAGGCCATCGTCACCTCGCCCCTGAAGCGCTGCCGCGAGACCGCCGAGGCGGTGGGCGCGCGCCTCGGCCTCGACGTCCACGTCGACGAGGGGCTGCGCGAGACGGACTTCGGTGCCTGGGAGGGCCTGACCTTCGCCGAGGTCCGCGACCGCCACCCGGACGACCTCGACGCGTGGCTCGCCTCCGCGAAGGCCGCCCCCACGGGCGGCGGCGAGTCCTTCGCGGCGGTCGCCCGCCGGGTGGCCCTCTCCCGCGACAAGCTGATCGCGCGCTACGCGGGCCGTACGGTGCTCCTCGTCACCCACGTGACCCCGATCAAGACCCTGACCCGCCTGGCCCTCGGCGCCCCGCCGGAGTCCCTGTTCCGCATGGAACTCTCGGCGGCGTCGCTGTCGGCGGTGGCGTACTACGGCGACGGCAACGCGTCGGTCCGCCTCCTGAACGACACGTCACACCTGCGCTGACGGCACGTCCCACCTGCGCTGAGGCCCTATCGCAGGGCGGCTGCCTCCCGGGCCAGGGACTCGACCCGCTCCCAGTCGCCCGCCGCCACCGCGTCCGGGGGCAGCATCCAGGTGCCGCCCACGCAGCCCACGTTGGGGAGCGCGAGATAGCCGGGGGCGCGGGCGGCGTTGACGCCGCCGGTGGGGCAGAAGCGGGCGTCGGGGAGCGGTGAGGCGAGCGAGCCGAGGTAGGCCGTACCGCCTGCCGCCTCCGCCGGGAAGAACTTCATCTCGGTCACCCCGCGCTCCAGCAGGGCCACGACCTCGGATGTCGTCGAGACGCCCGGCAGCGACGGAATCCCCGAGTCGCGCATGGCCCCCAGCAGCCGGTCGGTCCACCCCGGGCTGACCAGAAAGCGCGCCCCGGCCGCGACGGCGGTGTCCACATGCCCGGGCGTGAGCACCGTCCCCGCCCCGACAACCGCCTCCGGCACCTCGGCCGCGATCGCACGAATGGCGTCGGCGGCGGCCGGGGTGCGGAAGGTGACCTCGATCGCGGGAAGACCCCCCGCGACGAGGGCCCGGGCCATGGGGACCGCGTCGGCCGCGTCGTCGATGACGACGACGGGGATGACGGGGGCGAGGTCGAGCAGGGAGGGGGAGGGCGCGTTGTCGTCAGTCACGGAACCATTCTGCGGGCGCGTGGCATGACCCGCAACGCACGTTGCGGAGGGCGCAATGAACGGGGTGGCGTCGGGCTCTCCGGGCCGCCGGGTAACCCCAGCTCCAGCCCGGACCAGGGCTACAGCTCCGTCACCACCACGTCCAGCGCCCACGGCCGCCCCGCCCGCTCCGGAGCCGTCGCTTCCACCACGTACCCGAACCCCCGCAGCGCCTCCACCAGCTCCTCGGGGCCCTTCGGCTCGGCGCCGGCCGTCAGCAGATCCCGCACCATCCGGCCCTTCGTCGCCTTGTTGAAGTGGCTCACCACGGACCGCTTCTCGACCCCGTCCACGATCTTCGACTGCAGCACCCGCACCGTCGCCGTGCGCTCGGCGACCTCGCCCTTCGGCTTCCACGCCGTCGCGTACGCCGCCGACCGCAGGTCCAGCACCAGCCCGTCCCCCGCGGCCTCGGGGAGCACGGTGGCCATCGGCGTACGCCAGTAGGCGCCCAGCGCGCCGAGCCCCGGCAGCTTGACCCCCATCGAGCAGCGGTAGGAGGGGATGCGGTCGTCGGTCCGGACCGCGCCCCACAGCCCCGAGAAGACCAGCAGCGAGCGTTCGGCGCGGCGCCGGGCGGCATCCGGGAGGGTGGCGAGGCCGAGCGCGTCGTACAGCACACCGGTGTAGATCTCCCCGGCGGGGCGCGTCCCGGCCGACCGCAGCGCCGCGTTCTTGGCGACCTCACCGCGCAGTCCCGCGCTCAGGCCCAGCACCTCGGCCGCCTTCGCCTCGTCGCCCGAGCACAGCGTGACCAGCTCGTCCAGGGCCCGGGCGCGCGCCTCGCCCAGTCCCGGCAGCGACAGCGATCCCAGGTCCAGCGGGGACCCGGAGCCTCCCGTGGCCTTTCCCTCGGACGGCGGCAGCAGGACGAGCACGGGTTCTCCTCGGAGCTTCGGCGGCGGTACGGCACGGGGGCGGCGCTGGACGGCGCCACCCCAGCCCCGCAGCCTACGGCCTACGCGCCCGCCTCCCGCAGCCAGACCGTGGCGTACGGCGCCAGCCGGGCACCGTCCGCCGCCCCCGGCTCGCTGCTCAGCACCACCTCGCCCACGGCGGGCAGCGGCACGGCGGACGCCGACAGGTTGGTGACGCTGTGCCAGCCCCCGGAGCGGCGGAAGTGCAGCAGCCCGGCGCTCAGCTCCGCGACCGAGCCCAGCCACTCCACGGACTCGTCCCCGCGCAGTTCCCGCCGCAGCCGCAGCGCCTCCCGGTACAGCTCCAGCGTCGAACCGGCCTCCCCGTCCTGCGCCTCGACCGACAGCTCCCCGAACCCCTCCGGCTGCGGCAGCCACGCGCCGCCGGTGCCGCCCGCGCCGAATCCGTACGACGGGCCGCCACGCGTCCACGGCAGCGGCACCCGGCAGCCGTCGCGCCCCTTGACCCGGTGGCCGCTGCGTTCCCACGTCGGGTCCTGGAGCGCGTCCACGGGGAGGTCGGCGACCTCCGGAAGGCCCAGCTCCTCGCCCTGGTAGAGATACGACGAACCGGGCAGGGCCAGCATCAGCAGCGTCGCGGCACGGGCCCGCCGCAGCCCGAGCGCGAGGTCGGCCTCCGGCTCCCGGCCGTCGGCCAGCAGCCAGGCGTCCCGGCCCGCGCTCGTCAGATCGTCCGGCAGGGCGAACCGGCTGCGGTGCCGGATCACATCGTGGTTGGAGAGCACCCAGGTGGCCGAGGCCCCCGCCTCGCGGGCGGCGGACAGCGCGCCGTCGATGACGGCGTGCAGGGCGGGGGCGGTGAGCGGGGCGCCCAGGAAGTCGAAGTTGAACGCCTGGCCCAGCTCGTCGGCGCGGGCATACGACACCCGGCGGGAGTTGCGCACCCACGCCTCGGCGACCGCGATCCGCGGTGGGTCGTACTCGTCGAACACCCTGCGCCACTCGCGGAAGATCCCGTGCACCTCGTCGCGGTCCCACAGCGGATGGCTGCCGTCCTCCGGCAGGTCCTCCGGCTCGTAGCCGGGCACGTCGCCGATGTCGCGCAGCGGCTCCGCCAGGTCCTTGGCCAGCCCGTGGGCGACGTCCACCCGGAATCCGGCCACGCCCCGGTCGGACCAGAAGCGCAGCGTGGTGAGGAAGTCGGCGCGCACCTCCGGGTGGTCCCAGTTGAGATCGGGCTGCTCGGGGGCGAAGAGGTGCAGATACCACTGCCCGTCGGGCAGTCGGGTCCACGCGGGGCCGCCGAAGCACGAGACCCAGTCGGTGGGCGGAAGCCCCCCGCCCGGCCCCCGCCCCTCGCGGAACACGTACCGCTCCCGGGCCGCGCTGCCCGGGCCCGCGCGCAGGGCCTCCTGGAACCAGGCGTGGTCGTCCGAGGTGTGGTTGGGGACGATGTCCACCATCACCTTGAGCCCGAGCCGGTCCGCCTCCGCGACCATGCGGTCGAAGTCCTCCAGCGTCCCGAGCCGCGGATCGACATCGCGGTAGTCGGCCACGTCGTAGCCGCCGTCGGCGAGCGCGGACGGATAGAAGGGGCTCAGCCAGACGGCGTCCACACCGAGCCCGGCGAGGTACGGCAGCCGACTGGTCACCCCGGGCAGATCGCCGATGCCGTCGCCGTCGGAGTCGGCGAAGCTGCGGGGATAGACCTGATAGATGACGGCCTGCCGCCACCAGTCGCTGTTGTTCTCGCTCACGATGTCCTCGCTCCTGGTGTCGGCGTTGGTGCCCAGCCGTCGAAGCAGTGTCCCGGGACACTGCGCGCCATGTCGAGAGGGCAAGATCGCCCGCCGGAGCCGCCCCGGCGTGCGCGCTTCTGTGCCACGATCGAGTGAGGAAGACTCTTTCCGCCGGGTATCGACCCCCTCGGTACCTAGGCTGGCGGCGAGACAGGGAAGAGGGTGGCATGAGCGCCATGGCACACGAACCGCTCACGCAGGACCACGACCACGTCCTGCTGGAGGGTTTCTTGGCCCTGGATACGCCGGAAGGCTTCCGGGCCGAGCTGATCGAGGGGGAAATCGTCGTGACACCGCCGCCGGACGGGGACCACGAAGATCACATCAGCGTGATCGCTGAGCAGGTGTTCATGCAGTCTGAGACGCGCATGCGGTTCTCGGGCAACAAGGGGCTCAAGGTTCCGCGTGGCGGGCTCTGCGTACGCAACCATGTGATCCCGGACGGCACCTTCGCACCCAGAGAGCTGAGGCTCTTCAGGGGCGCCGACTCCTGGATGCCCTGCGAGGGCGTGTCCATGGTCGTTGAGGTCACCTCGACCAAACCGGACCGGGACCGCAAGGCCAAGCGCCACTGCTACGCGCGCGGTGGCATCCCCCTCTACCTCCTCGTCGATCGGGACAACAGCGACCTGACGCTCTTCAGCGACCCGGAGGGCGCCGACTACCGCCAGCACGTCACGGTCCCCTTCGGCAAGCAGCTCGACCTGCCCGCTCCGTTCTCCTTCTCGCTGGAGACGACCGACTTCGTCTGAGCCGCCCCGCACGGGCCGGTACCATGGTCACTACGGCGGACGAGCCGGCCGGGCGGTCGCGTCGGGGTCCTTCGGGATCCCGCCGAGGAACGTCCGGGCTCCACACGGCAGGGTGGTGGGTAACGCCCACCCGGGGTGACCCGCGGGACAGTGCCACAGAAAACAGACCGCCGGGGCCGCAAGGCGCCCGGTAAGGGTGAAACGGTGGTGTAAGAGACCACCAGTGCCCAGGGTGACCTGGGCAGCTAGGTAAACCCCACCCGGAGCAAGGTCAAGAGGAGCCACCGCAAGGCGGCTCTGCGCGGATGATCGAGGGCTGCCCGCCCGAGTCCGCGGGTAGACCGCACGAGGCCGGCGGCAACGCCGGCCCTAGATGGATGGCCGCCTCCTCGCGGGCCGTAAGGCCCACGGGAGACAGAACCCGGCGTACAGGCCGACTCGTCCGCCCTTCCCCCTTCCGCCGTATGCGGCGTGCCGCCACGCACCTTGTCCGTGGCGCAATTCTCCGTGCCGTTATCGGGCGCACAAGGGAAAGAATCACGAAATTCCGCCGCCATATCGCCAGGGCAACGGGGACTGCCGCCAAATGGACAAGGGTGCCGATAGCGGGTGCCTGTGAATACTTTGTGGATGTGCTGTAAGGGATGTAATGGAAGTGGAGATCATGCGGTCGCGGCGCCCGGCCGCTCATTACGCGCTCACCCCCTCGCCGCAGAAAGCGGCAAGGGGGTGAGCGCGGTGTCGGCCTGAATTGGGCCGACACCACCCTCACCCCCGGAGCTGTGCGCGCAGGAAGGCGCAGCCGCGGCAGTCGCCGACTTACTTGCCGAGCTCGTGGTCGATGTTCTCGAAGGAGTCCGCCGCCTTCTCCAGGTACTGGGCCAGGCCGTCGAGACCCTCGTTGGTCTTCGACATGCCCTGCTTGAACTCGCTGAAGTCCTGGCCGAACTTCTTCGAGGCCGACCGGGTGACGAAGCCGTTCTCGAGCAGGTCGTCGATGTAGGACTTCAGGTCGTGAAGCTTCTCCTCGATGCGCTCCTTCTCGCGGTTCATCTTCTTCGCGGCGGCCCGCATGTCCTCATATGTGACATCAAGGTCCTTGGCCATAACGCTTGTTCCCTCCGTCAGACAACCGCGAGGTTCCCCCTCCCGGTATACGCGTGGCGTGCACCGGGTGGGGCACGCGCCGTTGGGCACCTTAGTCGCTAGTCCGCACAGGGTGCACATAAGGGCCGGACGACGGCCGTTATCTCGCTCAAAATGGGCGGTTGTTGACATATACGGCGGGTGCGCGGACGAGTTTCCGGGAGGATATTCTCTCCTCCGAGAGAGGTATTTCGAGGAGGAGCTAAGTGTGCGTTTGAAGCTGACTGTCGTCGATCTCTATACGAACGCCAGCAAAGACCTCGTCCTCGATGCCGATCCCGAGGCCCGAATCGACGCCGTCGCATGGGAGTTGGCAGTTCGGGTGCGCGGCGGGGTCGCGCCCGGACAGCCCGGTCCTGTGCTCTACGTCGACAACCACCCAGTGGACCCCCAGCACACCGTCGCCACCTCTCCGCTGCGCGACGGCGCGGTGGTGAGCCTGGACGACCCCTCCGGCACGCTGCCCGGCGAACACTCCGGTGTCATCGAGCTCCGGGTGGCCGGCGGGCCCGACGCCGGTGCCGTGTACCGGTTCGGCATCGGCCGGTACGACATAGGGTCCGGCGAGGGCTGCCAACTGATCGTCAATGACCCGGAGGTGCCCCAGCGCGTCCTGACGCTCTACGTGGTGGCCCCGGATGACCTCCGCCTGGCCGTGCACGTCGGTCAAGGCGGAGAGCCCGGCAAGCCCGGCGCGGCGCCCGGGAGCAAGGGGCCCACGCGCGAGGTGCGGGTCGACGGCAAGCCGATCGAGGGGCAGCAGCAACTGCGCGTCGACTCCCAGCTCGCCATCGGCAACACTCTGATCGACGTGGCCCATTACACGCCCCCGGACGCGGCCCTCAAGTGGTCCGACGACGGCTCCGGGCTCGACTACAACCGCCCGCCGCGGCTGCGCCCGCCGGAGCGCACCACCAAGTTCCGCCTGCCGGCGCCCCCGAAGGAGTTCGAGGCCCGGCCGCTGCCCTGGCTGATGGCGCTGTCCCCGCTCGCCATGGCCGTCACCATGGCGTTGGTGATGGGGCGCACGACGTACCTGCTGATCGCGCTCTTCAGCCCGCTGATCATGATCGGCAACTACTTCTGGGACAAGAAGCACGGCCGCAAGTCCCACGCCAAGCAGGTCAAGGAGTACGAGGAGCACAAGGCCAGGATCGAGCTCGACGCTCAGGAGGCGCTGGTCCTGGAGCGCGGCGACCGTCGCCTCGACCACCCGGACCCCGGCAGCATCTGGGCCAACGCCACTGGCCCCCGCACCCGTCTGTGGGAGCGCCGCCGCAGCGACGCCGACCACCTGCTGCTGCGGGTGGGCACCGGACGGCTGCCCTCCGCCGTCGTCCTCGACGACCCCGAGCAGGACGACCACCGCCGCCAGGTCACCTGGGACATCGCCGACACCCCCGTCGCCCTGCACCTGGGCCAGCTCGGTGTGATCGGCTTCGCGGGTCCCGACGACACCGCCCGCAGCCTGGCGCGGTGGACGGTGACGCAGACGGCCGCCCTGCACAGCCCGCTGGACGTGCAGTTCTACGTGCTCACCGAGATGAACGCGCAGCCCGGTTGGGACTGGGTCCGCTGGCTGCCGCATGCCCGTCCGACGGCGCAGGACACCAACGTCCTCATCGGGAACGACGCCGAGACCGTCGGCGCCCGAATCGGTGAACTCACCCAGATCCTTGAGGCCAGGCAGAAAGCCGCCCAGGAGAACCGCGGTCAGGTGGGCTTCTCCGACCCCGACATCGTCGTCGTCTGGGACGGCTCGCGTCGGCTGCGCTCGATGCCCGGCGTCGTACGGCTGCTGCAGGAAGGCCCGGCCGTATCGATGTACGCGATATGCCTGGACGCCGAGGAGCGCTTCCTGCCGGGCGAGTGCAAGGGCATCGTGATCGCGGAGCCGCGCACTGCCCGGCACGCCCGGCACGAGCAGAAGGCCGGCGGCGGCGCGAGCGACGCTGTCGAAGCGCTGCGGCAGGCCGCCGAAGCGGAGGAGCGGAAGAAGGCGGCGGCCGAGGCCGACAGGTCGCGTCGGAAGGGGAAGGGGAAGGGGAAGCGGAGGAAGTCGGCCGCGACGCCCGACAATCAGGGGCTGACCAACACCGCCGCCGTGCTGCTCTCCCTCGACAACCAGAGCGGCGCCCCCACACCCGCGGCGATGACGGCCGCGGATCAGATCGACCCCTCCGTGTTGCGGCTGCGCGTGCAGCAGGAGGGCAAGGACAAGATCCTGGGCGTACGGCCCGACTTCGTCTCGCCGGCCTGGTGCGCCCGGGTGGCCCGGGCGCTCGCCCCACTGCGCGACATCAGCGGTGAGGCGACGGACAGCGCGCTGCCGGACGCCAGCCGCCTCCTTGACGTCATCGGGATGGAGCCGCCGACGGCCGGGGCGGTGGTCGGCCGCTGGCAGACCGGCGGGCAGTCCACGCTGGCGATGGTCGGCGAGTCGTACGATGGTCCCTTCGGCATCGACATCCGCAAGGACGGGCCGCACGGCCTCATCGCGGGTACGACGGGTTCCGGCAAATCCGAGCTGCTGCAGACGATCGTCGCCGCGCTCGCGGTGGCGAACACGCCGGAGAACATGACCTTCGTGCTCGTCGACTACAAGGGCGGCAGCGCGTTCAAGGACTGCGTCCACCTGCCGCACACCGTCGGCATGGTCACCGACCTCGACGCCCACCTCGTCGAACGCGCCCTCGAGTCGCTCGGCGCCGAGCTGCACCGCCGCGAGCACATCCTGGCCCAGGTCGGCGCGAAGGACATCGAGGACTACCAGGACTTGGTGCGCCGTAATCCGGGGACGGCTCCGCTGCCCCGACTGCTCCTCGTCATCGACGAGTTCGCGTCCATGGTCCGCGACATGCCGGACTTCGTCACCGGCCTGGTCAACATCGCCCAGCGGGGCCGCTCCCTCGGCATCCACCTGATGCTGGCCACCCAGCGGCCGTCCGGCGTGGTCTCGCCGGAGATCCGGGCCAACACCAACCTCCGGATCGCGCTGCGGGTCACCGACGGCGGCGAGTCGACGGACGTCATCGACTCGCCCGAGGCCGGCAACATCTCCAAGAACAACCCGGGCCGCGCCTACGTGCGCACCGGCGCGGCCTCCCTCATTCCCTTCCAGTCCGGCCGCGTCGGCGGCCGCCGCCCCGGCACCGTGGACCCGATGGCCCTCGCCCCGTGGACCGGGGAGCTGGACTGGGCCGACCTGGGCCGCCAGGCGCTGGTGAAGCCCGCGGCCGCCAAGAGCGAGGAAGAGGAGATCACCGATCTGAAGGTCCTGGTCGACGCCATCCGGGAGGCCAACGCCCACCTGCAGATCCCGCAGCAGCACAGCCCGTGGCTGCCGGCCCTCGCGGAGACCGTGCTGCCGGAGGACCTGCCGCCGGTGCAGGGTCAGGGCGCACTGCCCCCGGTGCCGTACGGCATCGAGGACCTTCCGGCGAGCCAGTCCCGCCGCGCGGCCGCGATCGACTTCGCCACCTTCGGCCACCTGCTCGTCGCGGGTGCGCCGCGCAGCGGCCGCTCCCAGGTGCTGCGAACGATCGCGGGCTCCCTGGCCCGCACTCTCTCCTGCGCCGACGTCCACCTGTACGGCATCGACTGCGGCAACGGCGCACTGAACGCGCTGGCCAAGCTGCCGCACTGCGGCGCGGTGGTGGGCCGCAACCAGAGCGAGCGGGCCACTCGCCTGGTCCGCCGCCTTTCGGCGGAGACGAGCAGGCGGCAGGAGCTGCTCGCGCAGTACGGCTTCGCGGACATCGGCGAGCAGCGCGCCGGGGCGCCGCAGGACCAGCGGCTGCCGCACATCGTGCTGCTGCTCGACCGCTGGGAGGGCTGGGTCTCGTCCCTGGGCGAGCTGGAGCACGGCGAGTTGACCGACGAGTTGCTGACCTTGATGCGCGAGGGCGCGAGCGTCGGCATCCACTTGGTGATCACGGGCGACCGGCAGCTCCTCACCGGCCGGATCTCCTCGCTGACGGAGGACAAGCTCGCCCTGCGCCTTTCGGACCGTACCGACTTCTCGATGCTGGGCCTCAACAGCCGCAAGGTGCCGGACGAGATCGCGCCGGGTCGCGCGTTCCGCAACGAGACGGGTACGGAGATCCAGTTCGCGCTGCTGGGCGAGGACGCCACCGGGCAGGGCCAGAACGCGGTGATTGTGGCCATCGGAGAGGGGGCGGCCCACCGGGACGCGGCAGTGCCGCGGGCCCTGCGGCCGTTCCGGGTGGACTCGCTGCCCAGCCGCATCACCTTGAACCAGGCGTGGCAGTACGTCGACCCGGCGGTGTCCGCCTCGCGGCTGTGGAGCCTGGTGGGCGTCGGCGGTGACGACCTGACGGCCTTCGGCCCGGACCTGGCACAGGGACAGCCGGGCTTCGTGATCGCGGGCCCGGCGAAGTCGGGTCGCTCGACCGTGCTGATGAACCTGGCGGCCACGTTTGTGGGCCGCCGCAGCGCCCGCCTGGTCATCGCCGCCCCACGGACCTCTCCGTTGCGCCAACTGGAAGGCTACAAGGGGGTGTTGGCGGTCTTCACGGGCAGCGACATCGAGGAGGACGAGCTGAAGGAGGCCGTGGCCACGGCGTCTTTGGAGCATCCGATCGTGGTCCTGATCGACGACGGCGAACTCCTTGAGGACTGCGATGCGGAGGACGAGTTCAAGAGGCTGATCGCGACCGGCGCCGACCGCGGCATCGGCATCGTCATCGCCGGCGACGAGGACGACGTCTGCTCGGGCTTCAGCGGCTGGCAGGTCGACCTGAAGAAGTCCAAGCGCGGCCTGCTGCTTTCCCCGCAGGACACGTCGAGCGGCGAACTGATCGGCGTACGCCTGCCCCGGAGCGCGGTGGGCGGCCCGGTGACCCCGGGCAAGGGCCTGCTGCACCTGGGGAACGGCGAGGCCTTCACGGTGACTGTACCGGTGGGCTGAGGCCCATAGAACGAGCGATACGCCTGCCGGCCCGCGGGTGCGCGGGGCGGCAGGCGTCCCTTCCAGGAAACTCCACGGGGGCAATAGATGAGCAAGCTGATCGTCTCCTACGACGAGCTCCAAACGATCAAGAAGAACTTCGCAACCCTCAAAAGGGAATTCGAGTCATGTGCAGCCAATCAGGATTCGATGGCGGAATCGTACGGACATGATTCGATCAAGTATGCGATGCAGGACTTCGCCGACAGCTGGGACGAGTACCGCAAAGACCTCATGAAGCAGATGGAGGACGTGGAGAAGCGGGTAAGAAAAACCATCAGTTCGTTCAAGCAGGTCGACGGCGACAAGGAGTGAGGTTCTCGTGAGTAATCGTCCAGTGAATTGGTCCCCGCTCGCCGAAAAGGATCCGACCCCGGGCGACCCGCACGAGATCAGGGGTGAGGCCCGCCGGCTCGAAGGCATCGGGAAGACCATTCGGGAGCAATCGAAGAAACTCCGCGAGGTCGGCAAGGGCGAAAATCTCAAGGGAAAGTACGCCGATAAGCTCAAAGAAGGCGCGGACGATCTGGCCGGAAAGCTCGCCAAGGCCGAGGGCAGGTACGACGAGGTGGGCGGCCTGCTCCGCGAGTGGGCGGGCGAACTCGAACATGCCCAGAGCGAGACAAGTAAGGCTCGCACCAAAGCCCTGGCCGACGAGAAGGACGAGGATGCGCTGAAGGAGGCCAAGGACCGGATGGACGAGGCCGTGGCCAACTACACGACCGCCGGCTACAGAATCGCGAACCAAATTCGGCGGGCCCTCGACGACGCGGTCGAGGACAGCCTGTTCGACGACGTGGCCGGCTTCGTCGAGGAGCACGCCGACGACTTCAAGCTGGTCGGTGACCTGCTGAGCGATCTGACCGCGGTTTTGGGCACGTTGGCGATCCTCACGCTTCCCTTTCCGCCTCTCGCGGCGATATTCGGCACCGCCGCTCTCATCGCGGGTGCGGGCGCGCTGGCGGCGCACGGGCTGGCCAAGGCGGGTGGCGCCGATGTGAGCTGGCTGCAGATGGGGCTGGACGCGGTGGGGTTGCTGCCGGGAATCGGGTTGTTCGGTAAGGGCGTCAAGGTGGTCGGCAAGGTGGACGGCGTGGTCGCCAAGTTCGGCAAAGGGTTCGCGGCCACGAAGATTCCGCAGCGTGCGACGAAGATTATCGCCTGGGGAAAGGACTCGAAGGGTCTCACGGGCGGAATCGGCAAGGCTGGCCTGCTGAAGATCGGTGGCGGCTCCAACAAAATGTTCCAGATCGCGCATGAGAGTAGCGGTCTGATGTCCCGCATGGGTGGTGTCGCCAAGGCCGGATATCTCGATGGTCAGCTCATCGGATCCAAGGGGCTCAATATGATCCCGGGGGTGAATATCAACCCTGCGGGCGCAGGAATCGCCATCGATGCCGGAATCAAGATTGCCCCCAAGATCTTGAGTATCCCGCAGCACGTGGGAGAGGCCCTTTTCCCGGGTGACCAGCTCCAGAAGTCGGCTGCGGCTCACTGAGCGGCCCATCAGAATCAACGGATGCAGGCTCAGAGCCCTCACGCAGGAAGACGCATACGCACATGAGCATCTGGCAGCCCGAACCGGGTGAAACCCTCCTCGCCCGAACCCCCGTCCGGTTCGCCACGGGCGCGGCGATGACCGTCAAGGGCATGCGCTGGTTCCGCGACACCGAACGCCGCGACATCCAGAGTGAACTCCCGGGCTGGCCCGACGGTCCGAGCTACACGGCCCGCACCCAGGCGAACGCGGGAGCCCGTAACACCGTCAAAGGGGTTCTCATCGCGGTGGGGGTCATCGTAGGAGGGATCCTGACCTCACAGGGCGGGAGCCCTGGCGGCGGCACTTGGCGGGATCCTTCCGACCCGGACGCCGGATCGGACACCAGCCACGACCGGCCCGACGAGATCGAGGACTTTCCCGTGATGTGGGCGGCGCCCGGCACTGTCGCTCGTACCCTTCCCTGGCAGCTGGATCCTGGTCGCGTGGACGAGAAGAAGTACACCACCCACGCCATCGTCACCGACCGTCGCCTCGTGATCGTCGGACTGCCCGTTCACAAAGACACAGAAATCATCGAAGACGAGATGCTCTGGGAGGTGCCGCGCTCCGCCATGGCAGCGGTCGAGCGTAAGAACTTCAAGGACGGATGGGACATCAAATTCGTCTTCAAGGACGGCTCCTGGTGCAGGCTCCAGGCCCACTCGCGATCTGATCTCACCGAATACCTCATCGGTCCTCTCGACCTGATTCCGCTGGAATCGCTCCCACCGGCCCATCAGGCGACCGCCCAGGCCTTCGCGGCGGCCCAGCTCTGGGATGCCGGGCCTCCGACCGTCACTCGGTACACATGCGGGTGTTACCGGATTGCCGTGGCGGAGCCGACGACCGACTCACGCTTCGGTATCAGCGGCGACTACACAATCATGGATGCCGAGGGCACGGAACTCGAAGGACAGGCGCTTCTCGCCCACGTCCGGCACCTCTACTCCTCCTCCGCCGAGAATGGCCCTACCTCATGACAGCCCCCTCCGCGCCCGCCAGCCCCTCATTGCCGGTCTCAGCCGACGCGTTCGAGCGCCCTCCCATCTGGTTCCTCGTCCCCGACGGTTTTTTCGCGTTGCCCCTCGCCGACACGGCCGAGGAACGTGCCGAGCGGGCCCTGGAATTCGTCCGCGGGCTCTACTCCCGTGGTGACGAGAGTATCTGGGAACCCGCTGCGGAATATTACGCCGCGATAGCCGAGACCATGGAAGGTACCGGGGCTTCGTACGCCGCGATGGGTCTCTTTTCCACGGCGGAGGACGGCGCGCTGGAGGGCGCAACGGCGGAGGGCGACACTGCCGCATCGAAGGACCAGCCCGATGGCGGACACGAACCCGCCCTCGGCGTCGTCCAATGCGCCTTCACCCTGGCCGTCGTCCCGACGGAGCGGCACCCGAATGATCCGAGCCAGGCCGCTACGCACATTCTTGAGACTTTCTCTCGCGACCAGCACAACGACGCCCGTCCGCTCGATCTGCCGTGCGGTCCCGCGGTTTCCTGCGTCACGCTGACCGAGTACCGGCTCAATCCGGAAATCACGGCGACCGGCGAGGCGACAAAGCTTCTCACCGGACAGATCCAGGTCCATATCCCCTTCCCCTCGGGCCCGTTCACCGCGGTCTTCACCCTCCACACCGCATCCACGGACTACTGGGCCGAGTTCTGCGACGTCATGACGGCGATCCTCCAGACGGTGTCTTTTGAAGAGCCGGAGATCGAGTTCGTGGACGAGGACGGGGACGAGCCCGCGGGCGCGGAAAGGGATGCGAGCCGGGAGCCGGCCGAGAGATGATTGCGAGGCGCCGCAAGCTGCTGCCCGTGCGGGACTCCGGACTCTTCGACACCGTCATGACGACCTTCCGATGGAGCGCGGCATGAGCATGACGTACGCACTCGATTTCACCGAAGACCCGGCGGACGGGTGGATCGCCGTTCCCATCCTTGAGGGAAGGGGCGCCGGCTCGGTCAACTACGGATGGCGCGTCGACTCCTACGGCATCGATCTGTCTCTGCGCACCGTCAGTGACGACATCGACTGGGTGACCGCGAACGCCGACGCGTTCGACGCATTCGCTCGCAGCATGAAGGTGGTGCATCCGGGCGACATCGTCGTTGATTGACAGCAAGGGCGACTCCGTTGGTTACCCGGGTGGTTTTGTATCTGCGATGGCTGTTGTTCTACCTCGTGTGCTTGGCGTAGCAGGTTCTGCTGCCGCTCTTCATTGGCTCGGTGCTGGGTTTTGTGGCACAAGGGGCAGGCGAGAATGCAGCGTTGAGGGAGCGCGGCCGTTGGGTCAATGCCAAGGTCGTGGCAGTAGCGAATGACAATTCATTACCGCAGAGAGACAGTATGAGACACCCCGCCGATCCTCCTGTGACCCGTCACTCCAGCATTGTGCCCTCTCCCGCCACCGGTGACACTGCCTGGCAGCACGCAGCCACCCGTCGTGCCTGCCAGGTCCGCCTCGCGCTCCATCTCCTTGGCGTGCCTCTCGGACTTGTGGCAAGCGTCGTCGTCTTCTTCGTCATCTTGCCCACGCCGTTGTGGTTGATCTGGATTCTGGGGATGACGCACTTCGTCGCCGGAATCTACGGAGTCTGCGTCCTTCAAGTCCCCCGAGTCAGGCGCATGTTCGAGCTGCGCCGCATTCTGCGCACCTATCCGTGGCAGGTCCATGAGAGGGGCCTTCCGCACTCGAACGGTCAGCTCCATTCCGCCCATCGCGGAACGCCCTGGTTCCAGGTTCCGGATCCGGATAGACCGGAATCTTGGGTACGGGTCTACCTGGATCACAGTCGGCGCACCCGCTGGTGGCTTGAGCGGATGTCCCCGCAGGCGGGGCGCGAAGCCAAGGCGGAGATCGGGACGTTGTGGTTCGCCGGGGATCCGCGTTTCCGGGCCATCCTCGCGGTACCGGGCAAGCGCGGGCCGCAGCGCATGCTGGAGGTTCCGCGCGCGGTAGGGCGGGGCACCACCGTCACGGAGACGGGCCTGGCCTCTGACGAAGCGCTGACACGAGCCCTCAAGGCAGGTGTGCCCGTGTCGGAACTCGCCCGTCCGGCCGAGGCATCGGACCGTATCCCCATGGTGCGGGCTCCCGCACCACCACCGGGCCCGGCCTTGTCCTTTCCGGCCACGCGCCGCTCGATGCGGCTGCTGTTGCTGCGAGGTGCGGCCGTTCTGGTCGTCGCGCCGGTACCCTTCCTCGGGCTGCTCTCGCTCGGGCCCTACACCGTCGCCGGCGCCAAGGGCCTCGGCATGCTGCTGCTCGCCACCGTGGTCCCGGCCTTCCAGCGTTTGCGGACCCGCTTCAAGCTGCAGAGGAACGTGCGGGGCGACGGTCAGCCCTGGCGCACGCTGAATGTCGAGATACGGCACCGTGGGCGTGCTGTCGTGCTGGTCACCGGTAACGAGGCCTTGCGCACGCAGCTCGTTCTGCGCCGACCACCGGCTGGGAGGGCGCAGGTCTGGTTCGCGGGCCATCTCCATAGCGACGGCGTGGTGTCGCTGCGTGCCGACGGTGCCGTCGTCCCTGTGCGCTGCGTGGAGAAAGGACACGCACGGCTCAGGCGCGGGCCGGGCAGGAAGCGTAAGTGGCCACCAAAGTAGCCACGGAGGCGGCCGCCCGGCTGTTCCCGCAGGTGGTAGCGCTGAGGTGATGCTCCCATACAGGCCGACTCGTCCGCCGCCATCGCTCCCCACCTGGTCAAACCGGGTGGAGAGCGCTTCTGCATAACTCCCAGGGGGTTCTGAGGGGGTTCCAGAGGGCGTTGCACACCCGGCCCTCATTCGCTGGCCTGCGGGCTCTTCGGCCGGGCGACCAGTCGGACATCCGGTCCGGAGCGGGAGACGTCCACCAGCTCGCATCGCAGGATGTCGTCCATCGTCTCGATGGTGCCGCCCTGCAGCGCGCTCTTGCCACGGCCCAGGAGCGCGGGCGCGATGTAGGCGATCATGCGGTCGACCAGCCCGGCCGACACGAACGATGCGGCCAGGGTCGGGCCGCCCTCGAGGAACATGCCGCGCACGCCCCGCCCGTCCAGCTCGCGCAGCAGCGCGTGAAGGTCCAGGCCCTCCTTCGCTCGGGGGAGCCGGAGGACGGTCGCCACGTCGTCCAGGTGCGTGGCGTCCGCGTCGTCGGCGACGGCGATGATCGTGGGGGCCGCGTCGTCCAGCACCCGGGCGGCGGCGGGTGTCCGCGCGTTGCTGTCGACGATGACGCGCCACGGCTGCTCGTCGACCGGCACGGCCACCTTCAGCTCCGGGTCGTCCTTCGCCGAGCGGACGGCGAGGTGGGGGTTGTCGGCCTGCTGGGTGCCGGAACCGACCACCGTCGCCTGGCATGCCGCGCGCAGCGCGTGGACCTCTGCCCGGGACTCGGCGCTGGTGATCCACTGGCTGGTGCTGTCCGCCGCGGCGATCCGCCCGTCCAGCGTGGCCGCGTACTTGTAGACGACGTACGGCCGCCCTTCGACGGCGTGCCACTCGTCGGCGCCGACCAACTCGCTGATGTGCATGGGCTCCTCCAGCAGATCTTGGTTCCGGGCAGCCTAGTCACACCGCGGCGATGGCATCCGTCAGGTCGCGCACCATCGCCGTACGTCGCCATGGCGTCAGGCTGGTCACCACCCGGCGAAGCTCTTCGGTTGTCCGGCGCGACTCCGTCTCACGGCTGATGTTCAGCGCTTCCATGGCGGCGGTACAGGCTGCGTCCGGGGCCCGGTGGGCGGCGTGTGCGTTGGCGAGCCGGGCCAGATGCAGGCCGCGTTCACGTTGGTATATGGCGGGCCAGCGTTTTAAGGCCTGCTGGTAGGTGGCCACGGCGTTCGTCGGGTTTCCCAGGCGCAGATGGCACGTGGCGCGCTGGGCGTCGGCGTAGGCGTCATTGCAGTAGCCGCCGAGCTGATCGTTTACCGCTTCGTCGCCGTCGACGAGTTCCTGGGCGGCGTCGAGCGCGCGGAGGGCTGGCAGCTCGCCTCCGAGGAGAGCGTGGCCATGTGCTGCTTGAAGGTGGGCGGAGGCGCGGATACGTGCGGGCACGTCGCCACGGACTCGCAGGGCCGCCGCCGCCAGGCCGATGGCCCGCTGCCGCTGTCCGAGCCCGACGGACTGCTGCGCCTTGCGCATCAGAATGAAAGCTTGGCGCACGGGATCGTCGGCTTCCTGAGCCCATTCCATCGCCCGGTCGGACCACCACAGGGACTGCTCGGGGCGGCCGAGATCCTCGTACAGCCAACCGGCGAACTCGGCCCACTCCGCACCGGTTTTGAGGATCTCCCGGCGGAGGGGACCACGGGCTGCGGGCAGCAGTTGCTGCTCGATGACCGTGAGGTGGTCGTGGACGGCGCTGATCGCGGCGTGCGGTCCGTAAAGCCCGTCTGACTGGACCAAGGTGGCGCGGAGCTGCTGGAGGTGGCCAACGACAGCGGGGTTGACCGGGCGGCGGCGGGGCGCGGCGCTGGCCTGGAGGGGAAGGATCCCCAGACTTGCTGCTGCCGTTGTGCCCAGGAAGTCACGACGTTTCACGTCGGGATGGTGCGGGGCCTCTCCGGCGAGCCCGACTTCGGAAGGGGCCATACCGAGCCGGTCGGCGACGAGAGCAAGCACCTCGATGTCGCGCGCGGACTGTCGGCCGCGTTCCAGACGGCTGATCGTGCTCTGGCTGTACCCGCACACATCGGCCAGATGCTGCTGGGTCCAGCCGCGTTCGTGGCGGGCGGCGGCGATGGCCTCACCTGCGTGGTGGTTCGCTGACTGCACCATGTCCGGTCCTGGTGTGCGGTGGTGTGGCTCGACGATGGATACCCACAGTAGTGGCCCGGGTCGCTTGCGTATGCAGGTTCCGCATACGTGCAGCGTGTGCCGCATGCGCCTGAGACGGCGGCCGGGGAGTCGCGTTTGTCTGCATACACGAGGCGAAACGCACCCGCCGGAGGTTTCTGCATGACGTTTACTCAACCCGCGGCCAGGCCATGGACCCCGCCGCGTGGCGAGGTCGAGATGGTCAAGGTCGGCCCGTACTGGGACGTGGTACGCGCCCCCGTCGAGATCGGCGAACGAGCCCTGGAATTACTCGGAGACGAGACCGGTGCCGTCATCGCCGACTACGGCGTCATGTACTGGCTCATCCACACGGGAAGCGCCCAGCAGTGGCGGCGCCTGCGGCGTGGGATCCACGCTCTCGGCGGGCACGGCGCCGGGACCACCTACGTAGGCGCGCCGCCCGGGGATTGGACAGAAGGACCGCGCCTCCACTGGCGCGTCCCAGTGGGCCCCAACCGGTACCTGACCGACGCCAACCGGCTCCGCGAGGCCCTGGCGTGGGCGATCGCCGCCGAGTCCTCCGGGGAGGCGACGGCCCCGTGACTTCCCAGGTCTGCGCCCGCTGTCAGACGCCCACCAGGGAACCGGTCGTCGTCGCGATCGGGTACGGCGCGAGCGCCGGCGGCGGCACCGTCTACGCCTGCCCCGGCTGCGCACCCGACTTCCCGAAACAGCGCGACCCGTTCGACAGCCTCCTCGCCCGCCGCGAGCCCATCAGGCGACAGTCGTGAAGGCTTTCTGGAAGAAGGCCCGCCGGGAGCCCGTCATGCGCCCCACCCGTACGCCCTGGAGGCGGTTCCTCGGCCACGCCTTGGGCTGTGCCGAGTGCCGATCCGGCGCCTCGGCGCCAGGGGCTGGGCTTGATCAAGCCCGTCGCGGGACAGGGCCCGGCGTTACGGCCGACTCGTCCGGCGAGAGCCATTCGGGGGCGAGGATCGCCCAGAGTTGTTTGTCGTAGCGCACGCCCTCGTACGGCCAGGCCTCGCGCCGTACGCCCTCCAGCGTCATGCCGAGCCGCCTGGCCACCGCCGAGCTGCGGTTGTTGTCGGCTCGGCAGTGCCACTCGGCGCGGTGCAGGCCCCGGGTCGTGAAGGCCCAGTCCAGCAGCGCGGCACACGCCGGTGTGATCAGACCGTGGCCCTCGGCGGACGGCTCCAGCCAGCAGCCGATCTCGCACGAGCCGAAGGCGGCGTGGACATCGGTGAACATCACGCCGCCGACCAGTACGCCGCCCCGCCAGATGCCGCAGAGGCGGGCGCCGTCGGCGGCCTGGCGTTCGGCGTACCGCTGGAGGGTGGCGCGCGCCCCGTCCACGTCGTCGGTGACGAACGTGGGGCCGACCCAGGGGCGGATGTGTTCGCGGGCCCGGTCCAGGTGGTCGGCGAACTCCTCGGCGTGCCAGACCTCCAGCGGACCGAGGCGAGCACCGTCGCGCAGCGGCAGCGAGAACATCAGGGCCTCCCCATTCACGTAACAGGTGTTATGAAAATGTACCGTGGCGGCATGCCACGTACCAAGGGAGATCACGAGGCCCGCCGACGCGACGTCTCCGAAGCGGTCTGGCAGGTCATGGCCACGCGCGGCTTCGCCGGGCTGACGCTGCGCGCCGTCGCCGCCGAACTCGGGGCGACCACCGGGCTGCTCACGCACTACTTCCCCACCAAGAACGCCTTGGTGGAGTACGCCCTCGACCTGCTCGAACAGCGCACCATCTCCCGCCCCCGCCGTCAGACGGGCGACGGTCTGGCCGCGCTCAGGGGCGCGCTGCTGGACATCCTGCCGCTGACCCCCGAGGCCACCGACAGCAACCGCGTCTGGGTGTCCTCCTGGGACGCCGCGCTCTCCGACACCGGCCTGAGCGCCGACTACGCCCGCAAGTACGGCCAAAGCCGCGAGCGGCTGGGCGAGCGGGTGGCCGCGGCCCAGGAGTTGGGCGAGCTGGCCCCCGGCGACCCCGCGCGCATCGCGGCCGGGGCGCAGTCCTTCGTGCTCGGCCTGGTGGTGCAGGCGCTGTTCGACCCGGCGGCGTTCCCGCCAGCGCGGCAAGTCGAGCTGCTGGACGACTACCTGGCCGCTCTGGCCACGTAACGACCGGGCGCGTGCGATCAGCCTTTGGACGGCGGCCGCCCCGCGCTCCTGGTCCACGACACCGGCCACGGCCGCACCGTGCTGGCCACCTACCCGCTGGAGCACATGGCGGCCCGCACCGACCGCGCCAACCCCGAGCAGACCCACCGGCTGTACGAGGCGCTCGCCGACCTCGCCGGTGTGTCCCGCCCGGTGACGGTCGGCACCCCGTACGTCGGCGCCGATGTGCTGGTGCACGAGGACGGGCGGCGCTTCGTGTGGCTGATCAGCCAGTCCCCGGAGCCGCTGACGGCGCGCCCGTCGGCGGACGGCCGTCTGCACGACCTAGCGACGGGCGAACCGGTCGCGGACATCGGACTGGACGCGTACGGGGTGCGGGTCCTGGAGCTGATCTGAAGGCGGAGACGGAAGCCGGGGACCGCAACTGACGGACACCCTCACGGCGTCTGTACAGGACGA
This sequence comes from Streptomyces sp. NPDC041200, assembly GCF_055591805.1. Taxonomy (NCBI): domain Bacteria; kingdom Bacillati; phylum Actinomycetota; class Actinomycetes; order Kitasatosporales; family Streptomycetaceae; genus Streptomyces; species Streptomyces sp. NPDC041200. Next base: position 305,571 of record NZ_JBVIZF010000003.1, on the reverse strand, counting down.
CCAGAGGCACCGAAGGAGCACATCCCATGGCAACACCCCTGAGCGCCGACAGTCTTCTGAAGGCCCTGCGTGACGAGGGGCTGACCGTCCACGAAGTGCGCGACTGGCGCTCGCACAACCGCGACGACAAGGGCCCGTGGGGGCCGGTGAACGGCGTCATGATCCACCACACCGTCACCTCGGGCACCGAGAGTTCCGTCCAACTCTGCTACGACGGCCACGCGGACCTCCCCGGGCCGCTGTGCCACGGCGTCATCGACAAGAAGGGCGAGATCCACCTCGTCGGCAACGGCCGCGCCAACCACGCGGGCCTCGGCGACAGCGACGTCCTGAACGCGGTGATCAACGAGACCGAGCTGCCAGAGGACAACGAGGCCGAGGAGGACGGCAACGCCCGCTTCTACGGCTTCGAATGCGTCAACCTCGGTGACGGTGAGGACCCGTGGCCGGAGGAGCAGAAGCTGGCGATCGAGAAGGTCTCCGCGGCCCTGTGCCGCGCGCACGGCTGGAGCGAGCGGTCCGTGATCGGCCACCTGGAGTGGCAGCCGGGGAAGTCGGACCCCCGCGGCTTCACGATGGACTCCCTGCGCACGCGCGTCGGCGAGCGGCTCGGCGCCAAGCCGGACAGCACCGCGCCGGAGAGCGCCGACGAGACGAAGCCCCAGCCCCCGGCGGAGTACGTGCCCTTCCCGGGCGCCGACTTCTTCCGTGACGGCCGGGACAGCGAGATCGTCACCGCGATGGGGAAGCGGCTCGTCGCCGAGGACTGCGACCACTACGGGGAGGGTCCGGGCCCGCAGTGGACGGACGCCGACAAGGAGTCGTACGCGGCGTGGCAGCGGAAGCTGGGCTTCTCCGGCGATGACGCCGACGGCATCCCGGGTGAGAAGAGCTGGGACAAGCTGCGCGTCCCGAACGGCTAGCCCAGCGGCTAGCCGTCCGGCACCCAGGGCCTCGCGCCACGGCGCGAGGCCCTTCCCGTACTCCCCGGCCGGTCAGTCGAGGCAGAACTCGTTGCCCTCCGGGTCGGCCATCACGAGGTGGCCGGTGAAGAGCGGGGGAGCGGGCTCGTGGCGCTCCAGGCGCGTGGCGCCGTGGGAGACGAGCCGTTCGGCCTCCGCCTCCAGGGCCGCCATCCGCGCGTCGCCTTCGAGCCCGGGGGCGGCCCGTACGTCGAGGTGCACGCGGTTCTTGGCCCGCTTGCCCTCCGGCACCCGCTGGAAGAACAGCCGCGGCCCGGCGCCCTCCGGGTCGACCAGGGCCGAGGCGTCGTTGCGTCTCTCGGGCGGCACGCCCATCGCCGCCAGGGCCTGGTCCCAGGAGTCGAAGCCCTCGGGCGCGTCCTGCACCCGGTAGGCCAGGGCCTCGGCCCAGAACGCGGCCAGCCCGGCCGGGTCGGCGCAGTCGTAGGTGATCTGGATGTCGCGGGCCATCTCAGCTCGCCTCCCGTGGGGTCCGGTGGGTGTGCAGATACAGGTCGCGCAGCAGACACACCTCGGACAGATGGTGGATCATCTCCCGGTTGATGTGCAGCACGAGCGCCGCCATCGGAAGGTCGGCGTACGGACCCTCCGCCTTCCCGCAGGGGCGGGCGAGGCCGGATTCGCCGAGGGCCTCGACCCCGGCCTGCCAGGTGGCGTACTCCGCGTCGAGCTGGGCGAGCGCCTCGGCCGCGGTCGCGGCGTACGGATACGACTGGTAGTCGGTGGGGGTGCGGCCGAAGTGCGAGGCGTTGCGCATCGCCAGGACGCCGACGATCACGTGCCCGAGACGCCAGGCGATCGTCGAGAACGGCGGCGGGTCGGGCTCCGGCATCGCGAAGTCGATGGTCATCGCGCCGGACCCGGCCTGTACGGGGGCGGTGCCGGTGCCGCGCGGGCGCACGTTCCAGCAGTCGGGCACCGGCTCCCAGAAGTACTCGGCGTCGGTGAGTCCCTCGAGCCGGTCCCGCAGCTGATAGCTCCAGTGCCAGCCGATCTGGTCGCGCAGCAGGGTGTTCCACGTCTGGTCGGTCATGAGTCCAGCCTTCCGCAGATAGCGGACAGCTTCCTTCCGCGATCGGTGGAACGATGAGGACATGACCGTCGAGGGGACGACCGAACGGGTGCTGCGGCTGCTGGCGCTGCTCCAGCGCCGGGCGTCGTGGACCGCCGCCGAACTCGCCACCGAGCTGGGCGTCACCGACCGCTCGGTGCGCCGCGACGTGGAGCGGCTGCGTACGCTCGGCTACCCCGTCCACGCGGCGCCGGGCGTCGGCGGCGGCTACCAGCTCGGCGCGGGCACCCGACTGCCGCCGCTGCTCCTCGACGACGAGGAGGCGATCGCGACCGCGGTGTCCCTGCGGCTGGCGTCCGGCGGCACGGTCACCGGGGCGGGCGAGGCGGCGCTGCGGGCGCTCACCAAGCTCGACCAGGTGATGCCGCCCCGGCTGCGCGCCGAGGTGCGGGCGGTGCACGGCGCCACCGAGACACTGGTCGGCCCCGGCGTCGAGATCGACGCCGAACTGCTGGTGACCCTCGCGCGGGCCTGCCGCGACGCGGTGCGGGTGCGGTTCCGGTACGCCGCCCGTGGCCGCGACGAGCGCGAGCGCACGGTCGAGCCGGTACGGATGGTCACCACCGGCCGCCGCTGGTACCTGATGGCCTGGGACACCGACCGCGCCGACTGGCGCACCTTCCGGCTGGACCGGATGCGCGAGGCGGCGGCGACGACCTGGCGCTTCCGTCCGCGCGAGCACCCCGACCCGGTCGCCTATGTGCAGCAGTCCGTGACCGGCGCCCCGTACCGCCACGTCGCCCGCGTCCGCCTGCACGCCCCGCCCGACCGCGTACGCGAGCTGGTCCCGCCCCAGGTGGGGCGCGTCGAGGACGACCGCGACGGCTGGTGCGTACTCGTCGCGGGCGGCGACGACCTGGACTGGCTCGCCGTCCACGTGGCCCGCCTGCCCTTCGAGGCGCAGATCCTGGACCCCCCGGAGCTGCGCGAGGCCGCCACCCGGCTCGCCCGCCGCGTCGCGGCGATGGCGACCGGGCCCGGCTGACGGATGCCGGAACCCGTCAGCCGCCGGACGACGGGGTGAGGACGGTGCGGTCGAACGGCCCGCCGTGCGCGGCGGCGCAGGCGACGGTCGCGCCCGCCGCCGAAGACCTCCCCGGCGTACGGGAGGACACCGGCGGCGAGGACCCGCACCAGCACCTCGCCGCCGCCCGCCCCGGGGTCGGGGACCTCCCGCACCGTGAGCGGGGCACCGAACTCCGTCAGAACCGCTGCGCGCACCTGCCGACCTCCTTGGTCGTTCACTCGGTCTGTTGCGAGGTTAGGAAGGCGGGGCCCATGCGCCAAGCGACGATCTGGCATATCTGGTATGCGTAGGTCGCATGGACTTCTCCAGTACCGCTCTGCGGGTCCTGCGCCAGGTCGCGGAGTCGGGCAGCTTCACCGCGGCGGCCACCCGGCTGGGCTACACCCAGTCGGCGGTCTCGCGCCAGGCGGCGGCCCTCGAACGGAGCGCGGGCGCCGTCCTGTTCGAGCGCCACTTCGACGGGGTGCGGCTCACCCCCGCCGGTCTGAGTCCCGCATGGCGCCGGTGCTGCCGCAGGGCGTGAGCCTGCTGCGCGTCGAGGGCGCGCCCCCGGAGGTGCGCCGGATTCTCGTGGCACGGCTCCCCGGCCGCCCGGCCCCGGGGATCGCGGCCGTGAGCGAGGCGCTGAGAGCCCTGGTGTGAGCCGGCGGCCCGGCCGGCCGAAAACGCGGTGCCCTGGCCGGGCGGCTGCGCTATCGTGACCGCGTCCTGTTGTCTCCGATAGAGGTGGACGTTGCGCATCTGAGGTTCGCGATCACCGCGTGGTACGGCGTTGCCGTACGCGTGTGGCGACCTCGGTGCATGAGCCGTCCCTCACCCCGACAGGCACCGCACCCCCGCTCCTCCCGGCTTGGCCGCCGCGTGGTGCTCGCATACGACGCCCCTGCCCCAGCGCTGACGACTGCGAGAACACCATGGCTGATACCCCCACGTCCGGCGCCGCCGTGACCTGCTCCAACCTGACCTTCCAGTGGCCCGACGGCACGACGCTCTTCGACGGGCTGTCCCTCGGCGTCGGCCGGGGCCGTACCGGGCTGGTGGGCTCCAACGGCACCGGTAAATCCACCCTGTTGCGGCTGCTGGCCGGTCAACTGCGCCCCTCCCACGGGTCGGTGACCATCGGCGGCAGCCGCGCCTATCTGCCGCAGAACATCACCCTCGACACCGCGCTCCGCGTCGACGCCGCGCTCGGCATCGCCGAGCGCCGCGCCGCGGTGCGGGCCATCGAGTCCGGGGACGTGAGCACGGAACACTTCGAGACGGTCGGCGACGACTGGGACGTCGAGGAACGGGCGCTGGCGACACTCGGCTCGCTCGGGCTCGGCGGCCTCGGACTGGACCGCACCGTGGGCGAGATGTCCGGCGGGGAGACCGTCCTGCTGCGGCTGGCCGCACTGCTGCTGGAGCGCCCCGATGTGCTGCTGCTCGACGAGCCGACCAACAACCTCGACCTGTTCGCGCGCCGCAGGCTCTACGAGGCCGTCGACTCCTGGCGCTCCGGCGTGCTGATCGTCGTCAGCCACGACCGTGACCTGCTGGAGCGGGTGGATCGGATCGCCGAGCTGCGGTCCGGGGAGGTCGGCTGGTACGGGGGCGGCTGGTCCGTGTACCAGGAGGCCCTGGCCGTCCAGCAGGAGGCGGCCGAGCGCCAGCTGCGGGCCGCCGAGGCGGACGTCCGCCGCCAGAAGCGCGAACTGGAGGAAACCCAGGTCAAGGTGGCCCGCCGGGAGCGGCACAGCAAGAAGATGGACGCCCAGCGGCGGGCCCCGCGCATCGTCGCGGGGATGCACAAGCGGTCCGCCCAGGAGTCGGCGGCGGGGCTGCGCGGACTGCACGAGGACCGGCTGCGGGAGGCGCGCGAGCGGCGCGAGGAGGCCGCGGAGGCGGTCCGCGAGGACGCCGAGATCCGGGTGGACCTGCCGCACACCGCCGTCCCCGCGGGCCGCACCGTGCTGAACCTGAGCGCGCTGCGCCCCCGCTTCGGCCGGTTGCGCGGGGCCGAACTCACGGTGCGCGGCCCCGAACGCATCGCCCTCGTCGGCCGCAACGGGGCGGGAAAGACGACACTCCTGCGCACCCTCGCCGGGGAGGTGGGCCCGCTGTCCGGCGAGGCCACGGCCCTCGTACCGCTGCGGTTCCTGCCCCAGCGCCTGGACGTGCTGGACGACGCGCTGAGCGTAGCGGCCAACGTGTCCCGCATGGCGCCCGGCGTCACCGACAACCACATCCGCTCCCAGCTCGCCCGCTTCCTCTTCAAGGGCGCGCGCGCCGAACAGCCCGCGGGCACCCTCTCCGGCGGTGAGCGCTTCCGGGCCGCCCTCGCGGCCACCATGCTCGCCGCCCCGGCCCCGCAGCTGCTGATGCTGGACGAGCCCACCAACAACCTCGACCTGGCCAGTGTGCGCCAGCTGACCAGCGCGCTCGCGGCGTACCGGGGCGCGCTGCTGATCGCCGGTCACGACCTGCCGTTCCTCGCATCGGTCGGCATCACCCGCTGGCTGCTCGTCGGCGAGGAGCTTCGGGAGACGTCCGCCGAGGAGGTGCGCGCACTGCTGGAGGAGCCGGAGCCGGAGCCGGGCGAGGGCCCCGCATGACGCCTACGTGCCCTCGTTGCCGCGCAGCTCCTCCACGGCGGTACGGGCGGCGGCGCCGATGACCGCGTCGGCGCGCGGCAACCGGCTGTCGGCGCGCGCCGCCTGGGTGAACACCACGGCGGTGTACGCGCTGCCGTCGGCGAGTTCGATCACTCCGGCCTCGTGGCGCATCGACCCGAACGTCCCGGTCTTCCCCGACACCGTCACGTCGTCGTACGGAAACCCGGAGGCGAGCCGGTGCGTCCACGCCTGCCTGCCCATGGCGTCGCGCATGAACGCGCAACTGTCGGCGGACGCCGCCCGGCCGGTCCAGATGGCGCGCAGCAGCCGGGCCATGTCCGAGGGCGTGGCGGAGGCCTTGAGGAGGGGGCTGTAGACGACGGGCGGAACGGTCGCGTCGTTGTCCGCGAGGTGCCGCATCGCCGCGCCCAGCGACTCGGTCCCGGTCTCCGCCATCAACTGCGCGAACGTGGTGGCCACTCCGCCGTGGATACGGGTGAACGGCAGGCCGAGGTCCCGGCACACCGCGTCGACCGCCTCGGTGCCGACCCGGCGCAGCACCGCGTCGGCGGCGGTGTTGTCGGAGACGCTCATCATGAGGACGACCAGGTCGCGCAGGGAGAGGGTGATGTCGTCCCGCAGGATGGAGATGCCGGTGGGCCCGGGCATCCGGTCGGAGGGGCCGAGCGTCATCCGCTCGCGCGGATCGAGCGTTCCGGCGTCCACGAGTCGGCAGAAGGCGACCATCAGCGGCACCTTGTAGACGGAGCCGACCGGGACCGGCTCGTCGGGGTCGATCGCCACGCACGCCTCGGGGCGGTGCAGATCGGCCACGTGGAGCCAGCCGCGGACCCCGGCGTCGGCGAACATGCCGCGGATCGCGCGCCGCGCCCGGGCCTCCCAGCCGGTGGCCCCGCCCCCGGCCCCGTCATTGGCCCTGCTCATCGCGCCGCCTGTGCCGGTGCCGATGCCACGTCGAGGGCCGCCGCCTGCGCCGCCGCCTGCAGCGACAGGGCCTCCACCAGCAGCCGCGCCGTCCGCTCGGTCCCCTCGCCGTCCGGCTGCCGGGCGTCCCACACCACCCGCAGCCGCAGCGGCAGTGGCGGATCGACGGCCCGGGTGCGCTCGATGCCGTGGGCGGTCAGCGTGTGGTCGGCCGTGACCAGCACCGCCTGTCCCGCCGCCACCAGGGCGAGCCCGGCGCGTTCGTCGGTGACCGTGACGGTCTCCACCCGCCGCCCGCGGCTGGCCAGGGTGTCCACGAACAGGTCGTACGCCGCCGGAGCCTCCTCCCTCGGGCGTACGGCCACGGGCAGCCGCGCCGAGGCGGGTTGGTCGGCGGGCGAGAGCACCCAGGTGGGGAAGAGCACCACGCGGCCCGCCGCCAGGCCGTGGAGCACCGCCGGATGCTGCACCAGCGCGACATCGAGCCGCCCCGCCGCGGTCTCGGACAGCAGCGTCGCGGTCGGTGCCGTCACCACCGTGATACGGCCGCCCTCCCCGGCCCGGCCCGGTGCGGAGGCCACGGCCGCCGCGACCCACGGCGGCACCTCGGGGGCCAGCCCGAGCCGTAGCCGCCGGCCATCGGCCCGTTCCCGGGCCCCGGCCTCCCGCAGCTCCGCCAGCGCGGCCAGCGCGCGGCGCGCGTGGGGCAGCAGCAGGGCCCCCTCATCGGTGAGGGCGACACCCCGGGTGCGGTCGAAGAGGCGGACGCCGAGCAGCGCCTCCAGACGGCGAAGCCCCTGGGACAGCGGTGGCTGGGTGATGCCCACGCGCTGCGCGGCGGCGCCGAAGTGCTGCTCCTCCGCCAGCGCGACGAAGATTTCCAGATGTCGTTCCGTCAGCAACGAGCCCCCTGACATGCGCGGATATCCAGATGGAATCGCACGGGAGTCGAGAGTGTATTCGACAGGGCGGTGCGCCGGAGCTTCACTGACGGCGTGCGATTCCGGCACGAACCACGAACCCCACCCACCCGAAACGAGGACGCCTGTGCACCCCACCACACCCGCCCCCTCCCGCCGGAAAGTGCTGGCCCTGGGCGCCGGTACGGCTCTGGCGGCCCTGGTGTCCGTACCGGGCAGCGCATACGCTTCACCGTCCCGCACGGACATCACCGCGCGACTGCGCGCGCTTGAGGAGGAGTACGCGGCCCGGCTGGGCGTGTTCGCGTTCGACCCGGCCAGCGGGGCGGCGGTGTCCTACCGCGCCGAGGAGCGCTTCCCGATCTGCTCCGTCTTCAAGGCGCTCGCCGCCGCCGCGGTCCTGCGCGATCTGGACCGCGACGGCGAATTCCTCGCCAAGCGCGTCCACTACACCGAGGAGTTCGTCCGGAAGGCGGGCTACGCCCCGGTCACCGGGGAGCCGGAGAACATCGCGGGCGGGCTGACCGTCGAGCAGCTGTGCGCCGCCGCCGTCAGCGAGAGCGACAACGCCGCCGCGAACCTCCTGCTCCGCGACCTGGGCGGCCCGACGGCCGTCACTCGCTTCTGCCGTTCCCTCGGCGACGGGACGACCCGGCTCGACCGCTGGGAGCCGGAGCTGAACTCGGCCGAGCCGTGGCGGGACACGGACGTCACCAGCCCCGCCGCCATCGGGAAGACCTTCGCGCGCCTCGTCCTCGGCCGTGCGCTCACCCCCGGGGACCGCGGGAGGCTGACCGGCTGGCTGGTGGCGAACACCACCAACACCGAGCGGTTCCGCGAAGGGCTGCCCGCGGACTGGATCCTGGCGGACAAGACGGGCGGCGGCGCGCCGTACGGGGTGGCCAACGACGTGGGCGTCGTGTGGCCCCCGGAGCGCACCCCGCTGGTGCTGTCGGTGCTCTCGGTCAAGCACGACCCCCAGGGCCCGACGGACAACCCCCTGGTGGCGAGGGCCGCCGCCCTGGTGGCGGACGCGCTCACCTGACCCGGGTATCGCGGGGGTCAGATCACCGGCGGGCGGCCCAGCCTGGTCATCCGCCACACCGTGCGCCACCGCATCGGCCGCCGGGTGCCGCACGGGGTGCGGACGCCCTCCACGAAGCCGCCCGCCCAGGCCCGCAGCCCGTCGAGGGCGCGGGTGCGGGCGAGGGTGAGCAGCGTCCACGTACCGAGGTAGACGGGGACCAGGGGCAGCGGAAGGTGGCGGCGGGCCAGCCAGACGCGGTTGCGGGCGGTCATCCGGTGATAGACCGCGTGCCGGGCGGGGGAGGTGCGGGGGTGCTGGAGCAGCAGTTCGGGGGCGTACAGCACCTTCCACCCGGCGTCGAGCGCCCGCCAGGCGAGGTCGGTCTCCTCGTGGGTGAAGAAGAACTCGTCCGGCCAGCCGCCGACCTGGTCCAGCATCGGCACGGAAAGGGCGTGTCCGCCGCCGAGGAAGGTGGTCACCTCGCCGCCGCGCATCGGGTCGCCCGCCCGGAGCCGGGGGACGTGGCGGCGCTGGGTCTCGCCCAGCTCGTCGGCGATGCGGAAGCTGACGATGCCCAGGCTCGGGTCGTCCGCGTACAGGTCGCGCACGGTACGGAAGACATCGGCGTCGACGAGCAGTCCGTCGTCGTCGAGGTCGATGACGACGTCGACGTCACCGAAGGCGCGCAGCCGCCGCCAGGCGACGTTGCGGCCGCCGGAGACGCCGAGGTTCTCGTCCAGTTCGACCGCGGTCACGCCGTCCGGCATCTCGGGCAGCGGGGATCCGTTGCCCACGACGACCACACGGGTGGGCGGTACGTCCTGTTTCGCGACCGACTCCAGCAGGGCGGCCACCTCTCTGGGCCGGTTGCCCATGGTCAGGATGGCGACGCCCAGGCGTGGTTCGGACACGGTGGTACTCCAGAGGTTGGTTACGGTGCGGTGATCGTAACCAGTCGCCGAAGCGTCCTGTCGAAACACAGCGCATGTTCATCGACATACGCGAAAACGGTCATTCGTCGAGGGCGGAGAGAGCACTCTTCGCAGCGCTGATCGCTCCGTCGCGTACCACCTTGGACGAAGGGGCCTTGTGGCTCTCGAAGTCGCCGCCGTTGTAGGTGGCGACGATGGTCGCGTTGTCCTTGCGGACGGTGACCACCGCCTCGCGCACCTGCTGGTCGTCGTCGCTGGTGAGCTTGTCGCTCACGGTCGCCTTGTCGCCGAGGCCGGACACCGGGTCGCCGGAGCCCCCGGGCGCCCGGCCGGTGACGTCGAAGCTGATGTCCAGCCAGCGGTAGTCGAAGCCCTCCAGCGCGTGCCAGGAGCAGCCCGAACGGCGGGAGAGATCGCTGCTCTTCATCGCGTCGCCGCTGGTCTTCGCCCCCGGCACCAGCTTCTTGACGGTGGCGGCCGGGAGCGCGCCGCAGGCGTCGGTCGGCGGCTTGGAGTAGCGCCCCGCCGTACTCGCGCCGCCTCCGCCCCCGTCCGGGGAGATCCCGGACCCGCCCCCGTCCGGGTCGCCGCCCTCCGGGGGGCCGTCCTGGTCGGCGGCGGACGGGGTCGGGGAGGCGTCGGCCGCTTGAGGGCGCGCGTCGTCCGGGTCGGCAGGGGAGGTCATGGCCACGCCTGCGACGGCGAGGACGGCGACGGGCAGCAGCCGGGCGACCAGAGTGAGCGGAAAGGAACGCAATGCGGTCTTCTTCGATCGTGGGGCGGTCGGATCTGCGGGCGGGGCTGATCTCTTGGGGTGAATTTCCGCTCGGTCACATTATTCGATCGGGCCGGGGGTTATCTACGATCGGTGACGACCCACCGCCCGTCAGCCGCGACCGATGTACGGCATCGCCGTCGCCAGCACCGTCGCGAACTGCACATTCGCCTCCAGGGGCAGCGACGCCATATGCCGCACGGTACGTGCGACATCCGCCACGTCCATCACCGGCTCGGCCACCACCTCCCCGTTCGCCTGGAGTACACCGGCCTTCATCTGCCCGGTCATCTCCGTCTCCGCGTTGCCGATGTCGATCTGTCCACAGGCGATGGAGTACACCCGCCCGTCCAGCGACAGCGACTTGGTCAGCCCGGTCAGCGCATGCTTGGTCGCCGTGTACGCGACGCTGTGCGGACGCGGAGCATGGGCGGAAATCGAGCCATTATTAATGATCCGTCCGCCCTGCGGATCCTGATCACGCATCAGCCGGAAGGCGCCCTGCGCGCACAGGAACGCGCCCGTCAGATTGGTGTCCACGACCGCCTGCCAGTCCTCGTGGCCCAGGTCCTCCACCGGCACCCCGCGCGGGCCGAAGCTGCCCGCGTTGTTGAACAGCAGATCGAGCCGGCCGAAGCGGTCCCGTACGGCCGCGAAGAGCGCTTCCACCCGCTCCGGCCTGCTCACATCCGTCGGCACGGCGAGGAGCGAGGGGCCCTCGCCCGCCCGTCGCGCCGTCTCCGCCAGGGTCTCCTCGCGGCGCCCCGCGAGCACCACCGACCAGCCCGCCTCGCAGAGTTCGAGCGCCACCGCCCGGCCGATCCCGGAGCCCGCGCCCGTCACCACGGCGACCTTCGACACCACCGGCACACCATCGCTTGGGTTCATGGGGCCGGAGCGTACGCCACGTCACATCCCTTCTCGCGCAAGGTATATGACGGTAAACGCCCTATCCGGAAACGGACCTCACCCAGCCGACATGTGTGCGTCGTGTATAGGCAAGCGTGCGGCCTCCCCTCGACACTCCAATTCCTCTGACGTCACGAGCCAGGGGAGAGCACATGGCACACGCCGCACATCAGCAGGCGATACGAGCCGCGGCAGCACACCTGGGCCGCCGCCGCTTCCTCACCGTCACCGGAGCAGCCGCCGCACTGGCCTTCTCCACCAACCTGCCCAGCGCCCAGGCCGCGCAGGTTCGTACGGACGCGCTCACCGAAAACCCCTTCACGCTCGGCGTGGCATCCGGCGATCCACTGCCCGATGCCGTCGTGCTGTGGACCAGACTCGCGCCCCGCGCCTACGAGCCGGGCAACGGACTGCCCGAGGAAGGCGCCGTCAAGGTCGAGTGGCAGATCGCCCGCGACGAGCACTTCCACCGGGTGGTCCGGCGCGGAACCGCCACCGCACACGCCGAGTTCAACTACACCGTGCACGTGGACGCCAAGGGCCTCGACCCCGACCGCGTCTACTGGTACCGCTTCCGCGCGGGCAAGTGGACCAGCCCCGTCGGCCGCACCCGCACCACCCCGTCGTACGGCGCCCGGGTCCGTGACATGAGCTTCGGCCTGGTGTCCTGCCAGGCGTACCACGACGGCTACTACACGGCCCTGAAGCACCTCGCGACCGAGGACCTGGACGCCGTCTTCCACGTCGGCGACTACCAGTACGAGTACGCCGTCAGCGCGGTCGGCGGCGCCCGTAACTACACCGACCGCACCCTCCCCGCGCACTTCAACACCGAGACCATGACCCTCGGGGACTACCGGCTGCGCTACGCCCTCTACAAGTGCGACCCGGACCTCCAGGCCGCCCACGCCGCCTTCCCCTGGTTCGTCACCTGGGACGACCACGAGACCGAGAACAACTACGCGGGCGACATCGACGACAACGACGACCCGCCCGAGGAGTTCCTCATCCGCCGGGCCGCCGCCTACCGGGCGTACTGGGAGAACATGCCGCTGCGCATGCCGCAGCAGCCCGACGGCCCCGACATGCGGCTCTACCGGCGCTTCCACTACGGCCGCCTGGCCCAGTTCGACATCCTCGACACCCGCCAGTACCGCTCCAACCAGGCCTACGGCGACGGCTGGCAGTACCCGGGACCCGAGTCCGAGGACCCGTCCCGCACCCTCACCGGCGCCACCCAGGAGCGCTGGCTGCTCGACGGCTTCCAGCGCTCCACCGCCACCTGGAACGTCCTCCCGCAGCAGGTCACCTTCTCGCAGCGGAAGAACACCACCGCCGACCGCTCCAAGCTCTCCATGGACTCCTGGGACGGCTACCCCGCCTCCCGGGAGCGCATCATGGCCGGTGTCGAGCAGGCGGGCATCGAGAACTTCGTCGTCCTGACCGGCGACGTCCACGTCCACTACGCCTTCGACATCAAGAAGGACTTCAACAACCCGTCGTCCCAGACCCTGGGCGTCGAGTTCGTCGGCACGTCGGTCACCAGCGGCAAGGACGGCGCCGACAAGCCCGCCAACTGGTCCACCTACATGGCCGCCAACCCGCACATGAAGTTCTACAACGGGCGCCGCGGCTATGTGACGGTCCAGCTGGACGGCGACCAGGCGCGGGCCGACTACAAGACGGTCTCCGCGGTCACGACCCCGGGCGCGCCCCTCACCACAGCGGCGTCGTTCGTCAGCGAAGCCGGAAACCCTGGGCTTCAGCAGGTCTGACCGGTGATGGCCCGCGGCGCCGCGATCCGGGCGCCGCGGGCTCAGCCGACACTAGCCCTCGCCGGGGTAGCGGACGCCGATCTCCGCTCGGGCCCTGTCCAGGGTGCGCATGACCGCGAGGGTGCCCGACAGGGGGACCAGGGGGGATTCGCGTTCGCCGGCGCGCAGGCAGCGCATCACCTCGGCCGCCTCGCGCTGGTAGGCATGCAGGCCGTCGGGTGCCGTGAACTCCTCAGGGGCGCGGTCCGGGCGGTGGAGGACGAAGTGGTCGGGATGGAAGAAGCCGCGGGGGATCTCGATGCGGCCCGCCGAGCCCGTCACCGCGGCCGTCATGGGCGTATCGGCGGTGATCGAGCAGCTGAGCAGGGCCACCGCGCCGGTGTCCCAGCCCAGCAGCAGGCCCGTGTTCACGTCCACGCCCTCGGGGGACAGCTCGGCGTGGGCCTGGACGCTGGACGGTTCGCCCAGCAGGAGCTGGGCGAAGGACACCGGGTACACCCCGAGGTCGAGCAGGGCGCCGCCGCCCTGGGCCGGGTCGCGGAGGCGGTGGGCGGGTTCGAAGGGGCCGGGGAGGCCGAAGTCCGCGTGGACCGCGCGGATCTCGCCGATGGCGCCGTCCTGGATGAGGTCGGTCATGCGCCGGATGACCGGATCGCAGTACGTCCACATCGCCTCCATCAGGAAGCGGTCGTGGGTCCGGGCGAGGCCGACCAGCTCGTCCGCCTCGCGCGCGGTGAGGGTGAACGCTTTCTCGCACAGCACCGACCGGCCCGCCTCCAGGCACAGACCGGCCGCGGCGCGGTGGGCCGCGTGCGGGGTAGCGACGTATATCACGTCGAGTTCGTCGTCGGCGGCCAGCTCCGCCCAGCTGCCGTAGGAGCGGGGTATCCCGAACCGTTCCGCGAACCGCTTAGCGCCCTCGGGGCTGCGTGAGCCCACCGCCATGACCTGCGCGTCTTCCATCTCCAGCAGATCTTTCGTGAACGATGCGGCGATGCCGCCGGTCGCCAGGATCCCCCACCGCACGGGCTCGCTCTTCGGTCCGGACATCCTCGCCCCTGACTTATTCGGTCGTGAGCACTCCAATTCAGCTGAGAGCATAGACAACGATTCAACGACTCATGGAAGGTCAGCATGCAGCAGCCCGGCCTCACGGCCGCCGCTCCCGACCGGGCCCACAGACCCGAACTCTCTTCTTCTCCCTCCTCCGCCGCCGCGCCCCAGGTCACCGCTCCACTGACCGCGCAGCGCCGCGCGAGCCTCCTCGTCACCTTCGTCCTCGGTGGGCTCACCGCTCTCCCCGCCCTCTCGATGGACATGTACCTCCCGGCCCTGCCGGAGGTCACCGACGCGCTCCACAGCTCCGCCGCCACCGCCCAGCTCACCCTGACCGCCTGCCTGATGGGCATGGCGCTCGGTCAGCTCGTCGTCGGCCCGATGAGCGACAAGTGGGGCCGCCGCCGCCCCCTCCTCATCGGCATGGTGATCTACGTCATCGCCACCGCCATCTGCGCCTTCGCACCCTCCGCCGAGATGCTCATCGGCTTCCGGCTGCTCCAGGGGCTCGCCGGGTCGGCCGGGATCGTGATCGCCCGCGCCGTCGTCCGTGACCTGTACGACGGCATCGCGATGGCCCGCTTCTTCTCCACCCTGATGCTGATCTCCGGCGTCGCGCCCATCGCCGCCCCCGTCATCGGCGGCCAGATCCTGCGCTTCACCGACTGGCGCGGCGTCTTCCTCGTCCTCACCGTGATCGGCGCGCTGCTCACCCTCGTCGTCTGGCGCTTCCTGCGCGAGACCCTGCCGCCCGAGCGCCGCCACGACGGCGGGCTCGGCGAGACGCTCCGTACGATGCGCGGGCTGCTCGCCGACCGCGTCTTCACCGGCTACATGCTCGCGGGCAGCTTCGCCTTCGCCGCCCTCTTCGCCTATGTCTCCGGTTCGTCCTTCGTCGTCCAGGAGATCTACGGCGCCTCGCCGCAGACGTTCAGCCTGCTCTTCGGGCTCAACTCGATCGGCCTCATCGGCATGGGCCAGGTCAACGGCCGGATCCTGGTCGGCCGCGTCAGCATGGACAAGGTGCTGGCCGTGGGACTGGCCATGATCACGCTCGCGGCGACCGCGCTGCTGGCCCTGTCCGCCGGGCTCTTCGGCGAGGTCGGTCTCGTACCGGTCGCGGCCTGCCTGTTCGTGCTGATGTCGTCGATGGGCCTGGCGATGCCCAACACCAACGCCTCGGCGCTGATGCGCACCCCGCACGCCGCCGGTTCCGCGTCCGCGCTGCTCGGCACCTCCACCTTCCTGCTCGGGGCCACGGCCTCGCCGCTGGTGGGGATCGCGGGCGAGACCACGGCGGTGCCGATGGCCGTCGTCCAGCTGGTGTGCGCGCTGGCCGCCATGGGCTGCTTCATGGGACTCTGCCGCCCGTGGCAGCGACGCACGAAGCAGAGCGTGACGGTGGCCTGAGCCTCCTTCTGCGCACCGTGGAGGCGCTCCCCGAGGGGGAGCGCCCCTGGTGCGCGGGCGCGGTGGTGACGGCCGGGACCGGCTCCGGGCCCCTGGCGGAGGGCGCCTTCGGCTGGGCCGTGCGGTACGCCGCGTACGACCGTGAGCTGCCGCGCGCGCGATGGGTCCCGGCGCGCGCCGACACCGTCTTCGACCTCGCCTCGCTGACCAAGCTGTTCACCGCGATCGTGGCGGTGGGCTCGCTGGAGCGCGGGGAGATCGCGCTGGACGCGCCGGTCGCCTCGTACGCCCCCGAGTGCACCGCGGCCGCCGAGTACGGCATCACGGTGCGGCAGCTGCTCACCCACCGCTCGGGGCTGGTCCCGGAGCTGCCGCTGTACGACTGCGCGGGGGACGAGGCCCGGTGGGCGCGGCTGTACGCCGAGCCGCCCGGCACCCCACCGGGGACCGCGCGCCGCTACTCCGACCTCAACCTGCTGCTGCTCCAGCGGGTCCTGGAGCGGGTGACCGGCCGCCCGCTGGACGGCCTCGTCCACGACCGGATCACCGGCCCCCTGGCCATGGCGTCCACCCGCTTCCGCCCGCCCCGCGCCTGGCTGCCGCGCATCGCCGCGACCGAGGACCAGCGGCGTCCCTGGGGCAAGCTCGACCGGGGCATGCTGCGGGGCGTGGTGCACGACGAGAACGCGTACGCGCTCGGCGGTGTCGCGGGCCACGCCGGGCTCTTCTCCACCGCGGCCGACCTGGCCGTGCTGTGCCGTGCGCTGCTGGCGGGCGGCGGGCCGGTGCTTTTCCCCGCGTCCGTGGACCTGATGCTGACCGCCCCGGGGCTGGGCTTCGAGGTCGACCAGCCCTGGTTCATGGGCGAGTTGGCGGGTGGCGGCGCGGCCGGGCACACCGGGTTCACGGGCACCAGCCTGGTGCTGGACCGGTCCCGGGGCTGCTATCTGATCCTGCTCGCCAATACGGTCCACCCGCGCCGCCGCCCCGGCGACAGCGCGCCCCGCGCGGCGGCGGCCACCGCGCTGGCCCGCGCCCTGAGCTGAATCACTGCTCGGGCGGCGGCCAGGTGTCGCCCCACGTGGTGTCGCGGGCGGCGCGGTAGAGGGGGCCGTGGCGCTTGGTGAGGGTGCGGCGGGTGAGGCCCTCGTCGGGGGTGCACAGGTCCAGCAGCACCTGGCCCTTGCGGGTCTGGGGGTGGCGGGTGACGCGAGCCGTCCCGTCCGCCGCCGGGGCGGGGAAGCGGGTCGCCGCGACGTACGCGAACTTCTCGTCCTCGTACCCCAGCGAGCCCCCCTTCACCTGGCGGTGCAGCGACGAACGGCTCACCCGGGCCGCGAAGTGGCACCAGTCGGCGCCCGGTTCGATGGGGCAGGCGTCACTGTGCGGGCACGGGGCGAGGATCTGGAAGCCCGCCGATACCAGCTGGTCGCGGGCCTCGCGGACGCGCAGGTAGCCGTCGGGGGTGCCGGGCTCGACGAGCACCACGGCCTGGGCCGTCCGCGCCGCCTCGCCGACGACCGCGCGGCGGTCGGGCGCGGTGAGTTCGCCCAGCACGTAGGAGACGGTGACCAGGTCCGTCGCGTCGGGCAGGGCGAGGTCGGAGGTGAGGGCGCGGCGCTGCCAGCGGGCCTCGCGCAGCGGGGCGGCGGGGGACTGCCCGGCCAGCTCGCGGCCGAGGGCGAGGGCGGGTTCGGCCCAGTCCAGGACGGTGGTGCTGTGGCCCCCGTCCGGCCACGCGGCGGCCACGGCCCAGCTGGCCGCGCCCGTACCGCCGCCGATGTCGAGGTGCGAGGCGGGCTCCCACGCGGGGGCGCGCTCGCGCAGCGCGTCGAGGGCGGCGCGCACGGCCTCGAAGGTCGCGGGCATCCGGTACGCGGCGTACGCGGCGACATCGGAGCGGTCCCGCAGAACGGGCGCGTCGGTCGGGGTGCGGCCCCGGTAGTTGGCGATCAGCCGGTCGACCGCCTGGGCCGCCTGGCGGGGCGGCAGTCCGTCGAGAAGCCCGGCGAGCGCGGCGCGCAGCGTCTCGGCGGTGGGGGCGGCGTGCGGGGCGTGCATTCCGTGAATTCTACGGGGTGGCCCGCGCGGCCCCGGACGCGAGCCGGGCCCGGCCAAAAGGGGCGGCTACATTGACGTGCATGGCTCCCAACGCGACCCGCCGCAATGAACGTTCGCACCGCGCGATCCTCGATGCCGCGCTCGAACTCGTCGCCGAAGCGGGCTATCCCAAGCTCACCATCGAGGCCATCGCCGCCCGCGCCGGGGTCGGCAAGCAGACGATCTACCGCTGGTGGCCGTCCAAGGCGGCCGTCCTGCTGGACGCGTTCGTCGCCCTCGGCGAGCGGGCCGCGCGGGAGGCGGGGGAGGCCGGGAGCGGGGATCCGTACGCGGTCCCCGACACCGGGGACCTGGAGGCCGACCTCCGGTGCGTGCTGCGCGCGACGGTGGACGAGCTGCTGTCGCCCACGTACGACCTGCCCTACCGGGCGCTGGCCGCCGAGGGCATCATCAACCCGGAGATCGCCGCGGAGTTCGCGAGCCGGGTGCTGGAGCCGTCGGCCCAGCTCTACGTCGAGCGGCTGCGCGCCGCCCAGCGGGCCGGGCAGGTCGCGGCGGACCTCGATCCGCGGATCGCCGTGGAGCTGGTGATCGGCCCGATCACCGCCCGCTGGCTGCTGCGGACACTGCCGCTCACCCATGCGTACGCGGACGCCGTGGTCGGCATGGCACTGCGCGGCCTCAGCCCCCGCTGAGCGCCCGCGCCCGCACCGGGGTGGTGATCATCAGGCTCGGCGCGTCCGTGATGATCCCGTCGCACCCCAGCCGCACCATCCGGTCGCGCTGACCCGTGGTGTTGACGGTGTGCGCCCACACATGGGGCACGCCGGAGGCGACGGCCCGCCGTATGTCCGCGTCCCGGGCCCGGTAGTCGACGTCCAGCAGGTCCACGACGCCGCGCCAGTCGCCGGGCCGGTCGTGGCGCATCTGCCGGGCGGACCGCCACAGCTGGGCCAGCAGGCCCATCCGGTGGGCCTCGCGGGCCACGTCCGGGTGGTTGGAGTTCACGTAGACCGAGCGCGTCAGGTCCCGGTCGCGGATCATGCGGGCCAGCTCGGGCAGTCCGGCCGGGTCCTTCGTCTCGACCATCAGGGTCGTACGTCCGCCGAGCCGGTCCAGCGCCTCGGCCACCGTCGGCGGCCGCTCGGGCTTCCAGGTGCCGCGCAGGGCGCGGGCGGGGCGCAGGCGTACGGTGCGCCACTGGGCGGCGGTGAGGGCGTTCACGGGCCCGGCCTGGGACGTCGTACGGTCCAGCGTCGCGTCGTGCATCACGACGAGCGTGCCGTCGCGCAGAGCGCGGATGTCGAAGTCGAGGACCTGGGCGTCCTTGCGGGTCAGGGCGGTGGTCAGCCCGGTCATGCTGTTCTCGGGCACTTCGAGGGCGCCGCCGCGATGGGCCGTGTAGATGATCCGCGGGGGCGCGGGCAGCGCGGCGGGATGATCGCCAAGGCCTGTGCCGAGGTCTGTGCCGAGGCCCGCGTCGAGGCCTCGTACCGGCGGGCGGGCGGTCGGGGAGACGGCCGGCCGGGCGGTGGGGTCTGCCAGGAAGACCGCTGGTATGGAAAGGGTGAGGACCGCCACACCGGTCAGAAAATACCTGGTGATCATAAAGGGAACGCTAGGGGCGCTCGTTCGGTTATGTCCTGATATCGACACCCGGACGTGGGTCCCGGCGTCACCCCGGATGCGGACACCGGCCACCTCGGGCTCAGGATGGTGGCAGCATTGATCGGGTACCGGCGGTACCGCCGGTCGCGGCGGTGAAGCGAGGCGATAGATGGAACGCAAGAGCAGGTTCACCCAGTGGCTGCGCCGGCCGAGAAGCGCGACGGGCGGCGATAGCGGCTCGGGAGCGGTCGCCGCGAGCGCCCGCGAGGACCTGCTCATGGCCGCGGCCGCCGCCGGATTCCCGCTCGCGCCCGCCGCGTACCCCTCCGGCTACGGCTGTTCCTGCGACCGCATCGGCTGCCCGACCCCCGCCCGGCACCCCGTCTCCTTCGCCTGGTCGACCCAGGCATCGACCGACCCCGACAAGGTCGCCCACTGGCTGCGCACCGATCCGCAGGCCAACTTCATCACCGCCACCGGCCATGTCCACGATGTGCTCGACGTACCGATCGACGCGGGGCGGCAGGCCCTGGAGCGGCTGGGGGCCTCGGAGGTGGAGGTCGGGCCGGTCGCGACGAGCGGCGGGGACGTGCGGCAGGGGCGGATGCTGTTCTTCACGGCGACGCGCGGGACGCCGGATGACGAGGACGAGTGGTGGCCGTGTGAGCTGGACTGCCACCCCGAGACGATGGACGAGCACCCGGGGCTGCGGTGGCATTGCCGCGGGAGCTATGTGCTGGTGCCGCCCGCGCGGCTGCCGGGGGACGGGCGGGTGGCCTGGCTCCTCGGGCCGGAGCGGCCGTTGCCGGATCCGCTGACGCTGCTGGAGGCGCTCACGGACGCCTGCGCCCGCTTCGCCGCGGAGGAGGACGACGAGCACGAGTCCGCGGCGTGGCCGATAGGGCGCTAGCGGTCGGCGTCACTCGCCCTTCGCCGCTGTGACGCCTTCCAGACGGTTCAGGAAGACCACCTTCGGGTCGGCCGCGTCCTTCGCGGGGACGCGGACGGCCGACTCGGCGACCCGGGTCAGCGTCACCGCCCGCTTCGCCTCGCCCGTCATCAGCGCCTTGACCTGCGCATCCGGGTTGGGCCGGAAACCCTTCGCCATGGTCTGCTTCTGCCGGTGGTGCGAGGTGAAGAAGACCACCGCGCCGCCGTCCTCCGTCCGCAGGCCCACCGGGGCCTCGGAGCCGCCGCCGGACGCCGGGGTGTCGATGTACTGCGTCCAGAACTTCGGCGTCTTCTTGAACTTGCTCCGCGAGTCCCGCAGCCCCGACGTCGCCTGGCCGTCCGCGAAGGTGCCGCCCTCGCCCGTCATCAGGTAGTCGGCGTACGCGCCGCTCAGCTTGTCCGGCCGGACGGCGAGCCGGGGCGCCGCGCCCGCGGCCTTGACCGGCTTGGCCCAGCCGTCCTTGTCGGTCGCGAAGTCCGGTACCTCGTCCTGGCTGAGGATCGACAGGTACGCGGCCTTCCACGGCTCATCGATGCCGTCCCGGATGAAGACCACCAGCCACCGGTTGCCGTCCCGGTTGCTGTCGGTGTCCGCCACGAAGAACTTCGGCCACCCGATCTGCCGGGGGATGTGGAAGTTCGCGTCGGACAGCTTCAGTGCCGGGTAGTTCGGGTTGCCCTGCGGGGAGTTGGCGTGCTGTGCCTTCAGGTCGGCCGTGCTGATCGCCTTCAGCGGGCCGGTCTCCACCTGGCTCACCACCGACGGATCCAGCTCCTGGTACGCCTTGTTGTACGTGGCGGTGAAGTCGCGGAGCGCCTCGGCGGCCTCAGCCTTGTCCACCGACGGGATGTTCTCCCGCTCGCCGTGCACCGTCATGCAACCCGTCAGTGTCATCCCCAGCGCCAGCACCGCCGCTGCGGTCGGAAGGATGGACGGCCGGCGGGATGACCTGCGTGTCATGGGGCTGCGGCTCCTTCGGGGCTGCGTCGGACGGCGCCACCCTACCCGGGGTGAAGAAGAAGGTCAGCGTGGGGACCAGATAGAGCAGCCACACTGTGACCTGGAGCCAGGTGGGATCCGGCTGGAAGTTGAAAACGCCCTTGAGCAGGGTGCCGTACCAGGTGTCCGGCGAGATCGTGGCGCTGATGTCGAACGCCTGGGAGTGGAGCCCCGGAAGCCAGTTCGCCTCCTGGAGGTCGTGGAAGCCGTACGCGAGGACGCCCGCCGCCACCACGACCAGCATGCCGCCCGTCCAGGTGAAGAACTTCGCCAGGTTGATCCGCAGCGCGCCGCGGTAGAACAGCCAGCCCAGCACCACCGCGGTCAGCAGCCCCAGGGCCACCCCGACCAGCGGGTCCGCCGAGCCGTCGTTGCTCGACCGCACCGCGGCCCACACGAACAGCGCGGTCTCCAGGCCCTCCCGGCCCACCGCCAGGAACGCCGTGGCCACCAGCGCTCCGGTGCCCATGGCGAGCGCCGCGTCCAGCCGCCCGTGCAGCTCGTGCTTCAGGTGGCGGGCGGTGCGCCGCATCCAGAACACCATCCAGGTCACCAGGCCGACCGCGATGATGGACAGCGAGCCGCCCAGCGCCTCCTGCGCCTCGAACGTCAGCTCCTGCGTACCGAACTCCAGTACCGCGCCGAAGGACAGCGCCAGCGCGACCGCCGCGCCGATGCCCAGCCACACCGGCCGCAGCGCGCCCCGGCGGTCGGTCTTGACCAGGTAGGCGACCAGGATGCACACGATCAGGCTGGCTTCGAGCCCTTCGCGCAGCCCGATCAGGTAGTTGCCGAACACGGGGTTCGCCTTCCTCTCGTTCTCTGTCCCTGTGTGCTGTGGGAGGTCAGGTGAACAGCGCCCGGCCCCACCAGTCGTCCGCGTCCCGGACGCCCGGCGGGATGGCGAACAGCGCCGAACCCACGTGCTGGATGTACTCGTTGAGCGCGTCGGTGCGCGCCAGCCGCCGCTGCAGCGGTACGAAGCCCTCGCGCACGTCGTGCTGGTACGCGAGGAAGAACAGCCCCGCGTCCAGCCGCCCCAGACCGTCCGTACCGTCGGTGAAGGAGTAGCCGCGGCGCAGGATGCGGACGCCGCCGTTGGAGTCGGGGTGGGCGAGGCGGACGTGCGCGTCGGGCAGCATCGCCTTCAGGTTGGGCGTATCGCGCTCGTGCTGTTTGCCGTACGGCGCGCCCTCGCCCTTGTCCCGCCCGAACACGTCCTCCTGCTCCTTGAGGGAGGTGCGGTCCCAGGTCTCGATGTGCATGCGGATGCGGCGCGCCACCAGGTACGAGCCCCCGGCCAGCCACGCCGGGCCCGCCTTCTCGCTGACCCACACATGCCGCTTCAGGGCGGCGGCGTCGGTGCCGGGGATGTTCCGGGTGCCGTCCTTGAAGCCCATCATGTTGCGCGGTGTCTGCGCGTCCGGGGTGGTCGAGGACGTCTTGCCGAAGCCCAGCTGCGACCAGCGGACCGCGACCTTGCCCATGCCGATGCGGGCCAGGTTGCGGATCGCGTGCACGGCCACCTGCGGGTCGTCGGCGCACGCCTGGACGCACAGGTCGCCGCCGCTGCGCGCCGCGTCGAGGTCGTCGCCGGGGAAGGCGGGCAGGTCGATCAGCGCCTCGGGGCGGCGCCCCGCGAGCCCGAACCGGTCCTTCCCCTTCTGGTCCTCGAAGAGGGTGGGCCCGACGCCGAAGGTGAGGGTCAGCCGGGAGGGCTTGAGGCCCAGCGCCTCGCCGGTGTCGTCCGGCGGCGCCTCGACGAGGTCGCTGACGGCGCCGTCGCCGACCGCGTGCCCCTGCGTCATCCGGGCTGCCGCCCGCGTCCATTCCTTGAGCAGGGCGATGAGTTCGGCGCGGTCGTCGGTGGTGACGTCGAACGCCGCGAAGTGCAGCCGGTCCTGGACGGCGGTGGCGATGCCCGCCTGGTGGGCGCCGTGGAAGGGGACGGCGCCGCCGTTGTCGGCCACCGGCCCGCTGCCGTCGTCGCCGGTGAGCGCGGCGGCCGTGCCGCCCGCGGCCGCGGCGCCGAGCGCGAGCCCGGCACCGCCCCAGCCGATGAGGGCGCGGCGCGAGGGGGATGCGTCGGTCATGACCCGCCCCTCACTTCGAGACGACGGCGGCGGCGAGCTTGGACAGCGGCTCGGCCAGCGCGTTGACCCCGTCCGACAGCTCCTTGCGCTTCGTCTCCGAGACAGTGTCGTACGACACGAAGCCATCGCCCTCGCGGTACGCGTCCAGCTGCTTCTTCACCGCGGCGAACTGCTTGTCCAGCTCCTTGGCCAGCGCCGGGTCGTTCTTCGCGGCCACCGGCTTGAGCAGCTTGTACGAGGTCTCGGCGCCCTCGACGTTGGCCTCGAAGTCCACCAGGTCGGTGTGGCTGTAGCGCTCCTCCTCGCCGGTGACCTTGCCGGTCTGCACCTCGTCCAGCAGCTCCTTGGCGCCGTTCGCCATGCCGGTGGGGGTGATCTCGGCCGTGCCGACCCGCTTCTGCCAGTCCTTGAGGTCCGTGATCAGCTGATCGGCGAGGTCATGGTCGGCCTGGGTGATCTTCTTCGTCTGCCACAGCGACTTCTCCAGCCGGTGCCAGCCGGTCCACTTCTGCCCCTTCTCCAGCCCGTCCGCGCGGACGTCGACCTTCGGGTCGATGTCCCCGAACGACTCGGCGACCGGCTCGGTGCGCTCCCAGCCGACGCGGGAGGGCGCGTACGCCTTCTTGGCGGCCTCCAGATCGTCCTTCTTGACCGCGTCGGCGAACGCCTGGACCTTCGGCAGCGTCTCGTCGGCCTGCGCCTGTGCGTACGCGCGGTAGCCGGCCACCGCCTTGTCCAGCCGCGGATTCCGGTCGGCCGCCGCGCCCTTGCCGGTCGCGGACACCTTCTGGCGGATGCCGTGGCCCTTCATCCCGGGCTTGCAGGCGATCTCGTACGAACCGGTCTTCACCTCGGCGTTGACCACGGCCTTGGTGCCCGGCCCGATGTTCTCCCGCTCGGTGACGATCCGGTCGCCGGGGGCGTAGACGTAGACCTCGGTGACCTTGGAGCCCTTGTTCTCCACGGCGAGCTTCACGTGCCCGGCCGGGAACGAGGTTTTCGAGACCTCGCACGCGCTGTCCGACGCCGTGACCTGGACGGCACCGGAGCCCTTGGCGTCGGACTTCTCGGCGCAGCCTGCGACGGCGGTGAGGGTCGTCAGCGCCGATATGGCGGCGACGACGGAGGTGCGGGCGGCTCGCATGCGGGCGGCTCCAGACGCGGTTCAGAGGGTAAGGCGGGCCTAACTTAGTTGAGGCTTGCCTATGTAGCGTCTATGTAAGCCCAAGGAACTGCTTGCACATGGCAAATTTTCGGCCAAGTGGCCGGTATGCGGCATGGGGCCCTCGGGCGGGCCGCGATGGGCCCGCTCAGGCGCTGAGCGGGAATCGGTGGCCGAGGTCGTGCAGGAGCGCGGCGTTGAGGGCGTAGGCGTGCTTGCACTCGTCGACGACGCGCTGCTTCTCCAGGTCGTCCACCGGCAGGGCGTCCAGCAGGGTGCGGTAGTCGCGCTTGAACGCGGCCGGGTTGGGGATCGACTCGAAGACGTAGAACCGCACCCCGTCGCCCTTGCGGTCGAAGCCCCACGTCTTCTCGGCCATCCCGCGGACGATCTGGCCGCCGGAGAGGTCGCCGAGGTAGCGCGTGTAGTGGTGGGCGACCAGCCCGGCGGGCCAGTCCCGCGCGCACGCCGTTATTCGCTCCGCGTACTCCGCCGTGGCGGGCAGCGGCCGCGGGCCGGAGCGCCAG
The DNA here is from genome assembly GCF_055591805.1 of Streptomyces sp. NPDC041200. Classification (NCBI taxonomy): domain Bacteria; kingdom Bacillati; phylum Actinomycetota; class Actinomycetes; order Kitasatosporales; family Streptomycetaceae; genus Streptomyces; species Streptomyces sp. NPDC041200. The sequence goes on along the minus strand of NZ_JBVIZF010000003.1, from coordinate 280,744 downwards.
TGGGGGCCGCCGAGGTGGGCCAGGTCGCGCTCCAGCTCCGCGGTGCGGGCCAGGTCGAGCCGTACGAACGGACCCGCGACCGGGTCCTCCGCGAGGCGCTCGGGGGCCGACTCCAGGGCCCGGTAGACGAACCACAACTGCTCGGTGTACTGCCGATAGGCGTCCACGCCGAGCCGCCCGCCGAGCAGGTCGCCCATGAAGGCCGACCCGGCGACCTGGGTGTGCTGCTCGTGCGAGGCGGCGCGGAGGAGTGCGGAGAAGGGCGTGGGCGTGGCGTCCAAGACGGCCTCCGAGGTAGGTTAGGGCGACCTAACCACACCCTTCCCGACGCCCTGTCGGCAAAACCTCTGGCTCACGCTTCACTCACGGGATGACTCAGGGGAGCGTCAGGATCTCCGCCCCGGTGTCCGTCACCACCAGCGTGTGCTCGAACTGAGCCGTCCGCTTGCGGTCCTTGGTGACGACCGTCCAGCCGTCCTCCCACATGTCGTACTCGTACGTCCCGAGCGTCAGCATCGGCTCGATCGTGAACGTCATTCCCGGCTTGATCTCGGTCGTGTGGTGCGGGCTGTCGTAGTGCGGCACGATCAGGCCGGAGTGGAACGACGTATTGACGCCGTGGCCGGTGAAGTCGCGGACGACGCCGTAGCCGAAGCGCTTGGCGTACGACTCGATGACCCGGCCGATGATGTTGATCTTCCGGCCCGGCTTGACCGCCTTGATCGCGCGGGTGAGCGACTCCCGCGTCCGCTCCACCAGCAGCCGCGACTCCTCGTCCACGTCGCCGCACAGGTAGGTGGCGTTGTTGTCGCCGTGCACGCCGTGGATGAACGCGGTGACGTCGAGGTTCACGATGTCGCCGTCCTGGAGGACGGTGGTGTCCGGGATCCCGTGGCAGATGACCTCGTTGACCGAGGAGCACAGCGACTTCGGGAAGCCGCGGTAGCCGAGGGTGGACGGGTACGCGCCGTGGTCGCACATGTACTCGTGCGCGACCCGGTCCAGTTCGTCCGTCGTCACCCCCGGCGCGATCAGCTTCGCGGCCTCCTCCATCGCCCGCGCGGCGATCCGCCCCGCGATCCGCATCCGCTCGATCGTTTCGGTGTCCTGCACCTCGGGCCCCTCATACGGTGCGGGGCCCTCCTTCCCGACGTACTCGGGCCGCGGGATCGAGGCGGGGACGGGGCGGGTGGGGGAGAGCTTCCCCGGAACAAGGAGTGACTGGCCAGACATATCAGCGAGTGTATCGGCGCCGGATCGGGCACCATGGCCGCGAGGAAAGACCGCGGCGTGAGGTATCGAGACGGAGGCCAGGATGGCGCTGTTCAGGAAGGGTCCCGTCGGAAAGCCGGGCGAGTGGTACTACTGCGTCAAGCATCACAAGGTCGAAGAGGGCCCGGAATGCCGGGCGGCGGACCGCCTGGGCCCGTACGGCACCCCGGAGGAGGCCGCCCGCGCCCTCGAAACGGCGCAGGAGCGGAACGCCGAGTGGCAGAACGACCCCCGCTGGCAGGATGACGCCCCGGACGGCGGCGCGTCGCGGGGCGGCACTCCCCCGGCATGAGGCTCGCCTTGGTCCTCCCATCGGATCGGAGAACCGCCGCCCGAGACGGAGCGGGCCTATCAGCCGGACAGGATCTCGACGTACCCGTCGGTTCCGTGGACGCGGATCCGCTGGCCGTCCCGGATCAGCCGGGTGGCCTGCTCCACGCCCACGACGGCTGGCAAGCCGTACTCCCGGGCGATCACCGCGCCATGGGTCATCAGGCCGCCCACTTCCGTCACCAGGCCCGTGATGCCGACGAACAGGGGCGACCAACTGGGGTCCGTGTAGGTCGTGACCAGGATGTCGCCCGCCTCGAGATCGGCCTGCGCCAGGTCGAGGATGACGCGGGCCCGCCCCTCGATGGTCCCGGCGGAAACCGGTAGGCCGACCAGGGCGCCGGCCGGCACGTCGTCGCGCCGGTACGCCCCGGTGACGGCTTCGCCGTCCGAGGTGAGCACGCGGGGCGGTGTGAGCGCCTGGTACGACCGGAACGCGTCCTTGCGCTCCTGGATGAGCTGGTCATCCACCTGGTGCGAGCGCACGGCGTCGTGGAACTCGTGGAACCTGAGATAGAAGACGTCCTCCTTCTCAGTGAGCACGCCAGCCCGCACGAGGCGCTCGGCCTCCGCCAGCAGGGCCTGCTTGTAGACGAAGTAGCGGCTGACGATGGCGTACTTCGGGTACTCCCGGTACCCGATGAAGGTTCGGACCTGGTCGATCATCCGCTTGGCCTCGTCGGCCTTCCGGTCCCCGTCCGGCAGGGCCCGCAAGCGTGCCAGCACGTCCTGTTCCTTCTTCCGCGCCTTCTGCCGCCCTTGCTCGAAGCGCCGCTCGGCGGCGCCCGGCTCGAAGTTCCTGACGTTGTCGAGGATCACGGGCACGAGCGTGGTGGGGCGTTCGCGCCAGCGTGGCCTCGTGACGTCGATCTCGCCGACGCAGCGCATGCCGTACCGGTCGAGGTAGCCCTCTATGGCGTCGCGCGCCTCGGTCCCGCCCGCGAGCTTTGCCAACTCGTCCAGGAACGCCGCGTCCTCGACGCCCTCGATGTCCCGGAGGAACGCCACCACCTCCGGATGCGGGCGGATCACGTCCGCGACGTCGAGCAGCGCCAGCCCCATCTCCGACGTGATGTTGTCGGGGGCGGACAGCGTGAGCGTGTCAGCCGCGTTCTTCTCGCCCAGCCACTCGTGCAGCTTGTCGTTGAGCCACCACGTGGCTTCCATCCCCGCCATGATCGCCTGGAAGTTCAGCGGATCACCGAGGACCCGCTTGTGCTCCTCGAAGGCATCCAGCAGGAAGTCGAACAGCGCCGGTCCGGTCTTCGTCCGGATGCCGCGCTCCAGGGCGGCGATGGATGCCTGGCTGCGCTCGATCAGCTCGGCGACGATGGCCGGATCGGCCTCGACCGGGGCGTGTGCGTTGGCGGCCGACGGCCCGCCGGGCCGCGGCGTGCCGGGAGGGGCGTCCGGGAGCGACGGGACGAAGTCGTCGCGGTCGAGGACGGTCTCCAGCGCGTCCCTGACCAGCGGATCGCCTCTTCCCATGAGGTCCAGGAGACTGGCGCGGCTCGCGGGCGAGGCCAGGCGGCCGGTGACGTCGACGAACAGCCTCCCGGCGGCCTCGTACATCGGCGCCATGGCCGTCAGCCGCCACATGGAGAGCCCCAGGGGCTTCATGGGGTCGGTCATCATCTGCTGATGGCCGACGGACACGTAGACGTGATTCTCCTGGTCGTCGGTCTCGGGGATGGGGAACAGCGTCGTGATCGGCCGGCTCTGAACGATCTGGAAGTCCTCATCGACCAGGCACCATTCGATGTCCTGCGGGCGGCCGAAACGCGCTTCGATGCGCCGCCCGAGCTGCACGAGCCGCACGACCTGCGCATCCGTCAGCGCAGGCTCCCCCTGCCGCTGAGAGTCGATCGCCACTTCCCGCGTGCCGCCGGCCGGCAGGGCGTGAACGGCACGCTGTTTGGCGGCGATCGTCTTGGCGACGACTTCGCCGTCCCGGACCGTGAAGACGTCCGGGTTCACCAGGCCGGAGACCAGGGCCTCGCCGAGGCCGAAACCGGCGTCCACGGTGGCGACCTTCCGGTTGCCCGTGACGGGGTCGGCCGTGAACAGGATGCCGGCCGCATGCGGGAAGACCATCTGCTGCACGACCACGGCCATGTGGACCGTACGGTGGTCGATGCCGTTCCGCTGGCGGTAGGTCACGGCCCGCTCCGTGAACAGCGAGGCCCAGCACCGGCTGATGTGCTGGAGGATCGCGGTCGGCCCCACGACGTTCAGGTACGTGTCCTGCTGACCGGCGAAGGAGGCCGTCGGCAGGTCCTCCGCCGTCGCGCTGGACCGGACGGCGCAGGCGGCCTGCTCGCCGAGGCGGGCGAGCGCGCGGGTGACCGCCGCCGCGAGATCGCCCGGGATGGCGATCCCTTCGATGGTCCGGCGGATCCGGGCGCTGAGTGTGCGGATCGCCTCCCGGTCGTCGGGGCTCAGGCGCGACAGATGAGCGAGCTGATCGTCGAGCGACGGCGCTTCCGCCATGATCCGCCGGAAGGCGTCCGTCGTCACGCAGAAGCCCCCCGGCACGCGGATGCCTTCGATCCGCGACAGCCCGCCCAGGTGCGCGCCCTTGCCGCCGACGACCGCGACGTGCGTCTCGTCAGCCTCGTGAAGGTCCCACACATACTGCTCGATCATCGCGATACCTCCGAGGCAACCGTGTCCCGTCGCACCGCACCGGCCGATCGAATCACCGGTGCCTCCCATTTCGCCGACAACAGCACACGCACGTAGTGCCCCCCCATTTCCGCAGGTTGTGGCTTCGGCCGACGATTCTGGCCCGCGACCCGGGCCTTGCCGCAAGCCCCCCGGTGCGCTATAAGTTAAGAGTGGCGAGGAGAGGTCTCCTCGCCTTTGCCTTTTCCGTCCGCCGGCGCGAGAAGGGGACGGGCTGATGGATCGGCAGTCCGCACGAGACGGTTTCTATTGCTTTGAGCCGGTGTTCTCAGGGGGAGAGCAGATCGTCGCGTCGGTGGCGGCGCGTGTCCGTTCCGGATGGCTGAGGACATCGGTGCTGTCGACGAACTGGTCGACGGTGCCGATCGTCGGCAGGGAGCTGATGGCCGGGTCGGTGATGCGGGTGGTCAGTGCCTTGGTGAAGCGTTCGGCGTGCAGGACCTGAAAGGGTCTGGTGTGGTACGGCCGCGTGGCGGGGTCGACGGGGTCGGTGAGTCCGAGCTGGTTGTGTGCGGTCGCGACGGCCTCGTAGGCATGGGCCAAGTGGTGCTCGCGGGTGCGCCAGTCGGGGGCGGCCAGGGCCGCGCTGAGGACCGGTGTGAGGGTGGGGGCCTGGGTGGTGCGGGCGAAGGCGCTGCCGAGCCATTTGCTGTACGGCGGATAGCGGCGCTCCATGAGCAGGCAGAGCCGCATCAGGTCGCGCACCAGGCGGGCGGCGACGACGGCGGAGCCGAGTTCGTCGCCCACTTCGCCGCAGCGGCCGACGAAGGCTTCCTCCTGGGAGACGCGCTGCCACTGGCAGGCGAGCAGATAGAGCCAGAGGTCGTGGGGGTACCAGGCGAGGCTGGCCCGGGCTGGTGCGAGCTGGCCGAGTCCGTCGTGGAAGACGGCACCGGCCGTGACCTCGGCGAGGCGCTGGGCGGGGGTGGCGAGCCAGTCCGCCAGGGTGATGCCCTCACGCGGGTCGAAGCCCAGCCGCGCGGTGAACCAGGCGCCAGGGTCCGTGACGTCGACCCGGTGATGGACCGCTCCGTCGGTTGTCCGCATGACCCCGATGCCCGCTTCACCGGTGGGGGCGAAGTGGGTCGGGTAGCCGAGGAAGGTCTTCGGCAGGCGTTCGGAGAGCAGTGCCGCGATCCTCGTACCGTGGCGCGTGACGTCTTGGGGGAGCAGGAAGAGCTGGAGGCGGGGTCCCCCCTCGTGGTCGGCGGAGCGGGCGGTGTCGAATCCGAGGACTTCCGAGCCGCTGCCGAGGCGGGCGGCGGAGTGCGCGATCCCAGGGGCGGCCTCGTCCAGCACAGGCCGCACGGCATCGCGGTAGAAGCGGCGGGATAGCTCCAGCCCGGGGAGGAAGGACGGCGCGGTCATGCCGGGGATGGTGCCGCATGGGCGTCTGGCCGGTCGAAGGCTTTTCCCCGTCTGGTCCCCGTCCGGCACATCGCGGTCGACCGCGCACGGCAGGTCGGTCGATCCCCCACCGTGACTCTGACGCTGGCTCCCGGCCCATCAGGGACCGTGAAGTTCCGTCTCCCACGCCTGGAACGGCGGCTCGACCGGGTAATCCGGGTCGCAGTGGGCCCGTATCCACTGGGCGGCGCGGCACTGCGCCTCGCCCTCGTTCAGGACCTGTCCGCTCTCGTCGACTTGCAGCACATTGCCGTAGATCGCGAAGACCTGCTCCAGGGGCGAGCCGAACTGGAAGAGCGCCGGGCGGTAGTCGATGCCGTCCAGCAGGTCGACGTCGATGGTGCCATTGGCCAGGTAGAAGGCGAAGAGCCGGAGCGATGCACGCACGTCGACAGGGAGATGTGCCACCGGCCCATCATGCACGGTCTCCGCACGTGGAAATGCGGTTGCCCTTCTGGCCCGCGTCCCTAGGCTTCCCGCATGGCCACCGCACCCCGTTTAGAGAAGATCACCCCCGCCAACCTGGACGCCGCGATCGCCCTGAGGGTGCGGCCCGACCAAGAGCATCTGGTCGCTCCGGTCGTCACGTCCCTCGCCGAGGCCTATGTGCATCCAGGCGTCGCCTGGCCCCGGCTGATCCTCGACGGCGACCGGCTCGTCGGCTTCCTGATGGCCTTCTTCGACATCGACTTCGCCGGTGACGGCACCGGTACCGACATCCGCTCAGGGCTGTGGCGCCTGAACATCGCGGCCGGGGAGCAAGGCCGGGGCTATGGCCGCTTCGCCGTCCAGGCCGTGGCCACCGAGATCCGCCGTCGTGGCGGCTCCCGGCTGACCGCCTCCTGGCATCCCGGTGACGACGGACCCGAAGCCTTCTACCTCGGGCTCGGCTTCCGGCTGACCGGCGAGATGAGCGGCGACCAGCGCGTCGGCGAACTGGCACTCAACTCGGGTGCCCCAGCGGGGCGTTAGCCATGGGTTAGCCGGGCGACAGCCGATCGGCAGCGGCGGCGGCGAAGGTTGTCTCCAGGACGCGGAACGCACCACGGAAAGCGCTCCGCACACCGGACACACGTCGACCACCCTTGGGGGGACTCCATGTCGCGCAAGCCCGCTCTCCGCCGCGCCCGCACCATCGCCGCCGCCTCGCTGATCGCCGCCGCCGCGCTTTCGCTCACCGCCTGCGGGGGCGGCGACAGCGAGTCCGGTGCGAAGAAGGGCTCGTCCTCGACCTCCGCGAACGGCACGTCCGGCGGTTCCTCCGGCGGCTCCGACTCCACCGGCGGCGCCGGTGAGGGCGTCGACGCCAAGGCGGGCAGTGCCTCCGGTGGCTCCTCGTCGGCGAGCCGCTGCACCAGCGACCAGCTCGACGCCGCGTGGTCGGACTTCGAGGGCGGCCCGGACATGGACTACGACGGGCAGCAGACCGCCCGGGTGGTGCTGACGAACACCGGCTCGACCGACTGCACCATGGTCGGCTTCCCGGGCGTCCAGCTCCGGACCGCCCACGGCGAGACCTGGGACCTCGGGCGCACCAACGACAAGCCCCAGGCCGTACGGGTCGACGAGGGCGGGCACGTCACCTTCGACATCACCCTCCTGGCGTCGACCCGCGACGACGACAAGAAGTTCGAGCCGGACCAGGTAGTGATCACCCCGCCGAACGAGGACAAGAACCTCGTGCTGGACTGGCCGTACGGCGGCGCGCTGCTGGACCAGTCGGGAGCCACCCACCCGGGCACCTTCGTCGGACCGGTCAGCACCCCGGAGTAGGTCTGGCGGCGGGCACCGTCCGGGCTGGTCAGGAGCCGGGCGCGGCCGCGCGGGCGGCCTTCGCGTGTTCGTCCGTGCGCGCGTCGTAGGCCATCAGGCGGGGGAGGGCCGCCGCCAGCAGGGCTACCGAGGCCACGCAGGCCAGGCCGCCCGACCACACCGCGGTCCGTACGTCCGCGAGGGCGGCCGTGGTTCCGGCGCGGACCTGGCCCAGTTGGGGGCCGGTCGCGTACGAGAGCAGTTCGATGCCCGCCAGACGGCCCCGGAGCTTGTCGGGGATCGTCTGGTTCCAGATCGTGGAGCGGAACAGTCCGCTCACCATGTCGCCGCCGCCCGCCACCGTCAGGCACAGCAGCACCAGCCAGATGTTCGACAGCCACCCGGCGGCGGCCATCGCGAGCCCCCAGACCGCCGCGCCCAGGACGACCATCCGGCCGTGGCGGTGGACGCGGGACGTCCAGCCGCTGGTCGCGCTGACCACCACCGAGCCGACCGAGCCCGCCGCGTACATCAGGCCGAGCGCCCAGGGGGCGCCCAGGTCGTCGGCGAGGAAGGGGAAGATCGCGTTCGGGAAGGCGAAGAACATCGCGGCCATGTCCACCGCGTACGTCCCCAGCAGCTCCTTGCGCCGCCAGGCGTACCGCGCCCCCTCCGCGATCGCCCGCAGGGACGGCGGATCGGCGTCATGGGCGGGCGGGGCCGGGGTGAGGCCCAGGGTGAGGAGCAGGGAGGCGACGAAGGTCAGCAGGTCGAGGCCGTAGGCGAGCGGCACACCCGCGTACGCGACGACCACACCGGCGAGTGAGGGGCCCGCGATGGCCGACAGCTGCCAGCGCAGTGAGTTGAGCGCGGCCGCCGCGGTGAGCTGGTCGTGCGGGACGATACGGACCACGACCGCGTCGATGGCCGGGCGCTGCAGCCCCACCAGCGCGCTGGCCAGCGCGGCGACGACGTACAGCGGCCACAGCATGGGGTCCGGCAGCGCGCTGTTGACCAGCAGGAGAACGGCGAGCAGCCCGAGCCCGGCCTCGGTGGCGAGGATCAGTTTCCGGCGGTCGACGGCGTCGGCGAGCGCCCCGCCGTAGAGGCCGAAGACGATCAGCGGCACCAGCTCGACCGCGCCGATCGCCCCCACCGCCACCGTGGAACCGGTCAGTTCCTTGATCTGCAGCGGCAGCGCCACCATGGTGAGGAAGCTGCCGAAGGCGGTCACCAGGCCCGCCGTCCACAGGAGACGGAAGTCGCGGGAGGAGCGCCAGGGGGCGAGGTCCGGCAGCAGCGCGCGGGTCCGCTTCCGCGGGGGTTCTAGCGGGGTTTGGTCGTCTTCGCCGGTCAAGGTCACGAGGGCACATGCTCCGGCCGCGCCGACACCCACGGCAACCGAATTACGCCCCGGCACGCCCCGATCCGGCCTGCGCGGCGGAGGCCACGGTCACGGGAGGGAACAGGTCCTCACCAGCCGGGCGGGGGCGGGGACGTCAGCTGGTCGGCCAGCCGCGCCAGGCGGTCGCGGATGCGGCGGCGGCCGGGGCGCGGGGGCAGGGTGTTCTCCCCGGCGGCAGCGCTCACCAGGTGCTGGACCGTGTCGAGGTCCAGGTCGTCGCCCTCGGGGGCGGACAGCGCGTCGTGGGCCAGGGCGTGGAGTTCGGGGTCGCCGCCGTCGAGGGCGAGGACGGTGGCGCCGCCCCGGCGGGCGTCGTTGACGCGCTCCAGCAGCCCGGCGCCCGGGTCGCCCGGCGTGACCACGAGCAGCGTCTCGCCGCGCCCGGCGGCCTCCAGGCGGCCCAGCCCGACCGCGAGATGCGCGGGCACCGCGCGGCCGACGGGCACGCGGTGGCGGACCAGGGTGGGGGACAGTTCGGGCAGTCCGGACCAGGCGGCCTCGTCGTCGAGGTGTGCGGCCAGGTGCCAGGGCTCGTACGCCTCGCTCCCCACGAGCAGCAGTCCACCCTCGCGCGAGCCCACCGAGGCCCGCAGGGATTCCGCGAAGCGGCGGGTGGACTGCAACCACTCGGTTCCGGCGAGCACTTCGCGCAGCAGCGCGACCCGTACGGCGTCCATGGGTCCGGATCCTGCCGTGCCTGAGGGGCGGTTGCCGGGGGAATGGGGGGCCCTCACCCCTTTGGGGGCATTCGCGGTGGCCTGCGCGCCAACTGTTCATTGCGCCGTCCCTTGACGCTCTGTGAGGCAAACCCTATGGTCGCCGGACACAAGGGACGTCCTACGTCCCATTTTTCTGGCTGAGCACTCGATCGATTGCAACGGCGCATCGGGAGGGTTCGCATGGCACGCCCGTACGAGGTTTCGGTCCCGTTCCGGGCCGGGGCCGGGGGATACGCGAGTTACCGCATTCCGGCGGTGGTGGTGACGCGCGCCGGGACGCTGCTGGCCTTCGCCGAGGGGCGGGTGGGGTCGTCCGCCGACCACGGGGACATCGACCTGGTGCTGAAGCGGTCCGCCGACGGGGGCCGCACCTGGGGCGCGCCCGTCGTCGTCGCACAGAACGGGAACGGAACGGCCGGGAACCCCGCGCCCGTTGTGCTGGAGGACGGGCCGCACGCGGGCCGCGTCGTCCTGGTGCACGTCCGCAGCGCCGCGTCCGCGACCGAGGACCGGATCCGCCGCGGTGAGGTGTCCGCGGCGGACGGGCGGCGGGTGTGGCTGACGTACAGCGACGACGACGGCGTGAGCTGGAGCGCGGCCCGCGAGATCACCGCGCAGACGAAGCGCCCCGAGTGGCGCTGGTACGCCACCACCCCGGGCCACGCTCTGCGATTACGCCACGGCGATCACGCGGGCCGGATCGTCGTACCGGCCAACCACTCGCTCCCCCCGACCGTCCCCGGCGACATCGGCACCGAGGGCCGCTACAACGGCGGGCACGACCTGCTGAGCGACGACGACGGCGAGACGTGGCGGATCGGGTACGTGGACGACAACCCGGACGGCTACATCAACGTCAACGAGACGACCGCCGCCGAACTCCCCGACGGCCGGGTCTACTTCAACACGCGCAACGACGCGACCGCGCCCGGCACCCGCGCCGACGCCTACTCGTACGACGGCGGTGCGACCCTCGCCACCCCCTTCCGGCCGCAGGCCGGGCTGGTGACGCCGGTGGTCGAGGGGTGCGTGCTGCACCTCGGCGATCCGAGCGGCGATCCGGATCTCCTGCTGTACTCCGGGCCCGCCGCCCCCGGTTTCCGGGCCCTGATGACGGTGCGGACGAGCCGCGACGGCGGGGTCACCTGGCAGGCGGCGCACACCGTGGACGGGCTGCCCGCCGCCTACTCCGATCTGGTCAGGATCGATCAGGACACGGTCGGACTGCTCTACGAGACCGGCGACTTCAGCGCCTACTCGACCATCACATTCCGGCGCATTCCCGTGGAGGAGCTGGTATGAGCATGTCAGAAATCATGGGTCCCGAGGGGCGTCCCGGGCGGCGTGCCGTCCTCGGCGGTGCGGCCGCGGCGGCGGCCGGGTTCGCCCTCGCCGGATGCGGCGGGGACGACGACGGGGGCGACGAGCCCAAGGGCCGGAAGAAGGGTCAGAAGATCACCCTCACCTTCTGGTCCTGGGTGCCGGGCATCGACAAGCCCGTTGACCTGTGGAACAGCGAGAACCCCGAGGTCCGGGTCAAGGTCGAGAAGGTGTCGGCGGTCGAGGGCGCCCAGTACGCGAAGATGCACGCCGCGATCAAGGCGGGCAACCCGCCGGACCTCGGCCAGATCGAGTACCCGGTGGTGCCCAGCTTCCTGATCGACAACGGGCTGCTCGACCTCACGAAGCACGGGATCGACCGGTACAAGGACAAGTTCGTCGGCTGGCAGTGGCAGCAGTCGGTGTTCGGCAAGGGCGTGTACGCCGTACCGCAGGCGTCCGGGCCGATGGGGCTGTTCCTCCGTCAGGATCTGTTCGACACATGGGGCATCGAGCCGCCCGACACCTGGGACGCGTACGAGGCGGCGGCCAAGGCGATCCGTAAGAAGGGCGCCTGGATCGAGACCTTCTCGGCGACCAACGGCAACCGCTTCGCGGGCCTCGCCTGGCAGGCCGGGGCGCGCTGGTTCGGCGCCGAGGGCGACACCTGGACCGTCTCGATCGACGACGAGCCGACCCGTAAGGTCGCCGACTACTGGGACGCGCTGGTCAAGCAGAAGCTGATCAAGACCATCCCGGACCGGCAGAACGCCTGGTACAAGGACGTCCAGACCGGCGCCATGGCCTCCTGGCTCGGCGCCAGCTGGGGCGACGCGCTGCTGGTCGGCAACGCGCCCAAGACGGCCGGGAAGTGGCGGGTCGTCCCCATGCCGCAGTGGAAGCGGGGGGAGGCGGCGTACGCCAACTGGGGCGGCTCGACGACCGCCGTCTTCGCCAAGTCCCGGTACCCCAAGGACGCGCTGGACTTCGCGATCTGGCTCAACACCGACCCCGAGTCGATCAAGCTGCTGATCGAGAACGGCTACGGCACCCCCGGCGCCAAGCAGGGCTACGCCACCTCCGACCTCGACGTCCACAGGGACTTCTTCGGCGGCCAGGCGTACAGCAAGGTGTTCGACGCCGCGAGCAAGGGCGTGGACACCAGCTGGAAGTGGGGCCCGGCGACCGACACCCTCTACCAGCGGCTCGGCGACGCCTTCACGGCGGCCATCGGTGACGGGGCGTCCTTCCGGTCCGTGCTGAAGAAGGTGCAGCGGGACACGGTCAGCGATCTGAAGGAAAAGGGCCTGAAGGCGGAGGCCGGATGACGAGCCGGGCTCAAGGCCGGGCTCCGGGCCGGGCGGCGGGCCGGGCGATGGGCGGCCGGGTGCCGCGCATGACCCGCGCCGAGGCGCGCGGCGCGCGGGCGGCGGCCGGTTTCCTGCTGCCGTTCCTCGCGCTGTTCCTGCTCTGCTTCATCGCCCCCATCGGCTTCGCCCTCTACGAGAGTCTGCTCAAGGTGGAGCGCACCGGTCCGCTCGGCCTCGGCGGGGAGACCAAGGACGTGTGGGCGGGGCTGTCCAACTACACCCACGCCCTCCAGGACGGTCACTTCACCGCCGGGTTCGGGCGGGTGCTGCTCTTCGGCGTGGTCCAGATCCCGGTGATGATCGCCTTCGCCACCGCGCTCGCGCTGCTGCTGGAGGCGGCGTCGGCGCGCTGGGTCGGCTTCTTCCGCACCGCCTTCTTCCTGCCGTACGGGGTGCCCGGAGTGATCGCCTCGATCCTGTGGGGCTTCCTCTACGTACCGGGGATCAGCCCGCTGGTGGAGATGGCGCACTCGGCGGGCTGGGAGGTGGACTTCCTCGGCCGCTCCACCGTGCTGTGGTCCATCGCCAACATCGTCACGTGGCAGTTCACCGGCTACAACATGCTGGTGCTGATAGCCCAGCTCAAGGCCGTACCGGGGGAGCTGTACGAGGCCGCGAGGATCGACGGCGCGAGTGTCTGGCAGATCGCCCGGCACATCAAGCTCCCCCTGATCCGGCCCGCCCTCGTCCTCACCACGGTCTTCAGCCTCATCGGCACCCTCCAGCTGTTCGCCGAGCCCAAGGTGCTCAAACCGCTCACCAACTCGATCGACTCCGGCTACACCCCCAACCTGGCCGCCTACAACGAGGCGTTCACCAGCAACAACCAGCACATCGCCGCGGCCGAGGCGGTGCTGCTCGCGCTCGTCGCGTGCGTGCTGTCCTTCGGCTTCCTGCGGCTGGTGGGCCAGCGCGGCAAGGGCGGGGAGGACCGGTGAGCCGCCACAGCGAGCCGGGCGCGGCCCGGCCCCAGCCGCGGTACCGGATCATCACCGTCTCGCTGCTCGCCGTCGCCGCCGTGTACTTCCTCACGCCCGTCTACTGGCTCGTCGTCTCCTCGACCAAGTCCAGCAGCGACCTCTTCGGCACCTTCGGCTTCTGGTTCCACGACCCGGATCTCTTCGGGCGGCTGAGCCAGGTGCTGACGTACGACGACGGCATCTACGCGCGGTGGTTCGCCAACAGCCTGATGTACGCGGGTGTCGGCGCCCTCGCCGCCACGCTGCTGTCGGCCGCCGCCGGGTACGCCCTCGCCAAGTTCCGCTTCCCCGGGCGGGAGGGGATCTTCAACGTCATCCTGGCCGGGGTCCTCATCCCCGGCACCGCGCTCGCCCTCCCCCTCTATCTCCTCTTCAGCCGGATCGGCCTGGCCAACACCTACTGGGCCGTCCTCATTCCCAGCGTGGTCAGCCCCTTCGGGGTGTACCTGTGCCGGATCTACGCGGCGGCCGCCGTGCCCGACTCGCTGATGGAGGCGGCGCGGATCGACGGGGCGGGCGAGGCGCGGATCTTCTCCACCCTGGGGCTGCGGCTGATGACCCCGGCCCTGGTCACCGTCTTCCTGTTCCAGTTCGTGCACATCTGGAACAACTTCTTCCTGCCGCTGGTCATGCTCTCCGACTCCGACCTCTATCCGATCCAGCTCGGCCTGACCTCCTGGACGGGGTACGCGGACCGGCAGCCGGAGCTGTACCAGTACACGGTCGGCGGCGCCTTCCTGTCCGTGCTGCCGCTGATGGTGCTGATGGGCGTCCTCCAGCGGTACTGGCGCACGGGGCTGACGGAGGGGAGCGTGAAGGCATGACGTGGGCGTGACAGTATCGCTGTCATGACTACTCCTGACGGTACGACCGCCACGAACGAAGCCCCCGCCAAGAAGGCTCCCGCCAAGGACCCGTGGGACCTCCCGGACGTCTCCGGCCTGGTCGTCGGCGTGCTCGGCGGCACCGGTGACCAGGGCCGGGGCCTCGCCTACCGGCTGGCCCGGGCCGGGCAGAAGGTGATCATCGGCTCGCGCGCGGCCGAGCGGGCGCAGACCGCGGCCGAGGAGCTGGGCGGCGCGGAGCTGGGCATCGAGGGCGCGGACAACGCCGAGTGCTCGCGGCGCAGTGACATCGTGATCGTCGCGGTCCCGTGGGAGGGCCACGGCAAGACGCTGGAGTCGCTGCGGGAGGAGCTGAGCGGCAAGCTCGTCATCGACTGCGTCAACCCGCTGGGCTTCGACAAGAAGGGCGCGTACGCGCTCAAGCCCGAGGAGGGCAGCGCCGCCGAGCAGGCCGCGGCCCTGCTCCCGGACTCCCGGGTCACCGCCGCCTTCCACCACCTGTCGGCCGTGCTGCTCCAGGACCCGGAGATCGCGGAGATCGACACGGACGTCATGGTGCTGGGCGAGTCCCGCGCGGACACCGATCTGGTGCAGGCCCTGGCCGCCCGCATCCCCGGCATGCGCGGCGTCTTCGCGGGGCGGCTGCGCAACGCCCACCAGGTCGAGTCCCTGGTGGCCAACCTGATCTCGGTCAACCGCCGCTACAAGGCCCACGCGGGGCTGCGCGTCACGGACGTCTGAGCCGGACGTCGGAGGGCGACCCGTACGCCCCGGCGGGGCATGGGCGACAATGTCGGAAGCGTCACTCCCGGCAGGATGCCGGGGGCCTCACCCCCGACAGGACCCCACAGGAGCCATCCCCATGCCCCGCCTCGCCGTCTACGCCCTCCTCGTCTGCGCCCTCACCGTCGCGGCGGCCGTCGTCTCGTTCGCGCGGGGCAGCTGGCTCGGCGTCGTCTGGGTGCTGCTCGCCGGGATCTCGTCCAACATGGCCTGGTTCTACGTCCGCAGGGCCAAGGCCGAGCGGGACGCCGAGCGCGAGGCGGCGGGCGCCCCGGGCGCTACGAGCTGAGCCCGGGCAACTGCGGCTGGCCCTGCCAGAAGCGGAAGAACTCCTGGCCGAAGTAGGTCTCGAACGGTGTCACCCCGAGCCCCCGCATGATCGCGTCGACCGCGTCGAAGAAGACCTGGTTGACCTCGGGGATCCACAGGATGCCGAAGACCGCGAGCAGTCCGAACGGCGCGTACGGCTCGACCTGCCGCCGGACGCGGTGGGACAGCCACGGCTCGATCACCCCGTACCCGTCCAGCCCCGGAACCGGCAGGGAGTTCAGGATCGCGGCGGTGACCTGGAGCAGCGCCAGGAACGCCAGCGCGAAGCGGAAGACCACCGGCACCTGATCCGCGCTGCCGAGCCAGAACGGCGCGGTGAGCGCGGCGGCGAACAGCACGTTCGTCAGCGGTCCCGCGGCCGATATCAGACTGTGCCGCCAGCGGCCCTGGATCCGGTGCCGCTCGATGAAGACCGCCCCGCCCGGCAGCCCGATCCCGCCCATGATCACGAAGATCAGCGGCAGCACGATGCTCAGCGCCACATGCGTGTACTTCAGCGGGTTGAGGGTCAGGTAGCCCTTCGCGCCGATCGACAGATCACCGCCGTGCAGCGCGGTACGGGCGTGCGCGTACTCGTGCAGACACAGCGAGACGACCCAGCCGGAGACCACGAAGAGGAAGACGGCGAAACCGGGAGAGGCCGAGTAATCCGTCCACACCGCCCACCCGGACACGGCCATGATCGCGACCAGGCCGAGAAAGACAGGACTGATCCGCCGCTCACGGCGGCTGATGGCGGTGGTCATGCGCGAGGTGTCTCCGTCCGGTACCGGTCGTGGTGCGTCGTACGGTGCCCCGCTCGACGACCGGAAAACGTCGGACAGGGGCCCGGGAGTTCCGGGCCGGGCGGACGGATGGCGGATAAGGGTACGGGTGAGCGGTGAGCGGTGCCCGTCGACAACAATGGGGCCGTGCGCTACGCCATCCTCGGCACCACCCAGGCCCACCACGACGACGGCACCCCCGTCGACCTCGGCGGCGCACGGCTGCGCGCCCTGCTGACCGCGCTCGCCCTGACCCCGGGGCGGCTGCGGACGAACGGCGCGCTCATCGCCGAGGTCTGGGACACCGACCCGCCCGCCGATGAGAACGGCGCGCTGCAGGCCCTCGTCGGGCGGCTGCGGCGGGCCGTCGGCAAGGCGGCGATCGCGTCCGGTCCCGGCGGCTACCGGCTGTGCGCCGAGCCCGACGACGTCGATCTGCACCGCTTCGAGCGGCTCGCGGAGGAGGGCGCCCGCGCCCTCGCCGACGGCGACCCGGCCCAGGCCGCCGCCCGCTACGACGACGCCCTCGCCCTGTGGCGCGGCCCGGCGCTCACCGACCTGCCCGACTCGATGGCCGCGGCCGCCCGCGCCGAGGCCCAGCGGCTGGACGCGCGGCGCGGCCGGATCGCCGCCGGGCTCGCCCTCGGCAAGGCCGCCCAGACCCTGCCCGCGCTCGCCGAGCTGTGCGACGCCCACCCCCTGGACGAGCCGCTGCACGCGCTGCGCATCCGCGCCCTGCGGGACACCGGCCGCCCTGCCGAGGCGCTGGCCGCGTACGAGGCGATCCGGGCGGAGATCGCCGACCGGCTGGGCGCGGACCCGGGCCCCGAGCTGCGCGCCCTGCACGCGGAGCTGCTGGAGCCGGAGGAGCCCGCGCGCCGGGAGCCACCGCAGGCCCCGGCGCCGCAGCGGGCCGGGCGGCGCGGTGGCAATCTGCGGGCCCGGCTCACCAGCTTCGTCGGCCGGGAGGCCGATCTCGCGGTGCTGCGCACCGATCTGGCCGCGCACCGGCTGGTCACCCTCCTCGGGCCCGGCGGCGCCGGGAAGACCCGGCTGTCCCAGGAGGCCGCCGAATCGGTCGCGACCGCCTGGCCGGACGGGGTGTGGCTGGCCGAACTCGCCCCCGTGGACGACCCGGAGACCGTGCCCGAGACGGTGCTCACCGCGCTCGGCGCGCGCGAGACCGTCATCCGCGGCAGCGCCGCCGAGGGGCTGCGCGCCGCGGCCGACCCGACCGCCCACGATCCGCTCACCCGGCTCGTGGAGCACTGCGAACCGCGCCGGATGCTGATCGTGCTCGACAACTGTGAGCATCTGGTCGAGGCCGCGGCCCGGCTCGCCGACTCCCTGCTGGCCCGCTGCCCCGGCGTCACCGTGCTGGCCACCAGCCGCGAACCGCTCGCCGTCCCCGGCGAGCTGGTGCGCCCGGTGGAGCCGCTGCCGGACCCGGTCGCGCTGCGACTGTTCCAGGAGCGCGGCGCGGCGGCCCGTCCCGACTTCCGCACCGACGACGACCCGGCCGCGTGCGCCGAGATCTGCCGCCGCCTCGACGGGCTGCCGCTGGCCGTCGAACTGGCCGCCGCCCGGCTGCGGCTGCTCACCCCCCGGCAGATCGCCGACCGCCTCGACGACCGCTTCCGCCTGCTGACCAGCGGCAGCCGCACCGTGCTGCCCCGCCAGCAGACGCTGCGCGCCGTCGTCGACTGGTCCTGGGACCTCCTCGACGCCCGGGAACGCACCGTCCTGGCCCGCCTGTCGGTCTTCGCGGGCGGCTGCGACCTCCCACGGGCCGAAGAGGTCTGCGGCGACCCGCGCGACCGGACCCCGGTGGACCCCCGGGACGTCGCCGCGCTGCTCGGCTCCCTGGTCGACAAGTCGCTGGTCGTCGCCGCGCCGGGAGCGGACGGCGCGGACGGCGGGATGCGGTACCGGCTGCTGGAGACCGTCGCCGAGTACGCGGCGGAGCGGCTGGACGAGACGGGGGAGCGGGCGGTGGTCGAACGGCGGCACCTGGTCGCGTACCGGGAGCTGGCCCGTATCGCCGACCCCCTGCTGCGCGGCCGCGAACAGCGCGTCTGGCTGCCCCGGCTGGAGGCCGAGCACGAGAACCTGCGCACCGCGCTGCGCCGGGCCGTCGCGGCGGGCGACGAGCAGGAGGCGCTGTGCCTGGTGCTGTCGCTCGGCTGGTTCTGGAACCTGCGCGGCCACCGCGGCGACGGACGCCACTGGGCGACGGCCGCGTCGCGGCTGGGCCCCAACCCGTTCCAGTCGCCCGTCGCCCCCGCGCCCCCGCTGTACACGAGCTGCACGGCCGCCCCGCCGCCGATGGAGCCCGAGGTGCTGGTGGAGGCGCGGCGCGGGGTGCGGCTGTACGCCCTGGCCAACCTCGAAGGCAACATGCGGGCCATGGACGACGAGGAGTCCCGGCGGGAGATGCGGGGCATCGTCGAGGCCTACCGCCCGGGGCTGCCGCAGAACTGCCGGGTCCCCGGCGTCTTGTGGTTCTTCGCGGTGCTGCTGACGGGCGACCTCGCCCTGATGCGGGACGTCGTGGACGAGTCGGTGCGCACCAGCCGGAAGCTGGGTTACACCTGGGAGCTGGCCTTCACCCTCCAGATGCGGGCCAAGGTGATGACCCAGCGCGGTGGCGGCGATCCCGGGGAGCAGGCGCGCCGGGACGCCGACGAGAGCCTGAAGCTGTTCATCGAGCTGGGTGACGCCTGGGGCGTGGCCGAGGCGCTGTCCGGGCGCGGCGAGACCCTGGAGCTGGTCGGCGACGGCCGGGCCGCGGCCGATGACTACCGGGCGGCGATCCGCTACGCCGAGGAATTGGACGCGCATGCCCAGGTCGGGCTGCTGCGGGCCCGGCTGGCGGGGTTGCACGTCGAGCACGGGGACGAGCCGGAGGCGGCGGAGGGCGAGCGGATCCTGCGCGAGCTGCTGGCGGAGTCGCCGCAGGCGGGCGCCGAGGCCGGGTCGTACGTCCGCATGCACCTGGCCCATCGGTGCGGCGTCACGGGCCGGGTGGCCGAGGCCCGGGAGCTTCTGGCGGTGCTGCACGAGGAGTTCGCCAGCCGGGCGCTCGATCTGTTCCAGGGCCTGGTCGAGGGGATGATGGCGTGGCTGGACCTGATCGAGGGGCAGCCGGGGGAGGCGCTGACCCGGATTCGCGGGGCGCTGGCGAAGACCGGTGACTTCATGTCCCAGGTGGTCGCCCCGCAGGTGCCGTTGATCCAGCTGATGACGGCCGCGCGGGCGCTGGCCGCCCTCGGCGGCGCGGAGCGGGCCGCGGCCGCGGCCCGGCTGTTCGGCGCGTACGACGCGATGCGGCCCGGCATCCAGCGGATTCCCGTCAGCGAGCGGGAGGACCGGGAGGCGGGCGAGGCGGCGGCGCGGGCCTGGCTCGACGACGGGAGTTACGAGCGGGCGTACGCGGAGGGCGGCGGCCTCACCGTGCAGGAGGCCGCCGCCTTCGTCGACACCATCGCCTGACCCCTTCGCTCAGGTCTTGGTGCGGAACTTGCGCACCGCCAGCGGCGCCGTGATCACCGTGATGGCCACCGCCCACACCAGGGCGACGGTCACCGGATGGGCGATCGGGCCGTGGCCGCTGGTCAGCGACCGCGCGGCGTCGGCGAGCTGGGAGAGCGGGTTGTACTTGGTGAAGGACTGCAGCCAGCCCGGCATGGTGTTGGTCGGGGCGAAGATCGACGAGCCGAACTGCAGCGGCATGATCACCAGGAAGCCGAGGCCCTGCACCGCCTGCGGTGTCTTCAGGGACAGCCCCAGCAGCATGAAGATCCAGGTCAGCGAGGACCCGAAGATCAGGGCCAGGACGACGGCGGCCACCAGCTCGGCCGGGCCGGTCTTCAGCTCGAAGCCCATGATGAAGCCCATGACCAGCAGGATGAGGGTGGACACCAGCATCCGCCCGGTCTCCACGATCAGCTTGGCGACCAGCACCGAGGAACGGGCGATGGGCATCGTACGGAAGCGGTCCATCACCCCCTTCCGGAAGTCGTCGTTGACGCCCGTGCCGACCGACATCGCGATGTTGAGCCCGCCCATCGCCATCATCCCGGGGATGAAGTAGTTGACGTACTCGCCGCGGTCGCCGCCCGAGACCGCGCCACCGAAGACATAGGTGAACAGCAGCGAGAAGACGATCGGCATCATCAGCGCGTCGAACATCGACTCCGGATCCTGCTTGATCTGCAGGGCGTTACGGCGCACCAGCGCGCCGATGTGCCGGAGATTGGCGCGCAGCCCGATCCGCCCTTCGTCGGGCAGGCTCTTGGCGGACGCGGTCATCGTTGCCGCACTCATGCCGCAACCTCCTCAAGGGCCTTGTCGCTGTCGTCGGTCTTGGTGTCCTCGGGGGTCGAGGTCTTCTGGCCGGTGATGGCCAGGAACACCTCGTCCAGGCTGGGCAGATGGGTGTCGATCCCGGCGATCGCGAAGCCGCGCTCGCCGAGCAGCCCGATCACCGCGGTCAGCTGCTCGTCGCTGACGATCGGCACGTTGACCAGGCCCTCTTCCGCGTCGGCGGTCGCGCCGCCGACACCGTCGAGCCCGGCCTGCGCGATGGCGCCGACCATGCGGTTCAGCTCCCCGGGGTCGGAGGGGCGGATCTGCAGGGTGCGCCCGCCGACCTTGGCCTTCAGCTCGTTCACCCGGCCCTCGGCGATTATCTTGCCGCGGTCGATGACCGTGAGATCGTGCGCCAGCTGCTCGGCCTCCTCCATGTACTGGGTGGTCAGCAGCACCGTGGAGCCCTCGGCGACCATGCGCTTGACCTCGTCCCACACCTCGTTGCGGGTGCGCGGGTCAAGACCGGTCGTCGGCTCGTCCAGATAGAGCACCGCGGGTCGGCCGATCATGGAGGCGGCCAGGTCCAGCCGCCGCCGCATACCGCCGGAGTAGGTGGCCGCGGCCCGCTTCGCGGCGTCCGTCAGCGAGAACCGCTCCAGCATGGCGTCCGCGCGCGCCCGGGCCTCCTTGCGGGACAGATCGAGCAGCCGCCCGATCATGTACAGGTTCTCCCAGCCGGAGAGCTTCTCGTCGACCGAGGCGTACTGCCCGGTCAGACCGATCGTGCGGCGCAGCTGCCGGGGCTGCCGCACCACGTCGTACCCCGCCACGACGGCGGTGCCCGCGTCCGGCACCAGCAGGGTGGACAGACAGCGGACGAGGGTGGTCTTCCCGGCACCGTTGGGACCGAGCACACCGAGGACGGTGCCTTCCGGCACGTCCAGATCCACTCCGTCGACCGCCTTGGTGTCGCCGAAGTGCTTGACCAGCCCCCGTACTTCGACGGCGTTGCCGTCCCTGATCTTGTGTTCCTGTCGCGTCATGGAGTAAGCGTGACACCCGCCGCCGACAGATCACCGACAAGCAGCAGACAGCCCGCCGACGGGGGACGGTCGGCGGGCTGTCGATGTACCGCGATGGCTCTGTACCACCGGGGTGGCCGCTAGTGGAACGAGTGCTCCTCGGCCGGGTACGCCCCGCCGACGACATCCTCGGCGAACGCCCGCGCCGCGTCGCCCAGCACCTCCCGCATCTTGGCGTATTGCTTGACGAAGCGCGGCACCCGGCCGCCGGTCAGGCCTGCCATGTCCGTCCACACCAGCACCTGGGCGTCGCACTCGGGGCCCGCGCCGATGCCGATCGTCGCGATCTGCAGCGAGCGGGTGACCTCGGCGGCCAGTTCGGCCGGGACCAGCTCCAGGACGACGGCGAAGGCGCCCGCGTCCTGCACGGCCTTGGCGTCGCGCAGCAGCTGCTGGGCGGCTTCCTCGCCGCGGCCCTGCACCGGGTAGCCGCCGTACGCGTTGACGGACTGCGGGGTGAGGCCGACGTGGGCCATGACCGGGATGCCGGACTGGACGAGCAGCTCGATCTGGTGGGCGGAGCGCTCGCCGCCCTCCAGCTTGACCGCGCCCACCCCGGCCTCCTTGACCAGCCGGGTGGCGTTGCGCAGCGCCTGGACCGGGCCCTCCTGGTACGAGCCGAACGGCAGGTCGCCCACGACGAGGGCGCGCTTGGTGCCGCGTACGACGGCGGCGGACAGCAGGGCGATCTCGTCCATCGTGACGGGCACGGTGGACTCGTAGCCCAGATGGCAGTTGCCCATCGAGTCGCCGACCAGCATGACGGGGATGCCCGCCTCGTCGAAGACGGAGGCGGTCATCGCGTCATAGGCGGTGAGCATGGGCCACTTCTCGCCGCGCTCCTTGGCGGCGGCGATGTCACGGACGGTGACACGGCGGGACCCCGTCCCCCCGTACAGCGCCTTCGACGGCCGCTTCTCCGGCGTCTGCGGCGTATCCGGCTTTTCTGGCTTGTGCGCAGGGCTGACGTGCGTCATTACGACGGCTCCTGTTCGTCATCTCGAGGCGCCCTGACGGCGTCCCCGGACCACCCCCATGCTGGCACGCCGCCCGGCACTCCGAAAGTAGGGACATTCGAGTACGGATGGATATTCGATGGACAAAGGCTCGCAAAGTCTTGCCCATACGAGACGGGGCCGTATCGAAACGGTCTTAGCCTGGGCCGCATGGCAGCAGCACCCTCCGCCGAGGCGATCCACCGCAGGCGCTGGGCGATCCTGGTCGTCCTCATGGTCAGCGTCCTGGTCGTCGTCCTGGACAACTCGATACTCAACGTGGCGATGAAGACCATCGCCACCCCGAAGCCGACCGGTCTCGGCGCCACCCAGAGCCAGCTGGAGTGGGCCATCAACGCCTACACGCTGGTCTTCGCGGGACTGCTGTTCACCGCCGGACTCCTCGGCGACCGGCTCGGCCGGAAGAAGGTGCTGCTCGGCGGCATGGCCGTGTTCGGCATCGGCTCGGTGCTCGCCGCGTTCTCCTCCTCGCCCGGCGAGCTGATCGGCTTCCGGGCGCTGATGGGTCTGGGCGCGGCCTTCGTGATGCCCGCCACCCTGGCCATCCTGGTCAACGTCTTCGAACGCGAGGAGCAGGCCAAGGCCATCGGCATCTGGGTCGCCGCGGTGGGTCTCGCCATCGCCATCGGGCCGATCACCGGCGGTCTGCTGCTGGAGCACTTCTGGTGGGGCTCGGTCTTCTTCGTCAACGTTCCCGTCGTGGCCGCCGGGATCATCGCGATGGTGCTGCTCATCCCCGACTCCCGGGACCCCGCGCCCGGCCGGCTGGACCCGCTGGGCGTGCTGCTGTCCGTCGTGGGTCTGGTGCTGCTGGTCTACGGCATCATCAAGGGCGGCCAGCTCGCCGACTTCGCCGACGCCCAGGTGCTGGCCACGATCGGCGCCGGCCTGGTCGTCCTGGGCCTGTTCGTCTGGCACGAGAAGCGCAGCGACCATCCGGCCATTGATATCGATTATTTCCGGAACCCCGCCTTCTCGGCCGCCATCGCCGCCGTCGCGCTGGTCTTCTTCGCGCTCATGGGCGTGACCTTCTTCATGGTCTTCTACATCCAGAGCGTGCGCGGCTTCAGTGCCCTGGACTCCGGGCTGCTGCTCCTGCCGCTGGCCGCCGCGCAGCTGCTGTTCGCGCCGCGCGCCCGGCTGGTGGTGGAGCGGTTCGGCGCCCGCGTCGTGTGCACGGGCGGGATGCTGCTGGTGGCCGCCACCATGGCCGGGTTCCTGCTGCTGGACACCGACTCGCCGCTGTGGGTGCTGGAGGTGCTGTTCTTCTTCCAGGGCGCGGGGATGGCGCACATCATGCCGCCGGTCACCACCGCGATCATGCAGGCGCTGCCGCGTGAGAAGGCCGGTTCCGGCTCGGCCCTCAACAACACGTTCCGGCAGGTCGGCGGCGCGCTCGGGGTCGCCGTCCTCGGTTCGGTGCTCTCCGCCACGTACCGCGAGGGCATCCAGGACACCCTCGCCGCCGTTCCCGGGCTGTCCCCCTCCGCACGGCACTCGGCGGGCGAGTCCATCGAGGCCACCGTCGGCCTCGCCGAGCGGCTGGGGCCCGCGGGGCACGCGCTGCTGGGGCCCGCGCATGACTCCTTCGTCCACGCGATGCACCTCACCGCGCTCGGCTCGTCCGGTGTCGCCCTCTTCGGCGCGCTGGTCGTGGCGGCCTTCCTGCCCGGCAAGGACACGGACGGCGGCGGCCCGGACAGCGGGCAGCCACGGGAGCAGGCCGGGGCGGGAGCCGGACGATGACCGCGCCCCCGGCCGGTGCCGCGTCCGCCGGGCTCCCGGCTCACGGCCTCCCGGCTCACGGCCTCCCGGCGCGCGGGCGGCCGCGCAGCGCCGCCACCGACGCCGCGATCATCGAGGCCGTGCTGCGGCTGCTGGAGGAGGGCTCATCCGTCGGCGCGCTGTCCATCGAGGGGATCGCGCGCGCGGCGGGTGTGGGCAAGGCCACCGTCTACCGCCGCTGGTCCGGCAAGGACGCGCTGATGCTGGACGTCCTGCGGTCGCTGGAGGAGCCGGGCCCCGAACCGGCCGGGGTCTCGGTACGCGACGACCTCGTCACCATCCTGGAGTTCATGCGGCGGCGCGGGCTGGCCAAGCGCAACTCCCTGGTGCTGCGCGCGATCCTGGCCCAGATGCACGCCGACCGGAAGCTGTGGCGGGCGTACGACGAGAGCGTCATCGAGGTCCGCCGGGAGCTGCTGCGGTCGGTGCTGCGGCGGGGCGTAGCGAACGGTGAGATCCGGGCGGACACCGATCCCGAGCTGCTGGCCGACCTGTTCACCGGGCCGATGCTGTCGCGCGCGATCCTGCACGAGTGGCGGGAGCTGCCCAACGGGCTGGCCGAGCGGATCGTGGACACCGTTCTGGAGGGGGTCTCGGCGCGCGGCTGAGAGCGCGTATGCGAGCGTAGGACGGACGGCGCGTCCCGGTCCTTGGTGCCGCTCTGCGGCGGTGCTGTGCCTGTGCCTTTGTGCCTGTTACGTCACAACCGCCCCTGTCGCCGCGGTATGCGGAACCCGGGCATACCGGTTGGGCGTCCACCGGGCAGGGACGCCCGGTGGGGGCGTCGGGAATGCCCTGGTCATCGCCTAGGGTCTTGACCGATAGGCGGGCAGCGGCAAGTGAGGGACGGACAGCGCATGGTGCAGGCGTACACGCAGGAGACCGGACAGCCCGGGGGCGCACCCCAGTCGGCCGGCTCCCGGTCCGGTCGCCTGCGCGACCGGATCCGGCACAGCCGCGGAATCTGGCGGCGCGGCCTGGTGCTCGCGGCGTTCGCGGTCCTGCTCACGCTGATCATGGTCTTCCACGCCGACATCCCCAACCGCGTCGGCAACCTGGGCAGCCTGCTGGAAACCTTCCTGCCGTGGCTGGGCGTGTTCCTCCCGGTGCTGCTGGTGCTCGGCCTGGTGCGGCGGTCGGCGAGCGCGCTGGTGGCGCTGGTGCTGCCGGTCACCGTCTGGCTGAACCTCTTCGGCGGGCTGATGTTCTCCGACAAGTCCGGCGGCGACGGCGACCTGACCGTCGTCACCCACAACGTCAACGCCGACAACTCAGACCCGGTCGACACCGCGAAGGACGTGGCCGCCTCGGGCGCCCAGGTGGTGGCGCTGGAGGAGCTGACCGACAAGGCCGTGCCGACGTACCAGAAGGCGCTCGCGGGCGAGTACCGCTACCACGCCGTGCAGGGCACGGTCGGGGTGTGGAGCAAGTACCCGCTGTCCGGGACCAAGCCGGTCGACATCAAGATGGGCTGGACCCGGGCGCTGCGCACCACGGTCACCACGCCGGAGGGTGAGGTCGCCGTCTACGTCGCCCATCTCCCCTCGGTGCGGGTGAAGTTCAACGCGGGCTTCACCGCCGGGCAGCGCGACGCGAGCGCCGAAGCGCTGGGTGAGGCCATCCGCGACGAGCCGATGGACAAGGTGGTCCTGCTCGGCGACCTGAACGGCACGATGAACGACCGTGCACTGGCCCCGGTCACCTCGCAGATGCGCTCCGCGCAGGGCGCGGCGGGTGACGGGTTCGGCTTCAGCTGGCCCGCCTCGTTCCCGATGGCCCGCATCGACCAGATCATGGTGCGCGGGGTGAACCCGGTCTCGGCCTGGGCGCTGCAGCAGACGGGCAGTGATCACCTTCCGCTGGCGGCGTCCGTTACCCTCTGAGCCTGCCAATCGAAGATCTAACAAGCTGTTCACCTTGAGGCTGGTGCTCGGGAAATAAGTGCGTGAGAGGCTTTGTTCCGGTAGAGAACATACGCACGATTGCTCGACCGCACCCTCTCCTCCTCACCGCTTGTTGAAAGGTCTCTCATGCCCCTGGCACTGCTCGCTCTCGCGATCTCTGCCTTCGGTATCGGCACCACAGAATTCGTGATGATGGGCCTGCTGCCCAACGTCGCCGACGATCTGGGCACCTCGGTGCCGACCGCTGGCTATCTCGTCTCCGCCTATGCCATCGGCGTCGTCATCGGCGCCCCGCTGCTCACCGCCCTCGGCGCGCGCATCCCGCGCAAACGCATGCTCGTGCTGCTGATGGGGCTCTTCACGGTCGGCAACCTCGCCTCCGCCCTCGCCCCCTCGTTCGGGCTGCTGCTCGCCGGGCGGGTGCTCGCCGGACTGCCGCACGGCGCGTTCTTCGGCGTCGGCGCGGTGGTCGCCTCCCGGCTGGTGCGTGAGGAGAAGCAGGCCCGCGCGGTCGCCACCATGTTCCTGGGGCTGACGATCGCGAACATCGTCGGCGTCCCGGTGGGCACGGCGCTCGGCCAGGGTCTGGGCTGGCGCGCCACCTTCCTGGTCGTCACCGGCATCGGCCTGCTGGCCATGGCCTCGCTGGCCCGGCTCGTGCCGCAGGTGCCGCGGGACCAGCACGGCGGCCTCGGCCACGAGCTGCGCGCCCTCGGCAACCGGCAGGTACTGCTCGGGCTGCTCACCGCGGTCTTCGGCTTCGCCGGTGTCTTCGCCGTCTACAGCTACCTGGCCTCGATGGTGACCGAGGTCACCGGCTTCGCCGAGTCCTCCGTCACGATCGTGCTCGCCCTGTTCGGCATCGGCATGACCCTGGGCGCGCTGGTCGCGGGCCCGCTCACCGACCGCGCGCTGCGGCCCACGCTGTACGGGTCGCTGGCGGCGCTGGCCGTGATGCTGGTGGTGTTCAACTTCACCGTGCACATCAAGTGGGCGGCGCTGGTCTCGGTCGTCCTGCTCGGCGCGGTGGGCTTCATGACGACCACTCCGCTGCAGATGCTCGTCATGAACAAGGCGAAGCACGCCCCGACCATCGCCGCCGCCTCCAACCACTCCGCGTTCAACCTCGCCAACGCGGGCGGCGCCTGGGTCGGCGGCGTCGCCATCTCCGCCGGCTGGGGCTGGACCTCCCCGACCCTGGTCGGCGCGGTGCTCGCGGTGGTCGGCCTGGCGATAGCGGTGACCGCGGGACTGCTGGACCGCGGCTCCTCGGAGAAGTCCCGCGTCGTGGCGGGCAGCGAATCGGTGCCCACGCTGTCCGAGGTGCGCTGACCTTCCGCCGCGTACCTGCGCAGGCGCGCCCCCGCCGTTGTGGCGGGGGCGCGTTCGTGGTGTTACGGGACGGTGAGCACGATCTTCCCCCGGACCCGGCCGGTGGCGCTCAGCTCATGGGCCTTCGCCGCGTCCGCCAGCGCGAACACCTCGTGCAGCGGCACCCGGAACCGGCCCTCGGTGGCGAGCCGCGCCGCCACCGCGAGCCCGTCGTAGCCGGGCGCGTCCCCGCTGCGCTCCCAGGTCAGGTGAACGCCGTGCTCATGGGCGCCCAGGTCGGCCACCGTCACCACCCGCCGTGGGTCCCCCGCGAGGGCGACGAGGTCCGGCAGCGAGCCCGAGCCCGCCGCGTCCAGCACCGCGTCGACCCCGCCGGGCGCCAGCGCCGCGACCCGTTCCGCCAGGCCGGGTCCGTACGTGGTGGGCGTCGCGCCGAGCCCGGCCAGGAACGCGTGGTTCGCCTCCCGGGCCGTGCCGATCACCGTGGCCCCGCGGGCGGCCGCGAGCTGGACCGTCACCGTGCCGACGCCCCCGGCGGCGCCCTCGATCAGCAGCGTCGTGCCCTGTGTGACGCCCAGCAGGTTCAGGGCGCGGGTCGCGGTCTCGGCGTTGCCCGCCGCACCGCCCGCCTCCTCCCAGCTCAGCGCGTCCGGCTTGGCGGCCCAGACGGTCAGCACGGCGAACTCGGCGGCCGCGCCACCGAACCGGGCGGCGTCGACCAGTCCGAAGACGGCGTCCCCGACCGCGACCCCCGTGACGCCCTCGCCGATCTCGTCCACGGTCCCCGCGGCGTCTATCCCGGGGATGTGCGGCAGTTCGAGGCTGAGCCGCAGCTCCTCGGGGATCGCCCCCGAGCGCAGTTTCCAGTCCGCCGGGGTGACCCCGGCGGCCCGTACGGCGATGCGGATCTGGCCCGGTCCGGCGTGCGGCTCGTCGGCCTCGCCGACGGTGAGAACGTCCGGCGGGCCCAGTTCTGAGTACTGAAGTGCAAACATGTGGCTGACGCTAACAACGAAACGGAACAGAGCGTCCGTTTGAGCGTAAAGTGAGAGAGGTGATCGACGAACCGTCTCGGAAGCGCACCGACGCCCGCCGCAACCGCGACCGCATCATCGAGGTGGCCGGTGCCACCTTCGCCGCCCAGGGGCTCGATGTGCCGATGCGCGAGATCGCCCGCCGCGCCGGTGTCGGGCCCGCGACGCTCTACCGCCACTTCCCCGCGAAGGGAGACCTGGTCGCCGCGACCTTCGCCGATCAGCTCGCCCACTGCGTGGCGACCCTCGACGCCGCCCTCGCCGACCCCGACCCCTGGCACGGTTTCTGCGTGTTCATCGAGAAGGTGTGCGCGATGCAGGTCGATGACCGAGGCTTCACCGCCGCCTTCCTCGCCACCCTCCCCGGCGCGCTGGCCACCGACTTCGAGCGCCTCCGCGACCACCACCTGCGCCGCTTCGCCGAGCTGACGCGGCGCGCCAAGCAGAGCGGACACCTGCGGGCCGACTTCGTACCGGACGACATCAAGCTGCTGATCATGGCCAACGGGGGCATCGTTACGGAGTCCCCCGCCGCCGCGCGCGCCGCCTCCCGCCGCCTGGTGGCCATGCTGCTCCAGTCCTTCCGCGCCCACCCGACCGACCCGCCCGCCCCGCTGCCGCCGCCGGTCGCGCTGGACTCTTACCTGGATATGCGGCTTTAGCGTCCCTGCCGACCCGCACCGTTCGGGGCGCGGGCCCCGAACGCCTGCTGGCCCACGGAGCCGCCGGGAGCCGCCTCCCGGCGGGCGGGGGCGGGGCCGGATCCGCCCCCGCCTGACGCTCGCCACCGGGCCGGGCCACCGGCGGGAGTCGCCGCTCGGCGCCGGGGCCAGGGGCCTGAGCCGGGGGCCCGAGCCCGGCACCGGGGCGTGCGGGGTCGGGGGCGGAGCCCCGCCACGCGGCGGGGCCGCAGGTCGGTACTGCGGGAAGGGGCGGGTGGGGGAAAGCCCCGCCGTCCTCAGGGGTGTTCGCGCCAGCGGTTGGTGATCGGCAGGCGGCGGTCCTTGCCGAAGCCCTTGGCGGAGATCTTCGTCCCCGGCGGGTACTGGCGGCGCTTGTACTCCGCCGTGTCGACCAGCCGCAGGATCCGCGTCACCAACTCATCGTCGTAGCCCGCCGCGACGATCTCCTGCCGCCCCCGGTCGCGGTCGACGTACAGCTCCAGGATGCGGTCGAGCACGTCGTAGTCCGGGAGCGAGTCGGTGTCGACCTGCCCCGGCCGCAGCTCCGCGCTCGGCGGCTTGCTGATGGAGTTCTCGGGGATGGGCGGGGTCTGGCCCCGCTCGCCCGCCGCGCGGTTGCGCCACTTCGCCAGGCGGAAGATGGACGTCTTGTAGACGTCCTTGATGGGGCCGTACGCACCCACGGAGTCCCCGTAGAGCGTGGAGTACCCGCACGCCAGCTCGGACTTGTTGCCCGGGGCGAGGACGATGTGGCCCTCCTGGTTGGAGAGCGCCATCAGCATCGTGCCGCGCAACCGCGACTGCAGGTTCTCCTCGGCGAGCCCGGTGAGGTGCAGCGAGCCCATGTAGGCGTCGAACATCGGGGCGATCGGGACGGTGCGGAAGTTGAGCCCGGTGCGGCGGGCCAGCTCGGCCGCGTCGTCGATCGAGTGCTCGGAGGAGTAGCGGGACGGCATGGCCACGCCGTAGACGTTCTGCGCGCCGACCGCGTCGCACGCGATGGCGGCGACGAGGGCGGAGTCGATGCCGCCGGAGAGCCCGATCAGCACGCTGCGGAAGCCGTTCTTCGCGACATAGGCCCGCAGCCCCACCACCAGCGCGGTGTAGATCTCCTCGTCGTCGCCGAGCCGCTCCGCCTCGCCGCCCGCGAGGCCCGGCTCGGGGTCGTAGGCGGGGAGGGGGTCGGCGGAGAGGGTGCGGTGGTCGATGCGCAGCCCGTCGTCCACGATGCCCTCCGGAACGGCGTCCGGGTCGGCGGCGGGCAGGTCGAGGTCGACCACGACGCACCCCTCGGCGAACTGCGGGGCGCGGGCGATCACTTCGCCGTCGCGGCCGACGATGATCGAGTCGCCGTCGAAGACCAGCTCGTCCTGGCCGCCGATCATCGCGAGGTAGGCGGTGGTGCAGCCCGCCTCCTGGGCGCGCTTGCGGACCAGGTCCAGGCGGGTGTCGTCCTTCTCGCGCTCGTACGGCGAGGCGTTGATCGACAGCAGCAGCCCGGCCCCGGCGGAGTGGGCGGCGGGCACCCGGCCGCCGTCCTGCCAGAGGTCTTCGCAGATGGCGAGCGCGACGTCGATGCCGTGGACGCGGACGACGGGCATGGTGTCGCCGGGCACGAAGTAGCGGAACTCGTCGAAGACGCCGTAGTTCGGCAGATGGTGCTTGGCGAAGGTGAGCACGACGGAGCCGCGGTGCAGCACGGCGGCGGCGTTCTGCGGGGAGCCGGCGGGCTGCCCGTACCGCCGGGCCCGCTCGCTGCGGTCGAGATAGCCGACGATCACCGGCAGCTCGCCCAGGCCCTCGGCGTCCAGCCGCTCGGCGAGCGCGCGCAGCGCGGCGCGCGACGCCTCGACGAAGGAGGAGCGCAGCGCGAGATCCTCGACGGGGTACCCGGTCAGCGCCATCTCGGGGAACGCCACCAGATGGGCGCCCTGCTCGGCGGAGTGCCGGGTCCAGTGGACTATCGACTCGGCGTTCCCGGCGAGGTCGCCGACGGTCGAGTCGATCTGGTTCAGAGCGAGGCGAAGTTGAGGCACGGCGCCCAGTGTAATCGTCTGTCTGACGCGATAGCCGGTGCGTGACCGAGGACACCTCCTTGGGGCAGGGCCTGGCCGTTACTTCTGGTAACCGAGGATCGTCATCATCCCCGACTCCGAGTGGTAGACGTTGTGGCAGTGGACCATCCACAGCCCCGGATTGTCCGCGTCGAAGTCGACGCTCACCTTCCGGTGCGGCAGCAGGATCGTGGTGTCCTTGCGCGGCCCGCCGTCCGGCAGGGCGTAGGTGTGGCCGTGCACATGGACGGGATGCCACATCGGGGTGCCGTTGATGAAGGTCAGCCGCACCCGCTCGCCCGCCCGCACCGGATAGCGCTGTGACGGGTCGTACGGCTTGCCGTTGATCGCCCAGTCGAACTTCCGCATCGAGCCCGTGAGCCGCAGCCTGATCGTGCGGTCCGGCGCGCGCGACTCCAGCCGAACCGATTCGGCGGCCTTCAGCTGGCCCGCCCAGACCAGCTTGCCGTCCAGCTCCTTGGGGCGCTTGAACTTCTTCGCGCCCTTGCCGCTCGTGTGGAGCACGGCCAGTGTGGACCGCTTCTTGCCCTCGGCGAGGGCGGCCAG
The DNA here is from genome assembly GCF_055591805.1 of Streptomyces sp. NPDC041200. Lineage (NCBI taxonomy): Bacteria > Bacillati > Actinomycetota > Actinomycetes > Kitasatosporales > Streptomycetaceae > Streptomyces > Streptomyces sp. NPDC041200. The sequence continues at coordinate 249,014 of NZ_JBVIZF010000003.1, read as the reverse complement.
CGGGAACACCCCGCTCTTCGCGGTCACCAGCACGTCGTACCGCTCGCCCATGCCCAGCAGGAGCGCGTCGGTGGTCTTGTGCTTCACGGGATAGCCGTCGGTGTGGGTGACGGTCATCTTGTGGCCGCCGAGCGCCACCCGGAAGGCGGTGTCGCCGCCCGCGTTGATGATCCGGATCCGGATGCGGTCGCCGCGCTTGGCCCGGAAGACCTGCGGGGAGTCGGGGGTGCGCCCGTTGATGAGGTAGTACGGGTACGTCACGTGGCCCGCGTCGCCGCCCAGCAGCCTGCTCGTGCCGCCGGTCGCCAGGCCGGACCCGGCGGAGCGGGCGGGGGAGGGGGACGGCTTGCCGCCGTGCCGGGCCACCGGCGGCGCGCCGGTCGCCGCTGCCGCCGCACCGGTCGCGCCCGTCGTGCCCGTCGCCGTCCCGTGGTCCATCCCGTGGGCCATGGGGCGGCCGCCGTTCAGCTGCCGCAGCACCTTGTCCGGGGTCCGGCCGCCCACCCCGTCGAGCCAGTCGTCGAGGACGACGATCCACTCCTTGTCGTACTTCAGCGGCTCCTTGGGGTCCTCGACGATCAGCGGCGCGTACAGCCCCCGGTCGAGCTGGACGCCGGTGTGCGGGTGGACCCAGTACGTGCCCGGGTTGACCGCCGTGAAGCGGTAGTCGAAGGCCTCGCCGGTCTTGATCGCAGGCTGAGTGACGCCGGGGACGCCGTCCATGTCGTTGCGCAGCCGGATGCCGTGCCAGTGCAGCGTGGTGGGCTGCGGCAGCTGGTTGACGAGGGTGAGGGCGAGGGTCTCGCCCGCGGTGACCCGGAGCGCCTGGCCGGGCACCTGGTCCTCGTACGCCCAGGACTTCACCTTGCGGGCGCCGAGGTCCAGCGTGGTGGCGGTGGCGGTGAGCCGGACCCGCCGGACCGGTCCCGGCCCCCGCCGGTGCTCGCGTTCCTGGACCTCCTGGCCGTGCGGGGAGATGTACTCCGACGGGGGCGCGGCGGCCGGTCCCGCGTGTCCGCCCAGCCCGGAGTTGTCCATTCCGTAGTCGCCGCCCGAGGGACTGCAGGCGCCGAGCAGACTGCCGCTCGCGGCGGCGATTCCCGCGCCGAGCACGGCGCGGCGAGAGTGATCGTTCATGAGTGAGCACCCCAATGCTGGTGGGAGATGTGCGCGGGAGCGGTCGGCGCGTCCGCGGTCTCCCGCGCTCCCTATCGGGGCGGGACGCGGCGGACGCGCCGCTCTATGCGCTGCACCAGCAGCCGGTGGCGTTCGCGCACCGCCGTCTCCCCGGGCTCCGGTCTCATTCTCTGATGATCACGACAATATGACAGCTTACCCCTAAGGGGTATGAAAAAGGGCATTGCCGGTCCCGGGATGGGCTGGAGTCGTCGACCGTGCGGGTCCGGGAGCGGGCCGCATGAAAGTACGATGCACACATCGTGTCGGAGCGCGGAGAGCGGGTCGGGGCGGGTTGGAAACCTCGCCGAAACCCCGTCGCGTGATACTGGGGCCGTCGAGGTGCCCCGCGCCCGTTGAAAGAGCCGTTTGACCTGCAAGGATAGGGGACCATGGATAAGCAGCAGGAGTTCGTGCTCCGTACTCTCGAAGAGCGCGACATCCGGTTCGTGCGGCTGTGGTTCACCGATGTCCTCGGTTTCCTCAAGTCCGTGGCCGTCGCACCCGCCGAGCTGGAGGGTGCCTTCGACGAGGGCATCGGCTTCGATGGCTCCGCGATCGAGGGCTTCGCCCGGGTCTACGAGTCCGACATGATCGCCAAGCCGGATCCCGGTACCTTCCAGATCCTGCCCTGGCGCGCCGAGGCCCCCGGGACCGCCCGGATGTTCTGCGACATCCTGATGCCGGACGGCTCGCCCTCCTTCGCCGACCCGCGCTTCGTGCTCAAGCGCATCCTCGCCAAGACCTCCGACCTCGGCTTCACCTTCTACACCCACCCCGAGATCGAGTTCTTCCTGCTCAAGCAGAAGCCCATGGACGGCACCCGACCGGTGCCCGCCGACTCCTCCGGCTACTTCGACCACACCCCGCAGAACATCGGCATGGACTTCCGCCGCCAGGCGATCACCATGCTCGAATCGATGGGCATCTCGGTCGAGTTCTCCCACCACGAGGGCGCCCCCGGCCAGCAGGAGATCGACCTGCGCTACGCCGACGCGCTCTCCACCGCCGACAACATCATGACCTTCCGCCTGGTCATGAAGCAGGTCGCGCTGGAGCAGGGCGTCCAGGCCACCTTCATGCCGAAGCCGTTCTCCGAGTACCCCGGCTCGGGCATGCACACCCACCTCTCCCTCTTCGAGGGCGACCGCAACGCGTTCTACGAGTCGGGCGCCGAGTTCCAGCTCTCCAAGGTCGGCCGTTCCTTCATCGCCGGGCTGCTCCGTCACGCGGGGGAGATCTCCGCCGTGACCAACCAGTGGGTCAACTCGTACAAGCGCATCTGGGGCGGCTCCCAGCGCACCGCGGGCGCGGGCGGCGAGGCTCCTTCGTACATCTGCTGGGGCCACAACAACCGCTCCGCCCTGGTCCGGGTCCCGCTCTACAAGCCCGGCAAGACCGGCTCCACCCGGGTCGAGGTCCGCTCCCTGGACTCCGGCGCCAACCCCTACCTCTCCTACGCCGTCCTGCTGGCCGCCGGTCTCAAGGGCATCGAGGGCGGCTACGAACTCCCGGCCGGGGCCGACGACGACGTCTGGGCGCTGTCCGACGCCGAGCGCCGTTCGCTCGGCATCGAGCCGCTGCCGCAGAACCTCGGCGAGGCCATCAACCTGATGGAGCGCAGCGAACTGGTCGCCGAGACGCTCGGCGAGCACGTCTTCGACTTCTTCCTGCGCAACAAGAAGCAGGAGTGGGAGGAGTACCGCTCCGAGGTGACCCCCTTCGAGCTGCGCAAGAGCCTGCCGGTGCTGTAGGCCGCCGCCGCACGGCCCGCCCGCGCCGGGGTCTTAGGGGTCGCGGGGCGGGCCGGTGCTGCCGCGGACGACGAGGGTGGGGTTGACGATGATGTCCCGGTCGACGGTGCGTGCCTCGTCGAGTCGTTCGACGGCCGCCTGGACGGCGAGCCCGGCCACCTCGGCGGCGTCCTGGCGCACCGAGGTGAGGTCGATGAAGGACAGCTGGGCGAGCTGGCTGTCGTCGTAGCCGACGATGGACACGTCGGCCGGCACGGTGAGACCGGCGCGCAGGAACGTGTTGAGCACGCCGTGGGCGCAGCGGTCGTTGCCCGCGATGACCGCGGTGGGCAGCTCGCCCTGGCGCAGGAGTTCCCGGGCCGCCCGGGCGCCGGACTCCTCGGTGTAGTCGCCGGGGAGGATCCGGATGTGCTCGGCGAGCCCGTGGCGCCGCATGGCGGTGCGGTAGCCGCGCCGCCGCTCGTCGGCCGCGGGCATCGTGCCGCCGTCGATGTGGGTGATGGCGCGGTGGCCGAGCCCGGTGAGGTGGTCGACGGCCTGCCGTATGCCCTTGCTGTTGGCGGTCCGGACGACGTCCACGCCGGCGGCCCGTGTGCACGGGTTGATTTCTATGAGCGGCACCTGGCCCGCGACCGCGGCCAGGTGCCGCGGGCTGGTCTCGCCGCCGATGATGATGATGGCCTCGCAGCGCAGCCCGAGCAGCTGCTCCACGGCCTGACGCTCGTCCCGGGTGGCGACCATGGCGCTGAGCGCGAGGTGGTAGCCGTGCTTCTGGGCGGCGGGGTAGAGGGCCTCGACGATGCCCACGTCGTACGGGTGGCGCATGGTGAACAGCACGCCCAACTGGCGGCTGCGGGTGCGGCGCAGGAGCTGGGCGGCGGTGTCGGGGCGGTAGCCCAGCTCCTCGGCCGCCTGGAACACGCGCTGTCGGGTCAGGGAGCTGGCACCGGGCTGGTTGCGGAACACCAGGGACACGAGGGCCTGTGAGACCCCGACCCGCGCCGCGACATCGGACATGGTGGGGCGTTTCGGGCGCCCCGGGGGAGATTCGGGCTCGCCCGGACGGCCGGTGACCCCTGGATCCCGCATGTGCGCCTCCCGCCTTCAGGTATTGACATGCATAACACCGCGGCTCATAGTACCGGGGAACTAGTACGTACTAGTAGTACGAACAAGCGCCCGGCAGTTCGTCACACACGACGAGTGGGCGCCGACTACAGCGGTTGAACCCTGCCCGCACCCACTCGGCACCGGGACAACCGCACCCGTCGAGGGCCACCCCGCCATCGCCGCGCCGTCCGTCCCGCCGAGGCCGGACGGCCGTACGGCCCCCACGCACAACACGGTTCCCACCCCCTCAACACGGTCCCCCACGCCCTCAAAGAGGAGACACGAGCATGGACATCGGACTGATGACCGACAGCGTCGCGGCGCTGAGCACGGCCGAAACGCTGGACCTCGCCGCCGACCTGGGGCTCGACACCGTCGAGTTCGCCACCGGCAACTGGTCCACCGCGCCGCATGTCGACCTCGACCGCCTGCTCGCCGACGAGGCCGCCCGCGCCGAACTGGGCGCGGCGGTGAGCCGCCGGGGGCTGCGCATCTCGGCGTTCAACGCCAACGGGAACCAGCTCCACCCGGTCACCGGGGCCGAGCAGGACCGCGTCGTCCACGACACGATCCGCCTCGCCGGTCTGCTCGGCGTGGACACGGTCGTCCTCATGTCGGGACTCCCGGCCGCACCGGGCGACCGCACCCCGAACTGGATCACCACCTGCTGGCCGCCGGAGAACACCGAGGTGCTGGAACGCCAGTGGGAGGCCGCCCTTCCGTACTGGCGGCGGCTCACCGGCTTCGCGCGGGACCACGGTGTGCGGCGGCTGGCCCTGGAGATGCACGCCCACCAGCTCGTCTACAACGCGCCGACCCTGCTGCGGCTGCGCGAGGCGGTCGGCCCCGTCGTCGGCGCCAACATGGACCCCAGCCATCTGATGTGGATGGGCGCCGATCCGATCCGCAGTGTCGAAGCGCTCGGCGACGCCATCCACCACGTGCACGCCAAGGACACCCGGCTCGAAGCCGAGCGGCAGGGGCTGACGTCCCGGCTGGAGACGCTGCCGTTCGACCGCGTCCACGACCGGTCCTGGAACTACGTCACCCTCGGCGACGGCCACCCCGGCGGCACCGGCTTCTGGTCCGCGTTCATCACCGCGCTCCGCGCCTCCGGTTACGCCGGAACGCTGAGCATCGAGCACGAGGACCTCGCCCGCACCCCCACCGACGGAGTCCGCCGGTCGGTCGACCTGCTGCGCGCCGCGCTCACCGCCGGACCGGTCGCGGCGGCACGGTGAACCGGCGGACCCCGGGCCCCACCTTCCCTGACCCCTCAACTCCCTCACGAACGCGCGAACGCCCGCCCCAAGAGGAGCCACAGGCATGACCAGGACCAGCCCAAGCCCCGCCTCCCACGGACTGCCTCCGGACGCACCGGGTCCCCACTCGCGACGGCTGGGCCTGGTCTCCGTCATCGTGACCTTCGGCGGCCTGCTGTTCGGTTACGACACCGGCGTGGTCAACGGTGCCCTCGAACCGCTCACCGCCGATCTCGGTCTGACCGCGTTCACCGAGGGAGTGGTCGTCAGCATCCTGGTCTTCGGCGCCGCCTTCGGTGCCATGATCGGCGGAGCCCTGTCCGACCGGTACGGGCGCCGCCACAACATCCTCACGCTGGCCCTGGTATTCATGCTCGGCACCGTGGGCTGCGTCCTGGCACCGAACTGGCAGGTCCTGTCCCTCTTCCGGTTCATCCTCGGGCTCGCCGTGGGCGGCGCCTCGGCGACGGTTCCCGTCTATCTGGCCGAGATCGCCCCGGTCGAGCGCCGCGGCAGCATCGTCACCCGCAACGAGGTGATGATCGTGAGCGGCCAGTTCGCCGCGTTCGTCATCAACGCGCTCATCTTCAACATCTGGGGCGAGAGCGACGGCATCTGGCGGCTCATGCTGCTGGTCGCCGTGCTGCCCGCGATCGGGCTGTTCATCGGGATGCTGCGGCTGCCGGAGAGCCCGCGCTGGCTGGTCGCCCAGGGCCGGGACGACGAGGCGCTCGCGGTCCTGTCCCAGGTCCGCACCGCCGAGCGCGCCCAGGCCGAGATGGCCGAGGTCCACCGGCTCGCCGAGGAGGAGCGGGCCGCGAAGACCGCCGGGGCGGTGGACCTCGGGGTGCGGTGGGTCCGCGTGCTCATCCTGATCGGGGCCGGTCTGGGCATCTGTCAGCAGTTCACCGGCATCAACTCCGTCATGTACTACGGCACCCAACTCCTCGGCGATGCCGGGTTCTCGGGCGACTCGGCCATCATCGCGAACACCCTGAACGGCGCGTTCAGCGTCATCGGCATCACCGTGGGTCTGTCGGTCATCAACAAGCTCAAGCGGCGCACCATGCTGCTCGGCGGGTTCGCCCTGACCACGACGTTCCACCTGCTCGTCGGGCTCTCCGCGATGCTGATGCCCGACGGCGGCGCGAAGGCCTGGTTCATCCTCGTGTTCGTCGTGCTCTTCGTCTTCTCCATGCAGGCCACCATCGGACCGCTGGTCTGGCTCATCCTCTCCGAGATGTTCCCGCTGAAGATCCGCAGCATGGCCATCGGCATCAGCATCTTCGTGCTGTGGATGGCGAACGCCCTGGTGGCGCTCGGCTTCCCGCCTCTCGTCAAGGCCATGGGCATCTCGAACACCTTCCTCGCCTTCGCCGCCTTCGGTGTGCTGGCCCTCGTGTTCATCGGGAAGTGCGTCCCCGAGACCAAGGACCGCTCGCTGGAGGAGCTGGAGGAGCACTTCCGCGCGCGCTACTCCTGATCTTCTGATCTTTGAGAGAAGGGTTCACCCATCATGACCGTCATGACTGCCGTCGCCGAGGGCCGCGAAGGGGACCACGCCCTGGCCGCGGGCATCGCCGAAGCCCGGCTGCTGGGCACCGATCTGGTCGTCGTCAACCTGCGCCTGTCGGCGCTGGACCACACCGGCCTGCCCGACGACCTCACGATCACGCTCGTCGAACGCAGCGGCCCCGGCGACCGGGACCCGGTCGACGCCGTCCTGGACGAAATCGAGGCCCGCCCCGGCATCGAACGGCTCGTCATCGGCATCCGGCGCCGCTCCCCGGTGGGCAAGGCCCTGCTGGGCAGCGTCAGCCAGCGGCTGCTGCTGCAGAGCCCCGTCCCCATCGTCGCGGTCAAGCCCCCGGCCGACCGGTCCCCCTGAACGGGCGGCTCCGCTCTGTCCCGCTTCACCGTCTGGAATGTCGACACCGGCGGCTCGGTCGCCGACTGCGAGCGCCGGTTGCTGCCGCCCGGCGCGCCGCCCGACGCGCCCTGCCCGGACGTACGGCCGTAGGGCGGCGCGCGTCAGTCCTCGTAGTCGTAGAACAGCCGCTCCACAACCGCCCGCGCCCGCCGCGTCGTGCGGCGGTAGTCGTCCAGCATCTCGCCCACGTGCCCCGGGCCGTAACCCAGGTAGCGGCCCACCGCGGCCAGTTCGCGCGAGTCGCTGGGGAACGTGTCGCCCGGGCGACCGCGGACCAGCATCACGCCGTTACGGACCCGGGTGGCCAGCACCCAGGCCTCGTCCAGGATCTGGGCGTCCTCCGTGCCGATCAGCCCGGCCGCGTGCGCCGCGGCCAGGGCGCGGCGGGTGCGGGTGGTACGCAGCCCCGGCTCCGCCCAGCCGTGGCGCATCTGGAGCAGCTGAACCGTCCACTCCACATCGCTGAGCCCGCCGCGGCCCAGCTTGGCGTGGGTGGTCGGGTCCGCGCCCCGGGGCAGGCGCTCGGACTCCATCCGGGCCTTGAGACGGCGGATCTCGCGGATCGCGTCATCGCCCAGCCCCTCGGCCGGATACCGCAGCGGGTCGATCAGCTCGATGAACCGAGCCCCGAGGTCCGGGTCGCCCGCGACCGGCTCGGCGCGCAGCAGCGCCTGGCTCTCCCAGACCAGCGACCAGCGACGGTAGTACGCGGCGTACGAGGCGAGGGTGCGCACCAGCGGGCCGGACTTGCCCTCCGGGCGCAGATCGGCGTCGATGAGCAGCGGCGGATCGGCGGTGGGCAGCTGCAGCAGCCGCCGCATCTCGTTGGCCACGGCGAACGCCGCCCGCGAGGCCTCCTGTTCGTCGGTGCCCTCGCGCGGCTCGTGGACGAACAGCACGTCCGCGTCCGAGCCGTAGCTCAGCTCATGGCCGCCGAACCGGCCCAGGCCGATCACCGCGAAGCGGGTCGGCAGCTCGTCGCCCCAGGTGTCCCGTACCGCCGCGCGCAACGCGCCCGCGATCGTCGCGGCGTTGAGGTCGGAGACGGCGTCGCCGACCAGGTCGGCCAGGTCCGCCGCGTCCGTCGGCTCCTCGGCCGGTGCCGGATGGGCGGTGGGACGGGCCGGAACGTGCGGCTCCGAGTCGCGCAGCGCGCGCGGCACCTCGGGCGCCTTCGACGGCACGGCGGCGTGCGGGGCTGGGTGCGTGGTGGCGCGCGGTGCGGACGTCGTGGCCTTGGCGGCCGTGCCGGTCGTCTCCTCGCCCGGTGGCGGCCAGCTCACGGTGGGCCGTACGGACCCGTTGGCCAGCCGCGCGCTCTCGATCACATCCGCCGCCGCCGTACGGAACAGCTCGCGCCGCCGCACCCCGCGCGCCGCGGCCACCGCCTGCTCGGCGCCGGCCGCGCGGCCCACCGCGGCCAGCACCTCCTGCTCCAGATGGTCCCGGCCGCGCGGCCGCAGCCCCTCCGGATCGCCCAGCAGGGCGACCGCCTCGGGGGCGCGCAGCAGCAGATCGGGGGCGAGGCGCCCGGCGGAGAGCACCCGCGCCAGATTCTCCGCGGCCGCGCCCTCGTCCCGCAGCAGCCGCAGATACCAGGGCGTCTTGCCCAGCGCGTCCGAGACCTTACGGAAGCCCAGCAGCCCGGCGTCCGGGTCTGCGGAATCGGCGAACCAGCCCAGCAGCACGGGCAGCAGCGTACGCTGAATGGCCGCTTTCCGGGTCACACCGGACGCCAAAGCCTCCAAATGACGTAGGGCGCCGGACGGATCCGCGTAGCCCAATGCCTCAAGCCGCTGCCCCGCCGCCTTGGAGCTGAGCCGGGCCTCGCCCGGCTCCAGCTGGGCGACCGCGTCCAGCAGCGGCCGGTAGAACAGCTTCTCGTGCAGCCGCCGCACCTCGCGCGCGTACCGCCGCCACGCCGTCCCCAGCTCGGCCACCGGCTCCGTACGGAAGCTCAGCGAGCGGCCGAGCCGCCGCAGATCCGCCTCGTCCTCCGGCACCAGGTGGGTGCGGCGCAGCCGGTACAGCTGGATGCGGTGCTCCATGGAGCGCAGAAAGCGGTACGCCTCGTCCAGCGCGGCCGCGTCCGAGCGCCCCACGTAGCCGCCCGCGGCCAGCGCGGCGAGCGCGTCCAGGGTGGTGCCGCTGCGCAGCGACTCATCGGACCGCCCGTGCACCAACTGCAGCATCTGTACGGCGAATTCGACGTCCCGCAGGCCGCCAGGACCCAGCTTCAGCTCCCGGTCGACCTCGGCGACCGGGATGTTCTCGACGACCCGGCGGCGCATCTGCTGCACATCGGGTACGAAGTTCTCGCGCTCGGAGGCCTGCCAGACCAGCGGCGCCACCGCGTCCACGTACGCCTGCCCGAGCGCGCCGTCGCCCGCCACCGGCCGGGCCTTCAGCAGCGCCTGGAACTCCCAGGTCTTGGCCCACCGCTGGTAGTAGGCCAGGTGGCTGGAGAGCGTCCGCACCAGCGGCCCGTTGCGCCCCTCCGGCCGGAGATTGGCGTCCACCGGCCAGATCGTGCCCTCGATGGTCACGTCCGAGCAGATCCGCATCAGCCGCGCGGCCAGCCGGGTGGCCGCCTGCACGGCCTTGCCCTCTTCCACCCCGTCCACGCTCTCCGCCACGAAGATCACGTCGACGTCCGAGACGTAGTTCAGCTCGCGCCCGCCGCACTTCCCCATGCCGATCACCGCCAGCCGGCACGCCGCGGCGTCCTCGGGCTGCTCCTCGGCCGCGATCTCCAGCGCCGCCCGCAGCGTCGCCGTCGCCAGATCCGCCAGCTCGGCCGCCGCCTGCGTCACGTCGGTCGTCCCGCACACATCCCGCGCCGCGATCGCCAGCAGCGCCCGGCGGTACGCGACCCGCAGCGCGTCCGGCCGCGGCATCCCCGCCCCCGGCTCGCCCCAGATCCCCTCGGCCAGCGCCTGCTCGAACTCGGGCGTCGTCGGATGCAGATCCGCCGGTTCGTAGGTCACGAGCGACTGCCAGGCCTGCGGGTGCCGGGCCAGGTGATCACCCAGCGCCTCGGACGCCCCGAGCACCCCCAGCAGCCGGTCCCGCAGCGGCTTGGCGGTGACCAGCGTGTCCAGCAGCGCCTGCCGCGACCCCGCCTCCTCCCCGCCCCCGGCCTCCTCGGGCAGCGCCTCCACCAGCCGCACCAGCCCGTGCAGCGCCAGATCCGGATCGGCGGTCCCCCCGAGCGCGTCCAGCAGCACGGAATCCGCCCGCACCCCCGCCACCTCGGGCGAGTCCAGCAGCCGCTGCGCGGCGGAGGGGTCGGTGAAGCCGTGCCGCAGCAGCCGGGTGAAGGTGCTGCTCCTGCGTCCCTGCGGTACGGCCATGCGTGCCGCCTCCGTCCCGTGTCTCCGTCCCACGCCCTGCCGTGATCAAGGCCCGCGACCGAGCCTAAGCGACCCGGGGGGAGAAGTGGCAGGTCCCGGCCGCCCTCGGTACCCCGCCCTCGGGCAGACACGCCACCCGGCAGGGGCCGGTCGGCGGCCCAGGCAGGTCAGCCACTCCCAGGCACCCACGATGCGGAGCGGACCGGAGGCGTCGCCGCCGGGCAACGCCCTGGCGACGGACCGGCCACCGTAGTGGCCACGGCGAGACGCGACCGATCACCGAGCCCCGCGGCCACCGCCACCGCATGGCGACACCCGCCCGAGCGGTGCTGCTGACATGCGCCTGCACCTGCGTGCCTAACAGGGGCGGAAGTGACCGCATGCGAAACTCAGTTCGTACCTATATCCAGCGAACACGCATACGTAATCGGGGGGATGGAGAACGTGGCCGTCACGGTGCCGGATTGGGCCGACACGCTGCTGGACCTGATCGGTGTCTCGTGGCCGAACATCGACGAGGACGCCTACCGGGACATGGCGGACTCCCTGCGGGAGTTCGCCGAAGACCTGGAAGACGACGGGCAGCTGGCCAACGGGCATGTGGAGCGGCTGCTGTCGTCCGGGTACGGCGAGGCGATGGACGCTCTCAACCTTCACTGGGGCAAGGTCAAGGGCACCCACATCAAGGACATCGCGTCGGCGGCCCGCACGATCGCCGGGGGCATGGACACCGCTGCGACAGCGGTCGAGGGGATGAAGGGCGCGGCGCTGGTCCAGCTCGGCTATCTGGCGAGTGAGGCCGGTATCGCGCTGTCGCTGATCCCGGTGACCGGTGGTCTTTCGGCGCTGCTGGGCGCGGGGGCGATACGGGCGACGCAGGAGGCGGTCCGGCGGCTGATCAAGGAGTGCGCCGAGGAAGCGGTCGGCTACATCGTCGCGGCGCTGACCGAACCGGCCGTCGCCGCCCTGGAGAACCTGGCCGCCGACCTCGTCGTCCAAGTGGGCGCAAGCGCCATGGGGTTGCAGGACGGGGTGGATCTCGGCCAGGCCCAGCAGGCGGGCAAGGAGGGGTTCAAGGATGGTGTGCAGGGCGCGAAGGAGGGCATGCACCTGGCCTCCGCGGGAGGTCCTGCTGGTGGTGGGGGCGGCAATTCCAAGGGCCTGCGCATCGACCACAGCGAGCATGACCACGCCTCCACCCAGCTCAGCGGCCTGAGCGTCAACTTCCACACCAAGACCGCGGGCAAGCTGGGCAAAGCGAAGTCGCATCACAGCCGCACCCGTGGGCGCGACAGCATCGCGCAGGCCATCGACCCGGTCGCCGACAAGGCCGTGGACGCGCTGGAGAAGGCGCTCAAGACCATGGGCGACCACGTCAGCACCAAGCTGCCCAAGGCCGTCAAGCAGATCTCCACCGACCACAAGAACAACGACATCGACATCGGCGCGAGCTTCGGCAAAAAGGGGCGCAACGACGACGGATGGAACGGTGGCAAGGGCGGCGGCAAAAAGGGCGCTTCCCACGTCAAGCCGAACTCGCTGCGCGACGCCAAGGACGACCCTCGTGGCAAGGGCATCCCGCTGAACAAGCGGCGCTGTGCGACCGACCCGGTCGACGTGGCCTCGGGCGAGATGGTGCTGGCCCAGACGGATCTGGCCCTGCCGGGCGTCCTGCCGCTGGTGCTGCGCCGTACGCACCTCTCCAGCTACCGCTACGGCCAGTGGTTCGGCCGCAGCTGGGCCTCCACGCTCGACGAACGCATCGAACTGGCGCCGACGGGCGGTCCCGTCCTGGCGTGTGAGGACGGCTCACTGCTCGCCTACCCCAGGCTGCCCCGCGACGTGGATGATCAGGTATGGCCGATGGCGGGAGCTCGTTTGCCGCTTGAGCTCGCTGAATCCGAAGGGGTCGGCGAGGTCACCTACACAGTGACCGATCCGCATTCGGGTATCACCCGTCGATTCGTTGGCAGTCCCTACAAGGGAAGCCCGTTCTACTGGATCCAGTCGATCGAAGACCGCAACGGCAATTGCGTATGGATTCAGCGAGATGAGAACGGCGTTCCGCAATCCGTGGTTCACGAGGGCGGATACCGGGTCGCCGTGGATACCGATGCCGACAGCGGCCGAGTCACCGGCCTCTCGCTGCACACTCCGGACGGTCTGCGGCAATTGACCTCGTTCGGATACGACACAGCTGGGAATCTGGTGACCGTGTCCAATTCAACGGACCGGCCACCGCTGAGGTTCACATATGACGAGCAGGGCCGCATCACGTCGTGGACGAGCAGGAAGGGGGCGACATACCGTTATGTTTACGACGCGGTGGGACGAGTTGTGGCCACCGAGGGCCCGGACGGCGTTCTCTCTTCCCACTTTTCCTACGACACCGAGAATCGCATCACCCGCTTCAGCGATTCCACAGGTGCGGTGACGGTCTTCCACCTGAACGAGCTCGGGCAGGTGATCGCCGAAACCGATCCGCTGGGACACACGGTTCAGAGGCAGTGGGACCCGAACGACAACCTCCTCTCGCGGACTGATCAGCTCGGGCACACCGCGTACTTCACGTGGGACGAGCATTCCAATCTCACGGCGATACGCCTGCCGGACGGAAGCGAGTCACGGTCCGCGTACAACGCCATGAACCTGTTGGAGGAGGCGATCGGCCCCGACGGGACGAACTGGCGTCAGAGCTATGACGACCGCGGAAACCGCCTCAGTATCACCGGCCCGGATGGTTCGGTGTCCCGGTTCCACTACGACGGGCTGGGTGCCCTCATCCGGAGGACGGACCCGACTGGTGCGGCCGAGACGGTCTCCCACGACACCGTCGGCGTTCCGCTGTCGGTCTCGGACGCCCTCGGAAACGGCTATGCGGTCGTCCGGGACGCCTTCGCGCGGCCGGTTGAGGCAACCGACCCCAGCGGAGCGGTTTCCACCATGGAGTGGACCTACGAGGGATGGCTCGCGCGACGCGTCGGGCCAGACGGCACCGAAGAAACCTGGACCTGGGACGACGAAGGCAATTGCACATCCCGCACTGACGCGACCGGCGCCACGACCCACTTCGAATACACCCATTTCGACCGCCTCGCGGCACGGGTCGGCGCGGATGGGGCCCGCTACGAGTTCACGTACGACACCGAACTCCGGCTCACCCAGGTCCGCGGTCCACAGGGCCTGACGTGGGTCTACGCCTATGACGCGGTGGGCAACCTGATATCGGAAACCGACTTCGACGGCCGCACCATCACCTACACCCATGACCCCTGTGGCCGGGTCGTCTCCCGCACGACACCGCTCGGCGAGCAGATCACCATCAGCTATGACTCCTGCGGTCGCGTCGAATCGAAAGTCGCGGCCGGACAGATCACGCGGTACGCCTACGATGCGGCCGGCCGTGTCACGACGGTGAGCTCCCCCACGTCTACGGTGCAGCTCGAGCGGGACGCTCTGGGGCGACTGTTGTCCGAGACGGTGGACGGGCGCACCGTGCGGTACTCCTACGACCTGGCGGGGCGTGTCACCCGACGCACCACGCCCACCGGGGCAGTGTCGGAATTCGCCTACGACGTGGTGGGCAACCGTATCGCTCTGAGCAGTGGCGGCCACGCGCTGTCCTTCACGCGTGACGCATTGGGCCGTGAACTCACCCGTACATTGGGTCCGCATGACGAGCCCATCACGCTCACTTCGTCCTGGGACCAGGCCGGACGTCTGATCGCGCAGTCCTTGGTCACCTCCGACCGGACCGTGCGCTCCCGTGGATACCGCTACCGCGCCGACGGATTCTTGGAAGAGATCACCAACCACGTGGCCGGTACCAGCCAGTCCTTCGAACTCGACGCCGTAGGCCGACCGTTGAGTGTCACCGCTGAGAATTGGACGGAAAGTTACGCTTACGACGCCGCGGGAAACCAGACCCTGGCGCAGTGGCCCGACCGTGCGCGCCACGGTGAAAGCCGGGGAGTGCGGACGTACGCGGGCACCCGCGTGCTCACCGCTGGTTCGGTCCGGTGCGAGTACGACGCGGCGGGGCGCACTGTAGTACGGCGAAAGGCCCGTCTCTCGGGAAAGACCGAAAGGTGGCGATACACATGGGATGCGGAGAACCGTCTGGTGTCCTGCCGCACACCCGACGGTGTGCTGTGGACGTACACCTATGACCCCTTGGGGCGCCGCACGGCCAAGCGCCGTATGGCGGACGATGGGCAGACGATTCTCCACTCCCTCCACTTCGTCTGGGACGGGACCCGTCTCGTCGAACAAACCGATACGGCCAACCGCACCACCATCACTTGGGACTACGACGGGTACCGCCCGCTGACGCAGCTCGAACGCCGCACGGGCTGCGGCGACGATCCGCAGGCGGATGTGGACTCCCGCTTCTTTGCCATAGTCACCGACCTTGTCGGCGCACCCAGCGAACTCATCGATGAAGAAGGGGAAATAGCTTGGCGAGCCCGGTCCACTGTGTGGGGCACCACCACCTGGAACCGCGGCGCGAACGCCTACACTCCCCTCAGGTTCCCGGGGCAGTATGACGACGGAGAAACGGGGCTCTACTACAACTGCTTTCGCCACTACGATCCTGAAACCGCCCGCTATGTCAGCCCGGACCCGCTCGGGCTTGACCCGGCGCCCAACCCGGTCGCCTACGTCACCAACCCGCATAGTCGTATGGACCCTGAGGGGCTGATCTCCAAAGGCTGTACGGAGGATGGGGGGTGGTACAGCGGCATGAAGCCCTCGAACCTCAAGGACGCGAACGGGAATTTCCGCAGTCCAGTGAAAATGGAAATCAATCACATCCCGCCTAAGGATGCATATCATCACTTGGGCGAACCTGGCTTCAAGGTGACGAGAGACAAGAACGGAGAAATTAACGGCGGAGCGGGGATGGGGCCGGCAATCAGGATGGAGTACGACGATCACCGAGACGTGACGAGCACCGGCGGTGGTGCAGAATCGAAAAAATGGCGGGCAGAGCAGCGCGCGTTGATTGATAGCGGGCGGTGGGACAAGGCCATGATGATGGACATCGAAGAGATTCGTGACCTTTACGGCGATAAATATGATGTGCATATTGCGGATATGATCGAAAGTCTCAAGCATAATAGAAAATTCCAGGCCATGCTGGAGCGGCGTGGCTGGGCGATAGACTATGACATCCTGAAGTAGAGCGAAGTGAGTGATGGTCAATGGACCTTGTGCTGGATCCACCTCGCGGGGTAGCGCCCGTGCGGCTTGGGATGACGCTCGACGAAGCGGTCGCCGCAGTGGCTCCTTGGGGGGAGCCCAAGGTGCGTACCCGCCGAAATCGGATTTTTGTAAATATCTCGACATCCCTTGATCAAGTCGGATTTCAGGTCCTCCTGGAGAAAGAGAACTCCGTCACGGCGGTCGAGCTATGGTGGCCCGGTGAGGGAGAGGAATCGAGTACGCGTGTCCTTCTGGACGGCGATGATGTATTCCAGACGCCCGCCGACGAAATCCTGCGGCGTGCAGTCGCGCGTGGCTGGACAGTGGATAATTCGAGCGTCGAGTCTCCGTTCATCCCCGGCGTTTCATTGGGATTCACCCGGCAGACCTCGCAAGAAATTCCTCGGGATTCCAGCGGACTTCCTGTGTGTTTCACCTCAGTTCTCGTCGGAGATGAAAACTATTACGACTTCCTCTATCAGAGCTGAAGCTGAAAGAGTCTCCTGTAGGGCTGTGCTCCTCAAGTGCTGACGAAGCGGCCGCTCGGTTCGCCGTGCAGGTGGCCCGGCGGGAGTTTGCGGCCGTAGGCGACCAGAAGCAGGTCCTGGGCGGCGCCGGTCACGGGGGCGCCCGTGCCGTAGGCCCAGTCGAGGTCGTCGGCGCGGAGCTGGACGCCGGTGAGGTCGGCGCCGAAGAACTTCAGGGTTCGGGCGTTGACCGCGCCCAGGAGGGTGCGTACGCGGTCCTCGGGGACGCGGCGGTCCAGGCCCAGCGCGACCGTGATGTCCAGGCCGTGGATCACGTCGTGGCCGAGCGCCGACGTGAGGCCGCCGACCGGGGGCTTCCAGGGGTGGTGGGCGTTGTCGCGGAGGTGCGCGGCGAGCTGTGCCGTCGAGGCGGTGGCCGCGTCCGCGCGGGCGAGGCGGTCGGTCATGCGGTGCAGGCTGCCGCGTGCCTTGAGGAGTTCGAGCAGCGTCCGGGGCAACGGGTAGCGGAACCCCTGTGACATGTGCGCTGCCACCTCCCGCACCCGCCACCCCGCGCACAGCGACGGCATGTCCCACCGCGCGGGGGTCAGGGTGTCCAACAGGTCGGCCAGCTCCCGCCGTTCGGCCGCGATCGCGTCCTTGATGTTCCCCGTTGTCTCCATGTGTTCCAGGGTGCCGGGGCGCACGATCATAAGTCCAAGAGATGGTTCTTCTGGCAGCCAGAAGCGATGAGTATGCGGCGGCCCGGAAACGCGGTGTCATAGGCTGCCTCGATGAGCCTCTTCGACGGACTGACCGGCACGAAGCGACCCGTCAGCGGTCTCGTGCCGCGTTCCGCCAAGGAGGTCCGGGCCGCGCTGCTCGCCCTGGGTGGGCCGGACGCCCCGTACGTCATCCGCGACGGCACGCCGGAGGGCGCCGATCTGGTCGCCGAGTGGCGGATCATGGAACCGGCCTGGCGGACCCTTTTCGTCACGGCCCAGCTGAGCCACGCCGTTGAGATCCGCATGCGGATCGCGCCGGAGGAGCACGAGGTGCGTGCCCTCGACCGGCAGTGGGAGGTCGAGTGGGCCGGGGACATGCCGGTGGCGAAGAAGTACGGCCGTGGGCCGGTGAAGACGACGTCCCGGCAGTGGACGATCGGGCGCGGGACCGAGGGCCGTCTGGAGATGACGGAGGCGTTCCGCTTCGACAGCGCGGAGCTGAAGGAGCCCCTGCGGAACGCGGTCCTCGATGCGGGATGGACCTGGCGCGGAGTGGTCTTCGGCCAGCCGTGACCGGATGGTGTGCGTGTCAGCGTTTCCATACAGCGTGGTCGTGGGCGAAGAGCACACGGCGTGGGCCGAAGTCGGTGAGGCGGTCCAGCCAGGGCGGGTACGGGGGGAGCGGCTGGGGCAGGCCGTCGAGGGTGGCGTGGCGGGCCAGGTGGTCGGAGGCGAACTCGGACGCGACGTCGTGGGCCTGACCGGCCAGGACGACCGTGCCGTCCGGCTGACGGACGACGAGCGACTGGTGGCCGTCGGTGTGGCCGGGGGTGGGGACGATGTGGACACCGGGCCAGACCTCGGCCTCACCGGCCAGCTCCGCGTACGTCGCGCCCGGGAAGTCGATCAGCTCGTCGATGGTGTGGCCGCCCCGGCGCGCGGTGGCGAGTTCGGTGGCCTGGACGAGGATGGGGGTGCCCGCCAGGAGGGGATTGCCGCCGCAGTGGTCGAAGTGGAGGTGGCAGTTCACCACGAGGGTGATGTCGTCGAGGGCGGCACCGGCCGCCGCCAGCGCGGCCGGGAGGGCGCGGCGGTGGGGGCGGTAGTGGGTGTCGGTCTCGGGGCTGCCGGTGCCGATGCCCGTGTCGAAGAGGAGCAGGCCCCGCTGATGCCGCACCAGGTAGCCGAGCACCGGCTCGACTCGCGGGTGCGGGCCGCCCGTCTCCGAGGCCGGACGGATGAAGCGGCCGAGGTCGAGCCGCCGGATGTGGATGTCGTTCGCCATGGCCCCAGCGTGGCGGGCCGCCCCTCGTCGCGGCGCCCCCCTCTGCCCAGAGCAGAGGCGGGCGCCGCAACGAGGGGACGGGGTCCGCAGGTCAGGACCGGGACCCCGGGAGCGGGAGCAGCTTGCGGACCAGCGGCCAGGTCACGATCAGCGCGATCACCACGTACACGGTCACCGCGAAGGGCGTGTTGACCAGGCCCGTGAGGCTGCCGTCGCTGAGCTGGAGGGCTCGGCGCAGCTGGAGTTCGGCGCCGGGGCCGAGGATGACGCCGATGACGGCGGGGAGGACGGGGAGTCCGTAGCGCCGCATGAGCAGGCCCAGCAGGCCGATGATGAGCAGGATGACGAGGTCCAGCGGTTCGCCGCCGACCGCGTACGCGCCGACCGCCGCGAAGAAGAGGATGCCCGCGTACAGGTAGGGCCGGGGCACCTTCAGCAGCTTCGCCCAGATCGGGGCCAGCGGGAGGTTGAGGACGATCAGCAGGGCCATGGCGATGAAGAGCGAGGCGATCAGGCCCCAGACGAGGTCCGGTTCGCGTTCGAAGAGCAGGGGGCCGGGCTGGATGCCGTACTGCTGGAACGCGGCGAGCATCACCGCGGCGGTGGCCGTGGTGGGCAGGCCGAGGGTGAGCATGGAGACGAGCGTGCCCGCGGCGGACGCGGAGGCCGCGGACTCGGGGCCCGCGACGCCCTCGATGGCGCCCTTGCCGAACTCGTCGCGGTGTTTGGAGAGCCGTTTCTCCGTCACATAGGAGAGGAAGGTCGGGATTTCGGCGCCGCCCGCCGGGATCGCGCCGAAGGGGAAGCCGATCGCGGGGCCGCGCAGCCAGGGGCGCCAGGTGCGGCGCAGTTCGGCCTTGCCGAGCCACGGGCGGCCGACGGGGATGGGCTGGTCGGGGCGGGTCCGCAGATGCAGCGCCACCCACAGCGCCTCGCCGATGGCGAAGAGCCCGACCGCGACGATCACGACGTCGATGCCGTCCGCGAGCTGCAGTGAACCGAAGGTGAGCCGCTGCTGTCCGGTGAGCCGGTCCAGGCCGACCAGGCCGAGGGTGAGGCCGATGAGGAGGGAGGCGAAGCCGCGGATGCGGGAGCTGCCGAGGACGGACGTCACGGCGACGAACGCCAGGACCATGATGGCGAAGTAGTCGGGGGCGCCGATGTCGACGGCGAGGTCGGCGACGGTCGGGGCGAGGAAGACCAGCAGGATCGTGCCGATCATGCCGCCCGCGAAGTGCCCGATGGCGGCCGCGGCGAGGGCCTGCGCGCCGCGCCCGGCCTTGGCCATCGGATGGCCTTCCATGGCGGCGACCACGGCCGCCGTCTCACCCGGGGTGTTGAGCAGGATGGACGTGGTGGAGCCGCCGAACATGCCGCCGTAGTAGATGCCCGCGAACATGATGAACGCGGCCGTGGGGTCCAGCCCGTACGTGACGGGCAGCAGCAGCGCGACCGCCATCGCCGGGCCGATGCCGGGCAGCACGCCGATGGCGGTGCCGAGGAGCACGCCGACGGCCGCCCACAGCAGGTTGATGGGGGAGAGGGCGGTGCCGAAGCCGTCGAGGAGGGAGTTCAGGGAATCCATCGGTCAGAGCACCCCCATCAGCGGGCCGCCGGGCAGCGGCACCGAGAGCAGCTGGTCGAAGACGACGAACGTGACCACGGACAGGACGGCCGCGATGATCGGATCACGCGAGAAGGAGCGGCTGCCCAGCGCGTACGCGGAGCCCCAGAAGAGCAGCGCGCCGGAGATGGGGAAGCCGAGCGGCTGGATGAGGACGGCGTTGCCGAGGAAGACCCCGCCGAGCAGGAGCACGGTGCGCCAGTCGCCGGGGGCGTCCAGGTCGATGTCCTCACCGCCCTCCGCCTCGCCGCGCCCGCCGCGCAGGACGTCCACGGCCAGGAGGACGGCGACCAGCAGCAGCCCCGCGCCGACGACGAGGGGGACGGTCTTCGGGCCGACCGGGCCGCGCTGCGTGAAGCCGGTGTCCATGGTGAGGGCGTCGGTGAGGACGAGGACGCCGAGGACCAGCAGCAGCGCGCAGACGCCGAGTTCGGAGCGGCCGCGCAGGCGCTCCGCGAGAGGAGGGCTTTCGGGGGTGGCAGTCAAAGTCCCAGCTCCTTCAGCACGGTGTCCACGCGCTTGTCCTGCGCGTCCAGGAAGCGCCCGAAGTCCTCGCCCGGCAGATAGGCGTCGGTCCACTGGTTGCGCTTGACGGCGTCCTTCCACTGCTTGGACGCGTGCAGTTTGGCGATCAGGCGGGTCAGCTTCTCGCGTTCGCTGTCGCTCAGGCCGGGCGGCGCGACGACGCCGCGCCAGTTGGTGAACGTGACGTCCACCCCGGACTCCTTGAGTGTCGGGGCGTCGAGCCCCTTCGGCCGCTCGGCGCTGGTGACCGCGAGCACCCGCAGATCGCCGGACTTGATCTGGTCGAGGTATTCGCCGATGCCCGAGACGCCGAAGGCGACCTTGCCGCCGAGGACGGAGGCGAGCAGCTCGCCGCCGCCGTCGTAGGCGATGTAGTTGACGGTCTTCGGGGCGATCCCGGCGGCCTTGGCCATGAGCATGGGGGCCAGGTGGTCGGGGCCGCCGGGCGAGGAGCCGCCGCCCACCGGGAGGGCGTGGGGCTTCTTGCGCCAGTCCGCGAGGAGCTGCTGGAAGGTCCGGTACTTGGAGTTCTTGGCGACGACCACGATGTCCGGCTCTTCCGTGAGCCGGGCGATGGGCGTGGTGTCGGCGAGGGAGGAGGGCGCGTGGTTGGTGTGGACGGCGCCGACGACGCCGAGCCCCATCGACATCGCCAGCTTGCCGTTGCCGCGCTCGGCCACGAGCTGGCTCAGCCCCACCGTGCCGCCGGCGCCGGGGAGGTTGAACACCTCGATGTTGTTGCCGAGACCCGCGTCCTCGGCGCTCTTGGCGGCCGTGCGCGCGGTGATGTCGTAACCGCCGCCGGGCGTGTTGGGCACCATGACGCGCAGACCCGGAATGTGGGTGCCGCCCCCGGAACCGTCCCCGGAGCTGAGCAGCGGCGGCGCGAGGAGGACGAGCAGGGCCGCCGAGAGCACGGCGAGCGGGGTACGCAGGGCAGGACGCAGCGGCAGGCTCGGACGCTGTCGCACCTGGTGACACCACCTTTCGGGCTTGCGTGTGAAGTGGGCCACATGTTGCCTATGGGTTACCGGGCTGTCTCGCTTCCGGTATTAAGAGACGTTGTGGTCGTTGAGTTCGCGGTGTGATCGCGGGCCTGTACGCCGGAAAGGGGACACCCGGTGACGACAGTGCTGGTCGTCGATGACGACTTCATGGTCGCCAAGCTGCACAGCCGCTATGTGGCGGCCACGGAGGGCTTCACGGTCGCCGGGGTCGCGCACACCGGAGCCGAGGCGCTGCGCGCCGCCGAGGAGCTGCGCCCCGACCTCGTCCTCCTCGACATCTATCTGCCGGACATGGACGGCATCAGCGTGCTGCGCGAGCTGCGCGCGAAGGCGGAGGACGGCGGCCATCATGTGGACGCCCTGTTCGTGACCGCCGCGAAGGACGCGCATGTGGTGCGCGAGGCGCTGCGCGCGGGGGCGCTGCACTACCTGATCAAGCCGTTCGACCGGGCCGCGCTCCGGGACCAGCTGCGGCACGCGGCGGCCCTGCGTGCCCGCCTCGACACCCTCGGCGAGGCGCGCCAGGCGGACGTGGACCAGATCTTCGGCGGACGCCCGCGCGCCTCCCGCGAGCTGCCCAAGGGGCTGGCCCCGCACACCGCCGACCTCGTCGAGCGCACCCTGCGGGCCCACGCGGGCGGGCTGTCCGCCGCCGAATGCGCCGAGGCGGGCGCCTTTTCGCGGGTGAGCGCGCGCCGCTATCTGGAGTACTTCGCCGATACGGGCCAGGCCGAGGTCACCTTGCGCTACGGCGGTACGGGCCGTCCCGAGCACCGCTACCGCTGGATTGCTTGACCGTCCCAGGGCCCGGGTATAGCGGGGGAAGGCGAGCCACGGGGGGCACGATGGGGAGCGGCCTGTACAACCTCAGCCGCGTCATGGACACGCTGGCTCCGGCGCTGCTCGGGATGCCGCCGGGCGGCGGCCCGTGGGTGAAGCGGACGTTCCCGGCGGGCGAGCCCGTGGTCGAGGTCACCGGCGGCCGGGCCACCGGCAAGACGGCGCTGCTGGACGCCCTGTACGACGGCTATCACGCCTGGGTGCCCACGGCCCGGGTGGACCTGCGGGAGGCCCCGTACTCGGCGGACGATCAGGGCGACCGCGCCCGGCTGGACACCGCGCACGCGTCCCCGGTGACCAATCTGCTCTTCACCGTCTCCCATCAACTCGGCTACGAACGCGACGGCAACAAGCGCACCCTGACCTTCCCCCGGCTCGCGCCCGCGCTGCTGGTGATCACCGCGTGGCGGCCGGAGGCCCAGGAACGGGACGCCCCGGGCCGGGACGAGGTGGCGCCCGCCGATCTGGTCGCGGCGGAGGAGGAGTTGGGGCACATCCTCGCGCAGCGCGACCCCGACCCGCAGGCCCGGAAGGTCGTCATCGGCCGGTGGCTGAACGCGCTGGGCGGGGTCGTGGCCGGGCTGCTGCCCGGGGTGCCGGGGCTCCAGGAGGTGCTGAGCGCCGCCACCGACACCCTGCTCGCGCGGAGCGACGACGGCCGGGACGGCTCGTCGTGGTGGCGCGCCCATCTGGACCGTATCGACGGCGACGCGGTGCAGCGGCTGTTCGCGCTGGTACGGAAGTTCCGCCGGGGCGGGGCGGACCGGGCCGAGGTGGAGGCCGACCTGATCGCCGCCCTGCTGGCGGACATCAACGGCGCGTACGGCGCCTGGGCGCGCCGGACCCAGCATCCGTCCCTGATCCTGCTGGACAACGTGGACGAAGCGCTGCGCGAGCGCTTCCTCGTCCCGTTCACCGCCCGGTACGCCCGGGACAGCCGGGAGTGGCGCAAGCGGGGGCGCGTCATGCTCCCCGTCGTCTTCGCCACCTCGCTCGGGGACGGCGCCGAGCCGAAAGCTCTCACCACCGACGCGCCCCCGTGGACGAAGCCGGAGCGGTGCCCGCCGGGCGCGTGGCTGCTGCGGCTCGGCATCCCCAAGGTCAGCGAGGCGGAGATCCGTGCGATGCTCGGCGAGGCCGACGCCGCGTACCCGCCGTCGCTGCCCACTGTCATCGCCCGGCTGAGCGGCGGACGTACGGGCGACGCCCTGCTGCTCGCCGGCGCCGCGGCGGCCCGGCTGGGCGAGCCGGGCCCCTTCGTCCTCGACGAGCTGCTGTCGCTTCCGGCGCCCGGCTCGGCCGAGCCCGTGGGGGCGCGGTTATTGGCGCGGCTGCTGCCCGACCGGGACGTACGGGAGGAGGTGTTGCGGCTCGCGCCCGCGCTGGACGGGGAGGCCGCGGCGCGGCTGCTCCGGGCCGACCGGGCCGCGCTGCCCGGCCTCAGCCCCGAGCTGCAGGTCAGACGGCTGCGGGACGCCACCCTGGAGCGGCCGCACTGGGACCACCGGCCCTGGCCCCAGGGGCGCTCCGGGCAGCTACCGCTGATCACCGACCGGGCGCTGCGCGCGCTGCTGCTGCACGGCCTGAGAACCGGGGCCGACGAGGCGCGCTGGACCCGTCTGCACGCCCTGTCGGCCGCCCGCTACAACGACGGCGATGTGCGGACCGACGACTCGGACCGGCACGACCGGCGCTATCTGCACCACGCGCTCGCCCAGGGCCGCATCGACACCCTGGTGGTGCGGGCGCTGCACTACCGGTATCTGCACCGCACCCCCGCCGAGTGGCTGGGCGACCTCAATCTGATCGCGGCCGCGCCCCCGGGGTGGGCCGGTTTCGCCCCCGAGGACCCGCCCGCCCGTGAGGCCCTGCCCAACTGCGCGTCCTGCGGGCCCGGCGCCGATCAGCGCGTCCACGCCGCGATCCGGCTGCTGCTGGCCACCGTATGGCGGCTGTCCGCGCCGCTGTCCGCGGTGCCGTCGAGCCACCGGGACGCCGACCTGGTGCAGTTGCGGACCGCGCTGGAAGCGCTGTGCTCCGACTACGGCAACAGCCCGCGCCGCGAGCGGGCGTACAACGCGTACGTCGACGCCATCGCGGACGGCGGCTGGATCGACGCCCTGGTCAGCGGGGTGCAGGCCCCTGATCTTCCAGTCAAGGGGAGTAGCCGATGACCCACGCCATGACCCGTCCCTTCCTCCGTCCCCTCAGAGCCGTCCGGGGCTGGCACTCCGCCCTTCCGCCGATCCGCCGGGTCCTGAACTGGCTCCTGGTGGGGCTGGTCGCGTGCGCGCTCGTGGCGGTGGGCATCGTCACGCTGACGCCCGACCGCTCGTGCGGCACCGGGGTCGACAAGCGCGCGGGCGACGACGAGTGCACGGGGGTCACCGACGGCGGCCACGCCTTCATGGCCGGACTGGGGCCGGTGTCGGACCGCATCAAGGCGGAGAACACGAAGGTCACCAAGAGCGGCAAGGCGTACGCGACCATCGCCCTGATGATCCCCATGACGTTCAAAGAGGACGACGTGGCGGAGCGGGCCCAGGTGGTCCGGGAGGTCCAGGGCGCCTATCTCGCGCAGTACCGGGCCAACCACGAGAGCGGCGACGAACCGGCGATCCGTCTGGTGCTCGCCAACCCCGGCCGCGACATGACCCGCTGGAAGGAGGTGTCGGACCAGCTCGCCGGGATGGCGCGGTCGGGGAAGGACCGGCTGCGCGCGGTGTTCGGGTTCAACCTCAGTGTCACCCGCACCGAGCAGACCATCGCCTATCTGACCAGGGAGAAGGGGATAGCGGTGGTGGGCGGTCCGATCACCGCGGACGATCTGGGCAACGACCGTGAGAACCCCCGCAGATACCCGGGCCTGGCGAAGATCGTGCCGTCCAACCGCGACCAGGCACGGGCGCTCACCCACCATCTGAAGGTGAAGCCGCGCGACACCTTCCTGGTGGAGGACACCCACGCGGACGACCTCTACGCGCGGTCGCTGCGCACCGCCTTCCGCGCGGAGACGAAGGGAACGCCGTATTCCGAGCAGTACGACTCGTCGGAGGCCATCCCGAACGACTTCGTCCAGATGGTCAACAACCTCTGTGACTCCCGGGCCACCACGGTCTACTTCTCCGGCCGCCCGCCCGCCCTCGCCCAGCTGATCAGGGCCCTGGGCAAGCGGGGCTGCGCGGACCAGCGCTACCGCGTGGTCACGGTCTCGGGCGCGTCGACGCTGGCGTACGACCCCACGATGGACTGGGACGCCTTCTCGTACGGCGCCGGGCTGACCGTCGAGTACGCGACCATCACCCACGAGAGCGCCTGGACCACCGGAAGCCCGCCCGCGACCGGCGGTTCGGCCGCCGACTTCCGGGGCTTGAGCACGCTCGTCGGCAGTGGAGGCAAGGCCTCCGCGGTCGGCGACATCGGCCCGACCGGGCTCGCCGACGGCCGGACGATCACCACGTACGACTCCGCGACGACGGCCATCGCGGGCATCCGCAACCGCACCACCACCAAGGGGCAGGTGCCGGACCTGGACTCCATCGCGGCGGCGTGGCCGCGGCTGCACGGGGACCAGATGGTGCGCGGGGCCAGCGGCTGGATCTGCCTCAACGGCTACGGGACGCCGTACGACAAGGCGGTGGCCATCGTGAAGCTGTCGCCCAGGAAGGACCGGCACATCGAGTTCGAGAAGCTCGCCTGGCCGGACGGCCGCCCGCCCTCCGAGCAGTGCACGGCCGCACCGGACTGAGACCGCTCACGGAGCGCGCAGATAGTTGTAGACCGTGGCGCGGGAGACGCCGAGGAGTTCGGTGACCACCTGCACCGAGTGTTTGACCTGGAGGAAGCCGCGGGTCTGGAGGGAGCGGACGAGTTCCTTCTTGGCGGCGGAGCCCAGGCCCCGTGGGGTGTGGCCACGGGCGGCGGCGAATTCCTCCACGACGGTGCGCAGTTCGGTGACGGTACGGGCCCGCAGGGTCTCGATGAGGGGCTGTTCCTGGTCGTCGGTGCGGACGAGGTTGTTGAGGCTGCGGGCGACGCTGGCGAAGAGGGAGACGTCCAGATTGAGGCAGATGGCGGCGACGTAGGTGCCCGCGCTGTTCTTGATGCCGATGGACGTGCTCTTGGCCGGGCGGCCGTCCGGGAAGCGGTTGGAGTAGTTCTGGACGATGCCGGGGAAGCCGGGGTCCTCGATGCGGGCGAGGCCGAGTTCGGTGGCCGGATCGCCGACCGACCGGCCGGAGAGGTTGGACTCGATGGCCCGGATGGCCTGGTCGGGGCGGCGCAGATCGTGCAGCACCACCTCGCACAGGCCGGGGAACATCCGGCCGATGGCGGTGACGATCTTCTCGGCCTCGCGCAGCAGCAGTTCGTCCTCGGCGCTGCCGTGCGGCTCTTCCTCAGCCGTTTCGGTCATCGTGGGTCCTCCGGCGGGAACAGGGTGCCCATCGCCGTCGCCGCCTTCAGCCCCGAGCCGGTCAGCAGGACGGCCGTCGTCTCTCCGGGGCGGATCGCGCCTCGGGCCCGGAAGACGTCGATCGCCGCGGCCGCGGTCGCGCTGGTCGGCTCGGCGTACAGCCCCATCCCGGCCAGCCTGCGCACCGCCGCGACGATGGCGTCCTCGGGGATGGCGGCCATGTCGCCGCCCGAGCGGCGGACCGCGCTCACCACCTCCGGGAGCCGGACGGGCTCCCGGATGGCCGCGCCCTCGGCGATGGTGGGCGAGAAGGCGGGGGCGGCCGTCTCGCCGTGGAACGCGGCGTGGATGGGGGCGCAGTGGGCGGGCTGGGCGACCAGCAGCCGGGGGCGGCGGGCGATCTGGCCCGAGGCCAGCAGCTCACCGAAGCCGAGGTCGCAGCCGAGCACGGTGGACCCGGCACCGGCCACCGTCACCACGGCGTCGGGGGCGGTGAAGCCGAGGTCCTCCCACAGCTCGTACGCGAGGGTCTTGGTCCCCTGGAGGAAGAAGGGGTGCCAGTTGTGGCTGGCGTAGTACGTGGCGGCCGACTGGCGCAGCGCCTCGGCGGCGGTGGCGTCCCGGTCACCGGGGACCAGATGGACGTCGGCGCCGTACGCCCTGGCCTGCAGGACCTTGGCCGGTGACGTCGACTCCGGGGCGAGGATCCGGGCTCTGATCCCGGCGGCGGCGCAGTACGCGGCGACGGACGCGCCGCCGTTGCCCGAGCTGTCCTCGATGACCTCGCGGACGCCGCGCTGGGCCAGCAGGGAGATCATCACGCTGGTGCCGCGGTCCTTGAAGCTGCCGGTTGGGCTGAACCACTCCAGCTTGAAGTGCACCCGACCCTCGCCCCAGTCCTTCTCGACCAGCGGCGTGCATCCTTCACCCAAGGACACCGGGGCGTCGATGCGCACCGGGAGGGCCGCTCGGTAGCGCCACAGCGACCGGGCCCCGGTGTCCACCTGCCCGGGGGTGATGCCGGGCAGTGCGGAGACGGTGAGCGGTGCGCCGTCGTCGCCGCACCAGCGCGGCTCGTCGATCGGATACGAGGCGCCGGAGCGCTCGTCGACGTAATGGGGTTCGGCTCGCACCTTGGACATTCTGTGCAGTTGTAAAACGACCGTCAAGGTCTCAAGAGGGGCCCCGAGGGCGACTCAAGTCAGGAACAAGGCGCGCTCAAGCGGGCGGTTCAAGCAGGGGCATCGGCGGGGCCGTTCAAGCGGGGCGCTCAGGCGGGCGCGACATGGGCGAACAGCCTTTCCAGCACCACCGCCACCCCGTCCTCGTCGTTGCGCGGTGCCACCTCGTCGGCCAGCGGGATCAGGTCCGGGTGGGCGTTGCCCATCGCGACCCCGTATCCGGCCCAGCCCAGCAGCGGGATGTCGTTCGGCATGTCGCCGAAGGCGATCGTGTCGGCGGGGGTGAACCCCATCCGCTCCGCGGCCAGCTCCAGCCCCACCGCCTTGGTGACGCCCTCGGGCAACACCTCGATCATGCCCTTCTCGGAGTGGGTCACCGACACCTCGCCCGCGCCCACCCGCGCCGCCGTCGCCGCGACCAGGTCGTCCGCCGCCTCCCGGTGACGCATCAGCACCTTCTCGATCGGCCCCGCCCACAGCGCCTCCCGGCCGACGATCCCGTGCCAGCCCGGCCGCCGCCGCAGCTCGGCGAACCCGGGCGTGACCATGAAGCGGTTCTCCGGCGCCGCGGTCACCACGGCCAGCTCCAGCGGGCCCGCGCCCAGCGCCTCCTCGGTGCGCTCCACCACCGACCGGGCCAGGCCGCGGTCGAGCGCGGCCGAGACCAGCAGCCGGTCCGCGGTCGCGTCGTAGAGCTGCGCGCCCTGTCCGCACACCGCGAGCCCCCGGTAGCCGATCGCCACCAGGAACTCCCGGCAGGACGCCGCCGGGCGGCCGGTGACGACCAGATGCCGCGCCCCGGCGTGGACGGCCGCGGCCAGCGCCGCACGGGTGCGCGGCGAGACCGTCAGATCGCCGCGCAGCAGGGTGCCGTCGAGGTCGGTGGCCACCAGCCGGAAGGGCGGACCCGCGGAGCCCGCCGAGCGGGGGTGCGGGAGCAGGGCCCCGGGGGAAGGGGTGGCGGGAGTGGAGGATGTGGCGTCGGCGATGTACACGGTGCATCAGAATGGCGGCTTCGCCGGGGACGATCAAACCGTGCAGGCAGGGCCGATCACAGGTGGCCGCTAGCGGTCAGGCCGGGCGCCAGTGGTCAGGCCGGGCGCAGCTCGCCCTCGCCGCGCTCGGGCGCCCGCCGCCGCCCGGCCACCTGCTTCGGCAGCCGGTACGGCAGCGCCCCGTACCAGGCGTACGACAGCGCGATGCCGAGGGACAGGCAGATGGTGCCGCCGACCGCGTCCATCCAGAAGTGGTTCGCCGTCGCGACGATCACCAGCAGCGTCGCCGTCGGGTACAGCAGCCCCAGGACCCGCACCCACACCGGGCGGGCCAGCGTGGCGATGGTGAGGCCGCACCACAGCGACCAGCCGATGTGCATCGAGGGCATCGCCGCGTACTGGTTGGACATGGTGGCCAGGTTTCCCGAGGCCATCGAGCCCCAGGTGTGGTGCACCACGACCGTGTCGATGAAGTGCCCGCCGTGCATGAGCCGGGGCGGGGCCAGCGGGAAGAGGTAGTAGCCGAGCAGGGCCACGCCGGTGGTCGCGAAGAGGGCCAGCCGGATGGCGGCGTAGCGGCCCGGATGCCAGTGGTAGAGCCACACCAGCACGCTGAGCGTCATGATGAAGTGGAGGGTGGCGTAGTAGTAGTTCATGCCGACGATCAGCCAGCTGACCGAGTCGCTCGCATGGTTGACGCCGCGTTCGAAGGCCATCCCGAGCCGGTGCTCCCAGTCCCAGATCCAGACGGCGTTGCGCAGCGCCTCGGCGCGCTGCTCGGGGACGGCGTTGCGGATCAGGGAGTACGTCCAGTAGCTGACCGCGAGCAGGACGATCTCGAACCAGAGCCGGGGCCGCCGCGGCGTCCGCAGCCGGTCCATCGCGGTCCGAGAAGTCGCTTCACCCATAGGGCAACAGTCTGCCAGAGATGTCCGATACGGGGTGGGGTTATGTCCTGTTACGGGCGGGCGCCGTGCGCCGCGGCGGTGGATCCGCGGACCACCAGCTCGGGCAGGAAGACGAACTCGCTGGGCGGCGCCGGAGTGCCCCCGATCTCCTCCAGCAGCGCTCGCACCGCCGCCTGCCCCATCGACTGCACCGGCTTGCGGATGGTGGTCAGCGGCGGGTCGGTGAAGGCGATCAGCGGGGAGTCGTCGAAGCCGACCACCGAGACGTCCTGGGGGACCCGCAGCTCCCTGCGGCGGGCCGCGCGTATGGCGCCCAGCGCCATCATGTCGCTCGCGCACACCACCGCCGTACAGCCCCGGTCGATCAGCGCGCCCGCCGCCGCCTGGCCGCCCTCCAGGGTGTACAGCGAATGCTGGATCAGCTCCTCGGAGTCCTCGGGCGGCACCCCCAGCCGGTCCCGCATCGCGTGCTGGAAGCCCTCGATCTTCCGCAGGACGGGGACGAACCGCCGGGGCCCGAGCGCGAGCCCGATCCGGGTGTGCCCGAGGGATACCAGATGGGTGACGGCCAGCAGCATCGCCGCCCGGTCGTCGGGGGAGATGAACGGCGCCCGCACCTTCGGCGAGAAGCCGTCCACCAGCACGAACGGCACGCCCTGGCCGCGCAGCTGGTCATAGCGCTGCATATCGGCCGAGGTGTCCGCGTGCAGCCCCGAGACGAAGATGATCCCGGCCACGCCCCGGTCCACCAGCATCTCGGTCAGCTCGTCCTCGGTCGAGCCGCCGGGGGTCTGGGTGGCCAGCACCGGGGTGTAGCCCTGCCGGGTCAGCGCTTGCCCGATCACCTGGGCGAGCGCGGGGAATATGGGGTTCTCCAGCTCGGGCGTGATCAGTCCCACCAGCCCCGCGCTGCGCTGCCGCAGCCGCACCGGCCGCTCGTAGCCGAGGACGTCCAGGGCGGCGAGGACGGACTCGCGGGTGGCCGCGGCCACCCCCGGCCTGCCGTTGAGGACGCGGCTGACGGTGGCTTCGCTGACCCCCGCCTGGGCTGCGATGTCAGCAAGCCGTGCGGTCATGGAGTGGGACCTTACCGGTCGCATGTCAGATTGCCCACCACGCGCAGGATTCGGCGGGAATGCGCACCGTGCCGGCGTCGTACGCCAGCGGCGCGGAGGACAGCAGCGCACGCCCCGGGACCGGCAGCCGGACCTCCTCCCCGAGGGTGTTGAGCGTGCACACGAGGCCCGGACGGGACAGCGCGAGCACCCCTGCCGGGGCGTTCAGCCAGTTCATCGGCCCGTCGCCCAGGCCCGGTAGCTTCCGGCGCAGCGTGAGCGCGGCGCGGTACAGCTCCAGCGTGGAGTCCGGGTCGCCGGTCTGGGCCTCCACGGAGTGGTCCGCCCAGCCGTCCGGCTGCGGCAGCCAGCTGCCGCCCGCCCCGAACCCGTACGACGGGCCCGAACGTGACCAGGGCAGCGGCACCCGGCAGCCGTCGCGGCGGCCCTCCTGACCGTCCTGGCCGTCCTGTCCGTCGGCGGAGGTACGGAAGAACGCCGGGTCCTGGCGGGCCTCGTCCGGCAGGTCGGTCACCTCGGGAAGGCCCAGCTCCTCGCCCTGGTACAGATACGCCGAACCCGGTAGCGCCAGGGTGAGCAGGGCCGCCGCCCGGGCCCGCCGCAGCCCCTGCCCGGGGCCCTTCGCGGCGTACCGGGTGGTGTGCCGGACGACGTCGTGGTTGGAGAGCACCCAGGTGGTGGGGGCGCCGACCGAGGCGGTGGCGGCCAGCGACTCGTCGATCACCTGGCGCATCGCGGCGGCGTCCCACGGGCACTTGAGGAACTGGAAGTTGAACGCCTGGTGCAGCTCGTCCGGGCGGACGTACAGCGCGAGCCGCTCGGCGCTGGGCGCCCAGGCCTCGGCGACGCCGATCCGGGCTCCCGGGTAGGAGTCCAGCAGCCGCCGCCAGCCCCGGTGGATCTCGTGCACCCCGTCCTGGTCGAAGAACGGCAGCACCTGCGAGCCGATCAGCTTGGCCTGTTCGGTGCGGCCGATGTCGGGCAGCCCCGGGGCCTTGACCATGCCGTGTGCGACGTCGATACGGAATCCGTCCACGCCCAGATCCAGCCAGAAGCGCAGCACCGAGTCGAACTCCTCGCGGACCTCCGGAGAGTCCCAGTTGAGGTCGGGCTGCTCGGGCGCGAACAGGTGGAGGTACCACTCGCCCGGGGTGCCGTCCGGGCCGGTGGTCCGCGTCCAGGCGGGGCCGCCGAAGACGGACTCCCAGTCGTTCGGCGGCAGTTCACCGTCCGCGCCCCGGCCGGGACGGAAGTGGTACCGCTCGCGGGCCGCCCCCCGAGGCCGGTCCGCGAGCGCGCTGATGAACCACGGATGGCGGTCCGAGGTGTGGTTCGGGACGACGTCGACGATCACCCGCAGCCCCAGCTCATGGGCGGTGCGCACCAGGTCGTCGGCGTCCCCGAGGGTGCCGAAGAGCGGATCGACGGCCCGGTAGTCCGCCACGTCGTAGCCGCCGTCGGCCTGCGGCGAGGCGTAGAACGGGGTCAGCCAGACGGCGTCCACGCCGAGCCGGGCGAGGTACGGCAGGCGCTCGCGCGCGCCGCGCAGATCCCCGACGCCGTCGCCGTCGCTGTCGGCGAAGGACCGGACGTACACCTGGTAGATGACGGCGTCCCGCCACCAGCCGGGCCCCTCGGGCGGGCGCGCCGACTCGGTCTGGAGGCCGGCCTTGAGGGAGGTCGTGAGCTCCTGGGTCATGCCGGGAACGTAACAGCTCTGCAATGTCTTGCGGAAGAGCTTGCAGGGGTGAGTGGCGCCCAACGGCGCACTACGGGGCCCGTATGGCGTCCCTGTCAAGCGCCTGGGCGGCTACCACGGGGACACACGGGGGTAACGATCGGGTCCGCTTGCAGAAAGTCGCCGCAAGGTTTTTCCGGCGGTCTTCCCGGGACCCCGTGGCGCTGTTACGTTCCTCCGCAATCCGGCGCCGCGCTGGTGCGGCGGGCCGGCTCGGGGAGGGGTTCAGATGCGACATGGCATGGCGGCCACCGCGCTCATCGCGGCCATCACGCTCACGGCGACCGCGTGCGGCGGCGACGGCACCGACGGCGGCGGAAAGGGATCCGACGGCAAGATCTCCGGCACGGTCACCTACTGGGACACCTCGAACGAGGCCGAGAAGGGCACGTACGAGCAGCTCGCCCTCGGCTTCCAGAAGAAGTACCCCGACGTGAAGGTGAACTACGTCAACGTCCCGTTCGGCGAGGCGCTGGCCAAGTTCAAGAACGCCGCGGGCTCCGGCGGCTCCGGCGCCCCCGACGTGCTGCGCGCCGAGGTGGCCTGGACCCAGGACCTCGCCAACATCGGCTATCTCGCCAAGCTGGACGGCACCTCCGCCCTCGCAGGCCAGTCCGACTATCTGCCCAAGGCGGCGGCCGGGACGAAGTTCAAGGGCGCGACCTATGGCGTACCGCAGGTCATCGACACCCTCGGCCTCTTCTACAACAAGAAGCTGCTGAAGGAGGCCGGGGTGCGGCCGCCCACCAGCTGGACCGGGCTGAAGGCCGCCGCGGAGAAGATCAAGCAGAAGACCGGCAAGACCGGGCTCTATCTGCGCGGCGACGACGCCTACTGGTACCTGCCCTTCCTCTACGGCGAGGGCGGCGATCTGCTCGACACCGGGAAGAAGCGGGTCACCGTCGACGACGCGCCCGGCGTCAAGGCGTTCGCCGCCGCCCGCGACCTGGTCGCCTCCGGCGCGGCGGAGACGGATGCCACCGACGGCTGGGACACCATGCAGCACGCCATCAAGAACGGCGACGTGGCGATGACCGTCAACGGGCCGTGGGCGATCGAGGACACCCTCGCGGGCAAGGCCTTCGCGGACACGTCCAACCTCGGCGTGGTCCCGGTCCCGGCGGGCAGCGGCGGCCAGGGCGCCCCGCAGGGCGGCCACAACCTCACCGTCTACGCGGGCTCGAAGAACCTCGACGCCTCGTACGCCTTCGCCCGGTACATGGGCTCGGCCGAGGTGCAGGCGAAGACCACCGAGAAGCTGAGCCTGCTGCCCACCCGCGCCTCCGTCTACCGGAACAAGGCGGTCGCGGCCAACCCCAACGTGAAGTTCTTCAAGGCCGCCGTCGACCGGGCCGTCGAGCGCCCGTGGATCCCCGAGGGCAACAGCCTCTTCCAGGCGATCCTGGTCCAGTTCCCGAACGTCCTCAGCGGCAAGACGCCGCCCGGGAAGGCCGCCGAGGCGGTCGGGGACGCGTACCGGAAGCTCCTCAAGGGCGACTGGAAGTAGGGCCGGTGTCGATGGCCG
This sequence comes from Streptomyces sp. NPDC041200, assembly GCF_055591805.1. Taxonomy (NCBI): domain Bacteria; kingdom Bacillati; phylum Actinomycetota; class Actinomycetes; order Kitasatosporales; family Streptomycetaceae; genus Streptomyces; species Streptomyces sp. NPDC041200. Next base: position 214,914 of record NZ_JBVIZF010000003.1, on the reverse strand, counting down.
CCGGCACCAGCCGGATCCGCACCGCGCTCGCCCGCCACTGGTACGCCTGGGCCATGGTCGCGCCCGTCGTGATCGTCATCGGCCTGATCATCGGCTATCCGCTGGGCCGCGGGGTGTACCTCTCCCTCACCGACGCCAACGAGGCCAATGTCGAGCGCACCATCGGGATCAATCACCTCCCCGCCACCTATCGCTTCACCGGCCTCGACAACCTCACCGCGGTCCTGAAGGACGAGGTCTTCCTGGACCGGCTCCTGTGGACCGTGACCTGGACCGTCTCCTGCGTCGCCGCCAGCTTCGCGCTCGGCCTCGGCCTCGCCGTGCTGCTGAACCGCCGGTTCGCCGGGCGCGCCGTCTACCGCTCGCTGCTGATCCTGCCCTGGGCGGTGCCCGCGTTCGTCTCCGTCTTCGCCTGGCGGCTGCTCTACAACGAGCGGAACGGCATCCTCAACAAGCTCCTCGACGGCGGCGGCATCGACGCCGTGCCCTGGCTGAACGACCCCACCCTGGCCAAGGTCTCGGTGATCACCGTCAACGTCTGGCTCGGAGTGCCGTTCATGCTGGTCGCCCTGCTCGGCGGGCTCCAGTCCATCCCCGGAGAGCGGTACGAGGCCGCCGAGATGGACGGCGCGAACCCCTGGCAGCGGTTCCGCCACATCACCCTGCCCGGGCTGCGGCCGGTCTCCGCCACCGTGGTCCTGCTCTCCACCATCTGGACCTTCAACATGTTCCCGGTGATCTACCTGCTCACCCGGGGCGGGCCCGGCGACGCCACGGAGATCCTGGTGACGTACGCGTACCGGATCTCCTTCGTCAACAGCCCGCGCGACTACGCGGGCGCCTCCGCCTGGGGCGTCCTCATCCTGCTCGTCCTCATGCTCTTCGCGGTGGTCTACCGCCGCGCGCTCCGCAGACAGGGAGAGTGGTAGCCATGCGCGACCGGCGACGCGGCCCGCTCGCCTCGATCGGGCTGCACACGACGCTGATCCTCGCCTCGGCCATCGCGGTCTTCCCGCCGCTGTGGCTGCTGGTGACCTCGTTCAAACCGAAGGACGCGGCGTTCAGCACCGATGTGCTGAAGGACCCCACGCTGCGGAACTACACCCATGTCCTGGCCGATACGGAGTTCCTGACCTGGTTCGGCAATTCGCTGCTGGTCGTCGGCTGCACGACCGTGCTCGGCGTCTTCGTCGCGGCCACCACCGGCTACGCCGTCAGCCGCTTCCGCTTCCCCGGCATGCGGCCGCTGATGTGGCTGCTGCTGATCACCCAGATGTTCCCGGTGGCGATCCTCATCGTGCCGCTCTACACGATCATGTCGACGCTCGGCTGGCTCAATCAGCCGGTCTCGCTCGTCGTCACCTACCTGACGGTGGCCGTGCCGTTCTGCGCCTGGATGATGAAGGGCTACTTCGACACCATCCCGGCCGAGATCGACGAGTCGGGGCGGGTCGACGGGCTCACCCCCTTCGGCGCCTTCTGGCGGCTGGTCGTCCCGCTCGCCAAGCCGGGCATCGCGGTCACCGCCTTCTACACCTTCATCACCGCGTGGGCCGAAGTCGCCTACGCGTCCGCCTTCATGACCGGCGAGGAGAACCTGACGCTCGCCGCGGGGCTGCAGACCTTCATCAACCAGTACACCTCCGACTGGGGCTCGATGACCGCCGCCGCCGTCATGATCGCCGTCCCGGCGGCGCTGGTGTTCGCCTGGGTGCAGCGCCATCTGGTGGCGGGCCTCACGGCGGGGGCGACCAAGGCCTGACCTTCTTCCCGCACCCCACCCCCCACCCCCCCCACACCCTCACCCCCCACGGAGGAACGATGGCCCGCAAACCCCTTGCCGCTGCCCTGGCCCTCGTAGCCGGCGCGGCCGCGCTCGTCGGCCTGCCGGAGCAGTCGGCGCATGCCGCCCCGCCCGGCACCAAGGACGTGACCGCCGAACTCTTCGAGTGGACGTACGACTCCGTCGCCAAGGAGTGCACCAGCACCCTGGGCCCGGCCGGTTACGGCTATGTCGAGGTGTCCCCCGCCACCGAACACATCCAGGGCGGCCAGTGGTGGACCTCGTACCAGCCCGTCAGCTATCGGATCGCCGGACGGCTCGGCGACCGCACCGCCTTCAAGAACATGATCGACACCTGCCATGCGGCGGGGGTCGGGGTGGTCGCCGACGCCGTCATCAACCACATGTCCGCCGGATCGGGCACCGGCACCGGCGGCTCCCCGTACACCAAGTACACCTACCCCGGCATCTACCAGCCCCAGGACTTCGACGACTGCACCGCCCAGATCAGCGACTACCGGAACCCCTGGAACGTCCAGCACTGCGAACTGGTGGGCCTCGCCGACCTGGACACCGGCGAACCGTACATACGCGGCCGCATCGCCCAGTATCTGAACGACCTGCTGTCGCTGGGCGTGGACGGCTTCCGCGTCGACGCCGCCAAGCACATCCCGGCCGAGGACCTGGCCGCCATCAAGGCGCAGTTGAGCGACCCGGGCGTCTACTGGAAGCAGGAGGTCGTCTACGGGGCGGGCGAGGCCGTCTCGCCGAGCGAATACCTGGGGAACGGGGATGTGCAGGAGTTCCGCTACGGCCGTGACCTCAAGCGGGTCTTCCAGAGCGAGGAACTGGCCTACCTGAAGAACTTCGGCGAGGGATGGGGATACCTGGCCGGTGACCGGTCCGGTGTCTTCGTCGACAACTGGGACACCGAGCGCAACGGCTCCACGCTGACCTACAAGGACGGCGCCGACTACACCCTGGCCAACGTCTTCATGCTGGCTTGGCCCTACGGCTCCCCGGACGTCCACTCCGGCTACGAGTTCGGCGACAACGATGCCGGACCGCCGAACGGGGGCACGGTCGGCGCGTGCTGGCAGGACGGCTGGAAGTGCCAGCACAAATGGCCCGAGATCATGAGCATGGTCGCCTTCCGCAACACGGCGCGGGGCACCGGGGTCACGGACTGGTGGGACAACGGCGACAACGCGATCGCCTTCGGGCGCGGCGACCGGGCATACGTCGCCATCAACCACCAGGACTCCGCCCTGACCCGCACCTTCCAGACCTCGCTGTCGCCCGGGGACTACTGCGATGGGCAGAGCGGGAGGAGCGTCACGGTCGACGGGTCGGGGCGGTTCACGGCCACCTTGGGGGCCGATACGGCGGTGGCCCTGCGGGTGGGTGCGCGGACCTGCGGCTGAGCGCGGGCCCGCCCCGCGCCCCTTGCGGCCGCAGTCCAAGCCCCTGGCCCACCCCGCATCCGGACCCGCCTGGCCGGGGTCAGCGCAGGGCGTTCAGGTGGCCGCCGCCCGTCAGGCGGGCCTTGAGGGTGGCGTGGGCACCGGGCTTGGCGGGGGCGGTCAGGGCGCGGGTGGAGGACCGGCCCCGGACGCCCGCGCTCGCCGCGATCGCGGTCACCTGGCGGCTGCCCGCGGCCAGCAGGAACCAGCGCCCGGACCGCGCCTTCCACAGCACGCCCGCCAGGACGCGCGGTTCGCGCGGCCCGCAGGCGGGGGAGCCGTCCGACGTGGCGGCGACCGCGCCCGCGGCGCCCCGGCGGGTGGTCCAGGGCTGGAACTGGGCCAGCACCCGGCTGCCCGCGCCCCGCCAGGTCTCGGCCCGGGTGCACAGCCACGCCGCGTGGCCGCCCGCCTCGGGCAGCCGCTGGACGCCGAACCGCCAGATGTTCACCGAGCGCACCCCGCGCCCGGTCATCAGCGGCAGTCGGCACGCCGTCCGCGCCCAGCTCAGCAGGGCCTCCCGGCCCGCCACATCGCGCGGGCCGCCGCGCACGGCGGACCCGGGGTCGCCGTACGTCAGCCGGGCCGGGGCCAGTTCGCCGAGGTCCGCCACCAGGTGCGAGCCGAACCGCAGCGCGGGCCAGCCCCGGCACGGGCGCATCCGCGGCACGGTGCGCACCGGGTCCGTCACGCCGTCGGTGGTCAGCCGCACCGGGCGCGGCCGCCCGTCGGGCCGCAGCAGGTCCCGTACGGAGGCGCGGCGCACCCAGGGGGCGGTCAGGTAGCGGACGTTGCCGTCGGTGCGGCCCAGCGTGAGGGCGGTCGAGGCGGCCGCGTCCGCCGCGTCGAGGCGGGCCAGGTCCAGCGCCACCGTGCCGCCTCCGTCGCCGTTCCCCTCCGCGTACCGGGCGATCCGCAGCCCGTCGTACAGCAGCACCACCGCCGCCTGGTCCACCTCACCCGCGTACAGCAGCTGCGGCGGCCCGGACGGCGGCCCCGACTGCGTGCCCGCCGTCGCCGACACCCGTACGGCCTTCCCCGGGCGGGCCCAGACCGCCAGCGCGCGGCGCAGCAGCGCGGTGTCGCCGAGCCGGTCGCCGCGGGCGGGCCAGGACGAGAAGTCGGCGCGGGTCGCGGTGCGCCACGCGAAGGGCTCGGCGCGCGTCAACCGCTCCGGGTCCAGCGCCCGTTCGGAGGACGGGTTACGGGCGTACGAGGGCGCCGCCGCACCGGCGCGCCCCCAGCCCTCGCCCGGCATCCCGAGCAGTGACCCGCACACCACCAGCGCCACCAGGGTCACCAGCAGCGCGCGCAGATGCTGGCGGCGGCGCATCAGATCGGTGGGGCGCGCCTGGAGCGAGCACGGGTCGAACTCGGCCGACTCCAGCAGCGAGCCGTCGTCCCGGCTGCCCGCGGGCTCCGGCACCTCGTCCGCCTCGTCGAGCGCGTCCAGCGCGTCGTCCTCGTCCACCCCCGCGGCCTGCAGCAGCGCCCGCACCTCGCGGTCGTCCAGCCGCTCCAGCTCGCGCAGCACGTACGCGGCCCGGCCCGGCCCCGACAGCTCGGACAGCGCCTTGTCCAGGGCGAGTTCATCGGCCCCGCCGGACCGGGGGAACAGCCGCAGCCCCCACACCAGGGGGAGCGGGACGGCCAGCGCCCAGGGGCGGCGCGGCCGCGCGGCCCGCAGCGCGGAGCGCAGCACGCGCAGCCGCACATAGGCGTACCCCGCGTCGCCCGCCGCCCCCTTGGTGCCGCGCTGCCACGGCAGCTCGACCTCCGGGGTGTCGGGCCTGCCCTGGTTGCGCGGCAGCGCCCGCTGCGCCAGCGCGTGCGCGGCCAGCACCCGCCGGGTGCGGCCCATGCCGGGCGGCAGGATGAGGTACGCGAGCCGCACGAGCCGCGGATAGTGCTCGACGATGGCGGCCTCGGCCTGCTCGACGTCGATCGGGCCCGCGGTGTCGGGGGTGTCGTCAGTGTTGTCGTCGAGATGGGCTGTCGCCTGCTGCTGCTCCACGTGGCGTAAACGAGCGCCGGGTGGACTAGGTCACAAAGCGGGCGGCTCCGCCACCGGAGCGTGGGGTCCGGGGCGGAGCCGATGGTTCCGAAATGGTCGTCAGTTCACCCGCCAGCCGCTGAACTCCACCGTGCCGCGCGCCCCGCTGCCGCCGTGGGCCGCGCTCATGAACAGCCCGGCGTCCTGCGCGGCCGCCGCGCCCGGCACGGTCACCGTGGCCACCTTGCGCCAGGTCGCGCCGTCGTCGGTGGACAGCTCGCCGGTGTACGAGGTGGCGGAGGCGCGGGTCAGCCGCAGCAGCACCGGCGCCTTCACGCCCGTGACCCGCTGGTAGGTGTCCAGGGTGCCGTCGCCATTGGAGTCGTACGACAGCACGACGCCGTTGGCGGGCGTGACCGAGAGGTTGAGGAACCCGGGCGAGCCCGCCGTCCCCAGCGCGTTGCGGACGATGAGCCCGGCGCGGGCCCAGGGCCCGGTGACGGCCTGCGCGTCCACCTTCACCGTCACCGCCGTCCCCGTCCGCAGCGCGCCCTCCCGGTAGGCCGCGCCGAACTCCGCGGTGGCCTTCCACAGATCCTGGCCCGCCCCGTCGATCGCGAACCGCTCGCCCAGCTGACCGAAGGCCGCGCCATTGTTGGTGACCGTCTTCCAGCCGTCGGCCAGCGGACCCGCCACCCACAGGGTGCCGGTGCGCACCGCCCGCACCCGGTCCTCGCCGCGCGGTCCGTACCGCACGGCGAGTTCGTACGGATACGGCTTCAGCGGATCGTCCAGCGGGTCGTCGGGCGCGGTGGCCCGCCAGTGGACCTCGCCGCTGCCCGCCGCGGGCACCGAGGGCAGCGAGGTGGGGCCCTGCGGAGCGGGGTCGAGGCCGGTCACGGTCAGGTCGAAGTCGACCCGGCCGGTGGCCCGCAGCCCGTTGACGTTGCGCAGGGCCGCGGTGATGACCGCGGCGCCGCCCGGCGGCAGCGTCCCCGGCTCCGTGTCGACGGACAGCGTGCCCTGGTACGGGGCCGTGGCCAGCGCGTCGTACACCCGGCGCGCGGTGCGCCAGGCATCCGCCACCGGCCGGACCGGATAGCTCTTGCGCTCCCGGGTCCACGGCTCCTCGACCGCGTACCAGTCGAAGGCGCGCGGCGCGCGGTCCTGGGCGAGGGCGTCCTCCAGCTCGTCCAGGTAGGTCTGCCACTGGGGCAGGTGGAAGTCGCCGATGAGGCCGTGCCAGTCGCGGTTGGCGTAGTTGGCGAGCTTGCCGCCGTCCGCGGCGCCCCGGTCCGCCCAGGTGGTGATGAGGGCGCGCGCGGCGAACTCCAGCTGCGCGGACTCCTCCGCGCCCGAGGCCATCCGCTTGGCGTCCTCCAGCCAGGGTCCGAGGAGGAGCCGCCGGTGGGTGCCGGTCACGTCGTCGCTCAGCCGCATCAGCTTCAGCCACAGCCGGGACAGCGCCCGGAAGGTGTCCAGATCCTTGCGGGCGTAGGCGTCCGAGAGCTGCGGGGCGAGCTGCCAGGAGCGGTTGGCGAGCGCCTGCCGCGCGGTGTCGGCGAGGTCGTAGCGGTACGCGTCGCTGTCGCGCAGCCCGGCCCGTACGCCCAGCAGCCCCGCCAGGGCCGCGTCGAAGCGCGCGATGTCGAAGGCGGGGGTGTGGGTGGCGTAGTAGGTGCCCGAGCGCGCGGCGACCGAGGGCCGGGAGGCGAAGACGGAGTCGTGGGGGCGGCCGTCCTTGCTGCTGATCTGGTACGCGGTGTCGCGCAGCGCCGCGAACGCCTCGCGCGCCTTCCCGTCCCGCGCGCCGTAGCGGACGTCGGCGTAGGTACGGAACCACGCGTCCCGGTCCACCGCCTCGTCCCGCCACGCCAGCTCGCTGAACAGCTCGAACGCCGCCGGGTCGCGTTCGACCGCCTCCGGCATGTACGCCGTGCCGACGAGCTTGCTGCCCGGCTTGTCCCGCCACACGGTGAACCGGTCCGCCCAGATGTGGGTCTTGGCGCCAACCGTCGTACGGCCGCCGAAGTTGGGGATGGTGCCGAACGCGTAGGGCACCGAACCCCAGTCCTTCTCGCGGTCCGTGATCGTGTCCAGGTCCGACAGGCCGTCCACGACCAGCGTGTGGTCGTGGTCCACGGCGTCCAGGAGGTCGCGCCGGGGGTTGGCCTGCCAGCCCAGGATCACCCAGATGGCGCCGGGCCGGGCGGTCTGGAGCGCCTTCTCGACGGCGCGTGCGGCGTCCGGCACCGAAACGTCACCGGCGTTGCCGCCCTCGTGCAGCAGGTCCATCTTGAACAGGTCGCACGCGCCGAACAGGTCCTGCTGGTGGCGGTAGAAGGCCGCGGCCACCTCGCGGAACGCCTCGGTGCGCGGGTCGAGCCAGTCGGGCCGCCGCAGTCCGTTCCAGTCGCCCTGCGGGACGGTGCTCGCCCCCGGGTTGCGGTCGGCGAAGCCGTCGGGGACGGTGCCGAAGTAGCCGGGGAAGACGGGCCGCATGCCCAGCTCCCGCAGCCGGTCGGCGATGCGCCGCCCCAGGTCGGTGCGCTTCTCCATGAGCGCCGTGGACACCGGGCCGCCGTACACGCTCATGTTCTGCATCATCCACCACGGCTGGTGGGCGGGGGTGGGTAGCCAGGCGCGCACCTCCGCGTCCGTATAGCCGAAGTCCTGGAGCAGCCGGTGGTAGACGGCCTCCTGGCCCGCGGTGACCAGCAGCTCGTTGCAGCCGTGCAGGGCCGCGACGTCGATCAGGTGTTCCCAGCGGGCCCAGTCGGCGAACGGGGCGGTGTAGCCGTCGTGGGTGTCGTTGAACGCGAAACGGTGCGGCAGCGCGGTCGAGCGCTCGACGGTGCCGTGCGGCGCGGGCAGCTTCCCCGGCAGCCCCAGCTGATCACCCGCCCAGGTGATCTGGGCGTGGCAGGTGTACTTGAGGTACCAGTGGACGCCGGTGAGCAGCACCGCGGGGCTCGTCCCGGCCACGGTGATGCGCCCGGACGAACCGGTGACCTCGAACCGTTCGGTCTTCCCGTGGGAGCCGCCGGGAAGCGCCACCAGCCGGAACTGACCGGCGTGCTCCGGCAGCAGCCGCCGCAGCGCGGCGCGCGCGGGCGCGGTGGAGAAGGCGGTCACGGCGGTGTCCTGTGGCTGTTGTGGGGTGTTGGCCAGCGCGGGGGAGTGAGCCCCTAACGCGGCCCCGGCCCCGAGTGCTCCGGCGGTTCCGATCAGCGTGCGTCTGCTCAGGTCGCTCATGCGCCCCCCAACGGACAACGGCCAACGGTTGTGGTGCGCAGGGCACTTAACCAGCGATGCGGGGCGGGAGCAATGGGGCACGCGCGCCGGGGACGCGCCCGTCAGCTCCCGTTCGCCTCCGTCCGCCCCCGGTCCAGATACGCCAGCACGGCCAGCACCCGGCGGTTGTCGTCGTCGGACTGCGGCAGACCGAGCTTCCCGAAGATGTTCGAGGTGTGCTTGGCGACGGCCCGCTCGGTCACCACCAGCTGCGCCGCGATCGCCGTGTTCGACCGCCCCTGCGCCATCAGCTCCATCACCTCGCGCTCGCGCGGCGTCAGATGCCCCATCGGCTGGTCCTGGGAGCGCCGGGACAGCAGCTGCGAGATCACCTGCGGATCCATCGCCGTACCCCCCTCGGCGACCCGCCGCACCGCGTCGATGAACTGGTCCGCGTCGAAGACCCGGTCCTTGAGCAGATACCCGATGCCGCCGCTCCCGTCGGCCAGCAGCTCCCGCGCGTACAACTGCTCCACGTGCTGCGACAGCACCAGCACGGGCAGCCCCGGCCGCTCCCGGCGCGCCGCCAGCGCGCACTGCAGGCCCTCGTCGGTGAACGACGGGGGCAGCCGTACGTCCACCACGGCCACGTCCGGCTTCAGCTCCGCCAGCGCCCGCGTCAACTCCGGGCCGCTCTCGACGGCGGCCGCGATCTCGAAATCGTAGGCCTCCAGCATCCGCACCAACCCGTCCCTGAGCAGGAACAGATCCTCGGCAACGACTACGCGCACGGCGGGCTCCATGACGTCATCGGGCCCGGTACGGACTGCCGGGCCGAATGCGTCGAATGTACCGTCGTACCGCTGCCGCCGGGCTCAGACCGCCGGTCGCGGGGCGGTAGGGGTGCAGGGGATCTCCATCGTCACCATGGTCGGGCCGCCGGGCGGGCTGCTGACGGCGAGGATGCCGTCGAAGGTGCCCAGCCGCCGCTCGATCCCGCTGAGGCCACCGCCCTGGTCGACGCGGGCGCCGCCGCCGCCGTTGTCGGTGACCGCGATGCGCAGCATGCCCGCCTCGTGGTGGATGTCGAGCCACATGCGCTCGGCGCCGGAGTGCTTTGCCGCGTTGGTGAGGATCTCACTGACGGCGAAGTACGCGGCCGACTCGACCGGTTCCTCGAACCGGCCCGGAAGCTCCACCTCCGTCTCCACCGGGAGGGGCATCCGCAGGGCGAGGGCGCGCACCGCGTCACCGAGGCCCCGTTCGGCCAGGACGGGCGGGTGGATGCCGCGGACCAGGTCGCGCAGTTCGGCCAGGGCCTCGGCGGAGTTGGTGCGGGCCGCGGCGAGGAGTTCCTTGGCCTGGGCCGGGTCCTTCTCGATGAGCGCCTCGATGGTCCCCAGGCTCATGCCCATGGCGACGAGCCGGGCCTGTGCGCCGTCGTGCAGATCGCGCTCGATGCGGCGCAGCTCGGCGGCCGAGGTGTCCACGGCGTCGTGCCGGGTCTCGGTGAGCCGCTCGACGCGCGCGGCGAGGGCCATCTGCGGGGTGGGGTCGAGGAAGGCGCGGGTCAGCAGGAAGTGGGCGCGCAGCAGCACGGGGGAGGCGAACAGGCCGAGGGCGATGAAGCCGAGGCCGGTCAGGGCGGCGAGGTTCGCGGTCCCCTGCGAGGTCACGGGGACGAACGCGTACCAGTAGGTGCCGCCCGCGTCGACGATCGGCTCCCAGACCCCGGCGGCCAGGACGGAGCCCTCGACCCCGTACGGCGGGAAGGCGAAGGCCAGCAGCGCGACCACGTACCCGGCGGTCATGTCCACCTGGAGCCAGAGCAGGTCGCGCCAGGTCGCCGGGTCCTTCAGCAGGAAGGCGCACAGCTCCACCCGGCCGGTCACACCGGAGCGCCGGTCGTGGGGGAGCGGGCGGTACGGCATCCGGATCTGGACGCCGGACCACTGGGCGGCCAGCAGCCGGCGCCGATTGGCGTGGGCGCGCACCGCGCTGATCATCAACGGGGTGGTGAAGACTCCCAGGCCCAGCGGGATGAAGACGATGGACAGGATCGTCAGCACGGACAGCGTGATCGACACCAGCGCGAGAACGGATGCGCCGAGCCCCCGTAAACAGGCCAACAGTCTGCTGCGGACCTTCATCCGACGCCCTCCCGTGTGCTTCTGCCGCGGATCCCGCTGATCCGATGTCCTCAGTCTGCTGGACGCCGCATGATCGGTCACGGGGGCCGCGCTGCCTTCGGGGGTACACCTAACACCACCCCCGGGTCTCTCCTTATGTCCCGGGGATTCGGGGGTTGCCCGGCTGGGGCGGGATCGCGGCTTTTTCTAGCGTTGTGGACGTGACCGATCCGGTCCGCATTCAGTCCGTATCCCCAGTGGGAGAGACGCCATGAGCGCAACGAGGCAGGGCCTCGCCGTGCGGCTCGGTGGGTGGAGCACCCGCCACCGCAAGTCCGCGATCATCGGATGGCTGCTGTTCGTGGTCGTCGTCGCTGTTGTCGGCGGCATGTCCGGGTCGCGGCAGATGACCAATTCCGAGAACGGCGCGGGCGACTCCGCCCGCGCCCTGAAGATCCTTGAGGACGCCGGGGTCACCACACCGGCCAGTGAGATGGTGATGCTGCGCAGCGACGGCCCGGACGGCTGGCGGGCCGCGGCCGGTGATCTCACCGCCCGCTTGGAGAAGACCGGCGAGACCGCCCGGATCCAGCCACCGGTGCGCTCGGCCAGCGGCCGCGAGGGGCTGGTCACCTTCGAGCTGAAGGGCGATCCGGACACCGCGGGGGAGCGGGTGAAGCCCGTCCTGGCCGCGGTGGCGGCGACCGAGTCCGCCCACCAGGGGATCACCGCCCATGAGTTCGGCGACGCGACCGCGCAGCATGAGCTGGACGGCATGCTGGCGGACGACTTCAAGAAGGCCGAACTGACCGCCGTCCCCCTGGCGCTGGGCATCCTGCTGGTGGTCTTCGGGGCGCTGGTCGCGGCCCTGCTGCCGGTGCTGCTCGGGCTGACCGCCTGCGTCGGCACCTTCGGGCTGCTGGCCCTGGTCAGCCACAAGCTGCCGCTGTACGACTCCACCAACTCCGTGATGTTCCTGGTCGGGCTGGCCGTCGGCGTCGACTACTGCCTGTTCTACCTGCGGCGCGAGCGGGACGAGCGGGCCGCGGGCCGGGACCCGGAGACCGCGCTGCGCATCGCGGCGCAGACCAGCGGCCGGGCGGTGCTGATCTCGGGGATCACGGTCATGCTGGCGATGTCGGGCATGTTCCTGTCCGGGCTGATGCTCTTCCAGGGCTTCGCGGTCGCCACCCTGCTGGTCGTCCTGATGGCCATGCTGGGGTCGGTGACGGTTCTGCCCGCCACGCTGTCCTGGCTCGGCGACCGGATCGACAAGGGGCGGGTGCCGCTGCTGAACCGGCGTCGCCAGAAGGGCGTTCACCAGGCGAGCGGCGGGATCTCCGGCAAGCTCATGAAGCCCGTACTGGCCCGGCCGAAGCTGTTCGCCGCGATCTCGGGCGCCCTGCTGCTGGTGCTGTGCGCCCCCGCGCTCGGGATGAAGACCGAGAACCTCGGCATGGAGAAGCAGTTCGGCTCGGACGCCCCGCTGACCGTGGCGTACAAGGAGATCACCGGGGCGTTCCCGGGCGGCCCGGCCCCGGCCGAGGTGGTGCTGCGGGCCGACGACGTCTCCTCGCCCCGCTTCGGCGCGGCCGTCACCGACTTCAAGCAGCGGCTGGCCGACTCCGGCCGGTTCGGCAAGGCCGTCGAGGTCGAGCTGCACGCGAAGCAGGGCGTGGCCCGTATCGAGGTGCCCCTGGCGGGGAACGGCGAGAACGCGGAGTCGCGGCGGGCGCTGGACACCCTGCGCGACGACCTGGTGCCGGACATCCTCGGCCCGGTCTCCGATCAGGCCTACGTGGGCGGTGAGCTGGCCGGGAGCCGCGACTTCACCGACCAGCTGAAGGGCGACATCGCACCGGTCTTCGTCTTCATCGCCGCCGTGACCTTCCTGCTGATGCTGGTGTGCTTCCGCTCGCTGCCGATCGCGATCGTGTCGATCCTGCTCAACCTGCTGTCGGTGGGCGCCGCGTACGGCACCATGACCGCCGTCTTCCAGCACGGCTGGGGCGCGGAACTGCTCGGCATGGAACCGGCCGGGGCGATCGAGTCGTGGATGCCGCTGTTCGTCCTCGTCATCCTCTTCGGGCTGTCGATGGACTACCACGTGTTCGTCGTCTCGCGGATCCGTGAGGGGCGCGACCGGGGCCTGTCGACGCGCGACGCGATCCGCGAGGGCATCCGCTCGACGGCGGGCTCCGTCACCGGGGCGGCCGCCATCATGGTCGCGGTGTTCTCGGTCCTGGCGCTGCTGCGGATGCAGGACATGCAGCAGATGGGCGTCGGGCTCGCGGTCGCGGTGCTGGTGGACGCCACGCTCGTCCGGATGATGCTGCTGCCGTCGCTGATGGCGCTGCTCGGCGAGCGCAACTGGTACCTGCCGCGCGCGCTGCGGTGGCTGCCGAACGTCAGCCATGGCGAGGCTCCGGCCCCCGCGGAGTCCCGCCCGCTGGTGGGCGCCGAACGCTGAGAAGCGGCGCCCGCCGAGGAGCGCCGTACGAGCCGAGCCGCGGCCCGTACGGCGCTCCTTGCCGTGCTCTACGCGTTCGGCACGTACTTGTAGCCCACGCGCCGCACGGTCACGATCGACCCGCGGTGTTCCGCGCCCAACTTGCGGCGCAGCCGGGCGACATGGACGTCCACGGTGCGGCCGTCGCCGACGTGGCCGTACCCCCATACCGTCGTCACCAGCTGGTCGCGGGTGTGCACCCGGTGCGGGTGGGCGACGAGATGGGCCAGCAGCTCGAACTCCAGATAGGTGAGGTCGAGCGGATGCCCCGCGACCCGCACGGTCCGCTGGTCGGAGTCGATCCGCACCGGGCCGTGGTCCGTGGTGAGCGGGGTGCCGGACGGCGGCGCGGCGGGCGCGGTGGGTACGGCGGTGGCGGTGGCCGCGGCGCGTGTCCGGGGCTCCCGCTGGTCGGCCGGGACCAGCACCAGGTAGCCGATCATCGGCGGCTGTCCGGGGAGGGCGGGGACGGTGTGCGGGGGAGCGGGCAGCCAGGTGGCGCCGGGGTGCAGCAGGTCGTCGACCGGGGGCACCTCGTCCCGGGCGACGGCTCGTAGCCGCTGACGGCCGCTGAGCGGGTTACGACCGGTCGCGGCGGCGGGCGCGGTGGCGGCGGTCGCCGTGGGGGAGGTGGACGGGGAGGCGGAGAGGGTACGGACGTTCGTCATGGGAGTCAGCTCTTTCGCGCTAAGGGGCGTCGGTGGACGTCATGCGCGCGGGCTGGGCCGGGGGAGCCCCGGGCCGGGAGAGAAAAGCCCCCGGAGCCGGGCGGATGGCTGAGCGGCCGGGTGGGGCGGCGTCAGCAGCCGAGCGAGCGGGCCCGCGCAACGGATGCGCGGCAACACTCGCGGTCGAAGTGGTGCGCCTGCCGGGACGGCCAGAACGGCTCGAGGTCGAGACGACCTGTCGCGGCGTTGATGAGGCTGACCATGCCCCCTATTGAAGCAGAAGAACGGGCCGGGGCGCTCGGGTCCCGGGCAGGGTGCGACGATGCCCACTCCACTCTCGCAGAGCTGATGAGGAGTGCCCGCCCATGCCGCACATCGTCGTCGAATACTCCGACACCCTGACCGACGCCTTCGACCGCCAGGGATTCGGCACCGCCCTGCACCCGGTCGTCGCCAAGACCATCGACACCGGGGTGGCCGGGTGCAAGACCCGGTTCCGCCGGATCGAAGAGGCCGTCATCGGCGACGGGGCACCCCATCTCGCCATGATCCACATCGAGGTGGCGATCCTGTCCGGCCGGGACGCCGAGACCAAGGCGGAGCTGTCCCGCGCGGTGCTGGACGTCGCCCGCGCGCATGTGGCGCCGGTGTCTGGGCTGACCGTGCAGACCACCGTGAACATCAGCGACCTGGACCGCGCCTGGTACGCGAAGCACGAGGAGGCAACCCCGTAGTCCGCTGAGGCCTTTCGCGGGCCTCTCGGGTCTCGCGGGCCTCGCGGGCACCTCGGGTAGCGGAGCCAATCCGACATCTACCTATAAAGCAAGGCGAGGCGCACAATGGTGGTGCGGCGGTATTACCGCACTGCGCGGTCAGACTTGTGAACGAAGGAGGCGAGTCGTATGGCCGACGTCTCACGTACCCGAGGTGATCTCAAGGGCCACCCCGACGTGTCCGAGATGCGTGAGCGCTTCGCTCGCATGATGGACGCGCGGGACGTTGTCTTCCTCGACGGGCCGGTGCTGCTTGCCGGTCTGTACTTCGCCATCTCCCCCTGGGTGGTGCACTTCTCGAGCACCAGCCCCGACCTCATGGTCAACAACCTCGTCCTCGGCCTGGCCATCGCCCTGCTGGGCATCGGCCTCACATCGGCGCCGAGGAGGATGTACAGCCTGTGCTGGGCCATGTCCGCGATCGGTGTATGGATGATCATTTCTCCCTGGGTCGTTGCCAGGGGGCCGGATGCCGGAATGATCTGGAACAACGTGCTCATCGGCGCTCTCACCTGCCTGTTCGGCCTGATCGCCGCCGGCGTGGTGATGCGGAAGGGACGGGAGACCTGACCGAGAGCTGAACGACACGGAACCAGACGCTACGAGCGACAACGGACCAGGCCGACGGCCTGGTCCGTTGTCGCTCGTCGCTCGCGGCGTCTCGCGTCAGCCGATCGGCTCCGGCATCGGGACCACGTCGTAGGAGCATTCGATGGTGTCGCCGGTGGCCGGGTCGCCCAGCTCCACCCGCCAGCGGTCGGCGAACTGGTCGACACCTTCCGCCATCGGGATCGTCCCGGAGATCAGCACCGTGCCCGGCACCAGGCCGCCGCGCTCGCGCAGCACCTCGACCCAGTACGCGGGCGGCAGCAGCTCGGCCAGGGTGCCGCTCTGCACCTCGGTCTCCTCGCCGTCATGGGTGACCCAGGCCCGCAGGGTCAGTCCGTCCAGCCGCTCGGACACGTCCGCGAGGGGCCAGGCGCGGGCGCCGAGCACATCGGGGCCCGCGTTCTTGCTCCAGGCCACGCCGTGCACCTCCAGCTCCCGGTCGGTGTGGTCGCAGGCGGCGGTGAGCAGCAGCTCCCCGCCGTCGGCGACGATCAGCGCCCACTCCGCCTCGCCCGAGGTGCGGCCGTGCTGCACGCTGACCCGGCCGGTCTGCTGGGCGAGGTACGGGGAGACGGGGTAGAGGGCGGGCGTCACGCTGGGGGCGGGGACGCCCAGCTCGGCGAGTTCGGCGACATGGGCGGCCACGTCCTCCTGGCTGCGCCCGGCGTAGCCCGCGTTGAGCACCTGGGCGACCTCCACATGCCGGGTGGAGCCGTCGGGGAGCGTGAAGGTCAGGGCGGGGCGGGGGGACTGCGGGGGCTGCGTCGTCATGGGGCGTGCTCTCCAAATCGCGAGGAACTTCCCTCAGGGGGGTTGCGCATACGCTTGGTATACAACAAGTATGCCGGAAGCCCCGCATCACGCAACCACCCACCGGGCACCCTGCACCCACTCACCCCGCACCCACCCCGCACCACCCCGAGGACGAACCATGAAGCGCACCTCCCCGAGCGCACCAGAGCCCCGGGCGGACGGACCCGCGGTCCGCCGCGCCTTCGTCGCCAGCCTGACCGGAACCGCCCTGGAGTGGTACGACTTCGCCGTCTACTCCGCCGCCGCGGCACTGGTCTTCGGCGACCTCTTCTTCCCCTCCAAGGACCCGTTCACCGGCACCCTCCTGGCGTTCTCCACCTACGCCGTCGGCTATGTCTCCCGCCCGCTGGGCGGCTTCGTCTTCGGTCGTCTCGGAGACGTCATCGGCCGCAAGAAGGTACTCATCGCGACCCTGGTGCTCATCGGCGCCGCGACCCTGCTGATCGGGCTGCTGCCCACCTACGCCACCGTCGGTGTCGCGGCCCCCGCCGCCCTGGTGCTGCTGCGCTTCGCCCAGGGCGTCGGCGTGGGCGGCGAGTGGGGCGGCGCGGTGCTGCTGTCCAGCGAGTACGGCGATCCGCGGCGGCGCGGCTTCTTCGCCTCGGCCGCCCAGGTCGGGCCGCCCGCGGGCAATCTGCTCGCCAACGGGGTGCTCGCGGTACTGGGCATCGCGCTGACGGAGGACCAGTTCCTGTCCTGGGGCTGGCGGGTGGCGTTCCTCCTCTCCGGCGTGCTGGTGGTGTTCGGACTGTGGATCCGCGCCAAGCTGGAGGAGACCCCGGTCTTCCGGGCCATGGAGGCCGCGCAGGACCGCCCCGAGGCTCCGGTGCGCGAGGTGTTCACCTCCCAGCCCCGGGCGCTGGCCGCGGCGATCCTCTCCCGCATCGCCCCCGATGTGCTGTACGCGATGTTCACCGTCTTCGTGCTCACCTACGCCACCGGCGAGCTGGGTATGTCGCGCGGCTCCGCGCTGGCTGCCGTCCTCATCGGCTCCTCCCTCCAGATCTTCCTGATCCCGCTGGCCGGAGCGCTCTCCGACCGCGTCAACCGGCGGTGGCTGTACGGTCTTTCCGCCGTCGCCGCGGGTGTCTGGCCCTTCGTCTTCTTCCCGCTGGTCGCGGGCGGCAGCTGGCCGCTGCTCACCCTGGGTGTGATCGTGGCGCTGGTGATCCATTCGCTGATGTACGGACCGCAGGCGGCCTTCATCGCCGAGCAGTTCTCACCGCGGCTGCGCTATACGGGCTCCTCTCTCGCGTACACCCTGGCCGGAGTCGTCGGCGGGGCGATCGCGCCGCTGCTGTTCACGACGCTGCTCGGTACGTACCGTGCCTGGCAGCCGCTGGCGCTCTACATCGCGCTCACGGCGGTGGTCACGGTGGCCGGGCTGTGGCTGGGCCGGGACGCGGCGCCCGCGGAGGACGAGGAGCCGGACGGCCTGGCCGCACCGCACCACGCGTCCGCCGCGACCGGTTGACGCCCCCCCGCGATGGGCAGCCCCGCTCCTCCCGGGGCATCATCGCCAGATCACCACTCACCGCCGCGCCGACCAGGGAAGGCAACACACCCCATGCGCATCGCACTGAGCCAGATCACCACCGGTCCGGATCCGAAGGCGAACCTCGTCACGCTGCGCGAGCAGGCGCTGCGCGCGGCGGCCGAGGGCGCCCGGCTGGTGGTCTTCCCGGAGGCCGCCATGGCGTGCTTCGGGACCCGGCTGGGCCCGCTCGCCGAACCGCTGGACGGCCCCTGGGCCACCGAGGTCCGGCGGATCGCGCAGGACGCCGGGCTCGTGGTCGTGGCGGGCATGTTCACCCCGGCCCCCGACGGACGGGTCACCAACACCCTGCTGGCCACCGGCCCCGGGGTCGAGGCCGCGTACGACAAGATCCATCTGTATGACGCCTTCGGTTTCGCGGAGTCCAAGACCGTGGCCCCGGGCTCCCAGGTGGTCACCTTCGAACTGGACGACGTCCGGATCGGCCTCGCCACCTGCTACGACGTGCGCTTCCCGGAGCTGTTCCGGGCGCACGCCGACGCGGGCGCGGTGCTCTCGCTGCTTCCGGCCTCCTGGGGCGCGGGCCCCGGCAAGCGTGAGCAGTGGGAGCTGCTGACCCGGGCGCGGGCGCTGGACGCCACCGTATGGCTGGCCGCCGTGGGCCAGGCCGACCCGGCGGCGAGCGGCGCCGAGGTGCCCTCGACGAGCGCCCCCACCGGCATCGGATACAGCGCCCTCGTAGGCCCCGACGGGACCGTGCGCGAGCGGCTGGAGGCGGCGCCCGGACTGCTGGTGGCGGACGTCGGCACCGAGGAGGTCGCGGCGGTGCGGCGCACGGTGTCCGTCCTGGCCAACCGCAAGCTGGGCACCCAGGCATGAGCGGGCGGGCCAAACCTGAGCTGGAGTTCCACCGTCCCTCGGGAGCCTGGCAGGTGCCTGAGGGGGCCGTCCCGGGTGTCCGGGAGCAGACCCTCGCCGCGGACGGGAGCGGTGCGCGTCGCACGGCGCTCGTCCGGTGGGAGCCGGGCACCGACACCTCGCGGTCCGGAGTCGTCCGCCATGACTGCTGGGAGGAGGTCTACCTCCTCGAGGGCGACATGCGCGACCTGACGCTGGGGCGGACCTTCTCGCGGGGGGACTACGCGTGCCGCCCGCCGGGCATGCCCCATGGTCCGTGGGCCTCCGAGCACGGGGTGACGATGCTGGTGATCACCTACCCGGAAGCCGACTCCGAGACCCCGGCCGGGGCTTGAGGCGGCCCGGGCGCCTCAAGGCAGCCCGAGGGTCAAGGTGCTCCAGGACTGGCGCGGTCCCGGGGAGCGGCTCACCCCGCGAGCAGCACCTTGAGCGTCGACTCCAGGTGACCACTGATCGCGGTGCGTGCCGCCTCCGGGTCTCCGGAGGCCACCGCGTCCAGGATCGCCTGGTGCTCGGCGAGCACCGCCTGCTGGCGGCCGGTCCGGTTGTACAGCGCCACCACCCCGGCCCGGATCTGACGGCTGCGCAGCCCGTCGTAGTGCCGGTTGAGGAGAGCGTTGCCCACCGAGGCGACCATGGTCGCGTGGAAGAGGTGGTCCACGGCGATGAATTCCTTGGCGTGCTCGGGCCCGCTGAGCCCGCGCTGCCGCTCGAGCAGCTCCGTCAGCTCCTCGACCGGCACCTTCCGCTGCTCGATGGCCTGCTCCGCGGCGTAGCGCTCGACGATCCCGCGCAGCTCCATCAGCTCGGTGATCTCCCGGCCGGACAGCGGCGCGATCTGCGCACCCCGCTTGGGCACCAACTGGACCAGATCCTCGGCCGCGAGCAGCAGCAGCGCCTCGCGGATGGGGGTGCGGGAGATGCCGATCCGGTCGGCGATCTCCTGCTCGGTGAGGAACCGGCCCTGCATGTCGGGATCGGTCAGCACGGTCTCCTTGAGGAACGCGTACGCCTTTTCTCGTCCGGACTGCACTGGGCCCATGCCTCCTCGCATACCACTCGTATACGAAAATTATCACGGTGAGGAGGGTGGGGAGGGCGAGGAAGGCCAGGAGCCCGGCGCTCAAGAGGCCTTGCCGCTCAGTGCTCATGAGCCCTCGCCGGTCATGAGCCCTCGCCGGTCACGAGGATGACTTTGCCGGTGACCGTGCCGGACTCCGCCAGCCGCATCGCCCGCGCGGCCTCGGCGAGCGGAATCCGCGCGGCCACCTGGGCGGTGAGCTCACCGCTCGCGAGCAGCGCGAGGACCTGGCCCAGATCCTCCCGCACCCGCGCCTGGTAGGCGGCGCGCCGCCGCCTGCCCGCCCACAGGTTGTAGAAGTGCGCCTTCCGGCCGTTGGGCAGCAGATTCCACAGCATGAGCCGGGCGAGCAGCTTGAGGACCGGCGCCCGGGATGAGCCGGGCACGTCCCGGGTGGCCGCCGTGCCGTACGAGACGAGCGTGCCGCCGCGGGCCAGCAGCCGGAACGACTCCACGATGCCCTCGCCGCCGATGTGGTCGAAGACCGCGTCCACCCCGCCGGGTGCCAGCTCGCGCACGCGCGCGCCCAGATCGGGGTCGCGGTAGTCGACGGGGGTGGCGCCCAGCGCCCGCACCGCGTCGTGGTGGCGGGGCGACGCGGTGCCGATGACCGCGATTCCGGCCCGGCGGGCGAGCTGGACCAGGGTGGACCCCACCCCGCCGTTGGCCCCGTGGACCAGCACGGTCATCCCGGCGCGGGCCCCGGCCACCCGGTGCAGCATCTGCCACGCCGTGATCCCGTTGACCACCACCGTCTCGGCTTCGGCCGCGCCCACGCCATCCGGCACGGCGACCAGATCGCCCGCGTCGACCAGGACATGGCTGGCCCATCCGCCGACCTTGGTCAGCACGGCGAACCGCCCGCCCCGCAGCCCCGGATCAACCCCCGCGCCCGTCGCGGCGACTGTGCCCACCAGGTCGTATCCGGGCACGAAGGGGAACGGCGGCTGGTCGTAGTACTTGCCGCGGCGCATCTGCTGCTCGGCGAAGGAGATCCCGGACGCCTCGACGGCCACCAGGACCTGGCCGGGGCCGGGTTCGGGCACCGCGCGGGAGCGGAGCTGAAGCCCCTCCGGATCCACCGGACCGGGCAGGACGATTTCGGTGAGCACCTCGGTGTCGGTGAGCGGCATGGCAAGGCCTCATTTCTCGTGAGGTGGGGAGGTTCGTGAGGTCGGGAGGTTCGTGAGGTCGTGAAGGCGTGAGGTCTTCTATCGGATGTGAGAACTTCTAACGAAACAATGAGCCTGTTACCCTCGATGTGTCAAGCCCCGTTTTTACGGTCCGAGCTCCGCTCAAGGTCCGCACGAGGGCCGTACGACCGCACGAGAAGGGAAGGGCGCGCCCATGGCCACAGCACGGCGAGAGCGCTACCGGCAGCAGACGCGGGAGGAGGCCAAGGCCGTGGCCCTGACCCAGCTCGCCGAGTCGGGCACGGCGGGCATCTCGGTGAACGCGATCGCGAAGGCGATGGGCATGACCGGCCCCGCGCTCTACCGCTACTTCGCGGGCCGGGACGAGCTGCTGACCGAGCTGATCACCGACGCCTACCGCGATCTGGCCGCGGTGTCCTCCGCCGCCGTCGAGGCCGCCGCCCCCGCCGACCGCTTCCGCGTCCTCGCCCACGCCCTGCGCGACTGGGCCAAGCGGCAGCCCGACCGCTACCTGCTCATCTACGGCACCCCGGTGCCCGGATACCAGGCGCCCGCCGAGACCACCGAGATCGCCGGTTCCCTGATGCGCACCATCCTCGACGCCTGCGCCACCCTGGACCGCGCCACCGCCCCGACCCCGCTCGAAGCCGAGCTTTCGCGGCAGCTGGAGGGCGTGGGCCCCTGGGCCCCCGGCCCGGAGCCGGACGGCGAGCTGAAGAGCCGTGCCCTGGCCACCTGGACCCGGCTGCACGGGGTGATCAGCCTTGAAGTGCAGGGCCAGTTCAGCGGGATGGGCTTCGATCCGGGGGCGCTCTTCGAGGCCGAGGTCGGCGCCCTCGTACGCGGTGCGTGAACCGCCCTCGTACGCGGTGCGTGAGCCGCTCGCACGGCGCACACTGGAAGGACGCCCACCGGTGACCGGAGGTCGCGATGGAGTCCGCCGCCGAATTCGACGTCGTCGTGGAGATCCCCGAGGGGTCCCGCAACAAATACGAGATGGACCATGAGGCCGGGCGCATCCGGCTGGACCGGATGCTGTTCACCGCCACGAAATACCCGGCCGACTACGGCTATATCGACCACACCCTCGGCCGCGACGGCGACCCGCTCGACGCCCTGGTCACCGTCGGCGAGCCCACCTTCCCCGGCTGCGTGATCCTTTGCCGGGCCATCGGCATGTACTGCATGCGGGACGAGAAGGGGCCGGACGAGAAGATCCTGTGCGTGCCCGCCCACGATCCGCGCTATGTGGACGTCCAGGACATCGATGACGTGCCCGAGTTCGACCGCATGGAGATCACCCACTTCTTCGACGTCTACAAGGACCTCGAACCCGGCAAGTCCGTCGAGGGATCACACTGGGAGGGCCGCGAGGCCGCGTACGCCGAGATCGCCGCGTCCCGTGCCCGCGTGGCCTGAGGGCGGACCGCACGACACTTTCAGGACGTCCCGCCACGACGCGGGGCGGGCACCCCACGGTCGTTCTGCAGCTCCCACAACTCCCGGAAGAGGCCCGGCGATCGGGTCAGTTCCTCGAACGTGCCCTGCTGGATCACCCGGCCCCGGTCCAGCACCACGATCCGGTCGGCCACCGCGACGTTCGCCAGCCGGTGCGTGACCAGCACGACCGCGCGGTCCCGCGCCATCCGTCGCAGCCCGGCGAAGATCCGGTGCTCGGCGCGCGCGTCCAGGGCGCTGGTCGGCTCGTCCATCACCAGCAGCCCGGCGGGCCGGTGGAACGCGCGGGCCAGCGCGATCCGCTGCCACTGCCCGCCGGACAGCTCCACCCCGCCCCACCACTGCCGGGCCAGCAGTGTGTCAAGGCCGCTGCGCAGCCCGTCGACCACCTCATGCGCACCGGAGTGGACGGCCGCCGCCCGGACCGTCTCGTCCCCGCCGTGCGGCTGCCCGAGCGTGATGTTGTCGCGCGCGGACAGCGGCCAGTGCGCGTAGTCCTGCGGCACGACGGCGGTGTGCCGCCACATCGCCTGCGGCTCCAGCTCCGCGGTGCTCGTACCGTCCCAGGTCACCGCGCCCCCGGTGGGCAGGTACAGCCCGGTCAGCAGCTTGCTCAGGGTGGTCTTGCCGGAACCGTTCTCCCCGACCAGCGCCAGCACTTCGCCGCGCCGCACCTCAAGGCTCACCTCGGCGAGCGCCGGAGCGCCGGACCCCGAGGACTCCGGATAGGCGTACGTCAGCCCCTCGGCGCGGATCACCCGCGGTACCTCCGGCACCCGGCTGCCGCGGCGCATCCGGTGCCCGCCCGCCTCCTCGATGAACTCCGCCCAGTCGTCCAGGTACAGCCCCGTACGGAACAGCCGCGTCCCGTACCCGACCATCCCCTGCAGCGACGCGCCCACCGTCCGCAGCGCGAACACCGCGGTCCCCGCCGAGGCCACCGACATCTGCCCCGAGCCCAGCAGCAACGCCAGTGACGCCCACACCAGACCCGACGCGAACCCTCCGGCCAGCGCCCCCGCCACCGCGTACCGGGCGCCCCGGTGCACCGCCTTGTCGGTCGCGGCGTCCACCCGCGCGCCGATCGCCCGGTACCGCTCCAGGAGGAACGACGCCATGGTGCCGGAGCGCAGCTGATCGGCGATGTCCTTGTCCACCATGTACCAGCGCAGCAGCCCGAGCGTGCGCCGGTCCGCGCTCATCGCCCGGCTCGTCTCGTAACTCACCCGCGCGCCCTTCATCCCCGCGATGCCCTGCGGCAGCGCGGCCAGCGTCAACAGCGGCAGCAGCGCCGGATGCAGCACGGTCACCACCCCGGCCGCCGCGATCAGTGAGCACAGACACGCCATCAGCTGCTGCGACTCGACGATCAGATCCTGCGCGACCTCGGCGCCCCGGTCCGCCGCGTCCCACTTGTCGTTGAACCCGGGGTTGTCGTACGCCGCCAGCTCCGCGTTGATCGCCGCGTCCAGCATCTGGGTCTCGGCCTCCCGCGAGATCCGTGGCGAGAGCCTGCTGGAGATGTTCGACACCGCGATGCCGAGCAGCGCCCGCAGCCCCGCCGCCCCGGCCAGCACCGCGATCGACGGCAGCGCCTCCCGCAGCCGCTCGCCGATGTGCCCGGACGAGATGAGCGCCGTGATGGTGCCGGTCGTCGCCAGCAGCCCGAACGCCTCGAAGAACCCCGCGAGCGCCTGGCACAGCAGCAGCGCCACCACCGCCCGGCGGTCCACCCGCCACGCCAACCCCAGGGAGCGGCACACCAGTTGCGGCAGGCGGCGGGCCATGGCCCGGGTGGTGATCGTCTCCAGGGCCACGGGCGTGGGCGGCCGGAACCGGAACTCCTCACCGGGCTCGTCCGGTTGTCCTGCCGGTTGCTCCGGCGGCTGTTCGTCCGGCGGTTCTGCCGGTTGCTCCGGCGTCCGTTCCGGCGGTTCTGCCGGTTGCCCGGCGGTCTGCGACGCTGCCACGGGTCCCCCTGAACGATGCGGTCCAGCACGGCGGTGCGGGTCACCTTGCCGCAAAGCCGTGGGCGTCGCAGGGCGTACGACGGAGGTCCACACGATCGGGGACGCTCCTGATGCCTCCCCGTCAACCCCGACCATCGTCCAGGTCCCGCCCTGCCGTTCGGCCCGGGTTTCCGGACCGCGTCGCTCCTACGTTCGGGGTCATGCGAACCCACTCTCACTCCACCTCCCGGCTCCTGTGGGCCGCGGCGCTGCTCGCCGCGGGCGCGGGGGCGGTCGCCGGGCTCTCCCCGGGCGGGCTGGGGGACCCCGGTCCGGTCGAGGTCAGATACGGAGCCTCGGCATCCGCGTACCGTGCGCTGACCGGAGCGGTGGCCGGCGCTCCGGCGGCCCTTCTGGAGGCGGCGAGCGAGGGCACCGTGGCCGTCCTCGGACTGCTGCTGGCCTTATTGGGGTGGACGGCGCTGCGCCGTGGGGAGGCGCGCGGCATCGCCGGGACCGCCCTGGTCGGCCTCGGCACCGTGGCCGCCTACGCGCTCAGCGAGGCCCTGAAGCTGGTGGTGGACGAGGAGCGGCCCTGCCGTGCCGTGCGGTCAGCCGCGGCGATGGCCCACTGCCCCGCGCCGGGGGACTGGTCGTTCCCCAGCAACCACGCCACCCTGGCCGCTGCCCTCTCGATCGGCACGGCCGTCCTGCGGCCGCGCTGGGCCGCCCTGGCGCTGCCGACGGCCGCGGCGGCGGCGCTGCTGCGCGTCCTGGCCGGGGTGCACTATCCGCACGACGTACTCGCCGGGGCGATCCTGGGCGCGTGCGTCGTGACGGCCGCGCTGCTCGCGCTGGAGCCGCTCGCCGTACGCGTCACCTCGCTATGGCTCGGACGGCGGGGTGACGACACCGGCCTCATGCGCCACGACGGCGGCCGCGGCCCGGTTGTCCACCCCCAGCCGGGCCAGGATGGAGCTGACGTGCGCCTTGACCGTCCCCTCCACCACATGGAGACGACGGGCGATCTGCCCGTTCGACAGCCCGCCGCCGAGGAAGGCCAGCACCTCGCGCTCCCGGGCGGTGAGCGCCGCGACCCGCTCCCGGGCCGCGCCGCGCCGACCGGCTACGGCACCGGCGCCGCCCGCCGCGAGGTGCGCGACCACCCGGGCGGCGACCTTCGGTGACAGATAGGCGGCGCCGTCGGCCACCGCGCGGACCCCCGCGATCAGTTCCTCCGGCTCACCTGACTTGATCAGGAAACCGGCCGCGCCGCCGCCGAGCGCCCGCAGGATGTAGTCGTCCTCCCCGAACGTCGTCAGCATGATCACCCCGGTCTCCGGCACTGTCCTGCGGATCTCCTCTGCCGCCTCGATCCCGCCCATCACCGGCATCCGGATGTCGAGGACGGCCACCCGCGGGCGGTGCCGCCGCACCAGCTCCACGGCGTCCCGGCCGTCGGCCGCCTCGGCGACGACGTCGATGGCCGGATCGGTGGCCAGTACGGCCCGTACGCCCGCGCGGATCATCGCCTCGTCGTCGGCGACCAGCACCCGGATCACCGGCAGCCCAGGGGAATTACGGCGTGAGGGCATCGCGCGCCACCAGAACGTCCCCGCGGAAGCACAGCCGGTACGCGTCCCCGGAACGGTCGTCGAAACGGTCCGCCGTCATCGCGTAGTACTCGCATCTGATGCCCTGTCCCTCCGGTTCCGCGGCGGAGGGGCGATCGGTCATCTGACGGTCCGGCAGCACCCGCTCCACCTCGGAGCGATCCTGCCCCACCCGCAGCCGGGCGAAGTCATCCGGGTCCAGCACCGCGCGCGACGCCGTCACCCAGTCCCACCCCATCAGCGCGGCGCTCAGCCCCGCGCCGGTCACCAGCGGCACCATGACGGCCGCGATCAGCACCCGCCGCATGCGGTGGCGCGCGCGATGGTGTTCCTGGCGGGCCTCTGGAACGGTCCGTTCCGGAGGCGTATGCGGAAGCCGGGCCTCGACGGCGAAGCCGCCGCCCCGGGGGCCGTACGTGAACGAGCCCCCGGCCAGTGTCACGCGCTCCTCGAGCCCGCTGAGCCCACGCCCCCCGCTCCGCGCACGCGGACCCGTTGCGTGCCCCTCCGCGTTCTCCACCCGGACGACCGTCTCCGCCTCCCCGCACACCACCCGGACGGTCACCGCCGCACCGGGCGCGTGCTTGGCGGCGTTGGTCAGCGCCTCCTGGACGACGCGGTACGCGGTCCGCTCCACCAGCGGCGGCAGCCCCGTATCAGCCCCTTCCGCCCCTTCCGCCCCTTCCGCCCGCTCGGCGTCCTCGGCGTCCTCGGCGCCCTCGGTGCGGAGTTCGACGGCGAGCCCGGCGGCGGCAGCCTCGTCGACCAGCCGCGCGAGGGAGGCGGTGGAGGCCTCCTCGCGCAGCACCCCGATCACCTCCCCGAGCCGGTCCACCGCGACCTCCGCCCGCGCCCTGATGTCCCGCGCGGTCCGCCGGTGGCCCTCCGCCAGCCCGGGCGCCAGCTTCAGCGCGCCCGCCGACAGCGCGATCAGGCTGAGGTCATGCCCGAGGACGTCATGCATGTCCCGCGCGATCCGGGCCCGCTCCCGCAGCCTGGCGCGCTCGGCGACCAACCACCGCTCGCGCTCCGCCTGTTCGGCCCGCTCCCAGCCCGCCCGCACCAGCTCCTGGTACTGCCGCCAGAAACGTCCCGCGAACCACGGCACCATGACGCCGCACACCACCACCCCCACGAACCGGCTCCCCAGCCCGAGCAGGCTCGGCACCACCGCCGCCGCGACGACCCCCGCCGAGACCACCGCCGCGAACGCCAGCACCGCGGCCCCCGTCCGCCCGCGCCCCCTCCCCACCCGGAACGCGGCCACCGCGGTGGGCACCACCCACCACAGGCTCACCACACTCAACCCGGCCCCCACGGCCGCCCCCGCCACCGGCAGTCGGTCCCGCCCCACGACCCGCGCAATCGTCTTCACCGGCCAGACGCTACGGAACCCGGGCCCGCCCGGACACTGCCGAAAGTCCAACCTCGCCCCTCCCGTACGCGCCCCCGACGCGAACACGCACCACGCCGCACACCGCTCGCGCGGTGCGCACCGGTCAGGAAACCCGCGCATCGGCGGTACGCGCGGCGCACACGGCGCGAGTCGCTGAGCGCTGCGCCATTCAGGGCAATTCGCCCTCGCGCACCTGGCGTTGTGCCACTATCCGCGCGCCTACTGGTGCTACAGACCGGTGGGTTCCACGTCCGCCGGGGGACGGTGACGCGGGCAGGCCCCGGCGTCGATCGCCGTAAGTGTGCACCCCCTGGCACCCGATGCGCCGCCGCGCCCTGATCAAGGCGTCGGCCTGGCGACCAACGGCCTACCACTCCACCTCACTTGGAGGGCCCATCATGGCTTCCCCCACCATCACCCTGGTGACGGCATCGCCGAACCCGGCGACGTTCGGACAGTCGGTCACACTCACCGCCACCGTCATCCCGCTCGGCGCTGGCACCCCCACCGGCACCGTCACCTTCACCATCACCGGCGGCCCCATCCTGACGGGGACGCTGTCGGGCGGTACGACCTCGGTCACCGCCTCCGGGCTGAGCGCCGGTGTCCATCCCGCCGTCGCCACCTACAGCGGCGACACCAACTTCCTCTCCTCCACCGGTGCCACCGTCATCGCGGTCGTCCAGGCCTCGACGACGACCTCGGTGGCGTCCACCCCGGACCCGTCGACGCTCGGTTCCCCGGTGACGTTCACGGCCACCGTCACGCCCGTCGCACCCGGCGCGGGCGCCCCGACGGGGACGATGACCTTCGTCATCGGCGGCTCGGGCGGCGGCACCTTCATCCAGCCCGTGACGGCCGGCGTGGCCACGCTGACGCTCAGCACCCTGGGCATCGGCACCCACCCCGTGATCGCCATCTACACCGGCGACGCCAGTTTCCTGCCGTCCTCCGGCACCGACACCCACACGGTGAACCCCGCCTCCTAGCCCCCGCCAACCGGCCGACCAGCACTGAGCCCCGCCACCGCCCGAGGGGCAGTGGCGGGGCTCAGCCACCCGTCTGATCCGCGGCCTCATGGCCCTCGGCGCGACGGCCCGCTCACGGCGCCCGCACGGCGAAGGCCGCCACCCCGGAACGGGGCGGCGGCCTTCGTGCGGGATCCGCGACTTACACGTCGAAGTAGAGCTCGAACTCGTGCGGGTGCGGACGCAGCTGCAGCGGGGCGATCTCGTTCGTGCGCTTGTAGTCGATCCACGTCTCGATCAGGTCGGAGGTGAAGACACCGCCCTGGAGGAGGAACTCGTGGTCGGCCTCGAGCGCGTCGAGGACGGCCGGGAGGGAGGTCGGGACCTGGGGGACGCCCGCGTGCTCCTCGGGGGCCAGCTCGTAGAGGTCCTTGTCGATCGGCTCCGGCGGCTCGATCTTGTTCTTGATGCCGTCCAGGCCCGCGAGCAGGAGCGCGGCGAAGGCCAGGTACGGGTTGCCGGAGGAGTCCGGGGCGCGGAACTCGACGCGCTTGGCCTTCGGGTTCGAGCCCGTGATCGGGATGCGCATCGCGGCCGAGCGGTTACGCTGCGAGTACACCATGTTGACCGGCGCCTCGAAGCCCGGGACCAGACGGTGGTAGGAGTTCACCGTCGGGTTGGTGAAGGCCAGGAGCGACGGGGCGTGCTTGAGGATGCCGCCGATGTAGTAGCGGGCGGTGTCCGAGAGACCCGCGTAGCCCTGCTCGTCGTAGAAGAGCGGGATGCCGCCCTGCCACAGCGACGAGTGGACGTGCATGCCCGAGCCGTTGTCGCCGAAGATCGGCTTCGGCATGAAGGTCGCGGTCTTGCCGTTCTTCCACGCCACGTTCTTGACGATGTACTTGAACAGCATCAGGTCGTCGGCCGCGGCCAGCAGCGTGTTGAACTTGTAGTTGATCTCGGCCTGGCCGGCGGTGCCCACCTCGTGGTGCTGGCGCTCGACCTGGAGGCCGGCCTTGTCCAGCTCGAGGCTGATCTCGGCGCGCAGGTCGGCGAAGTGGTCGACCGGCGGGGTCGGGAAGTAGCCGCCCTTGTACCGGACCTTGTAGCCGCGGTTGCCCTCCAGCGCACCGGTGTTCCAGGCGCCCGCCTCGGAGTCGATGTGGTAGAAGGCCTCGTTCGCCTTGGTCTCGAAGCGCACGCTGTCGAAGACGTAGAACTCGGCCTCGGGGCCGAAGTACGCGGTGTCCGCGATGCCGGTGGAGGCGAGGTAGGCCTCGGCCTTCTTGGCGATGTTGCGCGGGTCGCGGCTGTACTGCTCGCCCGTGATCGGGTCGTGGATAAAGAAGTTGATGTTGAGCGTCTTATCGCGGCGGAAGGGGTCGATACGGGCCGTCGACAGGTCCGCACGCAGCGCCATGTCCGACTCGTGGATCGCCTGGAAGCCGCGGATCGACGAGCCGTCGAACGCCAGCTCCTCGTTCGGGTCGAACGCCTCCGCCGGTACGGTGAAGTGCTGCATGACGCCGGGAAGGTCACAGAATCGGACGTCGACGAACTTGACGTCCTCGTCCGAGATGAACTTCCGAGCGTCGTCGGCGTTCTGGAACATCCAACTCCTCCTAGCCCGGCCGCAGGGGACGGGGATTTGTTCGGTCGCGCGGTCGCACGTGGGTGGCGCGCTGTCGCCGACGATAAGCAGGCGGGATTTCCCGGGCATGACCCATTTGTTTCACCCAGGTTAACCGGGTCAGGGGCCGTTACGGGCGTATGCGGGGGGCCGCAGTAACGTATGGGCGTGGACAAGAGGCAAGCAATCGGATCCTGGCTTTCCGGCCCCCGCGCGGCCGCCGAGGAGATGGGCGTCGACCTGGGCTACCGCGGCCAGGGGCTGGGGCTGCCCGAGAGCGGACCGGGCGCGATCGCGCCGCTCGGACGCCGCTTCGGGGCGATCTTCATCGACTGGGGCCTGTGCGTGCTCGTCTCGTACGGGCTGCTGGCCGGGCGCAATCCGCAGGCCGCCGGGAACTGGGCGCTGCTCGTGTTCCTCGTGCTCAGCCTGCTGACCGTGGGCACCGTCGGCGCGACCCCCGGCAAGCTGCTGCTCAAGCTGCGGGTGGTCGGCGAGGGCGGGGCGCGGCTCAGCCTGCCGCGGGCCGTGCTGCGCAGTGTGCTGCTGGTGCTCGTCATTCCCGCGGTCGTCTTCGACCGTGACACCCGCGGGCTGCACGATCGGTTGTCGCGGGCGGTTCAGATCCGCGTCTGAGTCACCGATTGCATACGAGTCACCGATTGCATACGAAAGGCGGCCCGGGACGGAAAGTCCCGGGCCGCCTTCGTTACGTGGAGTCTCGGCGTACGGCCGCTCAGCGGCCCTTTGGCATGCGCATGCCCTTGGGCATCGGGCCCTTCGGGATCGGCATGTTGCTCATGAGGTCGCCCAGCGCGCGCAGCCGCTCGTTCACGACCGTCACCTGCGCGCCCGGCAGCACTCGCGGCAGCTTCAGCAGCGTGGTGCGGAGCTTCTTGATCTCCACCTGGCCCTCGCCGGAGCCGACGATCACGTCGTGCACCGGGACGTCCGACACGATGCGGCCCATCCGCTTCTTCTCTGCGGCCAGCATGCCCTTGAGCCGGTTCGGGTTGCCCTCGCCGACGAGCACGATGCCCGCCTTGCCGATGGCCCGGTGGATGACGTCCTGGTTGCGGTTCATCGCCACCGCAGGGGTCACCGACCAGCCGCGGCCCACGTTCTCCAGAACGGCGGCGGCCGCGCCCGGCTGGCCCTCCATCTGGCCGAAGGCCGCCCGCTCGGCGCGGCGGCCGAAAATGATCGCCATCGCGAGGAAGGCCAGGACGAAGCCCAGGATGCCCAGGAAGACGGGATGGCCGATGAGGAAGCCGATGGCGAGGAGGACACCGAAGGTGATGATCCCCACGCCGGCGACCACAAGGCCGACCTTCGAGTCGACCCGCTTGGTCATCTTGTAGGTCAGGGCGATCTGCTTCAGTCGCCCGGGGTTCTCGGATGTTTCCTTCCGCGCCATAAGGCGAAGTTTACGTGGCCTGGGAAGCCCCGGTGGACACGGCCTCCAGTACGTGCTGGGCTTCGGTCCGGTCCTTGGCGCGTCGGCGGTCCTCCAGGACCGCGGTCCAGGCGTTACGCCGGGCTGTGCGCTGGCCGCCGCGCAGCAGCAGTCCCTCCAGGGCGAGCAGCGCGTCGGTCACGGACGGGCGTACGGGCGCAGCCGGCATGGGTACCCCTCGGGAACGGCGGATTATCACGAAACACGCGGCTATGAGCGGTGCGTGGTTTTATCGTTACCCAATGGTGTTACCAGTGTGTGACCGGCCGGTCAAACACCGGTGAAGCCTTGGGTGGGGTGGAGATTGTGGCTGTGACCTGCGGTTTTGTCAGGGACGCGGAGAGCGTGGTGTGCCCGTACTCACACAGCGTGTTGCTCACGTTGACCGATGATGCCCGACAATTCATGTCCGCCGACGAGCGAACGGCGGCGCGAACCGCCCGGGTTCGCACCGCCGTTGTCGCTTCGGTTTCACACCGCCTGGGCTGCGTTCTCCCGCTGGTCGATGGCCTGCTGGTACAGCCGCCCCGCGCGGTAGGACGAACGGACGAGAGGACCGGACATGACACCGGCGTAGCCGATCTCGTCCGCCTCCTCCTTCAGCTCCACGAACTCGTGCGGCTTGACCCAGCGCTCCACCGGGTGGTGCCGGGCGGAGGGGCGCAGGTACTGGGTGATCGTGATCAGCTCGCAGCCCGCGTCGTAGAGGTCCTGCAGCGCCTCGCTGACCTCCTCGCGGGTCTCGCCCATGCCCAGGATCAGGTTGGACTTGGTGACGAGCCCCGCCTCGCGGGCCTTGGTGATGACCTCGAGCGAGCGCTCGTAGCGGAAGCCGGGGCGGATGCGCTTGAAGATCCGCGGGACCGTCTCGACGTTGTGCGCGAGCACCTCGGGACGGGACGAGAAGACCTCGGCGAGCTGGTCGGGGTCCGCGTTGAAGTCCGGGATCAGCAGCTCGACGCCGGTGTCCGGCATGAGCGAGTGGATCTGCCGCACGGTCTCGGCGTACAGCCAGGCACCGCCGTCGTCCAGGTCGTCGCGGGCGACACCGGTGATCGTCGCGTACCGCAGCTCCATCGTCCGCACGGATTCGGCCACCCGGCGCGGCTCGTCGCGGTCCAGCGGCTGCGGCTTGCCGGTGTCGATCTGGCAGAAGTCACAGCGCCGGGTGCACTGGTCGCCGCCGATGAGGAAGGTGGCCTCGCGGTCCTCCCAGCATTCGAAGATGTTGGGACAGCCCGCCTCCTGGCACACCGTGTGCAGGCCTTCCCGCTTCACCAGGCCGTGCAGCTCGGTGTACTCGGGGCCCATCTTCGCCCGCGTTTTGATCCATTCGGGCTTGCGCTCGATGGGGGTCTGGCTGTTCCGGACCTCCAGACGCAGCATCTTGCGTCCGTCGGGTGCGACTGCGGACACGTCCGGCACTCCTCTTTGCTTGGCGAGTCTGGGTGGCGCGGCTTTCGAATCGTCGGCGGTCACCAGGGTACGCCCGTCATTCGTACGGATTTACGTCCAGGGCAACCGGTGAGGTCGGGGGCCGCATTCCCCTGGGCCCGTCCCTGGGCCTCTGGGCCCATGGCCGGGCCCTACACGGCGCGGGGCAGCGGAACGGCGGACTCCAGGACCGCCCGCAGATGTTTCTCGACCACCGGGATCACCTCGGCGACCGTCACGTCCCGGCCCAGCTCCGCCGAGAGGGACGTCACTCCGGCGTCCCGGATGCCGCACGGCACGATCCGGTCGTACGAGGTGTTGTCCGGGTCGCAGTTGAACGAGAAGCCGTGCATGGTCACGCCCTTGGCGACCCGCACGCCGATCGCGCCGAGCTTGCGGTCCTCGCGGCGCTGTCCGGCGTTGGACGGGGCGTACTCCGGGCCGTTCAGCCGCGGGTCGAACTCCTCGTCCTCCACCCGCGGGTCGAAGTCCAGCGTCAGCCCGCCGAGCGCGGGCCGCTGGTCCACCGGGTCGCCCAGCACCCACACCCCGCTGCGGCCTTCCACACGGGTGGCCTCCACGCCGAAATCGGCGCAGGTCAGCAGCATGGCCTCCTCCAGCCGCCGGACATGCGCGACGACGTCCACCGGGCGCGGCAGCTTGAGGATCGGGTAGCCGACCAGCTGGCCGGGGCCATGCCAGGTGATCTTGCCGCCGCGGTCCACGTCCACCACCGGGGTGCCGTCGAGAGGGCGCTCGTTGTCGGCCGTGCGCCGCCCCGCCGTGTAGACGGCCTGGTGCTCGAGCAGCAGACAGGTGTCCGGGATCTCGTCCGCGAAGCGGGCGGCGTGCACCCGGCGCTGTTCCTGCCACGCCTCCTGGTAGTCGACGGCGTCCGCCCCGAACCCCAGATGGACGTAGCGCAGTCGCGTCTGCGAAGCGGGGGGCGTCTCCGGGGACGTTGCGGTCACGGCAAGCTCCTTTTCGGACCTCGTAACAGTGGGCGGTGCCTCCGCCACTGTACGACCGCGCACTTTCGGACCCCTATCCGGCTCGTTCTCACACGATCGGATGAAAGGAGTCCGACCAGCGCGATCAGCCCGCTACAGGGAGTTAAATTCACGCCGTTCCACAGAGCGAATCGTTCCACAGAGCGAATCAGGGAGACCGGCAGGCTGATGACGGAACGACCCCCCCAGCGCATCCCCAACCGTCAGCTCGCCGCGCTGATTTCCGAGGCAGGGTTCTCCAACGCCGGGCTGGCCCGGCGGGTGGACCAGCTCGGCATCGAGCACGGCCTCGACCTGCGGTACGACAAGACATCGGTCACCCGCTGGCTGCGTGGCCAGCAGCCGCGCGGCACCACCCCCGCGCTGATCGCGGAGGTCTTCACCCGCCGGCTGGGCCGCCGGCTGTCCGCCCAGGACCTCGGGTTGGACGCCTGTGCGCCGGTGTACGCGGGGCTGGAGTTCGCGGCCACTCCGCAGGAGGCGGTGGACATCGTCAGCGGGCTGTGGCGGAAGGACTCGGGCAGCCACGCGGAGCTGCGGAAGATCGCGTTCACCCCGGCCGGGCTGGTCGTCCCCAGCCGCGACTGGCTGATCGGCAGACCCGACGACCGGGTCGCCCGCGGTGAGCCCCCGGCGGCCGGTGGCCCGACCGTCCCCGCCCAGGGCGGCCGGGCGGCGGCCGCGGGCCGGGCGGTCCCCGCGGGCCGGACGGCCGCCGCCGGGGCCGCCCCCGCGGAGCGGGCCGTCCCCGCCGAACGGGCCCCCGTGCCCCGGCAGCGGCAGGCGGACCGGGTCCAGCGCGGGCCCGGCCACCGGGTCACCCCGGGCGACATCGCGGCGCTGCGCTCGGTCAGCGAGCTGTTCCGGACGCTGGACCAGACGTACGGCGGCGGCCACGCCCGGCAGGCCCTGGTGCGCTATCTGGAGCACGAGGGCGAGCCGATGCTGCGCGGCACCTACGGCGAGACGACGGGGCGGCGGCTGTTCGGTGCCATCGCCGACCTGACCCGGCTGGCCGGGTGGACGTCGTACGACATCGCCGCGCACGGCTTGGCCCAGCGGTATTTCGTCCAGGCGCTGCGGCTCGCGCAGGCCGCCGGGGACCGGCCGTACGGCAGCTATGTGCTGGTGACCATGAGCCGCCAGGCCGTCTACCTGGGCCACGGCCGGGAGGCCGTCCAGCTCGCCAGGGTGGCCCAGCAGGGCGTGGGCGGCGGCGCCCCGCCGGTGCTCCAGTCCCTGCTGCACGCGGTCGAGGCGCGCGGGCACGCGGTGCTCGGCGAGGTGCGGGCCTCCACCGCCTCGCTCGCCCGCGCCGAGCGGGCGCTGGAGACGTCTCGGCCGGGCGACGACGTGCCGTACTGGGCGCGTGCCTTCGACGAGGCGCAGCTGGCCGACGAGTTCGGCCACTGCCACCGGGACCTCCAGCAGTACCGGGCCGCGGCCCAGCACGCGGAGCGCTCGCTGCGGCTGCGCGGCGCCGGGTTCGCCCGCAGCCGCCTCTTCAGCCGGGTGGTGCTGGCGACC
The DNA here is from genome assembly GCF_055591805.1 of Streptomyces sp. NPDC041200. Lineage (NCBI taxonomy): Bacteria > Bacillati > Actinomycetota > Actinomycetes > Kitasatosporales > Streptomycetaceae > Streptomyces > Streptomyces sp. NPDC041200. Next base: position 179,851 of record NZ_JBVIZF010000003.1, on the reverse strand, counting down.
GCCCGGCTGGGCCTCGGCGAGCTGGAGCAGGCGTGCACACTGGGCGCGGAGGCGGCGCAGCAGGCCTCCGAGATGCGGTCGGCGCGGGCGCTGGACTACGTGCGTGACTTCGAACGCCGCCTGGAGCCGTACCGGGACGCGGCACCGGTCCGCGGCTACCGGGAGCGGGTCGCGGCGCTGGGCTAGGAAGTCGCCGCGTCGGGCCGGTCCGCACTCACCCCGAAGGTCCGGGCCAGGCCCGCCGCGCCCGTCTCCGTCACGTCGATCACCCGGCGCCGCGTTCCCCGGCGGATCCAGTCCAGCTCGAAGAGCCGGTCGGTGAGCGCGGCGCCGAGGGCGCCCGCCAGGTGGTGGCGCTGCTCGGTCCAGTCCACGCAGTAGCGGATCAGGGGGCGGCGGCGGGCGTGGAGCTGGTCGGTGTCCACGCCGAACGCGGCCAGCTCGGCCCGCCCCCGGTCGGTCAGCCGGTACGGGGTGTCGTTGCCGGGGGCGGAGAGCCGGTCGCGTTCGGCCGTCTCGGGGTGGTGGCGTCCGTCGCCGCCGGTCAGCACGGAGCGTTCCAGCAGGGCGGCCATCAGGGCCACGCCCAGACCGCCCGCGACATGGTCGTAGCAGGTGCGGGCCCGGCGCAGGGCGTGGGCGTGGCTGGATGCGCGCAGCGAGGTGACGGGCAGTGGGGGCGCGATCCTGGCCAGCGCCTCGATGGCCTCGCCGACGGCGGGGCCGGTCAGCCGGTAGTAGCGGTGCCGCCCCTGCTGTTCGACGCGTACGACACCGGCCTCCAGCAGCTTCGCCAGATGTCCGCTCACCGTGGACGCGCTCACTCCCGCCTCGGTGGCCAGCACGCTCGCGGGCAGCGCCCGCCCCTCCGCCAGCGCCAGCAGGATCCGGGCGCGGGAGGCGTCCGCGAGGGCGGTGGCGGCGCGGGCGATATCCGCGTCGCGGGAGGGAGCGCCGGGGGAGACGGGAGTGGCGGGGGAGGCCTGGGAGGCTGCCATGGGTTCAGCGTAGGACGCGGTCGCTTCGGCGCCCGGCGAAGTGTGGACGCGCCCCCCGGGGCCGCTCAGCGCGCCGTCCCGAACACCTCCTCCGCCTCCGCGATCGCCCGCGCCAGGGCCTCCGGCTCCGGTCGCAGCCCGGCCGTGATCATGTCGAGACGGCCCAGCCCCGCCCGCCGCAGCAGCCGCTTCTCGTTGGTGACCCATTCGCCGCGGGCCGCCAGCACCGCGTGGGCGGTCTGCATGGCGGCGGTGGCGAGCGCCCCGGCGACCTCCGTGGCCTGGCCGCGCCGGGCGTACGAGCCCCGGGCGTACGCGAGCGTCAGGGCGGCCCGTTCGCGCCAGAACGGGGGAGCCGCCGCGCGCAGCGCCTCCGGATACGCGGGGCGGGGCAGGGCGCCGCGGAGCACCTGGTTGATGCCGAGTTCGGCGACGACCAGGTAGCTGGGGATGCCCGCGAGGTGGAAGAGGAGCGGTTCCCAGTGGAAGCGGCCCTGCCGGGCCTCGGCGAGTTCGTGCTCGACGACGTCGAGGTCGCGGTAGTGGACGTCGACGCGGCGGCCGTCGATGGTGAGCCAGGCGCCGCCGTTGAAGACGCCACCGCCCCAGCCGCCGACCTCGGAGACCTCGCCCTCCCAGCCGACCGCCCGCAGCTCGGCCGGGTCGAAGCCGCCCCGGTAGTAGAGGGCCAGGTCCCAGTCGCTGTCCGGGGCGTGGGTCCGCTGGGCGCGCGAGCCGCCGAGCGTGACGGCGTGCACGGAGGGCAGGGCGGCGAGCCGGTCGGCGGCATGGTCGAGGAACGTTTCGTCGTTCATGGGGATCCGATGGTGCGCGGTGTCCGCCGTGCGCTCAAGCGGTTTTCGGCCGGTGACCGGCCTACGGAGCAGGACAGTTCGGGAGCGCCGGGCGGCGCGGTCAGGCGGCGGCCGCCGGGAGGGCGGGGGTGTTGCCGGAGCCGGGGGTGGCGCCGAAGTCCTGGAGGACCGCCCGGGCGGCGCGGCGGCCGGAGACGAGGGCGCCCTGCACGGTGCTGGCGTCGCGGTGGTCGCCGCATACGTAAAGCCCGGACAGCAGCCGCACCGGGCGCCGCAGGTCGTGCGGCGCGGGCATGGCGGGTACCGCGTGCGGGTCGTGGTGGGCGGCGAGCAGCTCCCAGCCGGCGGTGGAGGTGCCGTAGACCGCGGCGAGCTGGGTCCTGGCCCGCCGGTCGAGTTCGGCGGTCGGCAGGCCCGCGGCGGCGCCCAGCACGGTGGACGTGATCAGCACCCGGCCGCCCGGCGCGCGCGAGGGGTCGACCTCGCTCGCGACCGTGGTGTGCGCGACGGGGCCCTGGCCGTCCGCGGCGAGGATCAGCGCGGGTTCGCGCAGCGGCGGCTGGTCGGTGGTGTGGTGCAGCACGGTGACCGGGTGGAAGGCGGGCAGCCGCAGCCCGGGGAGGAGTTCGGCGGCGTCGTGCGCCCCGGTGGCCACCAGGACCGCGCGGCAGCCGATCTCGCCGTGCGCGGCGGTGGTCACGGTGGTGGTGGCGGCCGAGGTGGCGCGTACGCCGGTACGGACGGTCCCCGGCGGCAGGGTGGCGGCCAGCAGCTCGGGGACGGTGGCGGCGCCGCCCGCAGGGAGGCACAACTGCCCGCGGGCGTAGCCGCGCAGCACCAGGTCGGCGCAGCGGCTGGACGTGTTCAGGCCCGGGTCGCTCAGCAGCGAGATGAGAAGCGGGCGCAGCACGCTCTCGACGGTACGAGCGGGTAGGCCCCGCCCCGCCAGGGTCTCGTGGACCGGCCGGTCGGGGCGGGCGAGGAGGCGGTCCGCGGGCAGGGCGGCGAGCCTGCCGAGCGCGGCACCGAGTCGGGCCTGATCGAGTCCGCCGCCCAGGGGCGCGCGGGCGGCGCTTGCGAGGGCGCGTGCAGTGGTGAGTGCGCCTCTCGTGCTCCGGGAGCCGCTCCGGGGGCCGCGGAGCGCGCCGATCCGCTGCGTACGGCCGTCGCTGTGCACCAGCACCCCCTGCGAGAAGGGGCGCAGGGCGAGCGCGTCGAGCCCCGGGGTGTGCCGCAGTTCGGGGAAGGAGGTGTTCACCAGCTGCCCGGTGCGGTCCAGCCGGAAGCCGTCGACCGTATCGGTCGTCATGCGGCCGCCGACCCGGGGCGCGGCCTCCAGGACGGTGACCTCCATCCCCGCGCCGGTCAGCAACTGGGCGGCGGCCAGCCCCGCGAGTCCGGCCCCCACGATGACGACGTCCGTGCGGTGCGCGCTGGTGAGCACGTTCCCTCCCCGGGGTCGGGATGGAGCGGATCGGAACGGTCACGACGGTAAGGGCAAAAACGGTCGATGACAGACGCGCATCGACCGAGCACGGGCGCACAACGGTCGCACGCCGATCGAGTACGGCCGTTCTGGCCGCTCGGTTCCGTCACGTCCTGTTCCCCCGCGGACCGTCAGCGCCCTCCGCCCACCGCCGCCTTCAGGGCCTCGTCGACATGCGGGTAGGTGAAGGAGAACCCGGAGTCCAGGAGCTTGCGGGGGAGGGCCCGCACACTGCCGAGGATGTCGGTGGACATCTCGCCCAGCGCGATCCGCAGGGCCGGGGCGGGGACGTGGAGGAGCGTCGGGCGGCGCAGCACCCGGCCCATGGCCTCGGTCATCTCACGGTTGGTCACGGGGGAGGGGCTGGTGAGGTTGACGGGGCCGCTGAGGTCCGCCGTGTCCAGGATGTGGCGCAGCGCGGCGATGTGGTCGTGCAGGGCGATGAAGCTCCAGTACTGCCGGCCGCTGCCCATCCGCCCGCCGAGGCCCGCCTTGAACAGCGGGAAGAGGCGGCCCCACGCCCCGCCCTCGGGCGCGATCACCAGCCCGCTGCGGAGGAACACCGTGCGGACGTCAGCCTCCTGTGCCGCGGCGGTCGCCTCCTCCCAGTCCTGGCACAGGTCCGGGAGGAAACCGTGCCCAGGGGGCGCGCCCTCGTCCACCGCGCGCTCCCCCGTGTCCCCGTAGTACCCGACCGCGCTTCCACTCAGCAGCACCCGGGGCGGGGTGTCCAGGGAGGCCACGGCCTCGGAGATCGCGGCCGTGCCCAGCACCCGGCTGTCCCGCAACTCCTTCTTGTACGCGTCGGTCCAGCGGTGCTCGCCGATGCCCGCGCCCGCGAGGTGGACGACGGCCTCACACCCGATCAGTCCGGCGGTGTCCACCCACTGCCGGTGCGGATCCCACTCGACCTCCGCCTCCTCACGGGGAGTTCGCCGCACCAGCCGCACGATCTGGTGGCCGTCCCGGCGCAAGGAGTGGACGAGGGCCGTGCCGATGAGCCCGGTGGAACCGGTGACCGCGATGCGCATGGCCCCATCCTGCCCCCGATCTTCCGGGGGATGTCGGACGTGCTACCGGGGGGATGTCGGGCGTGGGGGAGTGCGTGGCAGAGTGACCCGCATGTCCGAGCCCTCCGCCCCGCCCCAGGCGTCCGCCGTGCCCGCGCCGTTCATCCGGCGCGCCGTGCTCGACGACGAGCAGGCACTGGTGGCCCTGGAGCGCCGCACCTGGTCCACGCTGCACTCCGTACTGCCGGCCCCGGAGCCGCCGTACGACGCCTTCTTCACCCACCGCAACCGCCCCGTCCACAACATGGTGGCCGAGCTGGACGGGCGCCCCGTCGGCTTCGTGCGGCTCGTCCCGCCGACGCAGCTGGCCAGCAACGCGCACGTCCGCCAGATACAGGGCCTCGCGGTGGACCCGGCGGCGCGCGGCCGGGGCGTCGCGCGGGCGCTGCTGCGCGCGGCGTACGAGGAGGCGGTCCGGCAGGGCGCGAGCCGGATGACCCTGCGGGTGCTCGGCCACAACCTCCCGGCGCGGCGGCTCTACGAGTCGGAGGGGTTCGTGGTGGAGGGCGTCCTGCCGGGGGAGTTCCTGCTGGACGGCGCGTACGTGGACGATGTGCTGATGGGACGGCCCCTCACCGGCGGCGTCTCCTGACGTCAGCCCCGGAAGCGCTCCCAGAGCCGGGGGTACCGCTCCGCCAGCGCCTTGTCGTTCTCCAGGTCGACCACCGCGCCCAGCGGCTCGTCCGGCCGCTCGGGAAGCCCCAGCTCCGGCAGGACCGCGCCGGTGAGCTGCTCGTACGCCTCGTCGGCCGCGAAGCCCAGGTCCTCGCAGTCGCCGTCCACCTGCTCGTCGAAGTCGCCGAGCAGCTCGGCCAGGGCGTCCGGATCGTGCAGCGCGCCCTCGAAGACCTCCCTGCCCTGGCCGATCAGCCAGTAGCGGAACGCCTCGAAGGCGTCGTCGCTGACGCCGCCCAGCAGCACCCAGGCGGCGCCCCACAGATCCCAGCGGTACGCGCGGTTGGCGCGGGCCTCGAAGTGCCGGGCGAAGTCCAGGACGGAGTCGGGGTCGAGCTGTGACAGCTGCTCGACGAGCAGGTCGGACTGGTCCTCGGGGTCGCCCTCGGCGGCCTCCCGAGCACCGTCGACCAGCCCCCAGAACTCCGTCTCGTCCATCATCACGGGACCAGCATCGGCCCTCGCGCCCACCGCCGCACGTGGAGCGACCCAGATGCGGCCCTCTTGTTATATGGGACAGAAGGTGTCGGGTTTCCTTGCGATCGTCGAACGCGTCACTGAGGACGGCTCCACGGAGAGGACGTACGTACGTGAGCACACAGGGCGCACAGGGGCCACTGGCGGGCAAGGTCGCACTCGTCGCGGGCGCGACACGCGGCGCGGGGCGGGCCATGGCCGTCGAGCTGGGCGCGGCGGGCGCCACCGTCTACGCGACGGGGCGCACCACCCGGGACCGGGTCAGCGAGGTCGGGCGGGCGACGGAGACCATCGAGGAGACCGCGGAACTGATCACGGCGGCGGGCGGGACGGGCATCGCGGTGCCCGTCGACCACCTGGAGCCGGAGCAGGTACGGGCGCTCATCGAGCGCGTCGACCGCGAGCAGGGGCGGCTGGACGTCCTGGTCAACGACGTCTGGGGCGGCGAGCACCTGATCGTGTTCGGCAAGAAGACCTGGGAGAACGACCTGGCCGGGGGGCTGCGGATGCTCCGGCTCGGCGTCGAGACCCATCTGATCACCAGCTACTACGCGCTGCCGCTGCTGATCCGGAACCCGGGCGGCCTGGTGATCGAGGTGACCGACGGCAACGAGGAGTTCAACAAGACCTACCGGGAGAACCTCTTCTTCGACCTCACCAAGAACGCCCCCATCCGCACCGCCTTCGGGCTGGCCGAGGAGCTGAAGGAGTACGACGGCACGGCGGTGTGCGTCTCCCCGGGCTTCCTGCGCTCCGAACAGATGCTGGACCACTTCGGGGTGACCGAGGAGAACTGGCGGGACGCGGTGGAGCGGGAGCCGCACTTCGCCATCGCCGAGACGCCGCACTTCGTCGGGCGCGCGGTCGCCGCGCTCGCCGCCGACCCGGAGCGGGCGCGGTGGAACGGACAGTCCGTCTTCAGCGGGGACCTGGCCAAGGTCTACGGCTTCACCGACCTCGACGGGTCGCGGCCGGACGTCTTCGGGTACTTCCGTGACGTCGTCTTCGGCGGCAAGGAGGGCACCGCCGCCGATTACCGGTAGCTAGCGGTAGAGGTCCGTCATCCGTCGCGCCGCCGCCGCGAACCGCTCCCGCAGCTCCGGCGGCGCCAGCACCTCCGCCTCCGGGCCGAGCGCGAGGAGCTGGCCGTACGCCACCTCGGCCGACTCCACGGGCAGGGTCACGGTGATCCGCCCCTGCCCGTCCGGCTCCCCGGCCGACAGCACGGCCTCCTCGCCCGCCGTGCGGTCCGTGACGTACGGCAGGCTGCGGGCGCCCTCGGGGGTGAGCCGCACGGTGACCTCCTCGCGGAGGATCGAGCGCGCGAACTGGGCCGCCCGCTCTTCCCAGAAGGCGGGCAGGTCGAACGTCTCGTCGCGCCGGAACCGGCCCTCGCCGGGCGCGGGCCCGACCGCGGCGAGGCGGTCCACCCGGTAGACCCGGAAGTCGCCCACGGAGCCCTTGGAATCTCCGGAAGCTCCGGCGCGGGCCGCCAGGTACCAGACGCCCGCCTTGAGGACGAGCCCGTACGGCTCCAGTTCGCGGTCCACCTCGGTGTCCCGGCGGCGGTAGCGCACCGCGAGCCGCCGGTCGTCCCACACCGCGTCGGCGACGTCCGGCAGCAGCGCGGGCGTCTGCGGCTCCTGCCACCACCCCGGGGCGTCGAGGTGGAAGCGCTGGGCGACCGTGTGGGAGGCGTCGCGCAGCTCGGGGAGGAGCGCGGCGGAGACCTTGAGACGGGCGGCGGAGGCGGCGTCGGCGAGCCCCATCTCGCGCAGTGCGGACGGCACCCCGGACAGGAACAGCGCCTCGGCCTCGGTGCGGCCGAGGCCGGTCAGCCGGGTGCGATAGCCGCCGATGAGCCGGTAGCCACCGGCCCGGCCGCGGTCCGCGTAGACCGGGACCCCGGCCTCGGAGAGCGCGGCGGCGTCGCGCGTCACCGTGCGCTCCGAAACCTCCAGCTCACGCGCCAGCTCGGCCCCCGTCATCGAGGGCCGAGCCTGGAGCAGAAGGACCATCTTGATCAGCCGCGCGGCACGCACCGCCCCATCATGCCGCGACGGGGCGGCGGCGTGTGCTCAGAGGCCTCAGAGGCCGTAGCGCTGGGCGGCCTCCTTGGGGGCCGTGCTCTTGACCGCGCCCTGCTTGGCGAGCCGGGCCAGTGCGGTGACCACGATCGACGGGACGTCCACCCCGAAGTGGCGGCGGGCCGCCTCGCGGGTGTCGGACAGGCCGAAGCCGTCGGTGCCGAGCGAGTACCAGTCCTGCTCGACCCACTGGCTGATCTGGTCCGGTACCGCCCGCATCCAGTCGCTGACCGCGAGGACCGGGCCCGGTGCGCCTGCCAGGGCACGGGTGACGTACGGGACCCGGTCTTCGCCGTTGAGCTGCGCCGCGTCACAGGACAGGGCATCGCGGCGCAGCTCGCTCCAGGAGGTGGCGGACCACACGTCGGCGGCCACGCCCCAGTCGTCGGCGAGCAGTTTCTGGGCCTCCAGCACCCAGTGGATGGCGGTGCCGGAGGCGAGGAGCTGGATACGGGGGGCGTCGGCGGCGGGCGCCTCGGCCTCCTGGAAGCGGTAGAGGCCCTTGACGATGCCTTCCTCGACGCCCTCGCGCTGCGGCATCGGCGGCTGCACCTTGGTCTCGTTGTAGACCGTGAGGTAGTAGAAGACGTCCTCGGCCTGCGGGCCGTACATCCGCCGCAGCCCGTCCCGCACGATCACGCCGACCTCGTACGCGAACGCCGGGTCGTAGGCGAGCGCCGCCGGGTTGGTGGAGGCGATCAGGTGCGAGTGGCCGTCCGCGTGCTGCAGGCCCTCACCGGTCATGGTGGTCCGGCCCGCGGTGGCGCCGATCAGGAAGCCGCGGCCGAGCTGGTCGGCGAACGCCCACATCTGGTCGGCGGTGCGCTGCCAGCCGAACATCGAGTAGAAGATGTAGAAGGGGATCATCGGCTCGCCGTGCGTCGCGTACGACGTGGCGGCGGCGGTGAAGTCGGCCATCGAACCGGCCTCGGTGATCCCCTCGTTGAGGATCTGACCGTTCTCGGCTTCCTTGTAGTAGAGGAGCTGATCGCGGTCGACCGGGTCGTAGGTCTGGCCGAGCGGGGAGTAGATCCCGGCGGTCGGGAAGAGCGACTCCATGCCGAACGTACGGGCCTCGTCGGGCACGATCGGCACCCAGCGGTGGCCGGTCTCCTTGTCCCGCATCAGGTCCTTGACCAGGCGCACGAAGGCCATGGTCGTGGCGATCTCCTGGCTGCCGGAGCCCTTGGCCAGGGCCTCGAAGGGCTTGGCCGACGGCTCGGGCAGGGCCACCGCGTGGACCTTGCGGGCCGGGGCGGGGCCGCCGAGCTCGGCGCGGCGCTCCTGGAGGTAGCGGACCTCGGGGGAGTCCGGGCCGGGGTGGGCGTACGGGACGAGGCTGTCGTCCAGCTTGCTGTCCGGGATGGGCAGCTCCAGGAGGTCGCGCATGGCGCGGAACTCCTTGCCCGTCAGCTTCTTCATCTGGTGGTTCGCGTTGCGCGACTCGAAGGTCGGGCCGAGCGTGTACCCCTTGACGGTCTGGGCGAGGACGACCGTCGGGGCGCCCTTGTGCTCCACGGCCGCGCGGTAGGCCGCGTACACCTTGCGCGGTTCGTGGCCCGCGCGGGAGGTGTGGAAACACTCGGCCAGCTTGGCGTCGGACAGCGTCTTCGCCAGCTCCGCGAGGGCCGGGTCGGCACCGAAGAAGTGCTCGCGGATGTAGCTCGCCTCGCGGGTCGCGTACGTCTGGAACTGGCCGTCGGGGACCTCGCGCAGCCGCCGCGCCAGCGCCCCGGAGGTGTCCCGGGCGAACAGCTCGTCCCAGGCGGAGCCCCACAGCGACTTGACGACGTTCCACCCGGCGGCGCGGAACTGGGCCTCCAGCTCCTGCACGATCTTGAAGTTGGCGCGCACCGGGCCGTCGAGGCGCTGCAGGTTGCAGTTGATGACGAACGTGAGGTTGTCCAGGCCTTCGCGCCCGGCCAGCGCCAGGGCGGCGGTCGACTCCGGCTCGTCCATCTCGCCGTCGCCGAGGAACGCCCAGACGTGGGAGTTCGCGGTGTCCTTGACGCCGCGGGCGGCCAGGTAGCGGTTGAAGCGGGCCTGGTAGATCGCGGAGATCGGGCCGATGCCCATCGAGACGGTGGGGAACTCCCACAGCCACGGCATCCGGCGCGGGTGCGGATAGGAGGGCAGGCCCTCGCCGCCCGCCTCACGGCGGAAGTTGTCGAGGTGCTGCTCGGTCAGCCGTCCGTCGAGGAAGGCGCGGGCGTAGATGCCGGGGGAGGCGTGGCCCTGGATGTAGAGCTGGTCGCCACTGCCGTCGGCCTCTTTGCCGTGGAAGAAGTGCTGGAAGCCCGTCTCGTAGAGCCAGGCCGCGGAGGCGAAGGTGGCGATGTGGCCACCGAGGCCGTCCGCGCTGCCACGGGTGACCATCGCGGCCGCGTTCCACCGGTTCCAGGCGGTGATCCGGCGCTCCATGGCCTCGTCACCGGGGAACGCGGGCTCCGCGGCGGTGGGGATGGTGTTGACGTAGTCCGACTCCAGCAGCGGCGGCAGCGCCAGGCCAGTGCCCTCGGCGCGCTCCAGGGTGCGGCGCATCAGGTACGAGGCGCGGTGCGGGCCGGCGGCCTGGGTGACGGCAGCGAGCGAGGCGCCCCACTCGGCGGTCTCCTCGGGGTCCCGGTCGGGGAACTGGTCGAGCGCACTCGGCTGCGTGCTTGCGAGATCGGTCATGCGATCGACTGTAAGTTCTGATCGATGATCGATCAAAGTGGATGAAGGGAAAAACTTGTCCGTACGCCGAAATTGGCATTCCGTGCCTCGAAATCAGGCACGCGGTGCACAGCCGAGGACATGGGCCTTGACCAGTTCGCCCACCCGCGGATCCCGGCGGCGGAACGCGTCCACCACCGCCTCGTGCTCCTCGGCGTACGACTGCTGCACGGTGCCCAGCCAGCGGATCGACAGCGTCGTCCAGATCTCGATGCCCAGCGACTCCCAGGTGTGCAGCAGCACGCTGTTGCCCGAGGCCCGCACCAGCTCCCGGTGGAAGGCCACGGTGTGCCGCACCTGGGCCTCGCCGTCGGCCCTGCGGTCGGCCTCGTAGAGCGCCCGCACCTCGGGCTCCAGCGCCGAGGTGTCCTCGGCCAGCCGGGGCGCCGCCAGCTCGGCGGCGATCTGCTCCAGACCGGCCCGCACCGGATAGATCTCCTCCAGGTCGGCGGCGGTCAGGTTCCGCACCCGGACGCCCTTGTTCGGCGCCGACTCGATCAGCCGCAGCGTCTCCAGCTCGCGCAGCGCCTCCCGTACGGGCGTCTGGCTCACCTCCAGCTCGGTGGCGATGCGCCGCTCCACGATCCGCTCGCCCGGCTTCCACCGCCCGCTGACGATGCCCTCCACGATGTGCTCGCGGATCTGCTCGCGCAGCGAGTGGATGACGGGCGGGATCATAAAGAGCGCTCCTTCGGAACCAGCGGTGAACGGAAGTCATTATCCAGGTGGCACGAGAACCAGGTGGCACGGAAAAGGGCCGCGCCCCGCACGGAAGCCCGTGCGGGGCGCGGCCGTATGCCGGAGGGGGCTCAGAGTCCGAGCTCGACCTCGAACTCACCGGCCTCCAGGATCTCCTTGACCGCGGTCAGGTAGCGGGCCGCGTCGGCACCGTCCACCAGGCGGTGGTCGTAGGAGAGCGCCACGTACGTCATGTCGCGCACCGCGATGGTCTCGCCCAGGTCCGGGTGGTTGATGACCACCGGACGCTTGACGGTCGCGCCGATGCCCAGGATGGCGACCTGGTTCGGGGGCACGATGATCGTGTCGAACAGCGCACCGCGCGAGCCGGTGTTGCTGATCGTGAAGGTGGCGCCGGACATGTCGTCCGGGGTGATCTTGTTGGAGCGGACCTTGCCCGCCAGCTCCGCCGTCTTCTTGGAGATGCCCGCGATGTTGAGGTCGCCGGCGTTCTTGATGACCGGGGTCATCAGGCCCTTCTCGGCGTCGACCGCGATGCCGACGTTCTCCACGTCGAAGTACGTGATCGTGTCGTCGTCGTTGATCCGGGCGTTGACGGCCGGGTGGGCCTTCAGCGCCTGGACGGCGGCCTTCACGAAGAACGGCATCGGCGAGAGCTTGACGCCCTCACGCTGCGCGAACGCCTCCTTGGCCTGGGCACGCAGCCGCATGACCTTGGTGACGTCCACCTCGACCACGCTGGTCAGCTGGGCCTGGCCGTGCAGGGCCTTCATCATGTTGTCGCCGATGACCTTGCGCATCCGCGGCATCTTGATGGTCTGGCCGCGCAGCGGCGAGACCTCCTGCTTGGCGGCCTTCGGCGCGGCGGCGGCCGGGGCCGGAGCCTGGGCCTGGGCCGCGGCCTTGGCGGCCTCGGCGGCGGCGATGACGTCCTGCTTGCGGATGCGGCCGCCGACGCCGGTGCCCTTGACGGTGCCCAGGTCCACGCCGTTCTCCGCGGCGAGCTTGCGCACCAGCGGGGTCACGTACGCGCCCTCGGCCTCGGGGGAGGCCGGAGCCGGGATGGACGGGGCCGGGGCCTGGGCGGCCGGGGCCGGGGCGGGCGCCGCCGGAGCCGGGGCGGGCGCCGGGGCCGGGGTGGGCTCCGGAGCGGGGGCGGGGGCCGGGGCCTCCTCCTTGACCGGCTCGGGGGCCGGGGCGGGGGCGGCCGGGGCCTCGGCGGGCGCGGCGGCCGGAGCGGCACCAGCGGCACCGATCACGGCGAGCTTGGCGCCGACCTCGGCGGTCTCGTCCTCGCCGACCAGGATCTCCAGCAGCGTGCCCGCGGCCGGGGCCGGGATCTCGGTGTCGACCTTGTCGGTGGAGACCTCGAGCAGCGGCTCGTCGGCCTCGACCGACTCGCCGACCTCCTTGAGCCAGCGGGTGACGGTGCCCTCGGTGACGCTCTCGCCGAGCGCCGGGAGGACCACGTCGGTGCCCTCGGCGCCACCGGCCGGGGCGGCGGCGGGGGCCGGGGCCTCGGCCGCGGGGGCCGCCTCGGGCTCGGGCTGAGCCGCCGGAGCGGGCTCGGCGGCGGGGGCGGGGGCCTCGGCCGGGGCGCCCTCGCCGTCGTCGATGACGGCCAGCTCGGCGCCGACCTCGACCGTCTCGTCCTCGGCCACCTTGATGGACGTCAGCACACCGGCGCTGGGCGCCGGGATCTCGGTGTCGACCTTGTCGGTCGAGACCTCGAGCAGCGGCTCGTCGGCCTCGACGCGCTCACCTTCGGCCTTGAGCCAGCGGGTGACGGTGCCCTCGGTCACGCTCTCGCCGAGCGCCGGCAGGGTTACGGATACCGCCATGGTGTTCGGTTGCTCCTTAACGATCTGTGCGGAATGGGTCGCGCGCTCGGACTGACTAGTCGTGGGAGTGCAGCGGCTTGCCGGCAAGTGCCAGGTGGGCCTCGCCGAGCGCCTCGTTCTGGGTGGGGTGGGCGTGGACGAGCTGCGCGACCTCGGCCGGCAGCGCCTCCCAGTTGTAGATCAGCTGAGCCTCGCCGACCTGCTCGCCCATGCGGTCACCGACCATGTGGACGCCGACGACAGCACCGTCGCGGACCTGGACGAGCTTGATCTCGCCCGTGGTCTTCAGGATCTTGCTCTTGCCGTTGCCCGCGAGGTTGTACTTCAGGGCGACGACCTTGTCCGCACCGTACAGCTCCTTGGCCTTGGCCTCGGTGATGCCGACGGAGGCGACCTCGGGGTGGCAGTACGTCACCCGGGGCACGCCGTCGTAGTCGACCGGAACGGGGTTCTGGCCGGCCAGGCGCTCGGCCACCAGCATGCCCTCGGCGAAGCCGACGTGGGCGAGCTGAAGCGTGGGGACCAGGTCACCGACGGCGGAGACGGTCGGGACGTTGGTCTGCATGTACTCGTCGACCAGGACGAAGCCGCGGTCCATGGCGACCCCGGCCTCCTCGTAGCCCAGGCCCTGCGAGACCGGGCCGCGGCCGACGGCCACGAGCAGCACCTCGGCCTCGAAGGTCTTGCCGTTCTCCAGCGAGACCTTGACGCCGTCGGCGGTGTACTCGACGCCCGAGAAGCGGGAGCCCAGGGAGAAGTTGATGCCGCGCTTGCGGAAGGCGCGCTCCAGCAGCTTGGAGCTGTTCTCGTCCTCGACCGGGACGAGGTGGGGAAGCGCCTCGACGATGGTCACGTCGGCCCCGAAGGACTTCCACGCGGAGGCGAACTCGACGCCGATGACGCCGCCGCCCAGCACGATCGCGGACTTCGGAACCCGGTCCAGGACCAGGGCGTGGTCCGAGGAGATGACGCGGTTGCCGTCGATCTCCAGGCCCGGCAGGGACTTCGGCACCGAACCGGTGGCGAGCAGGATGTGGCGGCCGGTGTAGCGCTCGCCGTTCACATCGACGGAGGTCGGCGACGACAGCCGGCCCTCGCCCGTCACGTAGGTGACCTTGCGGGACGCGATCAGACCCTGCAGGCCCTTGTACAGGCCCGTGACCACGCCGTCCTTGTACTTGTGCACACCTTCGATGTCGATGCCCTCGAAGGTGGTCTTCACGCCGAATTCCGAGCCCTCACGAGCCTGGTCGGCCAGCTCACCGGCGTGCAGCAGAGCCTTGGTGGGAATGCAGCCGCGGTGCAGACAGGTGCCGCCCAGCTTGTCCTTCTCGATCAGGGCGACGTCCAGGCCCAGCTGCGCCCCGCGCAGGGCAGCGGCGTAACCGCCGCTACCGCCTCCGAGGATCACTAGGTCGAAAACGGTGCTGGCGTCGTTCGCCACGTCACGTCCTCCATGCATGGGTGCGCCGGGCCGGCCGTAGGTAGCCGGGCGGCGGCGGTTGTTCGGCCGCTTCTTGCTCGCAGCCCTGGTGTGGGGGCCCTGTCCTGCCGGGACAACATCTTCGCACTTGTTGACGGGAGGCGGGACGCGGGGCCGCTGTGTGAGATATCTCTGGACCCGGGTCCAGGGGTTACTCGGCAGTACCCGGTAAAGGGTCTACCGGGTCAGCCTAGATCCCCCTCGGCGGTGCGCTCCGCGAGCCGTACCAGGGTGCGGACCGCGGACCCGGTGCCGCCCTTGGGGGTGTAGCCGAACGGACCGGACTCGTTGAAGGCGGGGCCCGCGATGTCCAGGTGACCCCAGGCGATCCCGTCCTCGACGAACTCCTTCAGGAAGATACCGGCCACCAGACCGCCACCCATGCGCTCGCCCATGTTCGCCAGATCGGCGACCGGGGATTCGATGCTCTTGCGGAGATCGGCGGGCAGCGGCATCGGCCAGGACGCCTCGCCCGCCTCGTCGGCGATCTCGTGCAGCGCGGTGCGGAACGCCTCGTCGTTCGACATGATCCCGAACGTGCGGTTGCCGAGCGCCAGCACCATCGCACCGGTCAGCGTCGCCACGTCGACGATCGCGTCCGGCTTCTCCTCGCACGCGCGGGTGAGCGCGTCGGCGAGCACCAGGCGGCCCTCGGCGTCGGTGTTCAGCACCTCGACCGTCTTGCCGCTGTACATCGAGAGCACGTCGCCGGGGCGGGTCGCCGAGCCCGACGGCATGTTCTCGGCCAGCGCCAGCCAGCCGGTGATGTTGACCCGCAGCCCCAGCTTGGCCGCCGCCACCACGGTGGCGAACACCGCGGCCGCGCCGCTCATGTCGCACTTCATGGTCTCGTTGTGACCGGCCGGCTTCAGGGAGATGCCGCCCGAGTCGTACGTGATGCCCTTGCCGACCAGGGCCAGGGTCTTCTCCGCCTTGGGGTGGGTGTACGCGATCCGCACCAGCCGCGGCGGGGCGTCCGAGCCCTGGCCGACGCCCAGGATGCCGCCGTACCCGCCCTTGGCGAGGGCCTTCTCGTCCAGCACCTCGGTCTTCAGGCCGTGCTCCTTGCCCGCGGCCACGGCGGCCGCCGCGAACGAGGCCGGGTCGAGCAGGTTGGACGGGGTGTTGATCAGGTCGCGGGCGCGGTTGACCTCGGCGATCAGCGCCGTGGCCCGTTCGGCCGCCGCCTTGTACGCCTTGTCGCGCGGCTTGCCGCCGAGCAGGGCCACCTCGGCGAGCGGACCGTTGTTCTTCGCGTCCTTGTCGCCCTTGGCGGCCTTGCCGCTCTTGGCGCCGTTGCCGTTGGTCTTGTCGTACGCGTACGCGCCGAGCAGCGCGCCCTCGGCGACCGCGGCCGCGTCCGCCGCGTCCTCGACGGGCAGCGCGAACGCGCCCTTCTTCGACCCCGCCAGCGCCCGGGCGGCCGCGCCCGCCGCGCGGCGCAGCGCCTCGGCGGCGAAGCCGTCGCCCTTCGCCGGAGCCTCGCCCAGGCCGACCGCCAGCACGACCGGGGCCTTGAGCCCGGACGCGGCGGGCAGCTTGGTCACCTCACCCTCGGCGCCGGTCGCGCCGAGCGTCTCCAGAACGGTGGCGAGCTTCCCGCCGAACGCCTTGTCCACGGCCTCGGCGCCCGGGGCGACGACGGGGCCCTTGGCCCCCTTCGCCACGCCGACGACGACGGCATCCGCGCGCAGCGTCGCGGCGGAGGAGGTGCTGAGAGTCAGTGCAGTCACAGTGGTCGGGTCCCTCTTCCGGTAGTTCACCGGCCGACACCGGGTGTGGTCAGCCTCGGGGCCCACCCTATTTCAGGCTTCGGTTTCGCCTCAGGGGCGTCGAAGCCCCGTATCCGTACGCTCAGCCGAACGTCAGGATCAGCAGGGCCGCCGTGGCCGCCGTCTCCGCGAGGGCGCCGAAGACGTCGCCGGTCACGCCGTCGAAGCGGCGTACGCAGTGGCGCGAGAGCAGATCGGCGGTGCCGAGCCCGGCCAGGGCCGCCAGGCCGTGCATCGGCATGGTGGACACTCCGACGAGCGCGCCCGCCCCCGCGCAAGCGGCGACGGCCAGCGCGGCCGCGACGGCGGCGGCCCGTGGCGGGACCACCCCCGCGACCGCCGCGCCCAGCCCCTCCGGCCGGGCCGCGGGCATTCCCTGGCGGGCCGCGAGCGTCAGCGCGCACCGGGCGACGAGCCCCGACGCGGCGGCGGCCACCGCGCCGCGCGTCCAGCTCTCCCCGTACAGCTCGGCCAGCGCCGCCACCTGCGCGAGCAGCACGAACAGCAGGGTGATGACACCGAACGGGCCGATGTCCGACCGCTTCATGATGCGCAGCGCCTCGTCCGCGGGCTTGCCGCTGCCGAGGCCGTCCGCGGTGTCCGCGAGCCCGTCGAGGTGCAGGCCGCGGGTCAGTACGGCGGGTACGGCGGCGGTGGCGACGGCCGCGAGGAGCGGCCCGGAACCGAGGAACAGCAGCACGCCGCCGAGTGCGGCCGCGCACAGCCCGACCGTCAGACCGACCGGCAGGGCGCACAGCATGCCGACGCGCGCCGCCTCGCGATCCCAGCGCGCCACCCGCACGGGCAGCGCCGTGAGCGTGCCGAAGGCGAAGCGGAGGCCGTCGTCGAGGGAGACGCGCGGGGGGTGCGCCGGTCGCGGCGGTATCTCCGGGCCGGGGTCAGGGCCGGGGCTCGGCGGTGTCTCCGGATCCGTTGCCCCCGGTATCTCCGGGTCCGGATCCGGCTGGCGGTCGGGGGACTGCTCCGGCGTGGTGTCCATCGCGCCGCAGGGTATCGCGCGACCCTGACGGGCCATGGCCCAATGGTGGGAACGCAACATCGTCGAGCCCGGCAAGCTGCCGCTGCTCCTCGCGCTGGCCTCGTTCATCCTCTCGTTCGTGATCACGCGCACCATCACCCGCCTGATCAAGGCGGGCAAGGGCCCGTTCCACGACGTCACCCCTGGCGGGGTGCACGTCCACCACGTGGTGCCCGGCGTGATCCTGACCGTCATCGGCGGCTTCGGCGCGGTCGCGAGCGCGCGGCACGGGGTGGGGGCGGCGGTCTCGGCGGTGCTCTTCGGGATGGGCGCGGGGCTGGTGCTCGACGAGTTCGCGCTGATCCTCCACCTGCACGACGTCTACTGGTCCGAGCAGGGCAGACAGAGCGTCGAGGTCGTCGTGGTCACCGCCGCCCTGGTCGCCCTGGTGCTCAGCGGCTTCCTGCCGTTCGGGGTGAACGAGGTGTCGGACGCCGAGCGCGGCGACCGCGGGGCGGTGGTCGCGGAGGTCTCCGTCAACTTCGCCTTCGCCCTGCTGGCCCTCGTCAAGGGCAAGTTGCGGATCGCGGTGATCGGGGTGCTGGTGCCGCTGGTGGCGATCGTCGGCGCGGTACGGCTCGCGCGCCCCGGATCGCCGTGGGCGCGCCGCGTCTACCGCCACCGGCCCCGGGCCCGGGCGCGGGCCCGCCGCCGGGCCGCGCGCCACGACGCGCGCTGGGACGGGGCGCGGCGGCGGCTCCAGGACTGGATCGGCGGTTTCTCCGAGCCGTCCTGAGTGCCCGTCAGCCGTCTTCCGGGTCCTCGGTCTCCTCCGCCGCTTTCTCCGCGGCCCGCTCGGGCAGTTCCCCCGCGAGCGCCGCGGCCGCCTGGACCAGCGGCAGCGCCAGCAGCGCCCCGGCTCCCTCGCCCACGGTCACGCCGTGGTCGAGCAGCGGGTCGAGCGCGATCCGGTCGAGCGCCTTCTCCTGCGCCGGTTCGCCGCTGGCCTGGCCCGCCAGCCACCAGTCCGGCGCGCGGAACGCCACCCGCTGGGCGACCAGCGCGCAGGCCGCCGAGACGACGCCGTCCAGGATCACGGGGGTGCGGCGCACCGCGCTCTGGAGCAGGAGGCCGGTGATCGCGGTGAGGTCCGCGCCGCCGACCGTGGCCAGCAGCTGGAGCTGGTCGCCGAGGACCGGGCGGGCCCGGCGCAGCCCGTCACGGATCGCCGCGCACTTGCGCATCCAGGCCAGATCGTCGATCCCGGCCCCGCCGCGCCCGGTCACCACGGACGCGTCCGTGCCGCACAGCGCGGCGGTCAGGGTGGCCGCGGCGGTGGTGCCGCCGACGCTGAGGTCGCCGAGCACCAGGAGGTCCGTCCCCGCGTCGGCCTCCTCGTCGGCGATGGCCATGCCGGTACGGAACGCCTGCTCGGCCTCCTCGGCGGTCAGCGCGTCCTCGATGTCGAGCCGCCCCGAACCCCGGCGCACCCGGTGCCGGGTGACCTCGGCGGGCAGGTCGGCCGGGTCGCAGTCCAGCGCCATGTCGACGACGCGGACGGGCACCCCGAAGCGGCGGGCGAGCACGGCGACGCTGCTCTCGCCGTCGATCACGGCGCGGGCGAGTGCGTGGGCGCTGCCTGCGGGGCGGGCGGAGACGCCGAGTTCGGCGATGCCGTGGTCGCCCGCGAACAGCACCACGCGGGGGCGCTCGATGGGCTTGACCGGCACCTGCTGCTGAGCGGCGGCGAGCCACTCACCCAGCTCGTCCAGCCGCCCGAGCGCCCCGGGCGGCGGCACCAGCCGCTCCCGCCGCTCCTCGGCGTCACGTCGGATGCCCCCGTCGGGGCGCTCGATCAGGTCGACGAAGTCATCGAGATTCAGGCCGCTGCTCACGCCGTGAACCCTACCGGCCGCCCGGCGTTGAGCCTCCAGCCCCCGGGGATCTCTCCCCGACCCCGCCCCTCCCCGAATCCGGGGGACACCCCCGGGCCCCCGGCAGCGTCGCCGCACGCCCTTGGTCGGGTCGGGCCCCGGCCCGGGCACGCGTGCCTCACCCCCGACACCCGCGGCCCGGGGCGGAGTTGCCCCACCCCATCCCGTCCGGCGTCGCCGGAGCGGGACCGGAAGCGGGGGTGGACCGCCTTCAGCCTCTCCGGCGTTTGAGGAGCGGGGGCCGGGGGTGCCCCCCGGTTACGGGGAGGGGCGGGGTGGGGGAAAGTCCCCGCGCTCAGCCCCGGAGGGGGAGGGGCTGGCCCGCTACCACCAGGAGCACCTGCTCGCACTCGCCCGCGAACCCCGCGTTCAGCCGCCCCAGTTCGTCCCGGAAGCGGCGCCCCGCCGCCGTCGCGGGGACCACCCCGGCGCCGACCTCGTTGCTGACCGCCACCACCGTCCGCTCCGTCGCCCGCACCGCCGCGACGAGGGCGGAGACCCGCTCGTGCAGGGCGCGTTCACCGCCGTGGGTCCACTTCTCGTCGTCCCAGGCCCCCACCGAGTCCATCGCGTCGGTGAGCCACAGCGACAGACAGTCGATCAGCAGCGGGGCACCGTCCCGCGCCAGCAGCGGCACCAGGTCGCAGGTCTCGGCGGTGCGCCACGAACCGGGCCGCCGGTCGCGGTGGGCGGCGATGCGGGCGGCCCACTCCCCGTCGCCGTCCCGGGTGCCGCCGGTCGCCACGTACAGCACGTCGGGGAAGGCGGCCAGCCGCCGTTCCGCTTCGAGTGACTTGCCGGACCGCGCCCCGCCCAGCACCAGGGTGCGCCGCGGCAGGTCCGGCACCTCGTGGAACTCGCCGACGATCAGCGTCTTCCCGTCCGGTACGGTGCGCGCGCCCACCGTCGCGAGGCGGCGGTGCAACTCGGCGCCGGGCGGCACGGTGTGGTCGAGGTGGACGGCCACCACGTCGGTGGTGGCGCCCACGCCGCCGGACGACCGGAGCCGGGCCAGCGCGTCCGGGCGGCCGAGGACGTCGAGCACGACCATGTCGTACGGCTCGGCGACGGGACCGGACAGCCCGGACGGGGCGCCGCCCGGCGGCAGATACAGCAGGCGGGTGCCGTCGGGGCCGGTCACCTCGTACCCCGTACCGGGCGAGTCCAGCGCCACCGCCCGCACCCGGTGCCCGCTGATCAGGGACAGTTCGCGCCCGTCCGGCACCCGCCCCGGCGCCGGGAGCCCGGCCGGGAACTCGACGGCGGGGCCCGCGTGCGGATGGGAGAGGAGTACCTGCCGCACCCCGACCAGCGAGTATCCGGCCCGCGCCGCCGCGAAGGCGGCGCCCGGGGTGAGGTCGAGGAGTAGCGCGCCGTCGATCAGCAGTGCCGTCGCCGCCCGCGCCTCGTCGCCGACGGCGGTCGCGCAGGCCGCGCAGGGACAGCCGTGGCGCGGCAGTCCATCGGGGGCCCCGGTGCCCAGAAGAGTGAGTTCCACGCCCCGATCGTCTCGCGTCCCCGCGGGCCGGGCGCGCCGGGTCACCCTCCGTGGCGGCGTACCGATCGGTTCGGAGCCGTACGGAGTGATCAGTCGCCTAGGCTGCGGGCAGATATCACGTGTCGACCAGTGGGATCGAGGAGGCGGACATGGCCTGGACGTGGCGGTTCGAGAAGTCCGACGGGACGGAGACGGCACCCGCGGTGCAGCCCGAGGAGTTCCCGACCCAGGGGGACGCGGAGTCGTGGATCGGCGAGGAGTGGAAGGCGCTGCTGGAGGGCGGCGCGGAGCAGGTCACGCTCTTCGAGGACGGGTCGGAGATCTACGGCCCGATGAGCCTGCGCGCCGAATAGCAGCCGAACAGCAGCCGCGTAGCAGCGGAAGAGCAGGGGGGCGGGGTACCGCCCCCCTCAGCCGCGTACGCCGCACAGGTGCAGCAGCGCCGCCACCGCGCGGTACGGATCGGTGCGCCCCGCCCGCTCCTCGGCGGCCAGCAGGCGGTCCCACTCGGGGGACGGCGGGGGCTGGGCGGTGTCGGGGGCCTGGTCGGTGAAGACCCGCACCCCGTACCAGGCGTGCAGCGGTGCCCCGATCGCGGTGAGCGTGGTGGTCAGCTCCTCGCGCCGGTCGGCGCGGACCTGGAGCCCGAGGCGGTTGGTGTACACCGGGGAGTCGAACGAGTCGAGCGCGGTGTCCCAGTCACCGGCCAGCCCCGGCCGCATCGCGAGCGCGTCGGCGTTGCGCACCAGGAGCGAGAGCAGCCCGCCGGGGGCCAGCACCCGGGCCAGCCCGGCGAGCAGCGGGTCCGGCTCGGCCGTGTACATCAGCACGCCGTGGCAGAGCACCACGTCGAAGGCGCCGGGCAGGAACGTCGCGCCGGTCTCCCGGCCGTCGCCCTGCAGCAGCCGCACCCGCTGCCGGATGCCCTCGGGCTCGTCGGCCAGCGCGGTACGGGCCGCCTCCAGCATCGCCGGATCGGATTCGATGCCGGTCACCTGGTGACCGGCACGGGCTAATCGCAGCGCCTGGGTGCCCTGGCCGAGGCCGACGTCGAGCACCCTGAGCCGCTGGTCGAAACGGAACCGCGAGGTGATCTGCTCATCGAGCTGATGGGCGACCAGGGCCTGGCGGACCGTGTTCCGTAAGCTTCCGAGGCCGCCGAGCCAGCCGGCCGCCCCACCGGCGAAGCCGGAGGTCCCGCTCAGGGCCGCTCTCCGCGCTTGACCTGCGGCTTGGGCAGACGCAGCCGGCGCATCTGGAGGGTGCGCATGAGGGCGTACGCGATCACGCCCCGCAGGTTCTCGTCCGGGAACTTCTGGCGCAGCTGCCGCTTGAGCTGGAAGGTGATGACGAAGGAGTTCAGGACGATCAGCACGATCACGACCATCCACAGCAGCAGCACATAGCTCTGCATGGCCCCGGCCTGGATCATGCTGAGCACCATGATCAGCACGGCGAGCGGCAGGAAGAACTCGGCGATGACGAACCGCGAGTCCACGAAGTCACGGGCGAACCGGCGCACCGGACCCTTGTCGCGGGCGGGCAGATAACGCTCGTCGCCACCGGCCAGCGCCTCGCGCTGGCGCGTCAGATCGGCGCGGCGGGCCTCCTTCTGCCGCTTGGCGGCGTCCTTGCGGGTCGTCGGCGTATTCGCCAGGCTGCGGCGCTGCGACTGGGCCACACTCCGCTTGGGCGTGGGGCGGCCCTTGGGCGCCTGAGGGTCACGGGTCTGCTGCGGCTGGTCCGCGGTCACCTTGGCGGCGGCGGCCTGCTCATCCTTGGAACGGCTTCGGAACACAAAGCCCAAGGGTACGGGTTCACGCGTGTGGGCCCCAGCGTCAGGGGGAAAGATCCGGCAACCGCTTTCCCGCTCCGCACGCCGCCGAACCGGATAAAACGGAAAGAGCGGGCGGGGTGGCCGGAGTGGTCCCCCTCCTCCCTGCGCCGGAGGCGCCTGGGCCGCGATCGTCCTGCAGGAGGAGCGCGGGACCGGCGGAACAGTGCGGTAATGGAAGCAGGGCCCGTAGGCTGGGTCTGTTGGGTGTGCTGGTTCCACAAGTCCGTCAGAAGGGGGCGCGCGAGGCCCATGAGCGGTGTCATGAAGCGTATGGGGATGATCTTCCGCGCGAAGGCCAACAAGGCCCTGGACCGGGCCGAGGACCCGCGCGAGACCCTTGACTACTCGTACCAGAAGCAGCTGGAGCTGCTGCAGAAGGTCCGGCGCGGAGTGGCCGACGTGGCCACCTCCCGCAAGCGCCTGGAGCTGCAGCTGAACCAGCTGCAGGGCCAGTCCGCCAAGCTGGAGGACCAGGGCCGCAAGGCGCTCGCGCTCGGCCGGGAGGACCTGGCGCGCGAGGCGCTGTCCCGCCGTGCCGCGCTGCAGCAGCAGGTCACCGACCTGGAGACGCAGCACCAGACGCTGCAGGGCGAGGAGGAGAAGCTCACCCTGGCCGCGCAGCGGCTGCAGGCCAAGGTCGACGCGTTCCGCACCCGCAAGGAGACCATCAAGGCCACCTACACCGCGGCCCAGGCGCAGACCCGGATCGGCGAGGCGTTCTCCGGCATCTCCGAGGAGATGGGCGACGTCGGCATGGCGATCCAGCGCGCCGAGGACAAGACCGCGCAGATGCAGGCCCGCGCGGGCGCGATCGACGAGCTGCTGGCCTCCGGCGCGCTCGACGACCAGTCCGGGATGGCCAAGGACGACATCGCGGCCGAGCTGGACCGGATCTCCGGCGGCACGGACGTCGAGCTGGAGCTGCAGCGGATGAAGGCCGAGCTGGCCGGTGGCAGCTCGCAGCAGGCGATCGAGGGCGGCCAGCAGGGCCAGTCGCAGCAGTCGCAGAACCAGCACAAGTTCGACAAGCAGTAGCCGCCGCCCCTTCCCGGGCGAGGTCGGTCGACGTCCCAAGGAGGTCGTCATGATCGTACGGATCATGGGGGAGGGGCAGGTGCGGGTGGACGACAGCCATCTGCCCGGACTCAACAAGCTGGACGACGATCTGCTCGCCGAAATCGAGAGCGGCGACCACGACGGCTTCCGGCGCACGCTCGGCGCGCTCCTCGACGCGGTGCGCTCGGCGGGCGAGCCGCTGCCCGCCGACGCGTTGGAGCCGTCCGGGCTGATCCTGCCCGCCCCGGACGCGACCCTTGAGGAAGTCAAGGCGATGCTCAAGGACGACGGCCTCATCCCGGGCTGAGCACAGTGCCCGCAGACCGCGCGTCCTCCCAGGTCACAGCCCAGGTCACGGCGGATCCCCCCGGTGCCGCGCGGAGGGCGGGGGCGGGACGCCGCCGAACCGGTCCGGCGCGGCGTTTACCGTTGGATCCCGTGACTCCCCTCGCCGTCGGGCCGGGCCTGGCCCGTCCGCACCGCTGGCTGGCCGCCCATCCACGTGCCCTGGACACCCTCGTGGCCGCGGGCTGCCTCGCCCTGATCCTCATCGGCGCGGCGTCCAACCCGCATCTGCGCGACCACCAGCACATCGGTGCCTTCTTCGGGCTGCTGGCCATCCTCACCTCCGCCTCGCTCGTCCTGCGCCGCGAGCTGCCGCGCGCGGTGCTGGCGTTCACCTGCGCGATCAGCGTCATCGAGATCGTCACCAACGACGACGGGCCGCCGCGCACCTCGATCGTGTTCGGGGTCGTGGTCGCGCTCTACACGGTCGCCGCGCGCACCGACCGGTCCACCACCTGGCGGATCGGCGCGGTCACGGCCGTGCTGCTCACCGGCACCGGGATGCTCTTCGGGCTCACTCCCTGGTACGCGCAGGAGAACTGGGGCATCTTCGCCTGGACCGGGCTCGCCGCCGCCGTGGGCGACGCCGTCCGCAGCCGCCGCGCCTTCATCGCCGCGATCGAGGAGCGGGCCGAGCGGGCCGAGCGCACCCGCGAGGAGGAGGCCCGGCGCCGGGTCGCCGAGGAGCGGCTGCGGATCGCGCGCGAGCTGCACGATGTCGTCGCGCACCACATCGCGCTGGTCAACGTGCAGGCCGGAGTCGCCTCGCACGTCATGGACAACCGCCCGGACCAGGCCAAGGAGGCGCTCGCCCACGTACGCCAGGCCAGCCGCTCGGCGCTGGACGAACTGCGTGCCACCGTCGGCCTGCTCCGGCAGTACGGCGACCCCGCCGCTCCCACTGAGCCCGCGCCGGGCCTCGGCGTCCTCGACCAGCTGGTGGACGGCTTCGTACGGGCCGGAATGCGGGTCGAGGTCAAGGAGCATCCGCGGGACGGCCTCGGGACGCTCGCCGGTTCGGTGGACCTCACCGCCTACCGGGTCGTCCAGGAGGCGCTGACCAATGTGCACAAGCACGCCGGGCCCGACGTCCGGGCCGAGGTCCGCATCGTCCGCACGGACGGCGAGCTGGAGATCACGGTGCGGGACGACGGCGTCGGCAACCTGTCCGGCGACGACGGGGGCGGCCACGGGCTGCTGGGGATGCGCGAACGGGTCGCCGCGCTGCGCGGCACCTGCGAGGCGGGGACCCGCCCCGAGGGCGGCTTCGAGGTGCGGGCGACACTTCCTCTGCAGACCCGCGGGGGAGGGGATTCATGACGATCAAGGTGCTGCTCGCCGACGATCAGACGCTGCTGCGCAGCGCGTTCCGGGTGCTCGTCGACTCGGAGCCCGACATGGAGGTCGTGGGGGAGGCATCGGACGGCGCGGAGGCGGTCGACATCGTGCGCGCCGAGGGCGCCGACGTGGTGCTCATGGACATCCGCATGCCCGGTACGGACGGGCTCGCCGCCACCCGCATGATCAGCGAGGACCCGCGGCTCGCGGACGTCCGGGTGGTCATGCTGACCACCTTCGAGGTCGACGAGTACGTGGTGGACTCGCTGCGGGCCGGGGCGAGCGGTTTCCTCGGCAAGGGCGCCGAACCCGGCGAACTCCTCGCCGCCATCCGCATCGCGGCCGCGGGGGAGGCGCTGCTCTCCCCGGTCGCCACCAAGGGCCTGATCGCCCGCTTCCTGGCCCAGGGTGCCCCGGTGTCCGGCGACGGCGCGTACGACGCCTCCCGGCTGGACGCCCTCACGGGCCGGGAGCGCGAGGTCCTGGTCCAGGTCGCGGGCGGCCACTCCAACGACGAGATCGCCACCCGCCTGGAGGTCAGCCCGCTGACCGTGAAGACACACGTCAACCGGGCGATGGCCAAGCTGGGCGCGCGGGACCGGGCCCAGCTGGTGGTCATCGCGTACGAAACGGGCCTGGTCCGCCCCGGCGCGTAATCCCCGCTGGGGCGCCCGCCCGCCGGGCAGGCGCCCCCGCTGCCGTCACCCGTCCGTGGCCTCGGTGGCCTCCTCCAGCCGCCTGCACAGCTCAGTGGCCAGCGCCTCAGCGTTGCGGCAGGTCCACAGGATCGTCGGGGGCGGCTTCAGGCCGAACCGGGCCGAGCGAGCGCACCCGGGCGGCGAACCCGCCCCCGGCGCCACCGCCGCCCGCGGAGGCCTCCCGCAGCTCCTGCCAGGTCGCCTGCGTCAGTGTCTCCGGATCGGCCTCGAACCACCGCGGCAGATCGAGGGGCGCGTCCCCGACCACGTCCTCCTCGCCGCTTTCCAGGAGCGCGCGCAGCGCGGACCATGCCCCGGCGGCCGGGAAAGCCGTCATGCCGTGATCGGCGAGCCGCGCCCCGCGCAGGGCGTCCGCGCCCCGCGCAGGGCGTCCGCGTCCCGCGGCAGGCCGGGGGAGCGGGGGAGGGCTACGGGAGCGCCAGCATCCGTTCCAGCGCGGCCTTCGCGTGGGCCTCCGTCTCGGCGTCCACCTGGATGCGGTTCACGACCTTGCCCGCCACCAGCGACTCCAGGGCCCACACCAGGTGCGGCAGGTCGATCCGGTTCATGGTCGAGCAGAAGCACACCGTCTTGTCGAGGAAGACGATCTCCTTGTCCTCCGCGGCGAATCGGTTCGCCAGCCGCCGGACGAGGTTCAGCTCGGTGCCGATGGCCCACTTGCTGCCGGGCGGGGCGGCTTCGAGCGCCTTGATGATGTACTCGGTCGAGCCGACGAGGTCCGCCGCCGCGACGACCTCGTGCTTGCACTCGGGGTGCACCAGCACGTTGACGCCCGGTATGCGCTCGCGGACGTCCGCGACGGACTCCAGCGAGAAGCGGCCGTGCACCGAGCAGTGGCCGCGCCACAGGATCATCTTGGCGGCGCGCAGCTGCTCGGCGGTCAGCCCGCCGCCGGGCTTGTGCGGGTTGTAGACGACGCAGTCGTCCAGCGACATGCCCATGTCCCGCACGGCGGTGTTGCGACCCAGGTGCTGGTCGGGGAGGAACAGCACCTTCTCGCCCTGCTGGAACGCCCAGTCCAGGGCGCGGCGGGCGTTGGAGGAGGTGCAGATCGTGCCGCCGTGGCGGCCGGTGAAGGCCTTGATGTCGGCGGAGGAGTTCATGTACGAGACGGGCACCGTCGTCCCGGCGACGCCCGCGTCGGTCAGCACCTCCCAGCACTCGGCGACCTGCTCGGCGGTGGCCATGTCGGCCATCGAGCAGCCCGCCGCCAGGTCGGGGAGGACGACCTGCTGGGCGTCGCCGGTCAGGATGTCGGCGGATTCCGCCATGAAGTGCACACCGCAGAAGACGATGTACTCCGCGTCCGGCCGGGCCGCCGCGTCACGGGCGAGCTTGAAGGAGTCACCGGTGACGTCGGCGAATTCGATGACCTCGTCGCGCTGGTAGTGGTGGCCGAGCACGAAGACCTTGTCGCCGAGCTTCTCCTTGGCCGCGCGGGCGCGGGCCACCAGATCCGGGTCGGAGGGCGCGGGGAGGTCGCCGGGGCACTCCACACCGCGTTCGCTCCTCGGGTCGGCGTCACGGCCGAGCAGGAGCAGCGCGAGCGGGGTCGGCTGGACGTCGAGGGGCTGGGCGGTGGTCACGACACGCACCCTTCTTTCTTCACTCGGAACCCTAATCGTCAATTTGACACTATCTATCATAACCGCTTCACGTCATGTTGACGATGGGCATCGCGTCGATGTGACGCATTCCGGACCGCGGGCCCCGTGTGCGAGCATGAAGTGCCAGGAACATGCGCTGGGCCCGGAATGAATCCGGGGTGCCGTTGGTTGGTGCCGACGGCAAGCAGTCCGTACGACCCGGGAGAGAAGCAGATGACCGTTCAGGACGAGACCACCGCGAGCGAGGGCATCATCCTGTCCGACGCCGCCGCGTCGAAGGTCAAGAGCCTGCTGGAGCAGGAGGGCCGCGACGACCTCGCGCTGCGCGTCGCCGTCCAGCCCGGTGGCTGCTCCGGCCTGCGCTACCAGCTCTTCTTCGACGAGCGCGCGCTCGACGGCGACGTCGTGAAGGACTTCGATGGCGTCAAGGTCGTGACCGACCGGATGAGTGCCCCGTACCTGGGCGGTGCCTCGATCGACTTCGTCGACACCATCGAGAAGCAGGGCTTCACGATCGACAACCCGAACGCCTCGGGCTCCTGCGCCTGCGGCGACTCCTTCAGCTGAGTCAGTCGGGCATACGGAGGCGGCGGGTCCATCCGGACCCGCCGCCTTCGGCTGTGTACGCCCTCTGGCGTTACTTCTTCTGCGCCGGGACCTTCTCGCCCGTCGACTTGTCGACGACCTCGCGGCCGTCCACCGGCTTGTCGAGCGTGACCTTCTTCGTCATCTCCTTGGCCATGAGGATGCAGGCCTGGCCCGGACGCTTCGGCTTGCTCTCGACCTCGACCGTCACCTTCTTCGACGTCTCCTCGGCGGAGACCGAGTAGGTGTCGCACACACCGCCCCAGAAGCGCAGCGTCAGGGTCTTCCCGTCCGCGCTGTACGAGGTGATGTCGTCGGCCTTGGAACCGCGGCCCGGGGTGCCCGGCTCACTGCGCTTCTGGCCCTGGCCCGGGGCCTCGCCACCGGTGTCGGTGCCCTTGGCCCGGTCCGCCTCCTTCTTGATGAACTCCGGCTTCACGGCCGGGTAGGGGAGGGTCGCCGCGACGCCGTTGGCCCCGGTCGGCTCCGTCTTGAAGATCCACGACGGCACCAGCGCCCGCTGCCCGGCCACGGAGTGGGAGGCCAGCCCGAAGGTCACCGACTTCACGGTCACCTTCCCGGCCCCCTTCGCACCGCTCTTGGGGGCCGTGGCGTTGAGCTTCTTCAGCGCCTGCTGGGCGCTGATCAGCGGGTAGCTGTCGGCCTCCTTCGGCGCCGACAGCATGCCGCTCCCGCCGACCAGCCCGCCGTCCGCACCCACCTGGAGGCTGGTCGTCCAGCCCTGCGTGGGCAGCTTGTCCAGCACCGGGTCCGCGTTCACCATGCGCACGGCGCCGTAGCGGCCGCCCGCGTCGAGCTTCGCGTCGGACAGCCCGAGCGCCTTCAGGACCGGCTCGGCCGTGCGCTTGGCCTTCTCCTCGGACACGGCCTTGTCGTCACCGCTCGTGTCGCTCTTGTCGGTGCCGCTCTTCTTCTCGCCGTCGCGGTAAGTCGGGCAGGAGGTGTTTCCGGCCTTCGGCCCCGCGCCCGGCGGATGCACGCACGAGTCGCCGCCCGGCGTCCCGGAGCGGGAGAACGACCAGCTGCCCGGGCCCTTCTCGCTCACCCGCAGCACCGGACCGCGGCCGTCCTCCGCGCCGCCGACCTTCCAGGAGCCGTGGTCGGCGCGGGGGCTGCCGGAGACGTCCAGGGCCTTCGCCAGCCGCGCCACGTCGGCCTTGGTGACCTTGGCGCCGGTCCGGTAGACGGGCGCCTCATCGGGCCCGTCGGGAAGCTTTCCGTCGACCACATAGCGGTCGCCGCCGCCGCTGCCGTGCGGATCGGGCTCGCCGACCGCGATCCCCTCGTGCCCCGCCGGGGCGGCGTACGCGTCCAGTGCGAGGGGCTGGGGGGTTCCACCCGAGCCCGGGCCCTGGGAGCCGCCGCCGTTCGCCGCGGTCGAGGCCCAGTAGGCGCTGCCGCCACCGGCGACCAGCACCGCGGCCGCCACCGATACGACGGCCAGCCGGGAACGCCGACGCGGCTGCGGATGGTCGTCGTCGGGGGTCTGCGGGGTGTCGGTCTCCTCGGTGCTCACCGTTTCACTCCTTCGGCTCCGCTCACGTTGTCCGGTCCCTTGCCCTCGCGAGGGGGTTGCCGTTGTGACGGGGTGAAGGGGCGGCTGGTTCCTTCCGCCGCTTTTCGGCCGCTCAGTGGCGGCCGTCGGCGGCGGCCTTCCTCAGTCGCCGTAGTCGGACATGCCGCCGACCAGATCCGCTGACGCGGCCGAAACCGTGATCCCGCGGATGCGCGACGGAGACACGGGCGCGGCGGGAGGCGCTACGGTGACCACCGGGACCGCCCAGTGCGGCGCCATCCGGGCGCCGTAGCCGCGCAGTTCGGCCAGGGAGTCGGGTTCGATCACACCGGCGGCGGGCAGGTCGGGCGTGACGTGCTGCGGCATACGGTCTCCCGGTCCAGGGGGCCCGCACGGGCACGAGCCCCGCCATCTCTGCACCGTATGCCCTACTACCGGGTAGTTCCTGCCGTTCGTAAGCGGCCGGGGAAGCCGATAGCGTGAAGCGTCCGATTTCGCCGCCGCCCCGAAACAGGAGCAGCTCTCGTGCGTATCGCCGTCACCGGCTCCATCGCCACCGACCATCTGATGACCTTCCCCGGACGCTTCGCCGATCAGCTGGTCGCCGACCAGTTGCACACGGTCTCCCTCTCCTTCCTGGTCGACACCCTCGAAGTCCGCCGGGGCGGGGTCGCCCCCAACATCTGCTTCGGCATGGGGATGCTCGGGCTGAGCCCGATCCTGGTCGGCGCGGCCGGCGAGGACTTCGCCGAATACCGTGCCTGGCTGGACCGGCACGGTGTGGACACCCAGTCCGTCCGGATCTCCGAGGTGCTGCACACCGCGCGCTTCGTCTGCACCACGGACGAGGACCACAACCAGATCGCCTCCTTCTACACCGGAGCGATGAGCGAGGCCCGCCAGATCGAGCTGCAGCCGGTCGCCGACCGGGTCGGCGGCCTCGACCTGGTCGTTATCGGCGCGGACGACCCGGAGGCGATGGTCCGCCACACCGAGGAGTGCCGTTCGCGCGGCATCCCGTTCGCCGCCGACCCCTCGCAGCAGCTCGCCCGCATGGACGGCGAGGACATCCGGGCGCTGGTGGGTGGCGCGCAGTACCTCTTCACCAATGAGTACGAGGCCGCGCTGATCGAGACCAAGACCGGCTGGACCTCGGAGCAGATCCTCGCCAAGGTCGGCACCCGCGTCACCACGCTGGGCGCCCAGGGCGTCCGGATCGAGCGCGAGGGTGAGGAGCCGATCGTCGTCGGCTGTGCCGAGGAGGAGCAGAAGGCCGACCCGACGGGCGTCGGCGACGCCTTCCGCGCGGGTTTCCTCACCGGTCTGTCCTGGAACCTCCCGCTGGAGCGCGCCGCCCAGGTGGGCTGCATGCTCGCGACGCTCGTCATCGAGACGGTCGGCACGCAGGAGTACGAGCTGCGCCGCGGCCACTTCATGGAGCGCTTCGCCAAGGCCTACGGCCACGAGGCGGCCGCCGAGATCGGCGACCACCTGGTCTGACGGCAGTACGCGCGGGGCGGGGCCGGGGGAGCGCCCTCCCGGCCCCGCCCCGCGTCCTGCCTCACGTCCGGCGGCGCACCCGGTACGCCGTGCCGCGCTCGGCGGGGCGCTCGCCCTCGTACGTCTGCCCCCGCATCTCGCACCACGCCGGGATGTCCAGCCGTGCGGCCTCGTCGTCGGACAGCACGGTCACCACCTCGCCCACCGGTACGTTCCCGATGACCCTGGCCAGTTCGATCACCGGAATCGGGCACCGCTTCCCCAGCGAGTCGACGACCAGGCCAGGAGCCTCGGAAGCGGCCTCCGCGGCGGGGGAGGCCCCGGCCGGGGGCGACGGGGCGCCCAGCCGCTCGCGCACCCCGGCCACCACGCCCGGCAGCACCTCCAGGAACCGGTCCACGTCCTTCCCGGACGTCCCGCGCGGGAGCGAGACCCGGATGTTGCCCTCGGACAGCACTCCCATGGCCCGCAGCACATGGCTGGGGACCAGCGTGCTCGACGTGCACGACGAGCCGGAGGAGACCGAGAACTCCGCCCGGTCCAGTTCGTGCAGCAGCGCCTCTCCGTCGACATAGAGACACGAGAAGGTGACCAGATGCGGCAGCCGCCGCTCCGGATCGCCGACCACCTCCACGTCCGGCACCAGCTCCGGCACCCGGACCCGGACGCGGTCCACCAGCTCCCGCAGCCGCGCCGCCTCCTCGGCGGCCTCGGCCCGTACGGCGCGCAGCGAGGCGGCGGCCGCGACGATGGCCGGGAGGTTCTCGAAGCCCGGGGCGCGCCCCGACTCCCGCTCGTCCGCCGCGGCCGGACGGAATCGCGTGCCCTTGCGCACCGCGAGCAGCCCGACCCCGGCCGGGCCGCCCCACTTGTGGGCGCTCGCCGTGAGCAGCGACCACGGGCCCTCCACCGGGCCCCAGCCCAGCGACTGAGCCGCGTCCACCAGCAGCGGCACGCCGTCCGCCGCGCACGCCTCCGCGGCCGCCGCCACCGGCTGCACCGTGCCCACCTCGTGGTTGGCGGACTGGAGGCAGGCCAGCGCGACGCCGTCGGGGGCTCCGCGCAGGGCCGCCGCGTACGCGTCCGGCGCGACCCGGCCCGTACGGTCCACCGGGACCTCGGTGACCTCGCCGCCGGACGCCTCGTGCGCCGCCGCGGCCTGGAACACCGCGGAGTGCTCCACGGCGGAGACGATCAGCCGCCGCCCGGCCCGCCGCCGCCCGGTGAGCGCCCCGGCGATGCCGTCGTGGAGGGCGCGGGTTCCCGAGGGGGTGAAGGCCAGCTCGTCGGGGCGGCATCCGACGGCCTCGGCGGCGGTCTCCCGCGCGGCGTCCAGCAGCAGCCGGGCGCGCCGCCCCTCGCGGTAGAGCCGGGCCGGGTCGGCCCACCCCTCGTCGAGGGCGGCGAGCAGCGCCTGCCGGGCCACGGGATGCAGCGGTGCGGACGAGGCCGCGTCGAAATAGGGCACGTATAGAACATGCCACGCACGGGCGTACGGCGTGCCGACGCGCGCGCATCACACGAATGGGGCGCTGCCCGCCCCACCTGTACCCCCGTCCCCCTCCGGCCACACCCCGCCCCGCCCCCGGGCCCGGAAAACGCTGGCCGAGCAGGTCATTCCGCCTGGATTCCGCGGCGTTCCGGGGGTGACGCCACCCCTTCGGGGAGGGGTCCGGCGCGTTGGGCACCCTCCCCGCGCAGCGCCAAATGGCGTCCAGTAGGGTTTGGTCCGCATAAACATCCAAACCCCTGCCCGCACCGGGCCGGCGACCGACCAGATGACGGCCGCGGCCGACCGCGCGGGCGAGACTCTCGGGAAGGCGCTACGTGAGTCCCAACGGCTCCGACCGCTCGTCGCGGCGCCCGGTGCGGCGGAAGCTGCTGCAGGCGCTGTCCGCCGGCGCGGTCCTGGCGACCGCCACCGGTTGCACATCCAAGGACTTCCCCCGGCTCGGAATGCCCACCCCGGTCACGGAGGAGGCGCCGCGGATCCTCTCCCTGTGGCAGGGCTCGTGGGCGGCAGCGCTCGCCGTGGGCGTGCTGGTGTGGGGCCTGATCCTGTGGTCGGTCGTCCTCCACCGCCGGACCAGGACCAGGGTCGAGGTTCCGGTACAGGTCCGGTACAACATGCCCCTCGAGGCACTGTTCACCGTGGTCCCGATCGTCATCGTCGCGGTGCTGTTCTACTTCACCGCGCGCGATGAGAACGCCCTCCTCAAGACCTCCAAGAAGCCCGACCACGTGGTCAACGTCGTTGGCTACCAGTGGAGCTGGGGCTTCAACTACATGGAGGACGTGGACGGGAACCCGGCCAGCCCCAAGGCCACCCCCAAGGAGGTGTCGTCCATCCCCGACAAGATGCTCGACACCGCCCCCAAGGGTGCCGAGGGCGTCTACGAGACCGGCACCCCCGGCGAGCGGAATCCGCAGAACGGCAACCCGGGTCCGACCCTGTGGCTGCCCAAGGGTGAATCGGTTGAGTTCATCCTGACCTCCCGCGATGTCATCCACTCGTTCTGGGTGGTTCCCTTCCTGATGAAGATGGACGTCATCCCGGGCCATGCCAACCGGTTCGAGGTCACCCCGAACCGCGAGGGCACCTTCAAGGGCAAGTGTGCCGAGCTGTGCGGCGTCGACCACTCCCGGATGCTCTTCAACGTCAAGGTCGTTTCCCCGGAGCGCTACCAGCAGCACCTGAAGGACCTGGCGAAGAAGGGCCAGACGGGATACATCCCGGCGGGCATTGCGCAGACGGACCCCGCCAAGAACGCGGAGACCAAGACACAGTGAGCATCCTCAACGAACCCCAGGGTGCCGACGCAACCGCCTCGTACGAGGATGAGTTGCCGGTGCGCCGCAAGCAGCCCGGCAATGTCGTCGTCAAGTGGCTGACCACCACGGACCACAAGACGATCGGCACGCTCTACCTGGTCACGTCGTTCGCGTTCTTCTGCATCGGCGGCGTGATGGCGCTCTTCATGCGCGCCGAGCTGGCCCGTCCGGGCACGCAGATCATGTCGAACGAGCAGTTCAACCAGGCGTTCACCATGCATGGCACGATCATGCTGCTGATGTTCGCCACCCCGCTGTTCGCGGGCTTCACGAACTGGATCATGCCGCTCCAGATCGGCGCGCCCGATGTGGCGTTCCCGCGGCTGAACATGTTCGCGTACTGGCTGTACCTCTTCGGCTCGCTCATCGCGGTGGGCGGCTTCCTGACCCCGCAGGGCGCGGCCGACTTCGGCTGGTTCGCGTACTCGCCGCTGTCGGACGCGGTCCGCTCGCCGGGCGTCGGCGCCGACATGTGGATCATGGGTCTGGCCTTCTCCGGCTTCGGCACGATCCTCGGTGCGGTCAACTTCATCACCACGATCATCTGCATGCGCGCTCCCGGCATGACCATGTTCCGCATGCCGATCTTCACCTGGAACGTGCTGCTGACCGCGGTGCTGGTCTTGCTGGCCTTCCCGGTGCTGGCCGCCGCGCTGTTCGCCCTGGAGGCGGACCGTAAATTCGGGGCGCATGTCTTCGACGCGGCCAATGGCGGGGCGTTGTTGTGGCAACACCTCTTCTGGTTCTTCGGACACCCAGAGGTGTACATCATCGCGCTACCGTTCTTCGGGATCATTTCCGAGGTCATCCCGGTCTTCTCGCGCAAGCCGATGTTCGGTTACTTCACCCTGGTCGCCGCGACGATCTCCATCGCCGGTCTGTCGGTGACCGTGTGGGCGCACCACATGTACGTCACCGGCGGGGTGCTACTGCCGTTCTTCTCCTTCATGACGTTCCTGATCGCGGTTCCGACCGGTATCAAGTTCTTCAACTGGATCGGCACGATGTGGAAGGGCTCGCTGAGCTTCGAGACCCCGATGCTCTGGGCGGTCGGCTTCCTCATCACCTTCACCTTCGGTGGTCTCACCGGCGTCATCCTTGCGTCGCCGCCGATGGACTTCCACGTCTCCGACTCGTACTTCGTGGTGGCCCACTTCCACTACGTGGTCTTCGGCACCGTGGTCTTCGCGATGTTCTCCGGCTTCCACTTCTGGTGGCCGAAGATGACCGGCAAGATGCTGGACGAGAAGCTCGGCAAGATCACCTTCTGGACGCTGTTCATCGGCTTCCACGGCACCTTCCTGGTGCAGCACTGGCTGGGTGCCGAGGGCATGCCGCGCAGGTACGCCGACTACCTGGCGGCCGACGGCTTCACCGCGCTGAACACGATCTCCACGATCAGCTCGTTCCTGCTCGGCCTGTCGATCCTGCCGTTCCTCTACAACGTGTGGAAGACCGCCAAGTACGGCAAGAAGGTCGAGGTCGACGACCCGTGGGGCTACGGCCGCTCGCTGGAGTGGGCCACCTCCTGCCCGCCGCCTCGGCACAACTTCCTCACCCTGCCGCGGATCCGTTCCGAATCCCCGGCGTTCGACCTGCACCACCCCGAGATCGCGGCGCTCGACCAGCTTGAGCACCAGGGTG
Organism: Streptomyces sp. NPDC041200; assembly: GCF_055591805.1. Lineage (NCBI taxonomy): Bacteria > Bacillati > Actinomycetota > Actinomycetes > Kitasatosporales > Streptomycetaceae > Streptomyces > Streptomyces sp. NPDC041200. The sequence goes on along the minus strand of NZ_JBVIZF010000003.1, from coordinate 144,322 downwards.
CGGCCGACGAAGACAAGGCCCTCGCGGGTGGTAAGGAGGCCGGCAAGTGAAGGTCCAAGGCCGGATGTTCATCTGGCTCGCCGTCTTCATCCTGCTGATGGCGATCGTCTACGGCGTGTGGTCGAAGGAGCCCGCCGGTACCACGGCGCTGTTCCTCGCCTTCGGCCTGAGCATCATGATCGGCTTCTACCTGGCGTTCACCGCGCGCCGGGTGGATGCCGGAGCGCAGGACAACGAGGACGCCGATGTCGCGGACGACGCCGGTGAGCTGGGCTTCTTCTCCCCGCACAGCTGGCAGCCGCTCTCCCTGGCCGTCGGCGGCGCCCTGGCCTTCATGGGCGTGGTCTTCGGCTGGTGGCTGCTGTTCTTCTCCGCTCCGATGATCATGGTCGGCCTCTTCGGCTGGGTCTTCGAGTACTACCGCGGCGAGAACCAGAACCAGTAGCAGTTTCTGATCAAGGGGCCCGGCACCGAACAGGTGCCGGGCCCCTTGGCCGTGTGCCGTCACCCTGCTGCCTCGCCCGGCGCGCCGTCCGCCGCGGGCCTTCATAGCGTGAGCGCATGAACCACACACCTCGATCTCCTCGAACCCGGGCGGTGCTCTCCAGTGCCCTGCTGGTGGCGTCGCTGATAGCGGGTCTCAGCGGATGCGGGGGCCCCTCCTCGGACCCGCTGTCCGCCAAGCCGTACGACGCCGCCGACCAGATCTCCTTCAACGGTGAGAGCGGCGCGCGCGACGCCGATCCTGACCGGCCGCTCCAAGTGACCGCCAAGGGCGACGACGGCCGGATCACGGACGTCACCGCCACCGACGCGGCAGGCCGGTACGTACGGGGCGAGCTGACGCCGGACGGCAGCCGGTGGCGCTCCACCGTGCCGCTGGCCGCGGGCGCCCACTACACGCTGCGGGTGTCCACGGAGGACTCGGGCGGCGCGCCGGGCCGCCGTACGATCAGCTTCGCCACCAGCTCCAAGCACCGCCAGCTCAAGGTCAGCTTCGGGCCCAAGGCGGGGGAGTACGGGGTCGGCCAGCCGATCACCGCCAAGCTGAGCCGCCCGGTGAAGGACCCCTCGGCCCGGTCCGTGGTCGAGCGGGGCCTGAAGGTCGACTCACAGCCCGCGGTGGACGGCGTCTGGCACTGGGTGAACAACAAGACGCTGCACTACCGCCCGGCCGAGTACTGGCCCGCCCACGCCACCGTCAACGTGCGCTCCAACCTCAAGGGCATCAGGATCGGCGGCGGGCTCTACGGCGGCGAGGCCAAAACGCTGCGGATCACCACCGGCGACCGGATCGAGGCCCTCACCGACTCGGGGACCCACCAGATGACGGTGAAGCGCAACGGGCAGGTGATCCGGACCATCCCGATCACGACCGGTATGCCCGGGTTCGACACCCGTAACGGCACCAAGGTCATCCTGGCCAAGGAGTCGGCGGTACGGATGACGGGCGCCAGCATCGGCCTCGGCGCGGGTTCCTACGATCTGATGGTCTACTGGGCGGCCCGGGTCACCGAAAGTGGTGAATACGTCCACGCCGCGCCCTGGTCGACCGGCTCGCAAGGGTATGCCAACGTCAGCCACGGCTGCACCGGCATGTCCACCGAGAACGCCCGGTGGTTCTTCAACACCGTGCACCTCGGCGACGTCGTCAAGGTCGTCAACAGCAACGGCGCCGACATGGCGACGTTCGGCAACGGCTATGGCGACTGGAACATGGCCTGGGCCGACTGGCGACAGGGCAGCGCCCTCGCCGCCGGTCAGCGGGACGGCAGCACCCCGGCCGACGCGGCCCGGCTCCGCCCCATGGCGTGACCGGGTGAGACCGCGCGGAGTGCGGTCAGGCGCCCACCGCGAGCCGCTTGCGGAGCAGCCCGGCCAGCGCGTCCGACAGGGCCACCGGGTCCACCGGATGCGTCACCGCGGCCTCCGCGCGGCTCCAGGTGGCCAGCCAGGCGTCCTGCGGGCGGCCGATGAGCAGCAGCACCGGCGGGCACTGGAAGATCTCGTCCTTGATCTGCCGGCAGACGCCCATCCCGCCCGCGGGCGCCGTCTCTCCGTCCAGGACGCACACGTCGATCCCGCCGTCCTCCAGCGCCGTCAGGACGGCGGGGAGCGTCGCGCACTCCACGAACTCCACCGGAGGCAGATCGGCGGCGGGCCGGCGACCGGTCGCGAGCCGCACCTGTTCACGGGTGTTCGCGTCGTCGCTGTAGACCAGCACCGTGGCGGTCGGCCGCATCGTTTCCTCCGCATCAGCCAAGGGGACTACCGGGCTTCTGTGGCGGATGTTACTCCCGTACAGCCTTCCGGAGGAGGGGGCGAACCGATCTCTCCCCCCTTCGAGGGACGGCCCGGGAGAGCCGCGACGAGCAGCATCGATGCCCTTGACGCAGCCCCGGACACTCCGAACGGCACCCCCGGGAGTGAGGGCCGGATAAGCGACCGACATAATGTCGGTCGTGGCGACAGCAACAGCAACAGATACCGGGCACGCGCACCCGTCGGTCAACCGGCCGAACCTCACCAGCGTCGGAACCATCATCTGGTTGAGTTCCGAGCTGATGTTCTTCGCGGCCCTCTTCGCGATGTACTTCACCCTGCGATCGGTGACCGGAGCCGAGCACTGGAAGGAAATGGCGTCCGCGCTGAACTTCCCGTTCTCGGCGACGAACACCACGATCCTCGTGCTCTCCTCCCTCACCTGCCAGCTCGGTGTCTTTGCTGCCGAGCGTGGCGACGTGAGGAAGCTGCGCTCCTGGTTCGTGATCACCTTCATCATGGGCGCGATCTTCATCGGCGGTCAGATCTTCGAGTACACCGAACTGGTCAAGAAGGACGGGCTCTCGCTCTCCTCCGACCCGTACGGCTCGGTGTTCTACCTGACCACCGGTTTCCACGGACTGCATGTGACGGGCGGACTCATCGCCTTCCTGCTGGTCCTGGGGAGGACGTACGCGGCCAAGAGGTTCACCCACCAGCAGGCGACGGCGGCCATCGTCGTGTCCTACTACTGGCACTTCGTCGATGTCGTCTGGATCGGCCTCTTCGCCACGATCTACATGATCAAGTAAGCCGGTCACCGCGACCGGAAGCACGTCCTTAAGCATCGACGCAGAAGATCCTGACACCGGGGTAATCCGTGAAAAAGCTCTCCGCACGACGGCGCCATCCGCTGGCTGCGCTCGTCGTCCTACTCTTCGCGCTGGCGGTCACTGGGGGGCTGTACGCCGCGTTCTCGCCGAGCGAGGCGAAGGCCGATGACAGCTCCGCCCAGTCCCTCGCCATCGAGGAGGGCAAGAAGCTCTATGCCGTCGGCTGCGCCAGCTGCCACGGTACGGGCGGTCAGGGGACCACCGACGGCCCGAGCCTCGTCGGAGTCGGCTCCGCCGCCGTCGACTTCCAGGTCGGCACCGGCCGGATGCCCGCCCAGCAGCCGGGCGCCCAGGTGCCGAAGAAGAAGAAGATCTACTCGGACGCCGAGACCGAGCAGCTGGCCGCCTACATCTCCTCGCTCGGCGCCGGGCCGGTGACGCCCTCCAAGAGCCAGTACAGCACCGACGACGCGGACGTCGCGAAGGGCGGGGAGCTCTTCCGTACGAACTGCGCGCAGTGCCACAACTTCGCCGGCAAGGGCGGTGCCCTCACCAACGGCAAGTACGCGCCGTCCCTCGAGGGCGTGAGCAAGAAGCATCTGTACGAGGCCATGCAGACCGGCCCGCAGAACATGCCCTCCTTCCCCGACACCACGATGCCGGAGAAGAACAAGCAGGACATCATCGCGTACCTCGACACGGTCAACAGCGACAAGTCCAAGACCCCCGGTGGCCTTGAGCTCGGCGGGCTCGGCCCGGTCAGCGAGGGCCTCTTCGCCTGGGTCTTCGGCATGGGCGCGCTGATCGTCCTCACCATCTGGGTCGCCGCCCGGACCGCAAAGGCCAAGAAGTCATGAGTAGCCACGAGATTTCAGAAGCAGAAGAGAAGCTGCCCGAGGAGCGGGCGGGGGGCGGGGCGACCGTCGTCGCGGAAGACCCGTTCGCCGACCCGGGGCTGCCCCCGCACGAGCACCGTCAGCAGGACATCGACGAGCGGGCCGCCCAGCGGTCCGAGCGCACCGTCGCCCTGCTCTTCACGGTCTCGATGCTGGCGACGATCGCCTTCATCGCCTCCTACGTGGCGCTGCCGGTCGACAAGTACATCTACGTCTTCCCCATCGGTCACATCAGCGCGCTGAACTTCGCGCTGGGCGTCACCCTCGGCATCGCGCTGTTCGCCATCGGCGCCGGTGCCGTCCACTGGGCCCGCACCCTGATGTCCGACGTGGAGATCGCCGACGACCGGCACGCCATCGAGGCCAGCCCCGAGGTCAAGGCCAAGGTCCTCGACGACTTCCGCGCGGGCGCCAAGGAGTCCGGCTTCGGCCGCCGCAAGCTCGCCCGCAACACCCTCTTCGGCGCGCTCGCCCTGGTGCCGCTCTCCGGTGTCGTGCTGCTGCGCGACCTCGGCCCGCTGCCCGGCACCAAGCTCCGGCACACCAGCTGGGGCAAGGGCAAGCGGCTCATGAACTACAACACCATGCAGCCGCTGCGGCCCGAGGACATCTCGGTGGGCTCCCTCACCTTCGCCATGCCCGAGGGCATGACCGAGGAGGACCACGACTTCCAGACCGAGATCGCCAAGGCCGCCCTGATGCTGGTCCGGCTCCAGCCGGAGAACATCAAGGACAAGCGCGAGCTGGACTGGTCGCACGAGGGCATCGTCGCCTTCTCGAAGATCTGCACCCACGTCGGCTGCCCGATCAACCTGTACGAGCAGCAGACCCACCACGTCCTGTGCCCCTGCCACCAGTCGACGTTCGACCTCTCCGACGGTGGCCGAGTGATCTTCGGTCCGGCCGGTCACGCACTGCCCCAGCTGCGGATCAGGGCCAATGACCAGGGGTACCTCGAAGCCATGGGCGACTTCTCGGAGCCCGTCGGTCCTGCTTACTGGGAGCGCGGATGAGTACTGCAACAGACACGGGCACGCCGCGGCGCGGCAAAGCGCCCGCGGGCGAGCGCGTCGCCGACTGGGCCGACGGCCGGCTGGGCATCTACAGCCTCGCCCGGGCCAACATGCGCAAGATCTTCCCGGACCACTGGTCCTTCATGCTGGGCGAGGTCGCGCTCTACAGCTTCATCATCATCATCCTCACGGGTGTGTACCTGACGCTGTTCTTCCACCCCAGCATGGAAGAGGTCGTGTACCACGGCCCGTACGTCCCGATGCAGGGCGTGCGGATGTCCGAGGCCTTCGCCTCGACGCTCGACATCAGCTTCGAGGTGCGCGGCGGTCTGCTGATCCGCCAGATCCACCACTGGGCCGCGCTGGTCTTCCTCTGCGCGATGTTCGTGCACATGATGCGCGTCTTCTTCACCGGTGCGTTCCGCAAGCCGCGTGAGGTCAACTGGCTGTTCGGCTTCCTGCTGTTCTTCCTCGGCATGCTGACCGGCTTCACCGGCTACTCGCTCCCCGACGACCTGCTCTCCGGCACCGGTCTGCGGTTCATCGAGGGCGTGTTCCTGTCGATCCCGGTCGTCGGCACCTACATCTCGATGTTCGTGTTCGGCGGCGAGTTCCCGGGCATGGACCTCATCCCGAGGCTCTACCCGGTCCACGTCCTGCTGCTGCCGGGCATCATGCTCGGCCTGCTGGTGGCGCACCTGATCCTGGTCTTCTACCACAAGCACACGCAGTACCCCGGGGCCGGAAAGACCAACAAGAACGTCGTCGGCATGCCCCTGCTGCCGGTCTACATGGCCAAGGCGGGTGGCTTCTTCTTCCTGGTCTTCGGTGTCATCGCGGTCATCTCCGCGATCGCCACGATCAACCCGATCTGGACCATCGGCCCCTACCGGCCCGACCAGGTCTCCACCGGCGCCCAGCCCGACTGGTACATGGGCTTCGCCGAGGGTCTGGTCCGTGTGATGCCCGGCTGGGAGATCACCGCGTGGGGCCACACGCTCGTCCTGGGCGTGTTCATCCCGATCGTGCTCTTCCCGCTGGTCCTCTTCGCGATCGGCTTCTACCCCTTCATCGAGGGCTGGATCACCGGCGACAAGCGCGAGCACCACATCCTGGACCGCCCGCGTAACGCCCCGACCCGTACGGCCTTCGGTGTCGCCTGGCTGACCGCCTACTTCGTGATGCTGATCGGTGGCGGCAACGACCTGTGGGCCACCCACTTCCAGCTGTCGATCAACTCGATCACCTGGTTCGTGCGGATCGGCTTCTTCGCCGGGCCGGTCATCGCCTTCATCGCCACCAAGCGGATCTGCCTCGGCCTCCAGCGGCGTGACAAGGAGAAGGTGCTGCACGGTCGCGAGACCGGCATCATCAAGCGGCTGCCGCACGGTGAGTTCGTCGAGGTGCACGAGCCGCTCACGCAGGAGCAGATGCACGTGCTCACCCAGCACGAGCAGCCGAAGGCCTACGAGCTGGGCCCCGAGGTCGACGAGAACGGCGTCCGCCGCAAGTCCACGGCGTCGCAGAAGCTGCGGGCCAGGCTGTCCAAGTCGTACTACGGCGAGGACGCTTTCATCCCGAAGCCGACCTCCGAGGAGTACAAGGAGATCACCAGCGGCCACGGCCACCACTGATGTCCGCTGACGTCTGCTGACGTCTGTACGCCACAGACCAGGGCCCCGGCCCGGACCTCGCGTCCGGACCGGGGCCCTGGTCTGTGCTTATGACCAGTGTCCGCGCCGATAGGCTGGGGCTGATCGAGCGCGGATCCAGCCACTCAGGAGCGGACCATGGACGTTGTGACCCCAGTCGGAGGCGACAGCACCGCGACGGCCCGTACCTGGCCGGACGTGCTCAGCTCCCTCCTCGGCGGCCAGGACCTCAGCGCCGACGACACCGCGTGGGCCATGGACCGCATCATGCGCGGCGAGGCCACCGACGCCCAGATCGCCGGGTTCGCGGTCGCGCTGCGGGCCAAGGGCGAGACCGTCGCCGAGCTGTCCGGCCTCGTCCGCGCGATGTACGGGCACGCCAAGACGATCGAGGTGCCCGGGCCGACCGTCGACATCGTCGGCACGGGCGGCGACCGCGCCAAGACCGTCAACATCTCGACCATGTCCGCCCTGGTGGCGGCCGGTGCGGGCGCGCGCGTGGTCAAGCACGGCAACCGCGCCTCGTCCTCCGCGAGCGGCGCCTCCGACGTCCTGGAGAAGCTCGGCGTCAACCTGGACCTGAGTCCGGCGCGGGTGGCCGAGATCGCCGAGGAAGCGGGCATCACCATGTGCTTCGCGGTCAAGTTCCACCCGTCGCTGCGGCACGTCGCGGCGGCCCGCCGCGAGCTGGGCATCGCCACCCCGTTCAACTTCCTCGGCCCGCTCACCAACCCGGCCCGGGTCCCCTGCCAGGTCACCGGCGTCGCCGACGCCCGGATGGCGCCGATCATGGCCGGGGTGCTGGCCGAGCGCGGCTCCTCGGCGCTGGTCTTCCGCGGCGACGACGGCCTGGACGAACTGACCGTGACCGCGACCTCCCAGGTGTGGGTCGTACGGGACGGCACGGTCAGCCGGGAGACCTTCGACCCGCGCGACATCGGCTTCGACCTGTCCCCGGTGGAGTCCCTGCGCGGCGCCGACGCCTCCCACAACGCGGATGTGGCCCGCCGCCTGCTGGCGGGCGAGACGGGCCCGGTGCGGGACGCCGTCCTGCTGAACTCGGCCGCCGCCCTGGCGGCTCTGGGCTGGTCTGCCGAGCCGGTGGGCACCCCCCTGAACGATCGCATCGCGGCGGGCGTCACCCGAGCCGCCGAGTCGATCGACTCGGGCGCGGCGAGGGAGGCCCTGGAGCGCTGGGTGCGGGCGAGCAACGCGTAGCGGCCGCCCGGGGTTCCGTCGCCGGGTGCGGCCCGGTGGCCGGGTTGTGCCCACCCGTCCCTCCCCCAGCTAACGCTGGAAGGTGCCCCCTCCGCGGAACGATGGCCCACAACCAGGTCGCTCCACCCAGCCCTCGTGCCCGCTCCCCAGCCCCTCCGGGCAGTACCATCCAGCCCTCCGGCGTTCGAGGAGCGGGGGTGCAGGGGGGCGGAGCCCCCGCAACGGGGCCCGGGGGCGGAGCCCCCGCAGTCCAGCATGCGGACGCGCGCTGGGCGTCGCGCGTCCGCATGGCATAATCCCCGCAGGTCACGAGCGACAGCGACTTCGGCCCCGGCCCGCTGTCCGGCAACCCTCCGTCCGTGGCGGGGTGCCCCGGGTGATGACCAGGCCGCACGCAGCGAGGCGTGCGGCAAGCGCGGACCCCTCGCACTAGGGGTCCTGGTGGTCGAGGGAGTCTTTCCGTGACGCAGCGAATGCGCTAGGGCCGCAGCGCCCCGTTTTCCCCCCTGCTCCGCGCGGAGCCCACCGTGCACCGTGCGTTGAGCGAGTTTCCGCATGCTCGCAAACCCCTCGGGAGAATTCGCCATGTCCGCATGCCCTTCTGCAGTCGAGACCCCCGCCCTGCTCCCCGTCCTCGGCAGTGATGTCACCGTGCCCCTGGTCACCGGCGGCGAGGTCACCTACGCCGCGCTCGACTACGCCGCCAGCGCGCCCGCCCTGCGCAGGGTGTGGGACGACGTCGCCGCCTACGCCCCGTACTACGGGAGCGTCCACCGCGGGGCGGGTTATCTGTCGCAGTTGTCGACGGACCTCTTCGAGACCAGCCGCAAGGAGGTCGCGGCGTTTCTGGGGTGCCGGGAGGACGACCAGGTGGTCTTCACCCGCTCGACCACCGATTCGCTCAACCTGCTGGCCGCCGCGCTGCCCACCGGCACGGAGGTGTTCGTGTTCGAGACCGAGCACCACGCCTCGCTGCTGCCGTGGGAGCGGCGGGAGGACACCCGGGTGACCTACCTGAGCGCGCCGCGCTCGCCGCGGCAGGCCGTGGAGGCGCTGGAGAAGGCGCTGGCGGGCCGGGACGGCGGCCCGGCGCTGGTGTGCGTGACGGGCGCGTCGAACGTGACGGGCGAGCTGTGGCCCGTACGGGACCTGGCCGCGGCGGCCCGCGCGCGGGGCGCCCGTATCGTCCTGGACGCCGCGCAGCTGGCCCCGCACCACCCGGTGGACATCGCGGAGTCGGACGTCGACTGGGTGGCGTTCTCGGGGCACAAGCTGTACGCGCCGTTCGGGGCGGGCGTCCTGGCGGGCCGGGCCGACTGGCTGCGCGAGGCGAGCCCGTACCTGGCGGGCGGCGGCGCGAGCCGTAAGGTCGCGCGGCGGGACGACGGCGGGGTGGACGTCGAGTGGCACACCACCGCGGCGCGCCACGAGGCCGGTTCGCCGAACGTGATCGGGGTCTACGCTATCGCCTCGGCCTGCAAGGCGCTGTCCGAGGCCGGATTCGACGGCCTGGTCGCGCGGGAGCGGCAGCTGATCGCGAAGGTGCGGGAGGGGCTGGCGGAGGTGGATCAGGTGCGGCTGCTGTCGCTGTTCGGCGACGACGCGCCGCGCGTGGGGGTGCTGTCGTTCGTGGTGGACGGCTGGAACAGCTCGCACTTCGCGGCGGCGCTGTCCGCCGAGTACGGAATCGGCGTCCGCGACGGGCTGTTCTGCGCGCACCCGCTGCTGCGGACCCTGCTGGACAGCGAGCCCGACGAGCCGGGGGAGTGCGGCGCGCCCGAGGCCGCCCCGGGCGAGCGCTCGCTGAACGCGATCCGGGTCAGCTTCGGCGCGGGCACGCCGGACGAGCACGTGGAGCGCTTCGTCCGGGCCGTGAAGGAACTGGTCCGGGACGGCGCGCGGTGGGACTACCGCACGGAGGACGGCCGCTGCGTCCCGGTGTCCTAGGAGGGCCGGAGGACCGGAGGGCTAGCTGTCGAGGCCGATGGCGAAGGCCGCTTCCAGGTCGTGCTGGGAGTAGGTGCGGAACGCGATGTGCGTCTCCGTGGAGGCCACACCGGGGACCTTGGAGATCTGGCCCGGGATGATGTCCGCGAGGTCGTCGTGCTGGGCCACCCGCACCATGGCGATCAGATCGTGCGCCCCGGTGACCGAGTAGACCTCGCTCACGCCCTCGATCGCGGCGATCTTCTCGGCGATCTCCGGGATCCGGTCCACGCTGGTCTTGATGAGCACGATCGAAGTGATCACGGCTGGCTTTCTCCCTCGCTGGGCCTCGCTGCGCCGCCCACTCTATCCGGCCGCCCGAAGCGGGCCCACGCGTAGAGAAAACCGAGGGTGAAGCCCACGAGGTGGGCGAGGTAGGCCACCCCGGGGCGGGCGTCGGCCTGACGGGCGGCGAGCCACTGGAGGGTGACCCAGAAGATCAGTACGACCCAGGCGGGAAAGCGCAGCGGGAGGAAGAACAGGAACGGGAACAGGCTGGTCACCCGGGCGCGCGGAAAGAGCCAGAGGAAGGCGCCGAGGACGCCGGAGATGGCGCCGGAGGCGCCGACCAGCGTCTGCGGGGAGGAGGCATGGGCAACGGCGTAGCCGAGGAGGGCGAGATAGCCGGTGCCGATGTAGAAGAGCGCGAAGTGTATACGCCCCATGCGCTCCTCGGCCATGGCCCCGAAGACGTAGAGAAACAGCATGTTGCCGAGGAGATGCAGCCAGTTGCCGTGGACGAAGAGCGCGGTCAGCGGGGTCAGCGGCTCGGCGGGGGTGCCGCTCCACAGGGCGCTGGGGACGACTCCCCAGCGCTCGAAGTACGAGGTCTGGGCCTGGAGAAGGTCCCCGCCGGAGCCGTAGCGGGGGTCGAGCCCGGAGGCCGGTCCGAGGACGAAGATCAGGCAGCAGGTGATGATGAGGGCGTACGTCATCACGGGACGGCCGGACCCCGCCGACTTCTCGATCATGGGCAGATCATCGCGTACCCGGTACAACCTGCACAGAGCGCCTCGCCGCCGCCCAGGGGCGGGTACGGGCCCGACATCCCCCGGGCCTCAGGCCGTAGGGTTACAGGACGCCGATGAGCCGAGAAGCGAGGACGCGACACCATGGCCGTTCCCACGCCGACAGCCGAGACCCGCTGGCGCTGCACGCTGTGCGGCAACCTCACCCGTTTCGATGTGACCCGCTCGACGAAGGCGGTGGAGTTCGTGCATCTGGACCTTGCCGGAGAGGCTCGGGTCGAGGAGCGCGATGTGGTCAGTGAGACCATTGAGTCAGTGCGTTGTCGCTGGTGCAACGCGGTCGACCAGATCGAGCTGGTGGACCGTCCGAGCACGAACGCGAAGGCCTGAGAGACGGAGCGAGGAGAAGGTCGTGGACCGGACGGGCGGGCCCGGGACGGCCGGTGACGCCGAGGGTGTCGCCGAGGCGCTGGACCGCCCCCTGCCGGAAGGGGTGCGGCGGCGCGTCGTGGCGATGGTCGCGGACGCGTTCGGTGGTCTGACGGTCACCGAACTGCCACCCCAGCTGCGGCAGTACGCCCGGTTCACCCCGAACCGGCGCGCGAAGTTCGCGGGCAACGCGATGGCCGCCGCGGTGGAGAGCGACCCCGTCTTCCGGCAGCGGATCGGGCAGCGGCTGCGCGAGACCCAGACGGAGCTGACCGAGGCGATCGAGGGCGGTTCGCCGCCCGCGGCCGCCGATCCGGTGGACGTGGCGGCGGTGGCGTACGTGCTGCGCCCCGTGGGCTGGGTGAAGCTGGTCGAGGCGGCGGGCGAGGAGGCCCAGCGGGTCTCGGCCGAGCGGGCCGGTGAGGAGGCTGAGCGCGAGCTGCACCGGCTGCGCGAGGAGCTGGCCGCCGCCCGCGCGTCGGCGCGTAAGGAAACGGACCGGGTCCGTGCCGAGCTGGACGCGGCCCGTAAGGAAACGGACGCGGTGCAGCGCAAACTGCGCAGCGCGCAGAGCGATGTGAAGCGCGGGGCGGCGGCGCTGCGCAAGGCCGAGGGCGAGCTGGAGACCGTGCGGTCGGAGGCCACCGCACGGCAGGCGGCCGCCGACGGCGAGGCGCGGCGGCTGCGGGCCCGGCTCTCGGAGGCGGAGTCGGCGCTGGAGGCGAGCCGGCGCGCGGTGCGCGAGGGCCGCAGCGTGGAGGACATGCGGCTGCGGCTGCTGCTGGACACGGTGCTGGACGCGGCCCAGGGCCTGCGCCGCGAACTGGCGCTGCCGCCCGCCTCGATGCACCCGGCGGACACGGTGGACGCGGTGGAGCCGGGGAAGATGACGCCCAAGGACATAGCGACCAGGGCGCTGTCGGAGACGGACCCGGCGCTGCTGGACCAGTTGCTGGAGCTGCCGCAGGCGCATCTGGTCGTGGACGGCTACAACGTCACCAAGACCGGCTATCCGACGATGCCGCTGGAGAAGCAGCGGCTGCGGCTGTTGGGCGGCCTCGCGGTGCTCGCGGCGCAGACGGGCGCGGAGATGACGTGTGTCTTCGACGGCGCGGAGCTGGCGGCTCCGGTGCTGCTGGCGCCGCCGCGCGGGGTCCGGGTGCTGTTCAGCAAGCCGGGAGTGACGGCGGACGAGCTGATCCGGCAGCTGGTGCGGGCCGAGCCGCCGGGCCGTCCGGTGGTCGTGGTCTCGACCGACCGGGAGGTCGCGGACGGGGTCGCGCGCGCCGGAGCGCGCCCCGTGGCATCCGCCTTGTTGCTCAAGCGGCTTGCGCGTACCTGACCGCCCCTCAGTATCAGCACAGCGTCAAATGACCGTCACTGCCTGTGCGATGTTTGTAAAAGATGCGTCCGTGGCCAATTTTTTTGTCGTCGGGATTTGAACGGATCACGGCAGGGTCACTAATGTCGGCTCGAACCTTCGCGCGGTTGATCACCCATCCGGGGTGACAGCGGGGGTACCGCCGAGTCCGCGGCGTATCCGTGGAGCCGGGGTCGCGTTCCCACCCCCGGTAGGCGGCCGGAGGAAGAAGGAGATCGCCTTCGTGGCGTCCCACCGTCGACCCAAGCAGCCGAGCCGCACTCGGGTATCCGTACTCACGGCGACCGCCGCAGCCGCCGTCGCGCTCACGTCCCAGGCCGCCCAGGCCGCTCCTAAGCAGGACAAGAAGGACGTCAAGGAGCAGGTCGACAAACTCTACGAAGAGGCGGAGCAGGCGACCGAGAAGTACAACGGCGCCAAGGAGAAGCAGGAGAAGCTGGAGCAGCAGGTCGGCGACCTCCAGGACAACGTGGCGCGCGGTCAGGAGGACCTGAACAAGCTGCGCGACGGCCTGGGTTCGATGGCCACCGCCCAGTACCGCACCGGCGGTATCGACCCCTCCGTGCAGCTGATCCTCTCCTCCGACCCGGACACCTACCTCGACAAGGCGTCCACCCTCGACCAGGTCAGCGGCAAGCAGGCCGAGTCGCTGCGGAAGATCGCCGACAAGCAGCGCACGCTCAAGCAGCAGCGCGAGGAGGCGTCCACCAAGCTGCAGGACCTGGCGGACACCCGGAAGGCCCTGGGCGACAAGAAGAAGCAGATCCAGGACAAGCTCACCAAGGCCCGCAACCTGCTCAACACCCTCACCGAGCAGGAGCGCGCCAAGCTCGCGGAGGAGGAGCGGGAGCGCGCCAACCGCGCCAGCAGCCGGGTCGACCTGGGCAACGACGTGCCCGACTCGCAGCGTGCCGCCGCCGCGCTGGCCGCCGCCAAGACCAAGATCGGCTCCCCGTACGTCTGGGGCGCCACCGGCCCGTCCTCCTTCGACTGCTCCGGCCTCACCGGCTGGGCGTACCAGCAGGCCGGCGTCCAGCTGCCGCGCATCTCCCAGGACCAGGCCAACGCCGGTACGCAGATCGGCCGCGGCGAGCTGAAGCCCGGCGACCTGGTGATGTTCTACAGCGACCTGCACCACATAGGCCTGTACGCGGGCAACGGACAGGTACTGCACGCGCCCAAGCCCGGCGCCAACGTGCGCTTCGAGTCGATGGACAACATGCCGTTCCAGTTCGGCGTGCGGATCTGACGTCCGTTCGGGCGAATCGGTACAACTCCCCACGACTCCCGCCCCGTCGGTGACCTGCGGTCTCCGGCGGGGCGTCAGTTTGTGTGCCCGCGATCGGCTTTGGACCCGGGGTGGTCGCGCCGCTACTGTCTGCGCGCAGTTCCTCACCGACTCCGCGGAAGGGAGTGCGGCTCCCATGGCGTCCTCTCGCCGCTTCTCGAAACCCGGGCCCGTCCGGGCCACCGTCGTCTGGACCGCCGCCTCGGCGGCCGCCGCCACCGGCGCCGCGCTGGCCGCCCCGGCCGGGGCCGAGCCCCACGACACCACGGTGGGCCACCCTCCGGCCCGGAGCGCCACCGACCGGATCGACCGGCTCTACGAGCAGGCGGAGCGGGCCACCGAGCGCTACAACGCGGCCAGCGCCCGCACCCACCGGCTGCGCCGCCAGGTCGACCGGCTCCAGGACCGCGCGGCCCGTGGCCAGGAGCGGGTCAACCGGATGCGGGTGGCGCTCGGCGCGATCGCGGGCGGGCAGTACCGCACCGGCGGCTTCGACCCCGGTCTGGCGCTCCTGCTCTCCTCCGACCCGGCCCACTACCTCGACCAGGCCGCCATGCTGGACCGCATCAGCAGCCGCCAGGCCGGCCAGCTGCGGGTCCTGGCGCGCGCCCAGCGCACCCTGCGGCAGCAGCGCACGGAGGCCGCGGCGCAGCTGGTGAAGCTGGAGCGCGGCTGCCGGGCCGTCGCCCTCCACAAGCGCGAGGTCCAGCGCAAGCTGGCCACCGCGCGACGGCTGATGGGTGCCCTGCGGCCGGGGGAGTACGAGGCGTACGCACGCGCCTCGCGCGCCGGGGATGGGCGCGAGTACGGGGCGCACGGCCTGCCAGGCGCGCCCTCCGGTGCCGCGCACGCTACGACCGGTCCCGGGCCGTCCTCGCCGCGTGCCGCGGCGGCGTTCGGCGCGGCGCGGGCCGCGCTCGGCCTGCCGTACGCCTGGGGGCAGGCCGGGCCCACCGCCTTCGACTGCTCCGGGCTGACCCAGTGGGCGTACCGCCGCGCCGGGGTGGCGATCCCGCGCACCTCCCAGGCCCAGGCGAACACCGGGCAGACCGTGCCGCTCTCCCAGGCCCGCCCCGGCGACCTGGTCGTCTACCGCTCCGACGCCGGGCACGTCGCGATGTACGCCGGGGGCGGACAGGTGATCCACGCGCCCTATCCGGGGGCGGCGGTCCGCTACGACCCCGTCGGCATGATGCCGATCTTTTCCATCACTCGCGTCTGAAGCGCGGCGGCGGCTCGTACGATCTATGGCGTGACGGGTCGGTGGAGATCGGGGCGATGGCGGACGGCACTCTGTCTGCCGGTGGTGTGGGCGCTGCCGCTGGCCGCGCTCACCGCGTGCGGCACGTCCGTTCCGCCCGACGATCCCGCGGGGCGTGACGGGCGCGCCGTGCAGCGCATGCTCGACCAGCGGGCCGCGGCGGTCCGCGGCCGGGACGCGGGCGCCTTCCTCGCCACCGTCGACCGCGGCTCCGACGACTACCGGGCCGAGCAGCGGCGGGTGTTCCGGCGGCTGTCCGCCGTGCCCTTGCGCTCCTGGACGTACCGGCTGGTGCACACCGGCGGCTTCCGGCCCGCCGGCGGCACCGGCCGCCGCCTGGCCGCCCAGGTCGAACTGCGCTACCGGCTCGCCGGATACGACACCGCGCCCGTCGTCGCCCCCCAGTACCTGACGCTCGCGCAGCGCGGCGGGCGGTGGTTCGTCGCCGACGATGACGGCCGGGTGGACGGCAAGCCCGGCGTCGACCAGCTGTGGGACCAAGGACGGGTCGACGTCGTCCGGGGCGAGCACAGCCTCGTCCTCGGCGTCGGCCAGAACCGGCGACTGCTGCGCGGCGTCGCCGCCACCGCCGACCGGGCCGTGCCCGCCCTGGACCACGTCTGGCCCGGCTCCTGGGCCGGGCGCGTCGTCGTCGAGGTGCCCGCCTCGCTGGACCGCATGGCGGCCCTGCTGGGGGCCTCCGCGAGCGGCTACCGGGGCATCGCGGCCGTCACCACCGGCGAGGTGGGCGGCGCGAGCGACTCCTCGCCCGCCGACCGGGTGATCGTCAACCCCGACGCGTACCGGGCCCTCGGGGACTTCGGCCGTCAGGTCGTGATCACCCATGAGACGGCCCATGTCGCCACCCGCGCCGCGACCACCGCGGCCACCCCGCTGTGGCTCTCCGAGGGCTTCGCCGACTGGACCGGCTACCGCACGCCGGGCCGCACGCCGCGCCAAGTCGCCCCCGAACTCTCCGAGTCCGTCGCGAGCGACCGCCTCCCGAAGGCCCTCCCGCCCGACGAGGCCTTCCGCTTCGGCAGCCGCCCGGACCGTCTCTCCGAGGCGTACGAGCAGGGCTGGCTGGCGTGCCGCCTGATCGCTGACCGCTGGGGTGCGCGGAAGCTGGTCGCCTTCTACCGGGCGGTGGGGGCGGCGCCGCGGCGGGAGGGGGCGGTGGAGACGGGGCTGCGGGACGTACTGGACGTGAGCCTGGCGGACTTCACCGTTGAGTGGCGCAAATACGTGGCCAAGGTCCTGGGCTAAGCCCCCACCCCGCCGGGCGTACCACCCAGCCCCTCCGGCGATTGAGGAGCGGGGGTTAGAGGGCGGAGCCCCCAGCGGGGCCCGGGGCAGCGCCCCGGTTTCGGGAAGGGGCGGGGTGGGGGAACAAACCCCGCACCACCCCCACCCGGTACTGTCGGGCCCGATGGACAAGACCCTGCTCGTGACCAACGACTTCCCGCCCCGCCCCGGCGGCATCCAGGCGTTCCTGCACAACATCGCCCTCCGCCTGGACCCGGAGCGAATCGTCGTCTACGCCTCCACCTGGAAGCGCGGCGAGGAGGCCGCCGAGGCCACCGCGCGGTTCGACGCCGAGCAACCATTCCGGGTCATCCGGGACCGTACGACGATGCTGCTGCCGACGCCCCGCGTCACCCGCCGCGCCACCGAGCTGCTGCGCGAGCACGGCTGCGGTTCGGTGTGGTTCGGCGCCGCCGCGCCGCTCGGGCTGATGGCGCCAGCGCTGCGCGCGGCGGGGGCGAGACGGGCGGTGGCGACCACGCACGGGCACGAGGCCGCCTGGGCCCAGCTCCCCGCCTCACGGGCGCTGCTGCGCCGCATCGGCGAGGGTACGGACACGATCACTTACCTCGGCGAGTACACCCGCTCCCGCATCGCCGACGCTCTCACTCCCGAGGCCGCCGCCCGCATGGTGCAACTGCCGCCCGGGGTGGACGAGAAGACGTTCCACCCCGGCTCCGGCGGGGACGAGGTCCGGGCCCGGCTGGGGCTCACGGAGCGGCCCGTCGTGGTGTGCGTGTCGCGGCTGGTGCCGCGCAAGGGGCAGGACACGCTGATCGAGGCGATGCCGCTGATCCTGAAGCGGGTGCCGAGCGCGGCGCTGCTGATCGTCGGGGGAGGCCCGTACGAGAAGGATCTGCGACGCCTCGCCGAGTCGACGGGCGTGGCCGAAGCCGTACGCTTCACCGGTCCGGTGCCCTGGGAGGAGCTGCCCGCCCACTACGGCGCGGGCGACGTGTTCGCCATGCCGTGCCGTACGCGGCGGCGCGGGCTGGACGTCGAGGGCCTGGGCATCGTCTACCTGGAGGCGTCCGCGACCGGGCTTCCGGTGGTCGCCGGGGACTCCGGCGGCGCACCGGACGCGGTGCTGGAGGGCGAGACCGGGTGGGTGGTGCCGGGCGGCTCCGCGGAGCAGAGCGCGGAGCGGATCGTCGCCCTGCTGGAGGACGAGGCACTGCGCCGCCGGATGGGCGAGCGCGGCCGCGCCTGGGTCGAGGAGCGCTGGCGCTGGGACCTGCTGGCCGACCGGTTGCGTTCGCTGCTCTGAACGGACAGGAGCCCGGGGCCTTTGAGGAAAAGCCCCGGGCTCCCGGCCCGGCTCAGCTGCCGTACAGCGCCTCGATCTCCGTCGCGAAGTCCTTCGTCACGACATTCCGCTTCAGCTTCAGCGACGGCGTCACATGCCCCGAGTCCTCGGTGAACTGCTGCGTCAGCACGCGGAACTTCCGCACCGACTCCGCCTTCGAGACCGCCGCGTTCCCGTCGTCCACCGCCGTCTGGATCTCGGCCAGCAGATCGGCGTCCTCGCACAGGTCGGCCACCGTCGCACCCTCCGGCTTGCCGTGTTCGGCGGCCCAGCGGGGCAGGAACTCCTCGTCCAGGGTGATCAGCGCGCCCACGAACGGGCGGCCGTCGCCGACGACCATGCACTCGGCGACCAGGGCGTGCGCCCGGATGCGGTCCTCGATCACCGCGGGGGCGACGTTCTTGCCGCCCGCGGTGATGATGATCTCCTTCTTGCGGCCGGTGATGGTGAGGTAGCCGTCCTCGTCGAGGGCGCCGACGTCACCGGTGTGGAACCAGCCGTCGGACAGCGCCTCGGCCGTCGCCGCCTCGTTGTTCCAGTACTCCGTGAACAGATGATCCCCGTGCAGCAGCACCTCGCCGTCGTCGGCGATACGGACCACCGTGCCCGGCATCGGCTGGCCGACCGAGCCGATCTTCTGCCGGTCCCACGGGTTGAAGGTGGTGGCCGCGCAGGACTCGGTCAGCCCGTAGCCCTCCAGCACCGTGAAGCCGATGCCCCGGTAGAAGTGGCCGAGCCGCTCACCCAGCGGCGCGCCGCCGGAGATGGCGTGGGTGGCGCGGCCGCCGAGGGCGGCGCGCAGCTTGCCGAAGACCAGCCGGTCGAAGACCCGGTGCTTGAGCCGGAGTCCGAAGGACGGCCCGGACTCGGTGTCCAGCGCCTTGCTGTAGGCGATGGCGGCGTCGGCGGCCTTGTCGAAGATCTTTCCCTTGCCCTCGGCCTGGGCCTTGGCCCGCGCCGAGTTGTAGACCTTCTCGAAGACCCGCGGCACGCCCAGCACCAAGGTCGGCCGGAACGCGGCGAGTTCATCGGTGAGCGTCTTGATGTCCGAAACATGGCCGAGTTTGATCGGCGCCAGCACCGCGCAAATCTCCACCAACCGCCCGAAGACATGCGCTTCCGGGAGGAAGAGCAGCACGGAGGAGTCACCGGTGGCGAAGATGGGTTTCAGCCGGGCCACCGCGTTCCCGCACTCGGCGAAGAAGCTGCGGTGCGAGAGGACGCAGCCCTTGGGGCGGCCGGTGGTGCCCGAGGTGTAGACGATGGTGGCGGGGGAGTCCGCGCCCGCGAGCGAGGAACGCTCGTCCACCGTCTCGTCCTTGACGTCCGAACCCAGCGTCCGCAGCGTCCCGATCGCGTCGTCCTCGATCTGCCAGATGTGCTTGAGGTCCGGCAGGGTGTCCCGCACGGACTCCACGGCCGCCTCGTGCACCCCGGTCTCGACGAGGACCGCGACCGCGCCCGAGTCGCTGAGGATCCACCGCACCTGCTCCGGCGAACTCGTCTCGTACACCGGCACGGTGACGGCGCCCGCGCTCCAGATGGCGAAGTCCAGCAGCGTCCACTCGTAGCGGGTGCGCGACATCAGGCCGACCCGGTCACCCGGCGAGACCCCGGCCGCGATCAGGCCCTTGGCGGCTGCGCGCACCTCGGCCAGGAAGTCCGCCGCGGTGACGTCCTCCCACCGGTCGCCGACCTTGCGGCCGACCACCGCCACATCCGGATGCTGCGCCGCGTTGCGTTGGATGAGGTCCGTCAGATTGCCGTCGGCCGGAACCTCGTACAGGGCCGGAAGGCTGAACTCGCGCAAGACTGCTGCTCCTCGTGGGCGCCGGCGCCGCTGCAGGGCAATGGGGAGTGCTGGACTGCCCGGACGTTACCCATCGGTATGACTTCGGGATAGGGGTTTCCGTACAGATGTTTTATGCGTCACACACCACCCTCGTATCGCCCGCAGACTAGTCGACGGCCACCAGAGCCCGGAAGGAACCGCAGGTGGACGCGGGTCACGACGAGCAGAACACCTTACGGACGGATGGTCACAGGTCTTAGGGTGACACGCATGCGAGTCCACGTGGTGAGTGACGTGCACGGGAACAGTCAGGACCTCGGGAAGGCGGGCGACGGGGCCGACGCCCTGATCTGCCTCGGTGACCTCGTCCTCTTCCTCGACTACGCCGACCACTCCCGCGGCATCTTCCCCGACCTCTTCGGCGTCGAGAACGCCGACCGCCTGGTCGAACTCCGCACCGCCCGCCGCTTCGAGGAGGCCCGCGAGCTGGGCAACCGGCTGTGGGAGGGGCTCGATCGCAACGCGGCCATCGAGACCGCCGTCCGCAGGCAGTACGCCGAGCTGTTCGCGGCCTTTCCCGCCCCGACGTACGCCACCTACGGCAATGTCGACATACCGCGGCTCTGGCCGGAATACGCCGAATCCGGCACCACGATCCTCGACGGCGAGCGGGTCGAGATCGGCGGTCTCGTCTTCGGCTTCGTCGGCGGGGGCCTGCGCACGGCGATGCGCACCCCGTACGAGATCGACGACGAGACGTACGCCGAGAAGATCGCCGCGCTCGGCGGCCGTGGCGACGTGGACGTGCTGTGCACCCACATCCCGCCCGAGGTGCCGGACCTCTGCTACGACACCGTCGCCCGCCGCTTCGAGCGCGGCAGCAAGGCGCTGCTGGAGGCGATCCACACCATCCGCCCCCGCTATTCGTTGTTCGGCCACGTGCACCAGCCGCTCGCCCGCCGCATGCGGATCGGCGCCACCGAATGTGTCAACGTCGGACACTTCGCCTCCACCGGCACCCCCTGGGCCCTGGAGTGGTGACCCAGCCGCGATAGCCTTCACCGGCAGACACCCCATGCGGCGGACCGGTACGGAGGAGCCACGGCGATGGCGGAACACACCAGCTCGAGCATCACGATCGAGGCGGCACCGGCCGACGTGATGGAGGTGATCGCCGACTTCGACCGTTACCCGGAGTGGTCCGGTGAGGTGAAGGAGGCCGAGATCCTCACCAAGGACGATCAGGGGCGCGGCCAGCAGGTGCGGATGGTGCTCGACGCCGGGGCCATCAAGGACGACTACACGCTCCAGTACACCTGGACCGCCGACCAGGTCAGCTGGTCCCTGCTCAAGTCCCAGATGCTGCGCACCCTCGACGGTTCCTACCGGCTGGCCCCGCTGAACGGCGGCACGAGCACCGAGGTGACGTACCAGCTCACCGTGGACGTCAAGATCCCCATGCTCGGCATGATCAAGCGCAAGGCCGAGAAGGTCATCATCGACCGGGCGCTCGCGGGCCTGAAGAAGCGCGTCGAAGCCGCGTAGCCCGCTCGTCGGCCCCGTCCGGCGCGTGGTGTTCGGCGCGCGGCGTCCGGCAGGCGGGGAGGGGGCCGCCTGCGGGGTACGCTCCGGCGGGGGCGGCCACTGGGAGCCGCACCGCACACCCACGTACCACCCCGCCGGAGGCTCCTTTCATGCGTACGGTCCTCGTCACCGGTACGGGCGGCGCGGGCCGCACCACCGTGGCCGCCGCGACCGCCCTCGCCGCCGCCCGCGAGGGACAGCGCACCCTGCTGCTCACCGCGGACCGGGACGGCACGCCCGAGGCGCTGCTCGGCATCGGCCCGCTGAGCGGCTCGCCCGGCCGCAGCGCCGACCGGCTGCCGTGGTCCGTACCCGTCGCGCTGACCCCCGGGCTGTGGGCCGCCCGGGTCGTCACCGATGAATGGTTCCGCGACGAACTGACCGCCCTCCAGGACCGCGGCCGGAGCATGCTCGACATGCTGGGCTCGACCCCGCTGGACGGCGAGGAGATGACCGTGCTCCCCGGCGTGGAGGCGCTCGCGCTGCTGCGCGCGCTGCGCGTCGCGCAGACCGCCCCGCCCGGCACCGGCTGGGACGTCCTCGTGGTCGACCTGCCGCCCGCGCCGGAGACCGTCGCCCTGCTCGCCCTGCCCGATCAGCTGCGCCGCTATCTGCGGCGGCTGCTGCCCGCCGAGCGGCAGGCGGCCCGCGCGCTGCGGCCGATGCTGGCGCAGCTGGCCGGGATGCCGATGCCCGCGCAGAAGCTGTACGAGACGGCCGCGCGCTGGGAGCGCGAGCTGGCCGCCGTCCAGGACGTCCTGGAGTCGGAGGCCACGACCGTACGGCTGGTGGTGGACCCCGGGCCGCTGGCCGACCGCGCGCTGCGCACCGCCCGCGCCGGGCTCGCGCTGCACGGCTGCCGGGTGGAGTCGGTCGTCGCCAACCGGCTGCTGCCCACCGGCACCCCCGACGCGTGGCTCGGGGCACTGTCAGGGCAGCAGCAGGCCGCGCTGAAGGAGCTGTACGAGCAGTGGGCACCGGCCACGCCGGTCCGCGAGCTGCCGCACCTGGGCCGCGACCCGCAGGGCCTCGGCGACGCCACCGACACCGCCGACGATGCCTCCGCTGACGTCTCCGGGGTGGTCTCCGGCGTGGTTTCCGGAGTGGTGGTCTCCGGCGGGGGCGGCGCGCCCCGCCCGGCCGCCGGACTGGCCGCGCTGGCCGGTCCCGTCGGGGCGCCCGACCCCCGGCCGGACCGCCCGGCGGCCGACCCGTGGACCGTCGAGGACCGGCTGGCCGACGAGGGCGTGCTGCTGTGGCGGCTGCCGCTGCCCGGCGCCTCCCGGGACGGGCTGAACCTGGTCCGGCGCGGCGACGAACTGATCGTCACGGTCGGGCCGTTCCACCGCGTGCTGCCGCTGCCGTCCGCGCTGCGCCGCTGCACGGTCTCCGGGGCCGGGCTGCGCGAGGGCCATCTGCAGGTCCGCTTCACCCCGGACCCCGACCTGTGGCCGAAGCGCCCCTGACCGCTTCCGGGGCATCTGACCCCGGCCCCTCGTTCCGGTAACGTCGAGAGCAAGCCCGGTTGAACGAACGGACCGGGCAGCCAGCCTCCCCGCCGCAGGAGTTCGCCATGAGCGATGCCACCGAGCGCCCCGCCGACGCCCAGGGCACCGACGTACCGGTCGCCGACATCGACCCCGACGCCTGGGAGCAGGCCTGCGCCGAGGACCTGGCCGCCGAGAAGGCCCGGCGGAAGGCCCGGGAGGGCGGCGCCGAGGAGCCGGGCAGCGCCGCCGAGGAGCTGCGCAAGCTGGCCGACGCCGTCGCCGAGAAGCTGGCCGGGCTGCAGGTGCCGCTCGCCGGTACGGCGGTCGAGGGCGCCGTACAACAGTTGATCGCAGGCGCGAAGGCGGCCGTCGAGCCGGTCATAGAGCGCAATCCCGACGTATTCGAGCATCTCGCCGGTGCCGGAAGCGAACTGCTCGC
This sequence comes from Streptomyces sp. NPDC041200, assembly GCF_055591805.1. NCBI lineage: Bacteria > Bacillati > Actinomycetota > Actinomycetes > Kitasatosporales > Streptomycetaceae > Streptomyces > Streptomyces sp. NPDC041200. The sequence goes on along the minus strand of NZ_JBVIZF010000003.1, from coordinate 121,219 downwards.
CGCCTACCGGGCCGCCGTGACGGGCCAGGAGCAGCGTTGGACCCAGAGCGGCGACAGCGGGGGGTCCTCGCGCGGAGACGAAGGTCAGAGTTCGAGTAGTGAACACATCGACCTCGATTGAGCGCTACCTCCGGTACCGTTAGCCGTGGCGGGGTTCGACCAAATAACTGAGGGACTCATGGGACTCACCATCGGCGTCGACATCGGCGGTACGAAGATCGCGGCTGGCGTGGTCGACGAAGAGGGCTCGATTCTCGAAACGAGCAAGGTATCGACCCCGCCGACCCCCGAGGGAGTCGTCGACGCCATCGCGGACGCGGTGCGCGAGGTCAGCACCGGTCATGACGTCGAGGCCGTCGGCATCGGCGCGGCCGGTTACGTGGACGACAAGCGCGCCACCGTGCTCTTCGCGCCCAACATCAACTGGCGGCACGAGGCGTTGAAGGACAAGGTCGAGCAGCGCGTGGGCCTGCCCGTCGTCGTCGAGAACGACGCGAACGCGGCCGCGTGGGGCGAGTACCGCTTCGGCGCGGGAGCGGGCCATGACGACGTCGTGTGCATCACCCTCGGCACCGGCCTCGGCGGCGGCATCATCATCGGCGGCAAGCTGCACCGCGGCCGCTTCGGCGTCGCGGCCGAGTTCGGCCACATAAGGGTCGTCCCCGACGGTCTGCTGTGCGGCTGCGGCAGCCAGGGCTGCTGGGAGCAGTACGCCTCCGGCCGCGCCCTGGTCCGTTACGCCCAGCAGCGCGCCGCCGCCACTCCGGAGAACGCCGAGATCCTGCTCGGCCTCGGCGACGGCACCCCCGAGGGTGTCGAGGGCAAGCACATCAGCGACGCCGCCCGCCAGGGCGACCCGGTCGCCATCGACTCCTTCCGCGAGCTGGCCCGCTGGGCGGGCGCCGGGCTCGCCGACCTCGCCTCGCTCTTCGACCCCTCGGCGTTCATCGTCGGCGGCGGGGTCTCCGACGAGGGCGATCTCGTCCTGGAGCCGATCCGCAAGTCGTTCCGCCGCTGGCTGGTCGGCAATCAGTGGCGGCCGCACGCCCAGGTGCTCGCCGCGCAGCTCGGCGGCAAGGCCGGGCTGGTCGGCGCCGCAGACCTCGCCCGCCAGGGCTGACGAGCAAGGGGGGCGCGTGGTGCTCGCGGATCTGCCCGCCTCCACCACCGGCCCTGACGCGGCCGTGGTGCGGGTGCTCAGCTACAACGTCCGCTCGCTGCGCGACGACCGCGAGGCGCTGGCCCGGGTGATCCGGGCCTGCGCCCCCGACGTGGTCTGCGTCCAGGAGGCGCCGCGCTTCTTCCGCTGGCGCAAGGCCGCCGCCTGGCTGGCCCGCGAGACCGGCCTCGTCTACGCCACGGGCGGCGCCACCGCCACCGGCCCCATGATCCTCACCTCGCTGCGCGCCCATGCCGAGCGCTCCGAGGACGTCCTGCTGCCCCGCGTGCCCGGTCTGCACCGGCGGGGCTTCGCCACCGCCGTGCTGCGCTTAGGCGGGGGGCACCGGGGTGACGACGGCATACGGCTGGGCGTCGTCAGCTGCCATCTGAGCTTGTCCGCGACCGAGCGCTACGACCAGGCCGGGATGCTGCTGGACCGGGTCGCAGCCCTCGGCGTGCCGTACGCGGTCGCCGCCGGGGACATCAACGAGCAGCCGGACGGCCGCGCCTTCCGCCGTATCGCCGGAACGCTGCGGGACGGCTGGGCCACCGAGCCGTGGGGGAGCGAGGCCACCTTCGACCCGGGCGATCCGCGCCGCCGCATCGACGCGCTGTTCGCGTCCGACGGCGTCGAGATCATCGGCTGTGGGGTGCCGTCCGGGCTGCCCGGCGTCGCCGACGCGGACCTGAGGGCGGCCACGGACCACCTTCCGGTCCTGGCCGCGCTCCGGCTGCCGCGCGTGCCGGTGTCGCCCTCGTAGGCCTCGTAGGCCTGCCCGGGGCGACGGTCAGACGACGGCGCCCCGGCCCGGGTCCTCGTCCTCGCCCTCGTCGTCGCTGTCCTTCATCCGCATCACCAGCGTGACGAAGCCGCCCAGGAAACCGCCGACGCCCAGCGTCGTGATCCACCAGGTCAGCTCCACCCGGAACAGCACCACACCGAGCAGCAGCAGCGGCCCGCCCAGCACGCCCAGCCAGGCGAACCGGGACGTGGTGTCGGACTCGGGGAGCGGCGGCGGCTCGGGCGGGACGAAGTGGCCCTCGTCGCTCTCCTCGAAGTCGCCCTCGGAGGACTCCTCGGCGTCCCAGTCGCGCGGCCCCACGCCCGGCGCGTACACGATGAAGCTGCCGACGGGCTTGTCGTCCTTGCCCGTCTTGTCGCCCTTATCGCCCTTGTCGGCCTTGGTGAGGGTCTCCGGCGCCGCCCCGCCCGGACGGTCGTCCTCGGCGTCGAGATCGACGTCGTCCTCGAAGCGGTCGCCCCGCCGGTCGTCAGGGCTGCCGCCCAACTCGTCGTCCAGCTCGGGCAGCGGATCGTCGCGGCGGGAGTCCTCACGCCGGGAGTCCTCGCGGCCCCACTTCTCCGTCAGATCCTTGGCCGCGGGCCACCGCTTCGCCTCCGGCGGGTCCGGCGGCTCCTCCCCGTACGCGGCGACGATCGCCGCGAAGGCGGCGTCGTCGTCCCGGCGCGCCCCCGCCTCGTTCTCGTTCGAATCGCGCTCAGCCACTGGCCGCCGCCCCCTCCTTCCCGCTGATGTCACCGGGTCGTGTCCCGTTGTCCTCTCCCATACCCGCGGTCAGCCGGGTGATGAACGTGTCCGTCTCCTCGAAGATGAACTCGGCGTCGTAGTCCAGCGTCGCCACGTGGTAGCTGCGCTCCAGCAGGTGCTCGGTGACGTCGCGGGACGAGACCTGGCTCAGGATGCGCTCGGAGTCGGCCGACGGCACCACATGGTCCTGCGGGCTGTGCATCACCAGCAGCGGCTGGGTCACCTGCGGCAGTTCGGCGTCGACCACCCGGTAGAAGCGGCGCATCGAGTGCACGGCGTGCAGCGGCATCCGGTCGTAGCCCGTTTCCTGGGAACCCGGCTTGGCGATGTCGCTCACGATTCCCTTGACGGAGGGCACCAGATGACGCAGCACCGGAAGGGCCACGGCCAGCGGATCGTGGATCCGGTTGGCAGGATTCACCACGGCGACGCCACTGATCTCCCCGCCGTGCTGGGCGGCCAGCCGCAGCGCGAGCGCGCCGCCCATCGACAGCCCGCAGACGAAGACCCGGGCGCACCGCTCGCGCAGCGCCCGCAGCTCCCGGTCGACCTCGGCGTACCAGTCCTGCCATCCGGTGACGGCGAGATCCTGCCAGCGGGTCCCATGGCCGGGGAGCAGTGGAAGCGAGACGGTCAGCCCGCGCCGGGCGAGGTGCTCGGCCCAGGGGCGCACCGACTGCGGGGAACCGGTGAAGCCGTGACAGACGAGGACGCCGATCTCTCCGCCGTCGTGGCGGAACGGCTCGGCTCCGGGGAGGAGCGGCACCACGGATCTCCGTTCGGTGGTGAAGCGGTCAACGGGACCTCAGCGTACGCGGCGCGCCGCACCTGGGGTAGGCAGGTTAAGGTCTCCTCGTCGGATACAGGAGGTTCTCGGTTGTTCTACGGTGCGATGAAGCTGTCGGTGGGTGGCACGTTGAAGCTTGCCTTCCGGCCCTGGGTGGAGGGATTGGAAAACATCCCCTCCGAGGGGCCGGCCATCCTCGCGAGCAACCACCTCTCCTTCTCCGACTCCTTCTTCCTGCCCGCGATGCTCGACCGGAAGGTCACCTTCATCGCCAAGCAGGAGTACTTCACCACTCCGGGGATCAAGGGCAGGCTGACGGCGGCGTTCTTCAAGGGCGTCGGTCAGCTTCCCGTGGACCGCTCGGGCAGCAGGGGTGCGGGCGAGGCCGCGATCAAGGCCGGGATCGAGGTCATCAAGCGGGGTGAGCTGTTCGGCATCTATCCGGAGGGCACGCGCTCGCCGGACGGACGGCTCTACCGCGGCAAGCCCGGCGGACTCGCGCGGGTCGCGCTGGCGACGGGCGCGCCGGTGATCCCGGTCGCGATGATCGACACGGAGAAGATCCAGCCACCCGGCAAGGTGATGCCCAAGCTGATGCGCCCGGGCATCAAGATCGGCAAACCGCTGGATTTCAGCCGCTACCACGGCATGGACGGCGACCGCTTCATCCTGCGCTCGGTGACCGACGAGGTCATGTACGAGATCATGAAGCTGTCCGGCCAGGAGTACGTCGACGTCTACGCGACCGCCGCCAAGCGGCAGATCGCGGACGCGGAGGCGGCCCGGAAGAAGGCCGAAAAGGCCGAAAAGGCTGAGAAGGCCGAAAAGGCTGAGAAGGCCGACAAGCCCGACAAGGCGACGGACGAGGGCACGGACGGCAACAACAGGGACAAGGACAAGACCGGGGCGTAAGCCGCGCCGGACCCGGGGGTGGGGGGGAATTGGCGCTGCAGCCCAAGCGCGAGCGTGTCGTACGCATGTCCGTGGAGCAGCCGCTGTGGCAGGCACTGACGGCCTATCGGGTGCTCACCCTGGTCTACGCGCTCTGCCTCTTCGTCTACTCCTTCCACGACTACGACCATCCGCTGGGCGCCGCCGCCTATATGGCGGTGCTCACCCTGTGGACGGCGCTGACCTTCCGCATGGTCTCCTCGGCCGAGCGCTGCACCCGGCGCTTCCTGATCGGCGACCTCGGCGTCGCGATCACCGGCATCCTGCTCACCCCGCTCGTCGACACCCACGACCGCATCGTCGAGGGCACGCCCACGCTGCCCTCCATATGGACGGCGGGCGCGGTCCTCGGCTTCGCCATCAAGGGCGGCTGGCGGTGGGCCGCGTGGGCGTCGACCGTCGTGTGCGCGGCCAACATCATCGAACGCGGCGGGTTCGCCCAGGACACCGTCCACATGCTGATGCTGGTGTGGGTGGCGAGCGTGGCCATCGGGTACGTCGTGGAGGTCGCCCGCGCCAGTGAACGCACCCTGGAGCGCGCGCTGCGCATCGAGGCGGCGACCCGCGAACGGGAGCGGCTGGCCCGGGACATCCACGACAGCGTGCTCCAGGTGCTGGCCATGGTGCAGCGGCGAGGCGCGGCGATCGGCGGCGAGGCGGCCGAACTGGGCCGGATGGCGGGGGAGCAGGAGATCGCGCTGCGGTCGTTGGTGGCCACCGGTCTGGTCACCCCGCCGCGCGGTGCGGCGGACGCCCGTACGGGTGACGCCGCTGACGACCGGACGGACGCCACGACCCCCGTACCGCCGTGCGCTCCCGTGGACGCCTTGCCCGAGGACGCCGACGAGCCGTGCGATGTGCGGGCTCTGCTCGCCCCGCACGCCGGGTCCCAGGTCACCTTCTCCGAACCGGGCGCCCCGGTGCTCCTCGCGGCGGCCGCGGCGGGGGAGTTGGCGGCCGCTGTCGGTGCCGCGCTGGACAATGTGCGGGTGCACGCGGGTGAGGGGGCGCGGACCTGGATCCTGCTGGAGGACGAGCCGAGCGCGGTGATGGTCACCGTCCGGGACGACGGGCCGGGCATCCCGGAGGGCAGGCTCGCCGACGCCGAGCGGGAGGGGCGGCTCGGCGTTGCCCTGTCGATCCGGGGGCGGCTGCGGGACCTCGGCGGCACCGCCGAGTGGATCTCGGCGCCGGGGCAGGGCACCGAAGTGGAGCTGACGGTTCCGAAGCCTGCCGTGACGACGAAGGGAACGACCGCACGATGACCGACGACCTCCGGGAAGCCGAACGGCCGGTGACGGTGATGGTGGTGGACGACCATCCGATGTGGCGCGACGCCGTCGCCCGCGACCTGGCCGAGGCCGGGTTCGACGTGGTCGCCACCGCCGGGGACGGGCCGCAGGCGGTCCGCCGGGCCAAGGCCGCCGAGCCCGACGTCCTGGTGCTCGACCTCAACCTGCCCGGGCTGCCGGGCGTCGAGGTCTGCAAGGAGGTCGTCGCCGCCCAGCCCAAGCTGCGGGTGCTGGTGCTCTCCGCGAGCGGTGAGCACGCGGACGTCCTGGAGGCGGTCAAGTCCGGCGCGACCGGCTATCTGCTGAAGTCGTCCAGCACCGAAGAACTGCTGGACGCGGTGCGCCGTACCGCCGTCGGCGACGCCGTGTTCACCCCGGGCCTCGCGGGGCTGGTGCTCGGCGAGTACCGGCGGCTGGCCAGCGAGCCCGCCCCCGCCACCGCCGACAAGCCGGTCGTCCCGCAGCTCACCGAGCGGGAGACGGAGGTGCTGCGGCTGGTGGCCAAGGGGCTCTCGTACAAGCAGATCGCCGAGCGCCTGGTGATCTCCCACCGCACCGTGCAGAACCATGTGCAGAACACCCTGGGCAAGCTCCAGCTGCACAACCGGGTGGAGCTGGTGCGGTACGCCATCGAGGCCGGGCTGGACGACGCCTGATCCCTTGGGCGGTCCGTCTTGGCGGCCCGTCCGCTCGAACGGGTGAACTTCCCGCCCAACTCCCTTGTTATCCACAGGAATCACCATCCGCCCCATCCCCTGTGACCTGGATCACCGTTAGCGTGGCCCCGTACCGGGCCCCATCTCGGGATTTCCGGGATTTCAGCGGCAGAAGGGATGAAAAGGATGCGGGTCGGAGTGCTCACCGGCGGCGGCGACTGCCCCGGGCTCAACGCGGTCATCCGCGCCGTCGTGCGCAAGGGCGTGCAGGAATACGGTTACGACTTCGTCGGCTTCCGGGACGGCTGGCGCGGTCCCCTCCAGAACGACACCGTTCCCCTCGACATCCGCGCGGTACGCGGCATCCTGCCGCGCGGAGGCACCATCCTCGGATCGTCCCGCACCAACCCCTTCAACGCCGAGGACGGCATCCGCCGGGTCAAGGAGACCCTGGCCAAGCAGGAGGTCGACGCGCTCATCGCGATCGGCGGCGAGGACACCCTCGGGGTCGCCGCCCGGCTCTCCGGCGACTACGGCATCGCGTGCGTCGGCGTCCCGAAGACCATCGACAACGACCTCTCCGCCACGGACTACACCTTCGGCTTCGACACGGCCGTCAACATCGCGACGGAGGCGATCGACCGCCTCCACACCACCGCCGAATCCCATATGCGGGTCCTGGTCGTCGAGGTGATGGGCCGCCACGCGGGCTGGATCGCCCTCCACGCGGGGCTTGCCGGGGGCGCCAACGTCATCCTCATCCCCGAGCAGCGCTTCGACGTCGACCGCGTCTGCGCGTGGGTCGAATCCCGCTTCAAGATCCGCTACGCGCCGATCGTGGTGGTTGCGGAGGGCGCGATGCCGAAGGACGGCGACGCCGTCCTCAAGGACGAGTCCTTGGACTCCTTCGGGCACGTCCGGCTCTCCGGGATCGGGGAGTGGCTGGCGAAGGAGATCGAGCGGCGCACGGGGAAGGAGGCCCGTACGACGGTCCTCGGCCACGTCCAGCGGGGTGGCACCCCCAGCGCCTTCGACCGGTGGCTCGCCACCCGTTTTGGCCTGCACGCGATCGATGCCGTCCGTGACCAGGACTTCGGCCAGATGGTGGCCCTGCGCGGCACGGACATCGTCCGCGTCCCCCTGGCCGAAGCGACGGCCCGCCTCAAGACGGTGGACCCGTCCCTGTACGCGGAAGCGGAGGTCTTCTTCGGCTGACCCGGTCACGGCGGCTGTGCCGACGCCCCCGGGCCGGGGGCGCGGGCCCGAACCCGCGCCCCACCCCGCCCCTCCCCGAACCGGGACTCCGCCCCGGCCCCCGGCCCGGGGGCCGGGGGCCGGGGGCGCGCTGCCGGGCCCGGGGTTTCGTTGCCGGGTGCGGGCCGGTGGCCGGGTTGTGCCCACCCGTTCCTCCCCCAGCTACCGCTGGGAGGTGCCCCCCCGGCGGAACGATTGCCCACAACCAGGCGGATCTGACCACCGGCCAATGCCCCACCCCCAGCCCCCTGGGGGCACCTCCCAGCGGTAGCTGGGGGAAGTTTGAGGAGCGGGGTTCTGGGGCGGAGATGCCCCACCTCCAGCCCCTCCGGCGTTTGAGGAGCGGGGGTTCGGGGGCGGAGCCCCGGGCTCGGGAAGGGGCGGGGGTGGGGGAAACTACACGCTCACCGCGGCCAGCAGCTCCGCCACCAGCCTCGCCCCATCCAGCGACAGCACCGACTCCGGGTGGAACTGCACCCCCGCGAACCCCGGCCCGCGCAGAGCGTGGACATCCCCGGTCGACACATCCCGGCACAGCTCCACCCGATGCATCGCCAACTCCGCCTCCACCCCCTCATCGCACCGCGCGGTAAAGGTGTTGTAGAACCCCACCGTCTCCTCCCGCCCGAAGAAGTCGATCCGCTCCTGCGCCCCCTGGAACGGCACCGCCTTCCGCGCGATCTCCAGCCCCAGCTCCGCCGCGAGCAGCTCGTGCCCGAGGCACACCCCGAGCAGCCCGTGCCGGTGCTCGGCCACCAACTCCGCCGCCAGCCCCCGCAGGAACCGCATCTTGGGGTCCGCGGCGTCACCAGGGTGCCCCGGCCCGGGGCCGAGCACGACCGGCCCGTCGTGGGCCAGCGCCGCCTCCCGGACGCCCGGCTCGTCGTAGCGCAGCACCGTCACCGTCAGCCCCGCCGTCCGCAGCAGATGCGCCAGCATCGACGTGAAGGTGTCCTCGGCGTCGATCACCAGCGCATCCCCGGACAGCAGCCGCTCAGCCGCCTGCATCCGCAGCCAGAACGGCGCCAGGTCGGCCCGCCGCGCGTCCAGCGCCGCCCGCACGCGCGCGTCGTCCGCGAGCCGGGGCCGAGGGCCCGCGCCGGACCGCACGGGGGCCTCCCGCACGCCGAGCGCGGTGAGCACCCCGGCCGCCTTGGCGTGCGTCTCGGCGACCTCGCCGCGCGGGTCGGAGTGACGCACCAGCGTCGCCCCGACCGGTACCCGCAGCGTGCCGTCGGCGCCGATGTCGGCGGTCCGGATGAGGATCGGCGAGTCGAGGGTCTGCGCGCCCCCGCTGTCCCGCCCGATGAGCGCGAGCGCCCCCGCGTAGTACCCACGCCCACCCGGCTCGTACCGCTCGATCACCCGGCACGCGTTCTGCACGGGCGAGCCGGTGACGGTCGCCGCGAACATCGTCTCCCGCAGCACCTCCCGCACGTCCAGCGACGACCGCCCCCGCAGCTCGTACTCGGTGTGCGCCAGGTGCGCCATCTCCTTGAGCCGTGGCCCGACCACGACCCCGCCCATGTCGCCGACGGTGCACATCATCTTCAGCTCCTCGTCGACGACCATGGACAGCTCCTCCACCTCCTTGGGGTCGTGCAGGAACTCCAGCAGCCCGTCCACCGACGCCCCGCCCTCCGGATAGCGGTACGTCCCGCTGATCGGGTTCATCACGACCGTCCCTCCGGACATCCGGACGTGCACCTCCGGGCTGGCCCCGACCAGCGTCCGCCCGCCGTCCAGCTGTACGACGTACGTCCAGTACGCGCCCCGCTCACCGGCGAGCAGCCGCCGGAAGAGCGCGAGCGCGTCGGTACTCGCGAAGCCGGGGATCTCCCCCTCGAAGGTGCGTCGGATGACGAAGTTGGCGCCCTCCCCGGTGCCGATCTCGTCCTCGATGACCCGGCTCACGATCTCGGCGTACGCGTCGTCGCCGACGTCGAACCGCCCGCCCTCGACCCGCACGGCGTGCGCGGGCAGCGCGTCCAGCAGCTCGGCGAGCGGCAGCTTGTACGTCTCCTCGGGCCGCAGCACGGCCAGCGGCGTCCCGTCGTCCCGGACGTCGAACCCGCGCTCCCGGATCTGCCGGAACGGCACCAGCGCGAGCGCGTCGCTCACCGTCTCCCCGCCCTCCGGCGCGCCGGTCGGCAGCGGGATGTCGGTCAGCCGCTCCACCTCACCGGCCGGGCCGATGAGCACTTCGACGATGTCGGGGGCATGTCCTGGCGTGCGGCGGTGCAGCAGGGCGAACGGCGGGCAGTCGTCGGAGAGCAGCCGGGCGACGACGGTCCGGGCATCGTGGTGCGTCATGGCGGGTGGTCTTCCTTCCGGAGGGAGGGGGAGGAGGAACGACCCGCGGAAACGCCGAAGGCCGCCCCTCGGGCGGCCTTCGCGTGTGTCTGTGTCAGTGCGCGCGATTCAGTGGGCCGCCGGATGAGCGGTCCACCACCAGGTCATGGTCAGTCGCGCGAACATGGTCAGGACTCTACCCCAGAGCGCGGCAGGCGCATCAGTGGTGGTGGCCGCGGCGGCCGAGGGTCTCCACGGGGGTCGCGCCGGGCCGGGTCCACTGCGGGACGGGACGGCTGGTCGGCCCCCAGGTGGCGACGCCGTCGGCGTCCGAGCGCCAGTACCAGCAAGCCGGACGGTCCGTGGACGGGTACCCCCCGGGAGTGTCCTCCCATTCCTCGCCACGGCCGTAGGGCGTCATGTCGAGCAGGCCGAGGGACGGGTTGACCGGCTCGTTGCCACGGCCCGTCGTGGAGTACGTGAGGAACACGCGGTCGCCGTCGCGCAGGAAGCAGACGAGGTGCCCCATCTCCCCGCCGACCGGCGCCGCCACGCCCCGGACCGAGTACCAGGGCTGGGTGTACCCCATGAACGCCACGTAGGACGCCACCTCGTCCCAGGGGCCCGAGGTCAGGACGGCGAACGAGACGCCCCGGGCGTTGAGGTAGACGGCGTCCTTCAGGTGCCAGGCCGTGGTGGTGCAGCCCTCGCACTGCCCTTGGTGGGGCGCGCCGTCGTGCCACATGTGCTGGTAGACGACGAGTTCGTCGCGCCCCTGGAAGAGATCGACGAACGGGACCGGGCCGTCGGGCCCGGTGACCTCGACCGTGCCGTCGATCTCGACCATCGGCAGCCGCCGCCGGGCCGCGGCGATCGCGTCGCCCTCCCGGGTGTGCGCCTTCTCGCGGACCAGCAGCTCGTCGCGTGCCGCCTGCCAGGTGGCCAGGTCGGCGACCGTCGGCTTGCCGCTCGTGTTGCCGGGCGTGGTCGTCATGGTGTCCTCCGCGGTGTCTCGAGCCGGGGCGCTCACCTGAAGAGACTCGCGCCCCGGCCGGAACTCATCGCGACAAGGAGCGCTGCCCTCAGTTCCAGGGGTTGGCGGGCTGGTCGTCGATCGCCGCCCAGAAGCGGGTGCCGTCCGGGACGTAGCCGTACGCCCAGAAGGACCAGCCACCGCTGGCCTCCAGGTTCGCGCCGTACCGGCCGGCGTGGAACTCGGCCATCCGCCAGTCCGCGCCGTAGTACTGCGCACAGACGGCATCCGCCGCCGCCCGGCTGGTCAGTGACTTGCCCAGCACGGGCGGCGTCGCCGCCACGGTGCCGCGGGCCCAGCCCGCGTAGAAGTCCGGCGTGATCCCGCTCGGCACCCCGCTGCCGTTCACTCTCAGACAGAGCATGGGGAGCGTCGCGGTGGCGACGGTGTCGCCGTAGTACGGGTCGGTCGCGGAGTCGGCGCCCACCCGGACCGTGCCGTCGCCCTTGGCGAGCACGGTCCAGGTCATCCCGGACGGGATGGCCGACGAGTCCGCCTGAGCGGGCGTGGCATTGAGCGACATCAGTACGAGCGAGGCGGCGGCCGCGAAGGCGGCGGCACCGCGGCGGAGCAGCTTCCTCATGGGGCACTCCTTCGGACGTCGTACGCATCGGGCGACCGGCTCGGTTGGGCCGGTCACCCGACAGCGTCCGAGGAGCCCACGGTTCCATCGCGGTTTCCCCACGGCATGGCCGTAAGTGGCCCCAGGAAGCCCGAATAGCCGCTCTTGCGCGGGGGGTGGGTGTGGGCGGGGTGTGAAGGCCGCGACCCCGGGCGCCCGGGGTGTCAGTGGGGGCCGTTACGTTACAGGGCCCGCGCCTCGGTCTGATGCGCGGTCATCGCCATGCTCATCAACGGGGAGAACCGCTCTGTCCACGAACGCACCGCCGCCCGGCGGCCACAGCCCCTCCTACCCGGCGCAGCAGCCGTACCCGTACGGTCAGCCCCAGTACGGCCAGCAGCCGCCGTACGGCCAGCCCGGTATGGGCTACCCGGGCACGCCCGCTCCGCCGCCTCCGCCCCGGCCCGGCTTCTTCAGCCGCTTCAGCACCAAGACGAAGATCCAGATGATCGTCATCCCCTTGGTGCTGATCGGCTACGGCGTCTGGTACGGGCTGCTGGGCCACGACACCCCCGACACCGGCCCGGCCAACACGGACAGCACCAGCGCGTCCGCCGCCGACGTCGGTGACTGCCTCCAGAACAAGGGCTCCGAGAGCGACCCGGACCTCACCATCGTGGACTGCGGTGGCGCCACCGCGGACTACAAGGTGAAGCAGCGTGAGGCGCTGGACTACAGCTGCGATCCGCAGTACGCGACGTACCAGCTGACGCGGAACGGCAGGCCGCAGTTCACGCTGTGCATGGAGCACATCAGCAAGTAGCGCGGTGTCCGTGACCGCCGCCCGTGTGTGGGGTGGCGGTCACGGTCGTTTTAGAGGGTGCCGTTCGCGGCGGCGGTGACGAAGTCGCCGAAGGCGGCGGGGGAGAGGACCAGGACGGGCCCGTCGGGGTTCTTGGAGTCGCGGATGGCCATCTGGCCGGGTATCTCGGCAACCTCCACGCATTCGCCTTGGTCGGCGCTGTAGGTGGACTTGCGCCACTCAGGACTGCGTTCCATAGCGTTCCTCCATCACGCGGGTGATCAGCTTGGCCGAGTCCTGGATGGACAGCGCGGCCTCGCCGAGCACCACCCAGATCAGCGCCGGATTCTGCCGCGCCAGGATGAGCTGACGTTCCAAGCGGTTCGCCAACCGGCTATCGAGGTCGTCCTTGCGGAGGACGCCGAGTACCTCCTGTGCGTACTCCTTGGTCTGCGGACGACCGTGTACCACCGAGGGCTCGAAGAAGAACGCCTGCGTGGCCTCCGCCTCCAAGTCGGCAATTTCCTGGGCCTGCAGTGGCACTTGGAAGCACAGCGCCATCTCCAGCAGCCGCAACAACGCCCCGCCGGTGCCCAGCGTGTCGTCGAGCTGCATCGTGAAGCGCCGGGTGGGGATCTTCTTGGCGGTCTCGTACTGACCGATGAGCGAGCCGGTGCAGTAGACCTTCCCGCCCAGCTGGTCCTGCGTCATCCCCGCCGCTTCGCGATATCGGCGTAGCTCCGCGCCGAGGTGATGCGTCGGAGACGTAGCCGGGTCCAGCTTTCGGATGTGCGGCATGACAGTCCCCAACAACCAGCACGTTGTGTTCTTGAGGTAGCCCACAGTAATCGTCTGGATCCACCCTTGTGGCGTGAACGAAGACATCGCGTACCCGCCGCCCCACTACCACCTGACCTTCACCGCGCTGTCCGCGCGTGCGGCCTGCCACATCCGGCGTATTGTCCGTACGTACCTGGCCATGTGGGGTATGCCTCACCTGACCGAGCCCGCCGGGCTGGCCGTGACCGAGCTGCTCGCGAACGTGATCAAGCACGTGCCGGGCCGGAGCTGCACCGTGGTGCTGCTCGCGCAGGAGGGCAAGCTGCGGGTCGAGGTGGGCGACGCCTCGCCTGACGTGCCCGTGCGGCGCGTGGCGGGGCCGTGGGACGAGAACGGGCGGGGCCTGACGATGGTGGAGCAGGTCACGGACGCGTGGGGCGTGGAGCGCAACACGGGGGCGCCGGGGAAGAAGGTGTGGTTCGAGCTCAAAGCGTGAGGCGGGGCGTCTCACAGCTTGGGCCGCGGGTTGGACACGGATGAAGACCCCGTAACCTTGTCCGGGTGACCGTGAACGCTGAATCCCACGCCGGTGGCAACACCTGGCAGTCCCTTCCCGCGGCGCAGCAGCCTGACTGGCCGGACCAAGAGGCTCTGCGCGATGTGATCGCTGAGCTCGAGGCCTATCCGCCGCTCGTTTTCGCGGGCGAGTGCGACCAGCTGCGGCACCGCCTGGGGGCCGTGGCCCGGGGTGAGGCGTTTCTGCTGCAGGGCGGCGACTGCGCCGAGGCCTTCGACGCCGTGGGTGCCGACCAGATCCGTAACAAGCTGAAGACGCTCCTGCAGATGGGCGCCGTGCTGACCTACGCCGGGTCCGTCCCGGTGGTGAAGGTCGGCCGGATCGCCGGGCAGTACAGCAAGCCGCGCTCGAAGCCGACCGAGACCCGCGACGGGGTGACCCTGCCCACGTACCGCGGGGACTCGGTCAACGGTTTCGAGTTCACCGAGGAGGCGCGGATCCCGGATCCGCAGCGCCTGAAGCGGATGTACCAGGCGTCGGCCTCGACGCTGAACCTGGTCCGCGCCTTCACCACCGGCGGCTACGCCGACCTGCGGCAGGTGCACGCCTGGAACCAGGACTTCGTGAAGTCGTCCCCGTCGGGTCAGCGCTACGAGGCGCTGGCGCGCGAGATCGACCGCGCGATGAACTTCATGAACGCCTGCGGGGTGGACCCGGAGGAGTTCAAGACCGTCGAGTTCTTCTCGTCGCACGAGGCGCTGCTCCTGGACTACGAGTCGGCGATGACCCGTACCGACTCGCGGACCGGCGACCTGTACGACGTGTCCGGCCACATGGTGTGGATCGGCGAGCGCACCCGGCAGCTGGACGGGGCGCACATCGAGTTCGCGTCGAAGGTCCGTAACCCGGTGGGCGTGAAGCTGGGCCCGACGACCACGCCCGAAGAGGCGCTGACGCTGATCGAGAAGATCGACCCGGACCGGGAGCCGGGCCGCCTCACCTTCATCACCCGCATGGGCGCGGACAAGGTCCGCGACAAGCTGCCGCACCTGGTGGAGAAGGTCACCGCGTCCGGTGCGCAGGTGGCGTGGGTGTGCGACCCGATGCACGGCAACACCTTCGAGGCCGCGTCGGGCCACAAGACGCGCCGCTTCGACGACGTGCTGGACGAGGTCAAGGGCTTCTTCGAGGTCCACAAGGAGCTGGGCACCCACCCGGGCGGCATCCACGTGGAGCTGACCGGCGATGACGTCACGGAGTGCGTGGGCGGCGGCGACGAGATCTTCGTCGACGATCTGCACCAGCGCTACGAGACGGCCTGCGACCCCCGGCTGAACCGCAGCCAGTCGCTGGACCTGGCGTTCCTGGTCGCGGAGATGTACCGGGACCAGTAAGGGCCGTAAGGGTCCGTTCGAGATCGTTTACGCAGGTGGGGCGCGGATCACATCGATCCGCGCCCCTCGCCGTTGTAAGGCTCCGGCATGGCGGGTAAGGTAAGGGTAACCTCACCGATCAACGCTGGAGAGTCTGCCCGTGTACGTCTGCTCATGCTTCGGGATCACCGAGAAGCAGGTGCGCGAGCACGCGGCTACGGGCGCGTGCACACCGCGCCAGATCGCCGGTGCCTGCAAGGCGGGCACGGACTGCGGTTCCTGCGTGCGCAAGATCCAGGCGCTGCTGGGGCGTGGCGCGTGCCCGCGCCGGGACACACCGCTCGAGCCCGTCACGCTGCCCACCGCGGCGGTCGAGGTCGTGGCCGGGGTAGAGGCCGCCGAAGCCGCCTAGCGCTCAGCGCCCGGCGCGGGTCAGCTGCCCGGCTGCTCGATCTGCTGGGCGATGTAGAGCGCCTCACCCAGCTTCTCGATCAGTGCGAGCTGGGTGTCGAGGTAGTCGATGTGCTCCTCTTCGTCGGCGAGGATGCTCTCGAAGATGTTGGCCGACGTGATGTCGCCCTTGGTCCGCATCACCTCGATGCCGCGCTTGAGGCGGTCGATCGCCTCGGCCTCCACCTGCCGGTCGGCCTGGAACATCTCGGTGACCGTCTGCCCCACCCGGACGTGGAAGAGCCGCTGGTAATTGGGGAGGCCGTCCAGAAGGAGGATGCGGTCGGTGAGCACCTCCGCGTGCTTCATCTCATCGAACGACTCCGACCGGGTGTATGCGGCCAGCCGTGTCCAGCCATTGTTGTCCTGCATCTTCGAATGCAGGAAATACTGATTGATGGCCGTCAGCTCGCCGGTCAGCTGCTCGTTGAGGAATTCCAGAACCTCGGGGTCGCCCTGCATCGAAGGGGCTCCTTCCCATCAGAAGGGGGAATGCCAGGTTCCGGCATCGTTGCATCGCCGCAGCTCGGGCGTCCAGCAAGGGCACGCTTACCACGAGTTGCCGTGCCGCCGCCCCGCCGCCGCACGCCCTGGTCCCGACCACCCCCGGCGGTCTGAGAGCATGGAGTCCATGGGTCAGTCGGAGCACCGTGAGGGAGAGCTTGCGCAGCTGCCTCCGGGTCAGCGACTGCAGCGCGGGTGGCCGGTTACGCACTATGGGCCGGTCCCGAAATTCCGTCCGGACCGCTGGGAGTTCCGCGTCTTCGGCGCGACCGCGGACGGGGAGAAGCACTGCTGGACGCATGAGGAGTTCTCCGCCCTTCCGTACTCGACGGTCGTCGCCGATCTGCACTGCGTCACCAAGTTCTCCATGCTGGGCGCGGAATGGGGCGGTGTCGCGGCGAGCGAGATCATCAAGCTCGCGCCGCCGTCGCCCGACGTCACGCACGTCATGGTGTGGGCGGAATACGGCTTCAGCTCGAATCTGCGGCTGACGGACTTCATGACCGAGGCGGCCATGTTCGCCACCCACAAGGACGGCGAGCTGCTGACCGCCGAGCACGGCTTTCCGCTGCGGCTGATCGTGCCGCACCTCTACGCGTGGAAGGGCCCGAAGTGGGTCCGCGGCGTCGAGTACATGACCGCCGACCGGCGCGGCTTCTGGGAAGAGCGCGGCTATCACAACGTCGGCGACCCGTGGCGCGAGCAGCGCTACACGTACCAGGAGGAGCCGGGCGACGGCCCCGAGCTGTAGGCCTTTGCTCAGTTGGTGCGGCTGGACCAGCCCTCGGGGAGGGCGCCTGGCGCCACCGCGATGACCGACTCGTCGTCCGCGCCGACGTGCTCGAAGAGCGTGATCCTGGCGAACTCGGGCACGACGTAGACCGGGTACGTCGGGCCCTGGTCGCGGTAGGCGCGCATCGCGTCGAGGTGATCGTTCTGGTAGCAGACGGTGCGTTCGCCGTGCTCCTCGACCCAGTGCGGGAAGAAGATCACGCCGTGCAGACGCCGCTTGCGCGGCATGACGTTCACCGAGACGGAGGTGCCGGTGGGCTCGTTCCAGGAGACCTTGTAGCTGTCGTCGTCCAGCTGGACCAGATCGACGTGCTGGTCCTTGACCCAGCGGCCGCCGACCATGCCGGAGTGGATGCGGTAGTCGATGGTGTGGTCGTTCTTCACGTACATCTCGTACTGCCAGCCGTTGGCGTAGGTGTAGATGAAGCGGTGGCCGACGATCCCGGTGAGGTCCTGCGGGGGGACGGGGTGGGCGACGGTGGTCATGGTCTGCCTCCTCGGGGGGGTGTGGGCGGCTGCGCCATCTATTTTGCACCAAAACTATTTTGCGGCAAAACTGTCTGTCCGGGCAGAATGGGTCCATGGACACCGCGACCGAGTTCGGCCGACTCCTCGGCCCCCTGCGCAGGGCCGTCCTGCGCACCCGTCACACCGCAGGGCTCCCCGAGCTGCCCGAGGCCCAGATCGAGCTGCTGCGGGTGCTCGCCGAGGGTGACGCGACCCCGCGCGAGGTCGCGTCCCGGCTGCGGGTCGCGCCGTCCACCGTCAGCAATCTGGTCCGTACGATGACCGCCGCCGGTCTGGTCGAGCGCACGCCCTCGACCGTCGACCTGCGCACCGTCCGGCTCGCCGCCTCCCCGAAGGCGCTGGAGATGCTCGACAGTTACGACCGCACCAGCACGGCCGCCCTGCGCCGGGCGCTGGACGGCCTCGATCCGTCGAGCCGCACGGCGCTGGAGCGGGCGCTGCCGGTGCTTGACGATCTGCTCGCCGTGTTGGAGGCGGAGGCGCCGGGGGAGGGGTGAGCGGGCCGGTTCTCAGTGGTACTGGTGCACCACCGCGTGGCCCTTGCCTCGCCCGATCATCCACTTGTTGACCGGGGTGGTCAGGGCGAAGGCGACCGCGAAGGAGAGGGCCAGGCTCAGCCAGAACAGGGCGTCGGAGAGGGTCGCGTCCATCGCGCCCGGGAACAGCAGCAGCGTTCCGTTGTCCACCAGCTCCATCACCGCGATCGAGACGGTGTCCGCCGCCAGTGCGACCCGTAGCGCGCTCCGCAGGTCGAGCCCGGCGCGCAGGACGCCGCGCATCGTGAGCGCGTAGCCGAAGACGAAGGCGAGCAGGATCGCCAGGACCATGGTCGGGGCGTTGTGCCAGGCGAGTGCGGTGCCGATGGCCATGCCGAGGATCTCGCCGATGGCGCAGCCGGTGAGGCAGTGCAGGGTGGCCTGGGCGGCCATGGGCCAACTGGCGGGTGTGTGGGTGTGGTTGTGGTGCGCGTGGTTCGCGTGGTGCTCCGTGTGACGATCCATGTCGAATCCCCCCAGGGGGTAGTAGCGGACCCTTGCGACGAGAGAACGCTATACCCCCTAGGGGTATTCCTCCATGGGTGTGCGGCGCTTTTTATCCGTCCCGCAGTGCCTTGAGCCGGGCCACGTCCGCCGCGTGCCCCTCGATCCCGTCGGCTCCGCCCGGCGTCTCGACCACCAGCGGGACCCCTTCGGTGGCCGGATGCGTGAACAGCTCCCGGAACGGCTCCTCGCCGATGTGCCCGGCGCCGATGTTCTCGTGCCGGTCCTTGTGCGCGCCAGCCACGTCCTTGGAGTCGTTCGCGTGGATCAGCTTCAGCCGTCCCTTGCCGGTGACGTCCA
Source organism: Streptomyces sp. NPDC041200 (assembly GCF_055591805.1). Classification (NCBI taxonomy): domain Bacteria; kingdom Bacillati; phylum Actinomycetota; class Actinomycetes; order Kitasatosporales; family Streptomycetaceae; genus Streptomyces; species Streptomyces sp. NPDC041200. Next base: position 102,595 of record NZ_JBVIZF010000003.1, on the reverse strand, counting down.
CCAGCTCGTCCAGCGTCTGCTTCATCCCGCCGGGGGCGGCCAGGTCGTGCCCCGCGGCGAAGACGTGGCAGGTGTCGAGGCAGACGCCGAGCCTGGGGTGCCGGTCCAGCGCCTCGAAGTACGGGCCGAGGTCCTCGACGAGCGCGCACAGCGACGTGCCCTGCCCCGCCGTCGGCTCCAGGAGGAGCAGTGGGTCGTCGTCCCGCGTCAGCTCGTCCAGCAGCGGCAGCATCCGCTCCCGCACCTGCGCCATCGCCGTCCCCCGCGCCCGCCCGCCGGTCGCCGAACCGGTGTGCACGACGACCCCGAGCGCCCCGATGTCCCGGCCGCGGCGGAGCGAATGCCGCAGCGAATCGACGGAGCGGGTGGCGGTGGCCTCGGTGTGCGAACCGAAGTTGATCAGGTACGGCGCGTGGATGTACACCGGCACCGACTGCTCGGCGCACCCGGCGCGGAACGCCTCGTCCTGGGCCGGTGTGCCGGGTGGCGTGGCCCAGCCGCGCGGGTTGGCGACGAAGACCTGCACGGCTTCGGCGCCGATGCGCTGCGCGTGCGGGAGGCCGGTGGCGGCGAGGCCACCGGCGACGCGGATGTGCCCGCCGATGGGGTTGCGACTGCGGTTCGTACTCACCCCTCCAGCATCCCAGCCCGGCCGGGGGCCTCGGTCAGGAGGACCGGCCGGGGTCGCGGAAACACCGGGAGTACACGGAGAACGAGATGATCGGTTCGTGGCCGTCGAGCCCCTTCATCCACGTGGCTTCCATCTGGGTGTGAGTTTTGGTGTGAACGGCCAGAATCTCTCGGTTTCGATTCTTGCTCGAGTCCGGGCCGTCCTTCACGACTCGCCACCCCTTCTTGGGCAACTGCGCCGCAAGGTTATGCATGCCCTTCTCTAGGGTCTCGTTGTCCACGTCGTAAATAGACCAGGGATGCCGAACGACGCGATACTTTTTCGTGTCGCCGTCACCCACGTCGCAGGAGCTGGCCATCGGGGCGATGTCGGTCACCTTCCCCTTGATTTTCAGGTCCTCAAGCAGCCTGCTGGACAGTGTGCCGACTTCCTCTTCTACTGCTCCACTTTTGCGAACCTGTGGCTCGTATTCCAGTCCGCTCGACTTTTCGTCCATCGAGGAACACCCCACCGTCAGCATCAGGGCGCTCAGCAGCGCCAGGGTTGCGTAGGCCTTCCTTCCGTCAGGCAGCATTACTCGGGAGCCTCCTGCTTCAGTTTGACGTCGTTATACCTGCCCACAATGACGTTGGCTTGATTCGTCAGACTCTTTGAGGCCCCATTGTCCTTGTAATCCCAATAGCCGCCATGGCCTTCGGTGTCCGTCGTCATGATATTGCCGCCGAACTCCGCATCCGTGGGAACGATCCCGTCCGCGCCAAGTCCGGCCTTTCTGCCCCAGTCCGGTACGGTGTCGTCCGGGGAGGCCATCGCCCAGAAGTGCTTGGGGTCGAGGCCCACGTCGCCGGGCGACCTTGCCTGCACGCCGGGGCTGGCTACCGTCATCACGTCATCCACCGGCAGGGGATTGCCCGCCCAGCCCTCATAGTAGGGAGGATCGACCTTGGCGGCGTCACCTATGACCGTGGTGCCGTAACTGTGGCCGATGAGCGTGCTGTGCCCTTTTTCCCCCGTGGCCATCTCATGTGCCGCCGCGTTTCCGTCGAGGAACTGTCGGAGGCGGGGAGCGCCTTCAGTCGCTTTGTCATCGTGCATGGCTTCGGGCACCCAGTCGTTTTGGTATACGGGTTCCGCTGAGCGCGGCGCATTGTAGTCGAACCATGTGATCGTCGACACGGAATCGTTGGGTGACTGGCGGCTGCCTTCCCGCCACAATTTCTCGCTCTTATCCAGCTCGTCTTCGATATTGGTCTGGTCCGTCCTTGAGCCCGGTACGTAGGTTGCGGTGTGGTCCGCGGTATCCGGATTGCCGTTGGCGATAATGACCTTTCCGTCGGTATTCGCGAAGGGATCGAAGCCGAGGAGATACGCCTCGGGAAGGTGGTTTGTCCCAGTTCTCTCGAAGCGCCTCTCGATGTTGTCTATACCGGCCAACGCTTTGTCCAAGCCCTTGGCGCGAGCTTCGTACTTGTTATGCCAGGCGAGCCATTCATCGTTGTACACCGACTCGGCCTTGGGGCCGACGGTCTTGTATTTCGCTGGCTCGGGAGGGATCGCATTCCGCTCTGTCTGGTACTGGGCACGTGCCTCGCTCAGTACGGTGCGGTTCGCCTCGTCACGCACGTCGGCGGGAAGCCCGTCCGTCTTGCCCAGGCCAGCCGGATCCAGGGCGAGCAGGGCGTTCTGCTGATCTTTGGACAGGCCCTTCCACCACTCGGCGGTCAGCTTGGGATCGCCGTTCTCGGGCCGGTCCTTGATGGCGTCCAGATAGTCCTTCGCGCCCGTGCGAACGCCCCTGGTGTCCTTCTTGGCGTCAATCCAGTCGTCGGCGGAGACCGTCAGATCATCGTCGGCCTTCAGTGACCGCAGCTTCGGGGCCCATAGCTCGTCGGCCTCCGTCGCCTCCTGGAGCGCCTGGGCGATGCGGTTGGCGCACTCCAGGGCCCGGGCGTGGTTCGGGTTGGGGTCGAAGTTGGCTGCCTGTCGGGCGACGGACTTGGCCGTATCCGACGCATCACCGGCGTCTGTGAGGGGGCCCTTCGACGAGGCGTTTGCGATGCCGGAGACCTTTCCGCCCTCCGGAGTCTTGCCGTCCTCGCCCTTCTCGCCTCCCGCCGGATAGCTCACCGAGCCATCCGCGTTCACCGTGAGCTTCTGCTCATGCGCATCCGCCACAGCGGAGTCGAGGCGGGTCTTCGCTGCCCGGAAGTCGCTCGCCATGGCGTTCAGCGCCGTACTGGCGAGACCACACTCAACCTGGATGTAATGAAAGTTCTGCCCTAATGCCCGCAGCTGAGTGAGGGCTGCCGAAGCGGCCTCGCCCTCCAAGGCCGCCTGCATCTTTCCGGCGATCCGCCGCTCGACGCTCTCCCTGGCGTGGTCGGCCATGTTGCTGACGTTCTGATAGCCGTTCGCGGCGTCCTCGAACTCCGAGGGCTTGAGGGACTTGAGGGTCTCGTAGTCCACCGGCCCGCGTCACCTGCCCCGGCTCTCGCCGCCGAGCGGCTTTGTGTCCGCGTACCGGCCGTCCAGCCGATCGAAGGTGTGCTTGGTGGCCTCGTCGTTCTTGTAGTGACCGTCCCCGGCCTTCTCCAGCCGGTCCTGGAGGGTGCCGCATTTGCCACTCACGCCCTTTAAGTAGCGCGTCCAGGAGTGGTACAGATCCCGCTGGGCCGCCCCGCTCTTGGTGCCGCCACCGGTTTCGCTGCCCGCGCCGAGGCCCTTCTGCTCTTCCTCCAGCTTCGTGAGGGCGGTCCTGATGTTCCCCCGAAGCTTGCCGACATCCCTGCCCGCTGTCGTCCATACGGTCTTGTCGGACTTCAGCTTTCCTGAACCGCCTGGCCCCCAGTTGGGCATGCCGTCAGACATGTGCGCTTCCTCCCCTGCCGCATCACACGACTCACAGTGATCGAGCGATCATCCTAGGGAAGCGGGCGGGACGCCTTCATGAGTACGGGTACTCAGCAGCCCCCGACCCGCGCGCAGCGGGACGGGGGCTGGAAGAGGGGGCTAGAATACGCCGCCCTTTACCGTGATCGTGATCTCGCTTCCCTTCGGCGCCTTGTCGCCGCCCGACACCGACTGGTCCTTCACGGTGTCGCCCGGGAACAGCAGCGGCTTGTCGACCTTCACCGTGAAGCCCAGGTCTTCCAGCTCCTGCTTCGCGTCGTCGATGTTCTCGCCCTTGACGTCCGGGACCTCGATCATCTGCTGGCCCTTGGAGAGGGTGAGGGTCACCGTGTCGCCCTTGGCGCCGTCGGATCCCGCCTCCGGGGACTGGGCGGCGATCGTGCCCCGGTCCTCCTCGGAGAAGATCCGGCGCTCGGCGAACTTGACCTTGAAGCCCGCCTCGCGCAGTTCGGAGCGGGCGTCGGCCGGGTCGTCGCCGGTGAGGTCGGGGATTTCGATGCGCTCGCCCTTGCTGACCAGGATGTCGACGGCCGTGTCGGGGCGGCGGACGGAGTCCGGGCCGGGAGTGGTGGAGATGACCGTGTTCTGCGGGGTTTCGTTCCTGAAGGTGCTGGTCACGGTGCCCACCCTCAGCCCCGCGTCGGCGATCTTCTGCTTGGCCTCGGTGAGCGGACGGCCGACCACATTGGGCACCTCGGCCCGCGGCGGCCCCTGGGAGACGTGGATGGTGACGGTGCCGGTGGAGCGGATGCGTTCGCCGACGCCGGGCTTGGAGCTGATGACCCTGTTCTTGTCGACGACGTCGCTGTAATCCTGGACGACCTTCACCTCCAGACCGGCGCTCTCCAGCTTCTTCTCCGCGTCAGCGCGGTTCATCTTCAGCACGGACGGCACATTGGTGAACTGCCCGGCGCTGATGTACCAGACCCCGGCGCCGATGCCGAGCGCCAGCAGCACGGCGGCGACGATGGTCACCACTCCGCGCCGCGGCATACGGCGCCGCGGCTCCGGGGGGAGGTCCAGGCGGCTGGTGTGGTGCAGGTCGTCCTGGCCGGAGGCGGCGGCCCCGGCAGGGCGGGGGATCACCGTCGTACGGTCCTCGGAGCCGCCCCCGGGCGGCTCCTCGTGGGCCTGCGGCGGTACGGCGTCCAGCTGTACGTCGGTGAGCGCGGCCCGCGTCGTCCGCACCTGGCCGAGGAGGTCGACGGCGTCGGCGGGGCGCAGGGCGACATCGCGCGCGGTGGCGGAGGCGACCAGCGCGTCCAGCTCCGGCGCGACCTCGGGCGCGGCGGCGGACGGGGGCGGGACGTCCTCGTGCAGGTGCTGGTAGAGGACCTGCGCCGGGGTGGTGCCGCCGTGCGGCTTGGACCCGGTGAGCATTTCGTAGAGGACCACACCGCACGCGTAGACGTCGGCTCTGGTGTCGGCCGTACCGTGTTCGATCTGCTCGGGCGCGAGGTAGGAGACGGTGCCCAGGACGGACCCGGTCGAGGCGCTGGTGTTGGTGTCCACCGCCCTGACCAGGCCGAAGTCGGCGACCTTGACCCGGCCGTCGTCGCCGATCAGCACGTTCTCCGGCTTCATGTCGCGGTGGACGAAGCCCGCCCGGTGGGCGGCGCCGAGCGCGGCGAGCACCGGTTCCAGGATGTCCAGCGCGGCACGCGGCTGGAGGGCGCCGCGCTCGCGCAGGACGTCACGCAGGGTGCACCCGGCGACGTACTCCATGGCGAGGTAGACGTGCGCGCCGTCGGTGCCCTGGTCGTAGACGCCGACCACATTGGCGTGCGCGAGTCTGGCGACGGACTTGGCCTCGCGGATGAAGCGGTCCACGAAGGCGGTGTCCGAGGCGAGGCTCTGGTGCATCACCTTCAGGGCGAGTACGCGGTCGAGCCGGGTGTCGACGGCCCGGTAGACCGTCGCCATCCCGCCGACGGCGATGCGCGCCTCAACGCGGTATCGGCCGTCGAGCACCTGCCCGACCAGAGGGTCCTGGAGCGTCGTATCCACGAGAAGGCAGTCTACGAGCCGTCACGGCCGCGCCGGGCCGCCTCCCCATCTCCGGTGCTGACTGCGACACAACGGTGACCTGTGGCCTCAGTTGTGCGAGGCGGCGGCCAGCGCGGCCAGCTCCTCGCACGCGGAGGTCCAGGCCAGGGCGGCGGACTCGGCGTGCCGGGCCTTGGCGTCGTCCGGGAGGTCGAGCGCGCGGATACCGGTCTCGGTGAGGCGGAGGCGGGTGCCCGCGCCCTCCGGGGAGAGCGTGAACTCGACCACGGTGGCCTGGCCGGGACCGACCGGGGCGCGGTCGGGCGCGTGGGCCAGCCGGAAGCGGAACAGGGCGTCGGGCACCGCCTGCTCGACCCGGCCGTGGAACTCCCCGTGCTCGTCCCAGCGGAAGCGGACGGTGCCGCCGGGGCGCGGGTCGATCTCACAGCCGCCGGGGGCATACCAGGTACGGATGTGCTCCGGCGTGGTCAGCACCCGCCAGACGCGGTCGATGGGGGCGGAGACGTATGTCTCACGTTCGATCCGGTCGGCCACGGGCACGGCTGTCGGCTCCCTCACGGCGACCACCTCCGCATTCCACGGTAGGCCGCCCCGGACGGCCGCGTCGGCCGCTTCGGCCGCGTTACGCGAAGGCGGGCCGCTCCGGGTCGAGCGCGGCCAGCCCCTCGGCCGGGGACGACGCCTCGGCGAAGTGGCGGCGGGGGATACGGCCCGCCCGGTGCGCGAGCCGCCCCGCGGCCACCGCGTGCCGCATCGCCCCGGCCATCAGCACCGGCTCCTGGGCGCGGGTCACGGCCGAGGCCAGCATGACCGCGGCGCACCCCAGCTCCATGGCGAGCGCCGCGTCGGACGCCGTACCCGCGCCCGCGTCGAGGATCACCGGGACCTGGGCCCGCTCGGTGATCAGCTGGAAGTTGTGCGGGTTGCGGATGCCGAGGCCGGAGCCGATCGGCGAGCCCAGCGGCATGATCGCGGCACAGCCGACGTCCTCCAGCTTCCGGGCCAGCACCGGGTCGTCGTTGGTGTACGGCAGGACCGTGAAGCCGTCGTCCACCAGGGTCTCGGCGGCGTCCAGCGTCTCGATCGGGTCGGGGAGCAGGGTGCGCTCGTCGGCGATGACCTCCAGCTTCACCCAGTCGGTACCCAGCGCCTCGCGGGCGAGCCGGGCGGTCAGCACGGCCTCCCCGGCGGTGAAGCAGCCCGCGGTGTTGGGCAGCGGGCGGATGCCGTGCCGGTTCAGTACGGACAGCACCGAGCCCTGCACCGCGGGGTCCAGGCGGCGCATCGCGACCGTGGTCAGCTCGGTGCCGGAGGCGATCAGCGACCGCTCCATGATGTCCAGGCTGGGCGCGCCGCCGGTGCCCATGATCAGGCGGGAGCCGAAGGACGTACCGGCGATGGTGAGCGGATCGGCGTCGGTGAGGACCTGATCCAGCGTCGTGGGGTGCGACGTTATGGGGTGAGACATGAGGGTCAGCCTCCTTGGACCGCGGTGAGGACCTCGACGCGATCGCCGTCGCCGAGCGGGGTCGCGGGCCACTGGCCGCGCGGGACGACCGTCTCGTTGACGGCCGCGGCGACGCCCGAGGGCGCCTGGGTGAGGGTCGCGACGACCCCGTCGAGGGTGGTCCCGCCGGGCAGTTCGCGGGGCTCGCCGTTCACGGTGACGCTCAGGGTGACGGTCATGCGGTGTGCTCCTGTACTGCTGCTGCCTGTGCTGCCGCTGCCTGTGCTGCCGCTGTCTGTGCGGCTGCTGTCTGTCCTGCCGCCGTCTGCGCTGCCGCTGGGGGATTCGCGGTGGCCGCGAAGCGCCGCGGGGAGAACGGCCGCGCCTCGGGCGGGAGTTCGCCGCTGGTCAGCGCCTCGGCCATGGCGTCGCCGGTGATCGGGGTCAGCAGGACGCCGTTGCGGTAGTGGCCGGTGGCCAGCTGGAGGCCCGGCAGCTCGGTCGGGCCGAGCAGCGGGGCGTTGTCGGGGGAGCCGGGGCGCAGCCCGGCGAGGGTCTCGACGAGCGGCAGTTCGGTGATGCCGGGCACCAGCTCGTGCGCGTCGCGCAGCAGCTCGTACACCCCGCCCGCGGTGACCGTGGTGTCCCAGCCCAGCTCCTCGCTGGTCGCGCCGACGACCAGCTCGCCGTTCTCGCGCGGCACGAGGTAGACGTGGCCGCCGCGCACCACGGCCCGCACGGTCCGGGACAGGAAGGGCGCGTACGGGCCGGGCACCGACAGCCGCAGCACCTGGCCCTTGACGGGGCGTACGGGCGGCAGGACCTCCTCGGGGACGCCCGGGAACCGCCCGCTGAGGCTGCCCGCGGCCAGCACGGTCTGCCCGGCGGTCAGCCGGGTGCGCGCGTCGTCGGCCAGCTCGGCGCCGGTGGCCCGGCCGCCGTCGCCGTCCAGCAGCAGCCGCTCGGCGCGGACGCGGTGGAGGGCCACTCCGGCGCGCTCGCACGCCGCCAGCAGCGCGGCCGCCAGCCGCCGCGGGTCGACCTGGTGGTCGCCGTCGACGCGCAGGCCCCCGCGCACGCCCGGCGCGAGCATTGGCTCCAGGCGCCTGCATTCGCGCCCCGTCAACCACTGTGAGTCCAGACCGAGCCGCTGCTGGAAGGCGTGCAGCTCGCGCAGATGGGCGCGGTCGTCCGCGTCGAGCGCGACCGAGAGGGTGCCGCAGGTGCGGAAGGCCAGGTCATGGCCGCTCGCCTCTTCCAGCTCCGCCACGAAGGACGGATAGCGGCGCGCCGAGGCCAGATTCAACCCGAGCAGGGTCTGCTCGCCGTAGTGCAGCTCGGTGACGGCCGCCAGCATCCCGGCCGCGACCTGGGCGGCCCCGCCGCCGGGGGCCGGGTCGGCGACGGCGGTGCGCAGGCCCCGCTGGGCCGCCCGCCAGGCCGTGACCAGGCCGATGATGCCGCCGCCGATGACCAGGACGTCGTACGGTGCGGCGCTGCCCTGGGGCACGTGGGGTGCGTGGGCTGCTTGGTGTGCTCGAGGTGTGTGGTGTGGGGTGTGCATGGGCTGGTCGCCCCCTCCCTTCGCCGGCATGACCCGGATCAGGTTCGTACGGTCGGAGGCCGTGCCAGCCTCCCTCTCAGCCCGGTGCGCCCAGGCTCCCGCGAGTGCTCTGTCCGGCCACCCTAGTACGCGCCCCGAATCGGCCGGAAGGGAGCGTCCCGGGCGGGACCGGGCAGCAGGCCCCGCGCACCCGACACGACGGGGCGTCCGGCCCGCCGGGCTGTGCCCGAGATCTCGTCGTGCGCTCTCCGGTCCGCCCCACCTGCCGCAATACAGTGATCGTGTGAGCGATGAGACGACGAAGACGATGGCGTCCTCGGCGGGTGGCGGCGGACAGCGGGTGGTGATCGTCGGCGCGGGCATGGCGGGGGTGCAGACCGCCGTCGCGCTGCGTGAGCAGGGCTGGAGCGGGGAGATCCTGCTGCTGGGCGCCGAGCCCCACCAGCCGTACGACCGGCCGCCGCTGTCCAAGGCCGTACTGCTCGGCAAGGCCGAAGGGTCCGCGTTCGACGTGGACTTCGCCGCGCTCGGCATCGGGCTGCGGCTCGGCGTCGCCGTGACCGGGCTGGACACGGCCGGGCGGACGGTCACGACCGGGTCAGGACCGATCCCGTACGACGTCCTGGTGATCGCCACCGGCGCCGAGCCGATCGCCCTGCCCGGCAGCGAGGACGTGCCCGGTGTCCACCTCCTGCGCACCCTGGACGACGCCGAACGGCTGCGCCCGGTGCTCGCCCGGCAGGAGGAGATCGTGGTGGTCGGGGCGGGCTGGATCGGCGCGGAGTTCGCGACCGCGGCCCGCGAGGCGGGCTGCGCGGTGACGGTCGTCGAGGCCGCGGACCGGCCGCTGGTGGGCGCCCTCCCGGCGGAGGTCGCCGCCCATATGACCGGCTGGTACGCGGACTACGGCGCCACTCTGGTCACCGGCGCCCGGGTGACCGCGCTCGACCGGACCGGGCTGCAGCTCGGCGACGGCACCCGGCTGCGGGCCGGTGCGGTGGTCATCGGCATCGGCGCCCGGCCCGCGACCGGCTGGCTGGCCGGTTCGGACATCGAACTCGCCGAGGACCGGTCGGTCGTCGCCGACGAGGGGCTGCGCACGTCGGCGCCCGATGTGTACGCGGTCGGCGACTGCGCGTCCTTCCCCTCCGCCCGCTACGGGACCCGGCTGCTGGTGCACCACTGGGACAACGCGCTCCAGGGGCCGCGGACGGTCGCCGCCAATGTGGTCGGCAGCCGCACCGCGCACTTCCCCGGCCAGGTCTACGACCCGGTGCCGTACTTCTGGTCCGAGCAGTTCGGGCGGTTCGTGCAGTACGCGGGACACCACTCGGACGCCGACGAGCTGGTCTGGCGGGGCGATCCGGACGGCACAGCCTGGTCGGTGTGCTGGCTGCGGGACGGGGCGCTGGTCGCCCTGCTGGCGGTCGGCCGTCCGCGCGATCTGGCCCAGGGCCGCAAGCTGATCGAACGCGGCGCCCGGCTGGACCGCACCCGGGCCACGGATCCTTCCGTTCCGCTGAAGTCGGCCGTTCTGTGACGTCCGGACCTCCTCGGTGAGCAGGGGTTCGGGGCCCGGCCGGACCGGCGGCCCCGCATCCGGAGGCCCGCGCGGCGGACGCCCGGCTACCCACTGTCAGTCCCAGATGGCAGGCTTGTTCCTGTGACCGAGATTGACGCAAAGATCGATGCTCTCGTCCCCGCCTGGCTCACTCTCCCCGACGTCGCCGACCGGATCGGCGTCGAGGTGACACGCGTGAGGCAGCTGGTCAAGGAGGGCCAGCTGATCGCGGTGCGCCGTGGCGAGAACCGGGTGCTGCAGGTGCCCGAGGACTTCATCGGTGACGGAAAGGTCGTCAAGGGCCTCGTGGGCACCTTGACACTGCTCAAGGACGACGGCTTCAGTGACGAGGAGATGCTGGAGTGGCTCTTCACCCCTGACCCGAGCCTGCCGGGCACCCCGGCCCAGGCGCTGCGCGAGAATCGCGGCACGGAAGTGAAGCGGCGCGCGCAGGCGCTCGCCGTCTGACGCCGTCCGCCGTTTTCCGAACCACCACCAGGCGTACGGGCCGGGCAGACCGCTGCCCCGGCCCGTACGCCGCACGACCCGGGGGGAAAGCCACCCATGACCGCACGCGAGCAGCTGGCCGACGCCCGCCTCTACCTGTGCACCGACGCGCGCAAGCGCCAGGGCGACCTGCCGGAGTTCCTGGACGCCGTGCTGGCCGCCGGGGTGGACATCGTCCAGCTGCGGGAGAAGGGCATGGAGGCCGCCGAGGAGCTGGACCACCTCGCCGTCTTCGCCGACGCCTGCCGCCGCCACGGAAAGCTGCTCGCCGTCAACGACCGCGCGGACGTCGCCCATGCCAGCGGCGCCGACGTGCTCCACCTGGGCCAGGGCGACCTGCCGGTCCCGGCGGCGCGCGCCATCCTCGGCGACGGCCCGCTGATCGGGCGCTCCACCCACGCCGAGGCCGAGGTGGACGCGGCCCTCGCCGAGCCCGGCGTGGACTACTTCTGCACCGGCCCCTGCTGGCCCACCCCCACCAAGCCGGGCCGCCATGCCCCCGGCCTCTCCCTGGTCCGGCACGCCGCCGCCCGGCGCCCGGCCCGGCCCTGGTTCGCGATCGGCGGCATCGACGCGTCGAACCTGGACCAGGTCCTGGAGGCGGGCGCGCGCCGGGTTGTCGTGGTGCGGGCCATCACCGAGGCCACGGATCCGGCGGCGGCCACGGAAGCGCTGGCGAAGCGTGTGCGAGCGGCAGATGTCTAGCAGGTGTCGGAGTTGAGCCCGGCTCGATCTTTCCGTCCGCATTGCGGACAGGAGCCCGGCAAAACCCCCATAACCACGTTGCCGGGTGGGCGCCGACCACCCGGCTGGCTAACCTTCCCGTATGGCCCTAGGTACCGCTTCCACCAGGACTGATCGAGCCCTTACCGTGCGTGACCTGCTCGCGTCGGGTGAGCAATCGTATTCCTTCGAGTTCTTCGCCCCCAAAACGGACAGGGGGCAGCACACGCTGTGGAACGCCATCCGCCGGCTGGAGGCTGTCTCACCGACCTTCGTCTCCGTGACGTACGGCGCGGGTGGCTCCTCCCGTGAGGGCACCGTCCGCGCCACCGAGCAGATCGCGACCGACACCACCCTGACCCCCGTCGCGCACCTGACCGCGGTCAACCACTCCCTCGCCGAGCTGCGCAACATCATCGGCCAGTACGCCGGTGCCGGGATCCGGAACATGCTCGCCCTGCGCGGCGACCCGCCCGGGGACCCGATGGCGGACTGGGTCAAGCACCCCGACGGCATCACCTACGCCGCCGAGCTGGTCCGCCTGATCAAGGAGTCCGGGGACTTCTGCGTCGGCGTCGCCGCATTCCCCGAAATGCACCCGCGCTCGACGGACTGGGACACCGACATCCGTCACTTCGTCGACAAGTGCCGCGCGGGCGCCGACTTCGCGATCACCCAGATGTTCTTCTATCCGGAGGACTATCTGCGGCTGCGCGACCGGGTCGCGGCCTCGGGCTGTACGACACCGATCATCCCTGAGATCATGCCGGTCACGAACGTCAGGCAGATCGAGCGGTTCGCGCAGCTCAGCAACGCCGCCTTCCCGCCGGAGCTGGCCGAACGCATCCTGGCGGTGAAGGACGACGCGGCGGCTGTACGCTCGATCGGGATCGACTACGCGACAGAGCTGTGCGCGCGGTTGATGGCCGAGGAGATCCCCGGGCTTCACTTCATTACCCTGAACCACTCCACGGCGACGCTGGAAATCTACAAGAATCTGGGACTGCACCAGCGGTCCTGATGACGGCGGCCGAGGGGCAGCCGCACTGAGAGGGGCGGGCATGGGCTGGACGGTCCTCTACATCGCTTTCGGCGTCGTGGCGCTGTGGCTGTTGGGAGAGGTACTGCTGCAGTACAAGGCGCGGCTGCGCTGGCGGCTGCTGGCCTTCGTCGGCTTTCTGGGCGTGGTCGTCGGGGTGCTGATCCCGGCGGTGGTGGTGATCGCGATCGGCGCGATCGCCTTCGCGGTCGGCCAGACGTACGTCACCCTCTCCTTCCGCCAGGGCTTCGAGAAGGGCTGGGCCCTGGAAGGCCTCCCCGGGCTGCCGGGGCTGGGCCGCGGACGCGAGCGCGACCCGCTGCCGGCCGGTCCGGAGCCCGAACCGGCCCTCCAGATCTCCGATGTCGAGGACGTCCGGGTCGAGCGGCCCGAGCCGCCCACCTACCGGCCGGAGCCGATGCCGGACGACACCAGCGAGTACGGCGTCTACGAGGAGCCGTCCCCGTTCACCCCTGCCTCCGGCGGTTACGTGGACCCGAACGCGGGCTACAGCGCGTACGAGACGTACGCCGGTTACGGCACGCAGGACGGTCAGGGCGCCCCCGGATACCAGGACCAGGGCTACGGCGACGTGGGCTACGGCCAGGGCCAGGACGTGTACGCGGACGCCGCGCAGTACGGCTACCAGGACCAGCAGGCGTACGCCGCCTACGGCCAGGACCCGTACGCCGGGGCCTACGACCAGCAGGCCTACGCCCAGCAGCAGCCCTACGGGCAGCAGCAGTACGCCGACCCGTACGCGGGCTACCAGCAGGACCCGTACGCCGCCGGGGCGTTCGGCGGCGGCGACCACTACGCGGCGGACGCCTCGTACGGCTCGCCGCAGAGTTACGCCCCGGGCGCCGACGCGATGGAGCCGGGCGGGCCCTGGGTCCCGCAGCAGCGCGAGGGCGACCTTCCGCCCGGACAGCCCGGTCAGCCCGGGCAGCAGGACCAGCCCCCGTACCCCCACGACCAGCAGGGATTCCAGCAGGGGTACGACGAGCAGTACCGCTTCTGACGCGCTCCGGCGCGCTCCGTCCGATGAGGGCCGGGACCGGCGCGGCTTATTGCGAGCCGCGCCAGTCCTGGCCCTCGACGATGAGGCCCGCCACCAGCGCGCCCGACATTCCGGCGTGGGCCAGCCCGCCGCCCGGGTGGGACCAGCCGCCCGCCAGGTAGAGGCCCGGGAGCCGGGTGAGGTTGGCGGGGCGCAGATACCGGCCCTCGGCACCGGCCAGCGCCGGGCCCGGCACGCCGCCGCCCGCGACCCCGGTGTCCGCGGCGGTGTCGCGGGGGGTGCGCACCTCGTGCCACAGGATCCGGTCCCGCAGCCCCGGTATGGCCGCTTCGGCGGCCGTGATCAGCCGGTCCGCGCCCTCCTCGGCGGCCTTCCCTTCGGTCCAGTCGACCGGTCCGTGCGGGGCGACGACCGCGCTGAGGGTGACGGCCTCGTGGTCGTCGTCGGGCCGGGTCGCGGGGTCGTCCGGGCGCAGGACGGTCACCGTGGGGCGGGCGTGGGGCGGGCGCGGGCCGCCGTCGCTCTCGCCTTCGCCCTTGCCCGCCGCGCCGAAGACGGCGGCCAGCTCCGCGTCGCGGTCCGGGGTGTGCACGACGGTCCGGTGCACCGCGCCCTCCGGGCGGCCGCCGCGCAGCGCCAGGAAGGCCGTGAGGCGGCCGGGGGGACCGCTGCCGGGCCCCGGCCCGGGTGTGACGTCCTCGTCCGCCCGCCATGGCTCCTGGCCGCCGAGCAGGGCGGGCAGCAGGGCCGGGTCGATGCCCGCGACCACCGCGTCCGCCTCGGCGACCGTGCCGTCGGCCAGCTCGACGCCCGCCGCCCGGCCGTCCTTCTCGACGATGCCGGTGACCTCCGCCTCGAAGCGGAATTCCACTTTCCGCCGGCCGCAGCGCTCGTACAGCGCGTCGGCGAGCGCCCGCATTCCGCCGCCGACGTACCAGGTGCCGAAGGTCTGCTCCAGATAGGGCAGCACGGTGGCGCTCGCGGGGGCGGCGCGCGGGTCCAGCCCGTGCGCGAGGGCATGGCCCTCCAGCAGGGCGGCGGCCCGCGCGTCGCCCAGCTCGCGGCGCGCCACCTCGGCCAGCGTGGGGACCTGCGGGCGGCCGCCGCCACGCCCGAAGAGCCCGCCGAACCAGCCGCGCCGCTCGGGGGTCGCGGCCGGATACGGATCGCCCCCCAGCACCCGCCAGTCGGTGCGCAGCGGTTCCTCCAGCAGCGGTCGGCGGGTGGCGTCCCACACCTCGCGCGCCCGGTTGACCAGATCGCTCCAGCGCTCGCCCGCGCCCGCGCCGAAGGCGCCGTCCAGCGCCTGGAGCACCCCGGCGCGTGACGCGTTGGGCAGCAGGACCTCCGTACCGTCGGCGAAGAGGTGCCGAGCCGCCGGGTCGACCTGGGTGAGCCGGACCGTCTGCTCCAGGCTTTCCTTGCCGGTCTTCACGAACAGGTCCCGGTAGACGGCGGGCAGCCGCAGCAGCCCCGGACCCGTGTCGAAGCGGAATCCGCCCCGCTCGAACAGCCCGACCCCGCCGCCGTGGGTCGGCCCGCGCTCGTACACCACCACCCGGTGGCCCGCGACGGCCAGCCGGGCGGCAGCCGCCATGGCGCCCATCCCAGCGCCGATCACCGCAATCCGTGCCATGCCAGTGACTTTATCCGGCCCCACCGACAGCCCCGCGGTCGTCCCCAGACGAACCCTGGGCCCGCGCGCGCTGACTGAGTACCCGTACCTAGTCGGCGAGATGAGTAGGCGCGCGGATGGGCGGCCGCCCCCGCGAACGAGAGAGTGGAGCACACGGAAGGACGCGGACCGGACCGCCGACACGGGGCGGCGGAACGGCACGGTGGCCTTCCGGACGGGGGAGCCGCCGGGGAATACGCCCCGGGGGCTCTCACGGGGGAAGAACGGGGGAAGTACGGGGGAAACGGGGGAGTACGGGGGGAGGCGCTGTTCCGCGGCGGGTCGATGGGGGTCGAACCGCTCCGGAACAGCGCCTTCTGTTTTCGTGCGGGCGACCGCCCCAGCCCCAGCCCCAGCGGCAGCGGCCGCGGGGGCGGCGTCAGCCCGGAGCCGGAGCCCCCTTGGTCAGCGCTCCGGCCCCCTTGGCCAGGGCTCCGCCCACGCGGCCCTGCAGCAGCCGGGACAGGGCGGCGTGGACGTCGTCCAGCGACCGCTCGGGCTGGTAGGACTGCCAGTCGAGCGCGGCCACCAGCACCATCCCGAACAGCGCCGATGCGGTCAGCGGGATGTCGATGTCGTCGCTCAGCTCCCGCGCCGCGACCCCCGCCCGCAGCTCGGTCTCGATCACCGTTATGGCCTGCTGCCTGACCATCATCAGGGTCGACTGCCAGGCCCGGTTGGTGCGCCACAGCTCGGCCACGTACAGCTGGGTCAGCGCCGGATAGCGGGAGATGAAGTCCAGTCCGGCCCGGACCATGGCGTCCAGCGCGTCCACATGGCTGCCGCCGCGCTCGGCGTTCTCGTCGGCGGCGCTCTGGAGCGAGGCGGTCAGCAGCTCGACGCCGTGCCGCAGCAGCTCCTCGAAGAGCACGGTCTTCGACGCGAAGTTGTAGTAGACCGTGCCCTTGGCCACCCCGGCTCGCTCGGCGATCTCGTCCACGGTGGTGGAGGAGAAGCCCTGTTCGGCGATGAGGGTGACCGCTGCCTCGAAGAGTTTCTGCCGGGTGCCCTGGCGGCGCGTGCTGCTGCTGTCCATGGAGCCGATTCTGCCCGCTGGCCGAGTGGTCCCGCTCACAGGGACAGCTCGGGGTGCAGCCGGTCGACCGACCACACCTGCCTGCGCCGCGCCGACCACGCGGTGAGCGCGAGCGCGGCCGCGCCGAAGCCGAGCAGTACGCCGCAGCCGACCCACACCGGGCCGAGTCCGCCGCCCGTGATGAGCCGCCGCAGCCCGTCGACGACGTAGCTCATCGGCAGGAAGGGATGGATGGCCCCGAAGAAACCGGGGCTCGTCTGCACCGGATAGGTGCCGCCCGCCGAGGTCAGCTGGAGCATCAGCAGCGCCAGGACGAGGATCCGCCCGGCCGGTCCGAAGCGCGCGTTCAGCCACTGCACGATCGCCGCGAAACAGGCGGCCACCAGCACCAGGAAGCCGACCGTGCCCGCGGCCCGCACCATCTCCAGCCCCACCGCCCAGTGCAGCACGGCCATCAGGGCCACCGTCTGCAGCGCGCCGATCGCGGCGACCGGCAGCCATCCGGCGACCGCGACGCGCCAGGAGGAGGCGCCCGCGGCGACGGCCCGGGCGTTGAGCGGCGGGATGAGCATGTAGGCCACCATCGCGCCGACCCACAGGGACAGCGGGATGAAGTACGGGGCGAAACCGGTGCCGTAGTTGGGTGCCTTGTGCAGCGCCTGGTTGACGAGCTGGACGGGGTCCGCCATCACCCCGGTGCGGGCGTCCCGGTCGTGCTTGTCGTAGGCGGGGATCTTCGCGGCGCCGTCGTGCAGCCCGCCGGAGAGCGTGCCGGAGCCGTCGGCCAGCTTGACCAGGCCGCCCTTCAGGGAGGTCGACCCGGTGCGCAGCTTCCCGACCCCGCTGTCCAGGGTGGACGCCGCGGAACCGGCCGTGGTCAGCCCGCTGTGCAGCTTGCCCGCGCCCTTGGCGACCTTGTGCGCCCCGGAGTTGAGGGCGTTCACCTTCTTGACCGCGGAGTCGAGATCGGTGCCCAGGTGGGGCGCGCGGTCGGCGAGCAGTCGCGCCTTGTCGTGCAGATCGGTCAAGTCGGCCGCGAGGGTGTCGAGTTGCCCGGTGTTGTCCCGCACGAGCTTGTTGACGTCCTCGGCCACGTCGGCGGCGCGGTCGGCCGCACCTACCGCCTTCTTCAGCGCCGGGCAGTCGGGGGTGGTGGTCACCGGCCCCTCGCAGCGGGTCCGGTAGTCGGCGGCCAGCTCGTCGGACGCCTCACGGGCGTCCGCGGCGGCGGTGGAGGCATCGTCGGGGAGGTCGTCCAGGTTGTCGGACGCCCGCTGGGAGGCGTCCGCGACCAGCCGGGCGACGTCGCCGATCTCCTTGCCGTGCTTCTTGAGGAACGGACCGGCCTTCTCCGATACGCCGTTCACCGTGTCGGCCAGGGTCTGGGTGCCGTCGGCGACACCGCCCGCGCCCGTCTGCAGCGTCCCGGCGCCCTTGTTGAGCTTGATCAGTCCGGACTTCAGGCCGTGGGTGCCCTTCTTCGCCGTGCCCAGGCCCTTGGCGAGGTCACCCGCGGCCGTCCTGGCCTTGCCGATGCCGCGTCCGAGGTCGTCGGCGCCCTTGGCGGCCTTCTCGGTCCGGCCGTGGATGTCGGCGAAGGACACGAAGATGTTGTCGTAGAAGCCCCGGGACGCCTTGGTGGAGGCCGCCGCGCGCACCTCGGAGAAGACGCTGCGGGAGATCTGGCCGACGATGTAGTTGTTGGCGTCGTTGGTGCGCACCCTGAGGGCGCCCGTCTCCGGGCTCTTGCCGGAGCTGGAGGCGATCCGCTCGCTGAAGTCCTCGGGCACGGTCAGCGACAGGTAGTACGTGCCGTTCTCGACGCCCTCGCGCGCCTCGGCGGCGCTGGTGCGGTGCCAGTCGAAGGTCTTGCTGTCGAGCAGCTTCTCGGTGAGGTCGTCGCCCGCGGTGAGGTGCTTGCCCTTCGCGGTGGCGCCGTCGTCGGAGTTGACGAGCGCCACCGGGATCTTGTCGAGCTTGCCGTACGGATCCCAGAAGGACCACAGGTAGAGCGCGCCGTACAGCAGGGGCAGCAGGAGCAGGGCGGCGAGCGCCGCCCGGGGCAGCTTCCCCCTGCCGAACCGCTTCAGCTCAAGCGCGGCCAGTTTCGGCGAGCGCATCCGCCGCCCCCTCCTCGTCGTCCGTGTTTCCGGCGGTGGACACCAGCACGGCGTCCTCCGGGGCCTGGCTGCACACCGCGAGGACCGTGGTGCCGTCCTCCGCGATCCCCCGCAGCAGCGCCCAGGCCCGCTCGCGCTCGGCGTCCGAGAGCTTCAGGTCGGTGTCGTCCACGGCCAGCAGCCGCGGCCGGGAGATCAGTGCGAGCGCCACCGACAGCCGCAGCGCCTCCAGCCGCTCCAGGTCCCGTACGGCCGTACGGGGTCCCTTGGGCAGCGCCTCAAGGCCCAGCCCCGCCGCCGTGAGGGCCGCCTCGATGGCGGCCCGGGAGGCGGCGGCGCGCTCCCGGCGCGGCCGCAGCAGCCCGCGCGGCGAGTCCCCGAACCGGCGCTGCAGCAGGGCCCGCTCGCGCAGATGCTCGGTGACCGTCAGCGCCGGTTCGAGTTCGCTGACGCCGGGCACATGGGCGAGCGCGCTGATCCGGCGTATCCGGCGCATCTCCTGGGGTACCCGGAAGCCGCCGACGGCGGCCTCCCCGGCGGTGGGGCGCATCCGGCCGGTGAGCGTGAGCAGCAGACAGGTGCGGCCGGAGCCCGAGGGGCCCTCGACCGCGATCAGCGCCCCGGGGTCCGCGGCGACGCCGACGTCGCGATACGCCCAGCCGTGTGAGCCCTTGACGCCGAGTCCGCGGGCCGTCACCGCCGCTCCGGCGACCCCGTCCGGGGTGCCCGTCACGAGAACCACTCCCTGTGTGCGTGAGCTGTGTGAATCATCAACTTTTTGAACTGACTAGTCAGTTCAATTGAGTATGAGGGATCAGGGGTCGGGCACTCGTGTCGGGGGTAGTGCGAGAAGAGAAAGGCGCAGGTCAGGGCTGATTGTCAGTGGGGTGTCTCACGATGGGCACATACGGCGGTCGCTCTGTCGCACGACCCGGCCGCCACGCGACGACAGGAGGTTCGTCATGGCCAGTACCGCCGCGGAGCGCCGGCACCGTGCCGCCGCCCCTGCTCCTGCCCCTTCGCCCATTGGCCCCGCGAGCGACGTCCACCCCGTTCTCCGCCGCTCCGCCGCACCGCCCGCCGCACTCGACCTGCTCTCCCAGGCCCACCAGGGGCTGGAGGAGGCCGCCGGGCTGGAGACCGCCAATGAACGGTTCGCCACCGCGCATCTGGCCGCCCTGCGCGCGGCGGCCGCCGTGCTCGCCGTGCGGGGCCGCCCCGAGACCTCGGCCCGGCGCCGCGCCCGCATCCGCAGCACCTGGGAGGTGCTCCCGGAGATCGCCCCCGAACTGGCCGAGTGGAGCACCCTGTTCGCCTCCGGCGCCGAGCGCCGGGCCCGCGCCGAGGCGGGTATACGGGGCGCGGCCACCTGCCGTGACGCGGACGACCTGCTGCGCGCCGCCGCCATGTTCCTGCGGCTGGTCGAGCGGATGCTGGTCCTCCAGCCCACGCTGCCCCGGCAGACCCCGTCGGCGGACGGGGAGCCGGGTCGCTGAAGCCACCACCGGGCTGGCCCGGGCGGCGGAGGCAATAGGCTGGGACCGACGTCAGTAACCCGCCGTCGCCGCCCCCGGCGGTGACGGCACCGCGCCGAGGAGCCACCCGCCGTGTCAGACCCGCAGCGCCCCCGTGCGTCCCTCCGTACCGCCGTGGTCTGGGAGGTCCTGAAAGACGCCCTGGAGCGGCGTGCCAAGGCCGTGGGCGGGGCGCGCGGGGCGCTCGACGTACTGGACACCGGGGGCGGCAGCGGCAACTTCGCCGTGCCGGTCGCCCAGCTGGGCCACCGCGTGACGGTCGTCGACCCCAGCCCCAACGCCCTGTTCGCGCTGGAGCGGCGGGCCGCCGAGGCCGGGGTCGCCGACCGGGTGCGCGGCGTCCAGGGCGATGCCCACGGCCTGTTCGACGTGGTCGAGCGCGGTGGCTACGACGTGGTCCTGTGCCATGGCGTGCTGGAGTACGTGGACGACCCCGCCGAGGGCCTGCGGAACGCGGCCGACGCGCTGCGCCCGGCCGGAACCCTCAGCGTGCTCGCCGCGGGGCTGGGCGGCGCCGTGCTCGCCCGCGCCCTGGCCGGACACTTCACCGAGGCTCGGCAAGCGCTTACCGGGCCGGATGGCCGCTGGGGCGAGGGCGACCCCGTACCGCGCCGCTTCACCGCCGACCAGCTGTCCGGGCTGGTGGCCGCGGCCGGGCTGGAGATCGCCGCGGTGCACGGCGTACGGGTCTTCGCCGACCTGGTGCCCGGCGTGCTGGTCGACACCGAGCCGGGCGCCCTCGACGCGCTGCTGCGGCTGGAGGAGGCCGCCGCCGAGCTGCCCGCGTTCCACTCGGTCGCCACCCAGCTGCACGTCCTCGCCGAGCGCGACTGACGGTCCCGTCGTTCGCACGCTTTCCCGCTCCGTTCCGTGACGGATGGCGCAGGTGGAGTAGGCCACAGGGCGCCCGCTGGGCCGTCCGGCCCCGTATGATCGGGGTACACCGTCCGGCATGGCGAATCGGCGGGAGGGGAATGGACGTCTCAGCGTCAACTTTCGTCACACCCGTAACGGTGGGCGAATTGGCGTTGAGGGGCGGGTTTCACGGGGGCGATTCCCTGCCTATCCTGAAAGGGTCGCACCCGGTCGCCCCCCGCGACCGACGAGTAGGAGGACTCCGTGCCGCTCTCGGAGCACGAGCAGCGCATGCTCGAGCAAATGGAGCGAGCGTTGTACGCCGAAGATCCCAAGTTCGCGACAACGCTTGAGGGAAGCGGCCTGCGCACGTACACCCGGCGACGGGTCTACCAGGCGGTCGCGGGATTTCTGGTCGGCATCGCGCTCCTCATGGTCGGAGTGATCGTTCCGCAGATCTGGATCAGCGTGGTGGGCTTCCTCATCATGCTGGGATGTGCGGTGCTCGCCGTGACGGGCTGGCGCAAGGCGCCCAAACCAGGTGAGGCACAGCGGACCGGTGGGGCCGGACCTCCCCGCCGCCAGGGCCGCCAGCGCCGCTCCATGATGGACCGCATCGAAGAGCGGTGGCAGCGCCGCCGCGACGAGCAGGGCCACTGATACCGGGGGATACCACCGGCTGAGAACGCACGGCTGAGGGGCGGTCGCCACGAGCGACCGCCCCTCAGCCATATCCGGGCGCCGTGGCCGGGCCGTCTCCGGCTCGGCCACGGCGCCCGGGTCAGCGCGCCCGGGTCAGCCTCGTTCGCCGCGGGGGGTGCGTAGCTGGGCTGCCCAGCGGGTCCAGCGGGGGGCTCCCCAGCGGTCCACCAGCGTGGACCAGCGGCGGGCGGCCGCCCACAGCACCTGGACCGCCGAGCGCGGGGCCAGCAGGGCCCGCAGGCGCTCCCGGCGCCCGGCGCCGGACTGGAGCGCGGCCAGGACCACCCGCACGTCATCGGCGACCCCGGCGGCGGGCCGTGGCCGCGGTGCGTACAGCACCTGCTCGACCGCCGCGGCCACCCGCTGTGCCGCCTGGTTCGCCTCGTCGTCCAGCTCGGTGAGCCGCACGATCCGGGCCACGGCCTTGCGCGAGGTCTGCGAATCGTCCGGGAGGACGCCGAAGTCCCAGGCCGAATCGACCAGTTCGTGCCAGGCCGCCAGAACGCGGTCGGCGGCGTCCTGTTCGGTGCGCCCGCCGGAGCCGTCCAGTCTGCGGGCCCGTATCCGCCGCCGCCACAGCATGGGCAGGAGCGGCACCACGAACAGCAGCACCGCCAGCGAACTCCAGCTGGTGACCGTGGTCACCGACAGGCCGTCGCCCGAGGAGCCGTCACCGGGCTGCGGGACCGCGGCGGCCTCGCAGCCGCCCTGCTTCCGCAGCTCCGGCGGGCAGCTGTCGGATGCGGACGGCGCGGCCGAGGGCTCGGAGCTGGTGCTCGGCTGGGCCGACGGCTCGTCGGGGACCTCGCCGGACGGCGTCTGCTCCATCGTGTAGTCGGGCTGGGTGCCACGGCTCGGGGTGGGCTCGAAGCGGGTCCAGCCGACCCCTTCGAAGTACAGCTCGGGCCAGGCGTGGGCGTCCTTGAGCCCGACCGACACCGAACCGTCCGCCTGCGAGGTGCCGGGGGTGAACCCGACCGCCACCCGCGCCGGTATGCCCAGCGTCCGGGCCATCGCCGCCATGGAGAACGAGAAGTGGACGCAGAAGCCCGCCTTCTGCTTCAGGAACTTCGCGATGGCGGTCGACCCGCTGCCGGACTGCACCTGGGTGTCGTACCGGAAGCCCCCGTTCACCGCGAACCAGTCCTGGAGCTTGACCGCCTTCTGGTACGCGTTCGACGCGCCCGAGGTCACCTCGCGCGCGGTCCGGGCGACCACGGGCGGCAGGGAGTCCGGCACCTCGGTGTACTCGCGCTGCAGCCGCGGGTTCGGCGGCGGGGCGGTGGCCAGCTGGTCGGCGGTCGGCTCCACCAGCAGGCTGGTGACCCGGTAGCGGGCGCCCCGGGTGGTCTGGCCGCGGTCGCCGACCAGGGTGCGGCCCTCGGGTTCGTACCGCCAGCGCCCGTCGATCTGCACCTTGTCGGCGGGGTAGGGGAGCGGCAGCCAGTTCTGCGCGTACCACTCGGCGGCCGAGATGGACGTGTCGACGGAGGTGGTCCGGACCGCGGGGCCGAGACCGGTCGGTGACGGCAGTCGGCTCGGCACATCGGTGACATGCCGCTCCGAGGACTTCCACGAGGCGCCGTCGAACTTGTCGAGCGCCACGATCCGCAGATACATGTCCTGGGTGGTCTGCGACGAGGTGCGGTACCGCAGAACTTCCCTGTTCTCCGGCTGGTTCAGGCTGTCCTGGAGCGATACCAGCGGATTCACCGCCGAGATGGTGCCGCCGCCGCTGCCCGGCCCGCCGCCGCTGCCCTGCCGGTCCAGCAGCCCGCCGTCCAGGGACGGCAGCACCGCGGGGACCGCGACCGCGATGCCCAGCGCCAGCACGCCGATCCGGTGCCCGGCCCGGACCGGGGCCGCCGCCGGGCCGCCGCCGGCCGCGGCCAGCCCCGAGGACGGCATGCCCGGCGCGCGCGGGGCGCCGCCGCTGAAGACGCGGCCCCAGGCCGAGAGCCGGTCCCGGCCCTCGGCCAGGAGCAGCAGCAGATAACCGGCCGCGGCCACCAGGAACCACACCCAGTCGCTTCCGTCGTCCGACAGGCCCGCCGCGACCGAGTACAGCGCCAGCAGCGGCAGCCCGGCGGGGGCCGCGCTGCGGTAGGTCACCGCGAGCGCGTCGACCACCAGCCCTATCAGCAGCACCCCGCCGACCAGCAGCAGCCGGATGCCGTCGGTGACCGGCGCCGGGGTCGCGTACTGCCCGACGTCACTGGTGCCCTCGCGCAGCAACAGCGCGAACTCGTTCAGGGCCTGCGGACTCGGCAGCACCCCCGCGAACGCCTGCCCGGAGGTGAAGACGACGGTGAGCAGCAGCACCATCACCACGGCTTGCGCCGCCACCGTCAGCGGACGGGCCAGTGGCACCCGGCGGGCGGCCACGCCCGCCGTGCTCTGGACCGCCAGCAGCAGGACGGCCTGCAGCAGCCAGCCCGCCGGATCCACCAGGGGCAGCAGCGCGCACGCGGCCGCGGCCGTGGCGACCGCCGCGCAGATGGCCAGCCGAACGCTCCCACTCATCCCCAGCTCCCTGTCATGCCGCCGACGCCCGGACGCCCCGCTTCGGCCCGGGGGGCGCCCTGTCCGTCGGCCTGTCGCCACAGCTCCGCCAGCGAGGCGCCCGGGGCGACCGGCAGCGCCGTCCACCCCGCCTCGCGCAGCCGCCGTAGCCGGTCCTCCAGCGTCCGCGGGTCGGCGGGCTCCATCCCCCGCGACCAGGCCGGGCCGTCCATGACGAACGCCACCGCCGCCGTGGTGCGGTGCCGCATGCGCCCGACCAGTGCCGCCTGCTCCTCGTCCAGCTCGCCGAGGAAGGCCACCAGCAGGCCCTCGCCCCCGCCGCCCAGTACGTCGTACGCGGCGGAGAGCCCGTCCTCGTCGGAGTGGTCCACCACCGCGAGGGTGTCCAGCATCAGCCCGGCCGTCTCCGCGGAGTCATGCGTGGAACCGGCGAATCCGCCGCCGCCCTCCGGACCGGGCACCGAGTGTCCGGTGTCGGTCAGCAGCCGGACCGCGTAGCCCCGCTCCAGCAGGTGCACCGAGGCCGAGGCCGCGCCGCACACCGCCCATTCGAAGGGGGAGTCGGGCCCCGCGCCCTCGTAGGCTTCGCCCCGGGTGTCCAGCAGCACCGTGCAGTGGGCGCGCTGCGGCTGCTCCTCCCGGCGCACCATCAGCTCTCCGTAGCGCGCGGTGGACCGCCAGTGCACCCGGCGCAGATCGTCGCCGTGGCGATAGCCGCGCGGGATCACATCGTCCTCACCGGCCAGGGCCAGTGAGCGGTGCCGCCCGTCCCCGTACCCCGCGGCCTCGCCGGTCAGCCGCACCGCGGGCAGCGGCTCGACCCGGGGCACCACGGTGAGCGTGTCGTACGCGCTGAAGGCGCGGGTCAGCTCGCACATCCCGAACGGGTCGTTGAGCCGCAGCTGCAGCGGGCCCAGCGGATAGCGGCCGCGCAGATCGGAGCGGACCCGGTAGGACACCTCGCGGCGGCCGCCCGGCTCCACCCGGTCCAGGACGAAGCGGGGGCGCGGCCCCAGCACATACGGCACCCGGTCCTGGAGCATGAGCAGCCCGGTGGGCAGCCGCGAGACGTTGTCCATCCGCAGGTGCACCCGGGCCTCGGAGCCCGACGGGACCCGCGCGGGCGCGAGCCGCCGGCTGCCCGCCACCCGGTACCGGGTGCGGTAGACCACGGCCACACACACCAGGGGCAGCGCCGCCAGCAGCAGCCCCACCCGCAGCAGATCGGCCTGGCCCAGCACATAGCTGCACACCGCGGCGGCGACCCCGGCGGCCAGGAAGGAGCGGCCGCGGGTGGTCAGCCCGCCGAGCGCCGCCCGGAGCGTGCCCCGGTCCTCCCCGCCTCCGGCGCTCCCGGGGCCCGTCCCCCCTGTGGTCATCACAGCCTCCGGGCGCCCGGCTGCTGCCCGTAGTCGACCGGGGGCATGGAGGGCACCGGGGGCACCGGTCCGCCGGTCCGCTGCGACGAGGTCGGCAGCGGGGTGCGCTGCAGGATGTCCGCGACGACCTGCTCGGAGGTACGCCGGTTCAGCTGGGCCTGGGCGGTCGGCAGCAGCCGGTGGGCCAGCACCGGGACGGCGAGCGACTGCACATCGTCGGGAAGGGCGAAGTCCCGCCCGGCCAGCGCGGCCGCCGCCTTGGCGGCCCGCAGCAGGTGCAGCGTGGCCCGGGGCGAGGCGCCGAGCCGCAGATCGGGGTGGTTACGGGTGGCGGACACCAGATCCACCGCATACCGCCGGATGGCCTCGGCGACGTGCACCGAGCGCACCGCCTCGACCAGCTTGACGATCTCGTGGGCGTGGGCGACCGGCCGCAGGTCGTCCAGCGGGGAGACCCCGCCGTGCACGTCCAGCATCTCCAGCTCCGCCTGCGGGCTGGGATACCCGATGGAGACGCGCGCCATGAAGCGGTCGCGCTGGGCCTCGGGCAGCGGGTACGTGCCCTCCATCTCGACCGGGTTCTGGGTGGCCACCACCATGAAGGGGCTGGGCAGTTCGTAGCTCTCCCCGTCGATGGTGACCTGGCGCTCTTCCATCGATTCAAGAAGCGCGGACTGCGTCTTGGGGGAGGCGCGGTTGATCTCGTCCCCGATGACGATCTGGGCGAAGATCGCACCCGGTTTGAACTCGAATTCCTTGCGCTGCTGGTCGTAGATGCTCACCCCGGTGATGTCCGACGGCAACAGGTCGGGGGTGAACTGAATACGGCGCACCGAGCAGTCGATGGACCGCGCGAGCGCCTTGGCGAGCATGGTCTTGCCCACGCCCGGAACATCCTCGATCAGCAGATGCCCCTCGGCGAGCAGTACGGTCAGCGAAAGCCGTACGACCTCGGGCTTGCCCTCGATCACACCCTCCACCGACCGGCGGACCCGCTCCGCTGTGGTGGTCAGATCGCTGAGGCTCGCTCGTTCGTCATAGGTCGTCACCCGGCCCTCCTCGGCCCGTTCTCAGGGCCGACTGTCCCCAAGGGGACGGAGCGGCCCACCGCAAACGCTGCCATCGGTCCCCCGCGGGGTTGCGGGGGACGATGTCATCTACGCATTCTTGCGGTCTTCGCCGTCTCGCGTCACTCGGCTGTGGATAACCCGGGGTTATTTGTCACGCTTGTACGAGTACGAGGCGAAAATCTCCTCAGCTGCGGGGCTCGACTTCACGGAGCAGACCGGTCGTCACATCGAAGACGAAGCCCCGGACGTCGTCGCGGTGGAGCAGGAACGGCGAGGTGCGCACCCGCTCCATCGACTGGCGCACATCGGCGTCCAGGTCCTTGAAGGCCTCGACCGCCCACGACGGCCGCTGGCCCACTTCCTCCTCCAGTTCGTGCCGGAAGTCCTCGGTGAGGTTCAGCAGGCCGCAGCCGGTGTGGTGGATCAGCACGACGCTGCGGGTGCCCAGCGCGCGCTGGCTGATGGTCAGGGAGCGGATGATGTCGTCGGTGACCACGCCGCCCGCGTTGCGGATGGTGTGGCAGTCGCCCAGTTCCAGGCCGAGCGCCTCATGCAGATCGAGACGTGCGTCCATGCAGGCGACGATGGCGACGTGCTGCACGGGGCGCGCGTCCATGCCGGGGTCGGTGAACTTGTCGGCGTACTCACGATTGGCCTCGACCAGACGGTCGGTGACAGATATCGACATGGCTATGACCCTAAGCCCACCAGGGGATTTTGTCTTTTCTTTAGGTTACGCAAACGAGGGCATCGGGTGCTCCGAAGGGGTGATTGTGAGCCACTCCACACCCCCTGTGCGCCCTTCCGTCGCACGCTCGGCCGAGCCGTTCCACTCCCGTGGCGGGACGCGCTGGCCGGTTGGTTGACCGAAGGGACGAGTGGACTAAAGTGGCGCGAAGTGGGAGGCGTGACGCTCCCCTTGGATCCCCGAAATTTTCGCGTGAGCGCGGTGCGTACGTACCCCTCGGCCTCCTCCCGCTCCGGTCGCCTGACGTCACTTCCCCGGCGCCAGTCGGCCGCTTCCCCTTCAGAGCGGGTGGGGACCCGGCGGTGCGTACCCGCCACGCCCGACCCTCAGAAGGGCGCACGAGCAGCGCAATGAGCAGCAACGCTCTCCACGTTCCCGTCATGCTTCAGCGCTGCCTGGACATGCTGGCCCCCGCCCTCGCCGAACCCGGCGCGGTGGTGGTCGACTGCACGCTCGGCCTCGGGGGGCACAGCGAGGCGCTGCTGCGCAGCTTCCCCGCGGCCCGGCTCATCGGCCTCGACCGCGACCCGGACGCGCTCCGGCTGGCCGGTGAGCGGCTGGCCCCCTACGGCGACCGGGCGACCCTGGTGCACGCCGTCTACGACGAGCTGCCCGAGGTCCTGGACCGGCTCGGGGTGCCGCGCGTCCAGGGCGTCCTGTTCGACCTCGGTGTCTCCTCCATGCAGCTGGACGAGGCCGGGCGCGGCTTCGCGTACGCGCAGGACGCCCCGCTGGACATGCGGATGGACCAGACGGCGGGCATCAGCGCCGCCGAGGTGCTGAACACCTACCCGCCCGGCGACCTGGTGCGCATCCTGCGGACGTACGGCGAGGAGAAGTTCGCCAAGAAGATCGTGGACGCGGTGGTCCGGGAGCGGGCCAAGGAGCCGTTCAGCAACAGCGCCCGGCTCGTCGAGCTGATCCGCGAGGCGCTGCCGCAGGCGGCCAAGCGCACCGGCGGCAACCCCGCCAAACGCACCTTCCAGGCGCTGCGCATCGAGGTCAACGGCGAGCTGTCGGTCCTGGAGCGGGCCGTTCCGGCGGCCGTGGCGGCGCTCGCGGTGGGCGGGCGGATCGCCGTGCTGTCGTACCACTCGCTGGAGGACCGGCTCGTCAAGCAGGTGCTGGCGGCGGGCGCCGCCAACACCGCGCCGCGCGGCCTGCCGGTCGTCCCGGAGCGCTATCAGCCCCGGCTCAAGCTGCTCACCCGCGGCGCCGAGCTGCCCACCGAGGAGGAGATCGCCGAGAACCGCCGCGCCGCCCCGGCCCGCTTCCGGGGAGCGGAGCGCATCCGGGAGGACGCCCTGTGAGCGCGGCCGGGGGGAAGCTGGCCGGGGGGAAGCTGGCCGGGGCGAGGGGCGCGGCGCCGGGGGCGGCCACCGCCAGGCGTGCGCCGTTCGTGCTGCTCGTCGTCGTCCTGCTCGGCTCCGGCCTGATCGCGCTGCTGCTGTTGAACTCCGCCCTCAACCAGGGGTCGTTCGAGCTGAGCAAGCTGGAGAAGCAGACCGACGAGCTGAGCGACGAACGCCAGTCGCTCCAGCAGGAAGTCGACCAGCTCTCCGCCCCCGGCGCGCTGGAGCAGCGCGCCCGGGAGCTGGGCATGGTGCCCGGCGGCAGCCCCGCCTTCCTCAACCCGGACGGCACGGTGGCCGGGGTGCCCGCCCCGGCCACCGGGCAGCCCTCGGTGGCGCACGCCCCCGGCCCGCTGCCCCCGCTGGTGCTCGACCCCACCCCGGCGCCTGCCCCGTCGGTCTCCGCCGAGGCGTCCGCCCCGGCTCCGCCCCCGGCCGCAGTGCCGTCGGCGAGCCCCCTGACCTCGGCGTCCGGCACCGGCGCCGCGACCACCCCGGCCTCTGGCAGGTGACACGGTGACGCGACCCCAGGACCCCCGCCGACGGGTGCCCGGCCCGGCGGCTCCGCGCGGCGACCGCGACCGCCGCCCGCGCCAGGGGGTGCAGCGCCGCCCCTCGGAGCGCGGCCCGCGCCCCGGCGCGCAGCGCGGCGGGCGCCCCGGGAACGCGCCGGGACAGATCCGGCTGGGCAACCCGCGCCCCCGGCTGCGGCTGATCAGCCTCGGCCTCACGCTCGTCATGCTGGCCTTCGTCGTACGGCTGCTCCAGGTGCAGGCCGTGGACGCGTCCGCGTACGCCGCCAAGGCCAACGTCAACCGCTACATCCCGGTGAAGCTGTCCGCCGAGCGCGGCTCCATCACCGACCGCGACGGCGTCAACCTGGCCACCACCGTGGACGCGTACGACATCACGGCCGCCCCCGATCTGCTCACCCCGCGCAACGCCAAGATCAAGGACGCGCCCAAGCAGGCGGCCGCCCTCCTCGCGCCGATCCTCGGCAAGAACGAGGCGGACCTGGAGAAGAAGCTCACCGACAACCCGAAGTCGCAGTACGCCGTGCTGGCCCGGCAGCAGACCCCGCAGGTCTGGAACCAGATCAAGGACCTGAAGAACAACCTGGACGACGCCGCGGCCAAGGGCAAGGGCACCAACGTCCTCGCCGGCGTCAACCGGGAGTCGCACAGCAAGCGGGTCTACCCGAGCGGTGACCTCGCCGCCGGGATCCTGGGCTTCGTGGGCGCCGACGGGCGAGGTGCCGCGGGGGTCGAGCAAATGCTGAACAAGAAGCTCGCGGGCAAGGACGGCAAGCGCGTCTACGCCCAGTCCGGCGGTCATCAGGTGCCCACCGGGGACGTCAGCGAACAGCCCGCGGTGCCCGGCAGCGACGTCGAGCTGACGATCGACCGCGACATCCAGTGGGCCGCCCAGAGCGCCATCTCCGACCAGGTGGAGAAGTCGGGTGCCGACCGCGGCTACGTCGTCGTCCAGGACACCCGCACCGGACAGCTGCTGGCCATGGCCAACGCCCCCGGCTTCGACCCCAACGACATCTCCAAAGCGGACGGCGACGCCCTCGGCAACGCCGCGATCTCCGACGCGTACGAACCGGGCAGCGTCAGCAAGCTGATGTCCATGGCCGCCGTACTGCAGCAGGGCGCCGCCCGCTGGGACACCCAGGTGCAGGTCCCCAACCGGCTGCCGCGCGCGGGCCGGGCCTTCGCCGACGACATCGACCACCCCACCTGGTACCTGACGCTCAACGGGGTGCTCGCCAAGTCCAGCAACATCGGCACCATCCTCGCCACCGAGCAGCTGGGCAAGACCGAGAAGCAGAAGAACCGGATTCTCTACTCCTACTTGCGCAAGTTCGGCATCGGACAGCCCACCGGGCTCGGCCTCCCCGGCGAGACCCCCGGCATCCTGGCCAAGCCGAAGGACTGGAGCGCCTCGCAGGGGTACACCATCCCCTTCGGGCAGGGCCTGTCGCTCAACGCCGTCCAGGCGGCCTCCGTCTACTCCACCGTCGCCAACGGCGGTCAGCGCATCGCCCCCAGCCTGGTGCGCGGCACCAGGGGCCCCGGCGGCGACTTCACCCCCGGGCCCGCGCCCGAGAAGAACCGGGTGGTGAGCCCGAAGACCGCGAAGACGCTCGCCGAGATGCTCGAATCGGTCGTGGACAACCAGGAGGGCACCGGCACCAAGGCGAAGATCCCCGGCTATCTGGTCGCGGGCAAGACCGGCACCTCCAACCGCGTGGACCCGAAAACCGGCCAATACCACGGCTACACCGCTTCCTTCGCCGGTTTCGCGCCAGCCGACAAACCGCGCCTCACGGTCTACTGCGCGGTGCAGAATCCGACCAAGGGCAGCTATTTCGGCGGCCAGGTCTGCGGTCCGGTCTACAAGAAGGTCATGGAGTTCGCGCTCAAGTCGCTGCAGGTCCCGCCGACCGGCAAGCAGTCCAAGCGGCTCCCCGTCAGCTACAGCCCGGGCCAGTGAGCGGGTCCAGCCGTGACGACGATCACGCCGGAGCCCGGGAATCAGGGGCCGCTGCGCCGCTGCTCAGGGGCCGGATTTCGCGACGGAGCGGGTGGGCCGGGTACGCTCACCGCCGTGCCCCAAGCTGATCAGTCTCAAACCCCTCAGAAGGACGTTTCTGTGGAATACCCGGGAGCGCCCCGCCCCCTCCAGGTCCGCCCCGTACCGCTCGCGGAGCTGGCGGACCAGCTGGGTGTCGATGCCTCCGGCGTCCCGGCGGAGGCCGCGGTCACCGGGATCACCCATGACTCGCGCGCCGTGCGCCCGGGCGATGTATACGCCGCGCTGTCCGGCGCCCGGCTGCACGGCGCGGACTTCGCCGCCCAGGCCGCCGACCTCGGCGCGGCCGCCGTGCTGACCGACCCGGACGGCGCCGAGCGCGCCGCCGCCACCGGGCTGCCGGTCCTGGTCGTGGACAACCCGCGCGGCCGGATGGGGGCGCTGGCCGCCACGATCTACGACGAGCCGGGTCACAGCCTGCTGCAGATCGGCATCACCGGCACCTCCGGCAAGACCACCACCGCCTATCTCGTCGAGGGCGGCCTCAGGGCCGCCGCGGCGAAGGCCGGCGGCGGTCCCACGGGGCTCATCGGCACCGTCGAGATGCGCATCGGCGACGAGCGCATCAAGTCCGAGCGCACCACCCCCGAGGCCACCGATCTGCAGGCGCTGTTCGCGGTGATGCGCGAACGCGACGTCCACTCGGTCGTCATGGAGGTCTCCAGCCACGCCCTGGTCCTCGGCCGCGTCGACGGCTGCGTCTTCGACGTGGCGGTCTTCAACAACCTCTCCCCGGAGCACATGGAGTTCCACTCGGGGATGGAGGACTACTTCCAGGCCAAGGCCCAGCTGTTCACCAAGGCCCGCAGCCGGGCCGGAGTGATCAACTACGACGACGAGTACGGCCGTCGGCTCATCGAGCAGTCCGAGGTCCCGGTCACCACCTTCTCCGCCGAGGGCCACCCCGACGCCCACTGGCGCGCCGCGGACGTCGAGGTCGGCCCGCTCGGCTCGACCTTCACCGCGATCGGCCCGAACG
Source organism: Streptomyces sp. NPDC041200 (assembly GCF_055591805.1). Lineage (NCBI taxonomy): Bacteria > Bacillati > Actinomycetota > Actinomycetes > Kitasatosporales > Streptomycetaceae > Streptomyces > Streptomyces sp. NPDC041200. The sequence goes on along the minus strand of NZ_JBVIZF010000003.1, from coordinate 70,613 downwards.
GCGAGACCGTACGCGCCGAGGCCCCCATCGCGGGCCCGTTCAACGTCGCCAACGCGCTCGCCGCCCTCGTCGCGCTCGCCGTCGCCGGGATCGACCCGCAGACGGCCGCGGACGGCATCGCCGCCGTCCCCGGCGTCCCCGGGCGGCTGGAGCGCGTCGACGTGGGCCAGCCGTACCTCGCGGTGGTCGACTACGCCCACAAGACCGACGCCGTGGAGTCGGTGCTGCGCGCTCTGCGCAAGGTCACCGACGGCAAGCTGCACGCCGTCCTCGGCTGCGGCGGCGACCGCGACCGGCTCAAGCGCGGACCGATGGGTTCCGCGGTGGCCCGGTTCGCCGACACGGCCGTGCTGACGTCGGACAACCCCCGCTCCGAGGACCCGCTCGCGATCCTCGCCGCGATGCTCGCGGGCGCCGCCGAGGTGCCCGCGCACGAACGCGGCGACGTCCTGGTCGAGGAGGAGCGGGGGAAAGCCATCGCCGCCGCCGTCGCCCGCGCGGAACCCGGCGACACCGTGATCGTCGCGGGCAAGGGCCATGAGCAGGGCCAGGAGATCGCCGGGGTGGTTCGCGCCTTCGACGACCGCCAGGTCCTGCGGGAAGCCATCGAGCAAAGCGAGCGAGCCAAGGGGCGCGGTACGCGGCACCCCGAGGCGAGCGAGCCGCACGGGCACACACCTCAAGACAACCAGGGATGACAGACCGCCATGCGCGCACCAGCCCCCTCCAGGCAGCTCTCCCGCACGGCCGGAGGTGATCAGTGATCCCACTGTCCCTCACCGAGATCACCGGCCTCGTCGGTGGGCAGCCGCACGACATACCGGACCCTGACCTGAAGGTCACAGGACCCGTCGTGATCGACTCCCGCGAGGTGCGGCCCGGGAGCCTGTTCGCCGCGCTCCCCGGGGAGCGCGTGGACGGCCACGACTACGCGCGCGGCGCCGTCGAGGCGGGCGCGGTGGCGATCCTGGCCACCCGCCCGGTCTCCACACCGGACGCCCAGGTTCCGGCGATCGTCGTCCCCGACGTCGTCGCCGCCATGGGCGCGCTCGCCCGCGCCGTCGTCGAGCGGCTGGGCACGACCGTGGTCGCGCTCACCGGCTCCGCGGGCAAGACCAGCACCAAGGACCTCATCGCCCAGCTGCTCCAGCGGCACGGCCCGACCGTGTGGACGCACGGCTCGTTCAACAACGAGATCGGGCTGCCCCTGACCGCGCTGCGCGCCGACGAGTCGACCCAGCACCTGGTGCTGGAGATGGGCGCCCGAGGCAAGGGCCACATCCGTTATCTGACGGACCTCACCCCGCCCCGCATCGGGCTCGTCCTCAACGTCGGCACCGCGCACATCGGCGAGTTCGGCGGCCGGGAGCAGATCGCCGAGGCCAAGGGCGAACTGGTCGAGGCGCTGCCCGCCGCCGAGGACGGCGGGGTGGCGGTGCTCAACGCCGACGACCCCCTGGTGCGCGCCATGGCGTCCCGTACGAAGGCCCGCACCCTCCTGTTCGGCGAGTTTGAGGGCGCCGACGTACGTGCCTCGAATGTCCGGCTTGCCGACGGTGGCCGCCCCGCCTTCACGCTTCACACCCCTACCGGGTGCGGTGACGTGACCATGCGCCTGTACGGTGAGCACCACGTGTCGAACGCGCTCGCCGCGGCCGCCGTCGCCCATGAGACGGGCATGTCCGTCGACGAGATCGCCGTGGCGCTCTCCGAAGCGGGGCAGCTCTCCCGCTGGCGGATGGAGGTCACCGAGCGCTCGGACGGCGTGACGGTTGTCAACGACGCCTACAACGCGAACCCCGAGTCCATGCGAGCCGCGCTGCGCGCGCTGGCCGCGATGGGCGCCGCAACACCGGGGCGTCGCACGTGGGCGGTGCTGGGCCCGATGGCCGAGCTGGGCGACGAGTCGCTGGCCGAGCACGACGCGGTCGGACGGCTGGCCGTCCGGCTCAACGTCAGCAAGCTCGTGGCGGTCGGCGGCCGGGAGGCCGCGTGGCTGGACATGGGCGCCAAGAACGAGGGTTCGTGGGGTGAGGAGTCGGTGCACGTGTCCGACGTGCGGGCAGCGGTCGATCTGCTGCGGAGCGAGCTGCGACCGGGGGATGTCGTGTTGGTAAAGGCATCCAGGTCGGTCGGCCTGGAGGCACTCGCGCAGGCGTTGCTCGAGGGTGAGGTCACCGGCCGATGAGCATGGGGCAGCTCCTCCTCGCCGATGGCCTCGCCGCGGGAGAAGAACACGTAGGCGCCATGAGGCAGATCCTCTTCTCCGGGGCCATCGGGCTCTTTCTGACCCTGATCGGCACTCCGCTGCTGATCAAGCTGCTCGCCCGCAAGGGCTATGGCCAGTACATCCGGGATGACGGCCCGCGGACGCACGGCAGCAAGAAGGGCACGCCCACCATGGGCGGCATCTCCTTCATCCTGGCCACGCTGATCGCCTACGCGGTGACGAAGGTGATCACGGGCAGCGAGCCGACCTTCTCCGGTGTGCTCGTCCTCTTCCTGTTCGCGGGAATGGGCCTGGTCGGCTTCCTCGACGACTACATCAAGATCGTCAAGCAGCGCAGCCTGGGCCTGCGGGCCAAGGCCAAGATGGCCGGTCAGCTGATCGTCGGTGTCGCCTTCGCGATCCTCGCGCTGAACTTCGCCGACGCGCGCCAGCAGACCCCGGCCTCCGACCGGCTCTCCTTCGTCCAGGACTTCGGCTGGTCCTTCGGCCCGGTGATCTTCGCGATCTGGGCGCTGTTCATGATCCTCGCGATGTCGAACGGCGTGAACCTCACCGACGGCCTCGACGGTCTGGCGACCGGCGCCTCCGTGATGGTCTTCGGCGCCTACACCTTCATCGGCGTCTGGCAGTACCAGGAGTCCTGCGCCAACGCGCAGACCCTCACCAACCCCTCGTCCTGCTTCGAGGTGCGTGACCCGCTCGACCTCGCGGTCGTCGCCTCCGCGCTGATGGGCGCCTGCTTCGGCTTCCTGTGGTGGAACACCTCGCCCGCCAAGATCTTCATGGGCGACACCGGCTCGCTCGCGCTCGGCGGCGGCCTCGCGGGGCTCGCCATCTGCTCCCGCACCGAGCTGCTGATGGCCGTCCTCGGCGGGCTGTTCGTCCTGATCACCCTCTCCGTGGTCATCCAGGTCGGCTCGTTCCGGCTCACCGGGCGCCGGGTGTTCCGGATGGCGCCACTCCAGCACCACTTCGAACTCAAGGGGTGGAGCGAAGTCCTTGTGGTGGTCCGGTTCTGGATCATCCAGGGCATGTGCGTGATCGTCGGACTCGGCCTCTTCTACGCGGGCTGGCGGGCTTCGTGACCATCGACGTCACCGACCTCGCCGGACGGCACGTCACCGTCGCCGGACTCGGCGTCTCCGGGGTCCCCGCAGCGCGTGCGCTGCGGGGCCTCGGGGCCACGGTGACCGTCGTCAACGGAAGCGACGGCGAACCCCAGCGCGCCCAGGCGGCCGAACTGGAGCCGCTCGGCATCACCGTCCGGCTCGGCGACGGGGACACGTTGCCCGACGGCACCGAGCTGATCGTCACCACGCCCGGCTGGAAGCCCACCAGCCCGCTCTTCCTGGCCGCCGAGAAGGCGGGCGTCCCGGTCTGGGGCGACGTGGAGCTGGCCTGGCGGCTGCGCGGCCCGGACTCCGCGCCCTGGCTCGCGGTCACCGGCACCAACGGCAAGACGACGACCGTGCGCATGCTGGCGTCCATCCTGGAGGCCGCCGGGCTGCGCACCGCCGCCGTCGGCAACATCGGCGTCTCGCTCCTGGACATCGTGCTCGGCGATACGCCGTACGACGTGCTCGCCGTCGAGCTGTCCAGCTACCAGCTGCACTGGGCGCCCTCGCTGCGCGCCCACTCCGGCGCGGTCCTCAACCTCGCCCCGGACCACCTCGACTGGCACGGCTCCATGGCGGCGTACGCGACCGACAAGGGCCGGATCTACGAGGGCAACCAGGTCGCCTGCGTCTACAACGCCGCCGACCCCGCCACCGAGGACCTGGTCCGGGCCGCCGACGTCGAGGAGGGCTGCCGGGCGATCGGCTTCACCCTCGGCACCCCCGGACCCTCCCAGCTCGGCGTCGTCGAGAACATCCTCGTCGACCGGGCCTTCGTTGCGAACCGGCAGAAGAACGCCCAGGAGCTGGCCGAGGTCGCCGACGTCAACCCGCCCGCCCCGCACAACATCGCCAACGCGCTCGCCGCCGCGGCCCTGGCCCGCGCCTACGGCGTGCCGCCCGGGGCCGTACGGGACGGGCTGCGCGCCTTCCGCCCCGACCCGCACCGGGTGGAGCACGTCGCGGACGTCGGGGGCGTGAGTTACGTGGACGACTCCAAGGCGACCAACACCCACGCCGCCGAGGCGTCGTTGGGCGCGTACGAGCACATCGTGTGGGTCGCCGGCGGCCTCGCCAAGGGCGCCACCTTCGACGACCTCGTCACCACGGCCGCCGGGCGGCTGCGCGGCGCGGTGCTGATCGGCGCCGACCGGGCCCTGATCCGGGAAGCGCTCACGCGACACGCAGCGGATGTCCCGGTCGTGGACCTCGACCGGACCGACACTGGGGCGATGGCTGCGGCTGTCCGGGAAGCGGCCCGGCTCGCCCGACCGGGCGATACGGTCCTTCTGGCCCCGGCCTGCGCCTCGATGGACATGTTCACCAACTACAACAAGCGGGGCGACGCCTTCGCCGCGGCGGTTCACGACCTGGCCTCGGGCCCGGTCACGGACGAGTAGGAGCCCGCAGGTCCCCCGCGAGGACCACCGCTCGCGCGGAGAACCTGGAGGGGATACGACATGACGCCTGACCAGCCCGCCGCGCCGCGGTCCCGGCAGGCCGGTGCGACCACCGGCCGCCCCGGGCCGCGCTCGGGCGGCGCCGCGCGGCCACGGCCCGTCACGCGGGGCAAGGGCGCGGCGGCCTCCCCGGACAGGACGGCGGCGGCCAAGGTGGCGGGCAGGGCCGCGGCGGCCAAGGCGGCAGTGGGCAAGGCCGCGGCGGGCAAGGGCCGTCAGGGCGCTCCCAGGGCACCCCGCCGCCCGGTGATCCGCACACCCGGCCGCCCCTCCCGCGGCAGCCTGCTGGACGCCCTGCGGGGCACACAGCAGCGCGCCAAGAAAACCTGGGACCGTCCGCTCACCGCGTACTACCTGATCCTCGGCGGCGCCGCGCTGATCACCGTGCTGGGCCTGGTGATGGTCTACTCCGCCTCCCAGATCAAGGCGCTCCAGTCGGGCCTGGCGCCCTCGTACTTCTTCCGCAAACAGCTCTTCGCGGCGGTGCTCGGCGCCGCGCTGATGCTGCTGGCCGTGCGCATGCCGATCAAGCTGCACCGCGCCTTCGCCTATCCGCTGCTGGCGGCCTCGGTCTTCCTGATGTGCCTGGTCCAGGTGCCGGGGATAGGGATTTCGGTCAACGGCAATCAGAACTGGATCTCCTTCGGCGGTCCGTTCATGCTCCAGCCGAGCGAGTTCGGCAAGCTCGCGCTCGTCCTGTGGGGCGCCGATCTGCTCGCCCGTAAGCAGGACAAGCGGCTGCTCTCGCAGTGGAAGCACCTTCTGGTGCCGCTCGTCCCGGCGGCCGCCCTGCTGCTCGGGATGATCATGCTGGGCGGCGACATGGGCACCGCGATCATTCTCTCGGCGATTCTTTTCGGCCTGCTTTGGCTCGCGGGCGCCCCCACCCGGCTCTTCGTGGGCGTGCTCGCCTTCGCCGGGGCGATCGGCCTTCTGCTGATCAAGACCAGCGCCAACCGGATGTCCCGGCTCGCCTGCATCGGCGCCACCGAGCCCGGAGCCAACGATCAGTGCTGGCAGGCGGTGCATGGGATCTATGCTCTGGCCAACGGCGGATGGTTCGGTTCCGGACTCGGGGCCTCCATGGAGAAATGGGGCGAACTCCCCGAACCGCACACCGACTTCATCTTCGCCATTACCGGGGAGGAACTCGGCCTGGCGGGGACGCTGTCGGTGCTCGTCCTCTTCGCGGCTCTAGGCTATGCGGGTATCCGCGTGGCCGGACGCACGGAGGACCCCTTCGTACGGTACGCCGCGGGAGGCGTGACCACCTGGATCACGGCCCAGGCCGTGATCAACATCGGTGCGGTGCTCGGCTTGCTGCCGATCGCCGGGGTTCCGCTCCCGCTGTTCTCCTACGGAGGGTCCGCCCTGCTGCCGACCATGTTCGCCGTCGGTCTGCTGATCGCCTTCGCACGGGCCGAGCCCGCTGCACGGGCGGCGCTGGCCATGCGGCAGCCTGCTTTGCGGAAGAAGCTGGCTCGGGTGAGACGGAAGACGATGAGACGGCGCGTCAAGGAACGGCCGTCCGGAGAGCGGTGAATTTCGGTGCATGTCGTACTCGCCGGTGGGGGGACCGCCGGCCACATCGAGCCCGCGCTCGCCCTCGCGGACGCCCTGCGTAGGCAGGATCCGACCGTGGGGATCACGGCGCTCGGCACGGAGCGCGGGCTTGAGACCCGCCTCGTGCCCGAGCGCGGCTACGAACTCGGGCTGATCCCGGCCGTGCCGCTGCCACGCAAGCCCACACCCGAGCTGATCACCGTCCCCGGACGGCTGCGCGGCACCATCAAGGCCGCCGAGCAGATCCTTGAGCGCACCAAGGCCGACTGCGTGGTCGGCTTCGGCGGCTATGTGGCCCTGCCCGGCTATCTGGCCGCCAAGCGGCTGGGTGTGCCGATCATCGTCCACGAGGCCAACGCCCGGCCCGGGCTCGCCAACAAGATCGGCTCGCGCTACGCCACGTCCGTCGGGGTCTCCACCCCGGACAGCAAGCTCCGGGGTGCCCGCTACGTGGGCATCCCGCTGCGCCGTTCCATCGCGACCCTGGACCGGGCCGCGGTCCGCCCCGAGGCGCGCGCGGCCTTCGGCCTCGACCAGAACCTGCCGACGCTGCTGGTCTCCGGCGGCTCGCAGGGCGCCCGTCGGCTGAACGAGGTCGTCCAGCGGGTCGCCCCGTTCCTCCAGCGGGCCGGAATTCAGGTCCTCCACGCGGTGGGTCCGAAAAACGAACTGCCGCATGTGGACAACATGCCCGGAATGCCGCCCTACATCCCGGTACCGTACGTGGACCGGATGGACCTCGCGTACGCCGCGGCCGACATGATGCTCTGCCGCGCGGGCGCGATGACCGTCGCCGAGCTGTCCGCCGTCGGGCTCCCGGCCGCCTACGTCCCGCTGCCCATCGGCAACGGCGAGCAGCGGCTGAATGCCCAGCCGCTGGTCAAGGCGGGCGGCGGACTGCTGGTCGACGACGCCGAGCTGACGCCCGAATGGGTGCAGAGCAATGTGCTCCCGGTGCTCGGCGACCCGCACCGGCTGTACGAGATGTCGCGGCGCGCCGCCGAGTTCGGCCGCCGGGACGCCGACGAGCTGCTGGTCGGCATGGTGTACGAGGCAATCGCGGCACGCCGCCAGGCGTGAGAAGGCAGGGAGCGTGGCCGGACCGACGACCGCCGAGAGCGGTCCCCGACGGGCGTCGCCGTCCGGCCCGCCCCCGCGCCTCTTCGCGGCGCGGCGCAGGATTCGCCTGCCCCGCCGCCGCACCCTGATCGTCGCCGCCGTGGTGGCAGCCTTGCTGGGCGGCGGGACCGGCTGGCTGCTGTACGGGTCGAGCTGGCTGCGGGCCGAGCGGGTGAGCGTCGCCGGCGCGGACGTGCTCACCCAGGCCGAGGTCCGCAAGGCCGCGGCCGTCCCGCTGGACACCCCGCTGGTCGCGGTGGACACCGACGCGATCGGGCAGCGGCTGCGCGACCGGCTGCCGCGGATAGCGAAAGTGGACGTATCCCGGTCATGGCCGCACACCATCAGTCTTGATGTGACGGAACGCAAGGCCGAAGTGATTGTCGAAGAGGGCGGGAAGTTCCGCGAAGTGGACGCCGGTGGCGTGCGGTTCTCCCGGCTGACCCAGCGGCCGAAGGACGTTCCGCTGCTCGAAATGGAGCCGGACCGGTCGCCGAGTTCACGCCATTTCGGCCCGGGGCGGCTGCGTCGCGAGGCCGTCCGGGTGGTCTCCGGGCTCCCGGCGAAGGTCCGGGCGGACACGCGCTCGGTCCGCGTCCGTTCGTACGACTCGATCACCCTGGAGCTGTCCAGGAGCCGTACGGTCGCGTGGGGGAGCGCTGAGCGCGGAGCCGTGAAGGCCAAGGCGCTCACCGCGCTGATGAAAGCGCGGCCCGACGCCGGTCACTTCGACGTCAGCGCGCCGAGCGCGCCCGCGGTGTCCCGTAGTTGACGGGGATAGCGGCAGGCCAGCACCCTGGTTGGCTAGCCCACTGGGTGATCACATAGGGTGAAAAGAAAAGCGGTCGGTTCGGCGTGTTCATTGAACGCGCGCCACTTGTCGACTTAGTGTCCTGTTCCGAAGACTCCGGGAAACAGAGGCACTGGTAACCCTAAACTTCAGCGTTAGGGTTGGGGTCGGCAATCGGAACCGTCCCATTCGGCATCAGTCGGCGCACCGCGGCAACAGCGGGGTGGCGACACGTAACTCGAGGCGAGAGGCCTTCGACGTGGCAGCACCGCAGAACTACCTCGCAGTCATCAAGGTCGTCGGCATCGGCGGCGGTGGCGTGAATGCCATCAACCGGATGATCGAGGTCGGGCTCAAGGGCGTCGAGTTCATCGCGATCAACACCGATGCGCAGGCCCTGCTGATGAGTGACGCGGACGTCAAACTCGACGTCGGCCGTGAGCTCACTCGTGGACTGGGCGCCGGCGCCAACCCCGATGTCGGCCGCAAGGCCGCCGAGGACCACCGGGAGGAGATCGAGGAGGTCCTCAAGGGGGCCGACATGGTCTTCGTGACCGCGGGTGAGGGCGGTGGCACCGGCACCGGTGGCGCCCCCGTCGTCGCCAACATCGCCCGCTCGCTGGGCGCGCTGACGATCGGTGTGGTCACCCGTCCGTTCACCTTCGAGGGCCGCCGCCGCGCCAATCAGGCCGAGGACGGCATCGCGGGGCTGCGCGACGAGGTCGACACCCTCATCGTCATTCCGAACGACCGGCTCCTGTCGATCTCTGACCGTCAGGTGAGCGTGCTCGACGCGTTCAAGTCGGCGGACCAGGTGCTGCTGTCGGGTGTTCAGGGCATCACCGACCTCATCACCACCCCCGGTCTGATCAACCTCGACTTCGCGGACGTCAAGTCCGTGATGTCCGAGGCGGGCTCGGCGCTCATGGGCATCGGCTCGGCGCGCGGCGACGACCGCGCGGTGGCCGCCGCCGAGATGGCGATCTCCTCGCCACTGCTGGAGGCGTCCATCGACGGCGCCCGGGGTGTGCTGCTCTCCATCTCCGGCGGCTCCGACCTCGGTCTGTTCGAGATCAACGAGGCCGCCCAGCTGGTGAGCGAAGCCGCCCACCCCGAGGCCAACATCATCTTCGGCGCGGTGATCGACGACGCGCTCGGCGACGAGGTCCGGGTCACCGTAATCGCGGCGGGCTTCGACGGCGGCCAGCCGCCCGCGAAGAACCAGAACCGCGACAAGGTGCTGGGCTCGTACAACGGCGGCCGCGAGGAGAGCACGAGCAGCCAGGCTCCCCGCCAGCCCGCCCCGGAGCCCGGCCGTCCGTCCTTCGGCGGCCTCGGCAGCGTCACTCCGCGTGAGGAGGAGCCCGCCCCGGAGCCCGCTCCGGTCGCCGAGGTTCCGCCGCCGCCCCCGGTGTCCACGCCGCAGGTCCCGCCGGCCCGTCCCTACCAGGACAGCCAGGCCGAGGAACTGGACGTGCCGGACTTCCTGAAGTGAGCCGGGTGCCATGGCTCCACGGCGACCCTGAAGCGACTCAGCAGTGATAGCGCAACAGCACGACGCGAGCGGCGCGCACTTCGCCTTCACCGACCGGTGGGGCGGGGTGAGCGCCGCTCCGTATGATGAGCTGAACCTCGGCGGCGCGGTGGGCGACGACCCCCAGACCGTGCGGACCAACCGCGAACTGGCGGCCAAGGCACTCGGCCTGGACCCGTCGTCCGTCGTCTGGATGAACCAGGTGCACGGCCGGGACGTGGCCGTGGTCGAGGGTCCCTGGGCGACCGGTGAGATCCCTTCGGTGGACGCGGTGGTGACATCGCGTCGGGGGCTCGCCCTCGCCGTCCTTACTGCCGACTGCACCCCGGTGCTGCTGGCCGATCCGGTCGCCGGTGTCGCCGGTGCCGCCCACGCGGGACGGCCGGGCCTGGTCGCCGGAGTGGTCCCGGCGGTGGTCGAGGCGATGACCGCTCAGGGCGCGGACCCGGTCCGGATCGTGGCCCGAACCGGACCCTCCGTTTGCGGCCGGTGCTACGAGGTCCCCGAGGCGATGCGCGCCGAGGTCGCGGAGACGGTGCCCGAGTCCTGGGCCGAGACCAGCTGGGGCACCCCGGCGGTGGACGTGGCGGCCGGGGTACGAGCCCAACTCGCCCGGGCCGGTGTGGAGATGGATGGACAATCTCACATCTGCACCCTGGAATCGGCGGATCACTTCTCGTACCGGCGCGACCGCACAACGGGGCGGCTCGCGAGCTATGTCTGGTTGGACGGCTGAGCTGTGACGGATCGCAAGACGGAACTGGCCGCGAACCTGGCACGGGTGGAGGAACGTATCTCCGCCGCCTGCGCCGCCGCCGGTCGCAAGCGCGAAGAGGTGACCCTGATCGTGGTCACCAAGACGTACCCGGCGAGCGATGTCCGTTTGCTCGCGGAACTCGGCGTCCGGCACGTCGCCGAGAACCGCGATCAGGAGGCCGCCCCGAAAGCTTCGGAATGTGCCGATCTGCCATTGATCTGGCATTTTGTCGGGCAATTGCAGACCAATAAGGTGCGTTCTGTATGTAGTTATGCCGATGTGGTGCAATCGGTTGATCGCAAGCGATTGGTCGACGCGCTCTCGGGTGCGGCTGTGGGGGCCGCGCGCGAACTGGGTGTCCTGATTCAAGTGGCGCTCGATGTGGACTCCGGCGAGCGGGGTCAGCGGGGAGGCGTCGGTCCGGACGGAGTGGGCGCCCTCGCCGACGCCGTGATCGCGGCCGACGGGCTGCGGCTGGACGGGCTGATGACCGTCGCGCCGCTGGCCGGCCCCTACGCGGACCAGCCGCGGGCGGCGTTCGGCCGGTTGATGGAAATCTCATCCGGCCTGCGCGTGGCTCATCCTGCTGCGAACATGGTCTCCGCGGGAATGAGCTCAGATCTGGAAGAAGCGGTTGCGGCGGGAGCGACACATGTGCGCGTCGGCACCGCGGTACTCGGAGTCCGACCCAGGCTCCGGTAACGTCGCGAAGAAGTCGGACCACAGCAGAAAATATGGTCATTCCCGTCAAAAGACGGGCAGGCCACGTGGATCCAGGGCATCCGGTGGCGGAGCCGATCCACCACAGAGCGGAGGACGCAGAGAATGGCCGGCGCGATGCGCAAGATGGCGGTCTACCTCGGCCTCGTGGAGGACGATGGGTACGACGGCCGGGGGTTCGACCCCGACGACGAATTCGAGCCCGAGCCGGAGCCTGAGCGGGAGCGCCGGCGTCATCCGGCCGTGGAGACCGAACCACGGCCGGAGAGGGGCGAATCTGTGCGAGTCGTCCATCCCCCCGCACAGCGTGAACCAGCTCCGCTTGTGACGGAAAGCAGACAACCCGCGCGAATCGCCCCCGTGGCGTCTATCACACCTGAACGTCAGAACTTGGAGAAGAACGCACCGGTGATCATGCCCAAGGTTGTGTCCGAGCGGGAGCCGTACCGCATCACCACACTGCACCCCCGGACCTACAACGAGGCCCGTACTATCGGGGAACACTTCCGTGAGGGCACCCCGGTGATCATGAATCTGACGGAGATGGACGACACGGACGCGAAGCGACTTGTCGACTTTGCCGCCGGACTCGTGTTCGGTCTCCATGGGAGCATTGAGCGCGTGACGCAGAAGGTGTTCCTGTTGTCTCCTGCTAACGTCGATGTCACGGCGGAGGACAAGGCCCGTATCGCAGAGGGCGGGTTCTTCAACCAGAGCTGAGACGCAACACGGCAACACCGAGTCATCCGAGGCCGCAAGGCCGCGTACGCAACAGGGGAGAGGGACGCGCGAGATGGGCATCGCACTGCAGGTGATCTACATCGCGCTGTACTGCTTCCTGATCGTGCTGATCTTCCGGCTGGTGATGGACTACGTCTTCCAGTTCGCACGCTCGTGGCAACCCGGTAGGGCGATGGTGGTCATCCTCGAGGCCACCTACACTGTGACCGATCCGCCACTCAAGCTGCTGCGGCGGGTCATCCCGCCGTTGCGTCTCGGGGGTGTGGCGCTCGACCTGTCCTTCTTCGTGCTGATGATCATCGTCTGGATCCTGATCACCGTCGTGAGCAATTTTGCGAGCAGGGTGTGAACGATACGGTCTTGCCGGTTGCCGACGACTACGTTGAGGTGAAGTAGAGATGCCGTTGACCCCCGAGGACGTGCGGAACAAGCAGTTCACGACCGTCCGCCTCCGAGAAGGCTATGACGAGGACGAGGTCGATGCCTTCCTCGATGAGGTCGAAGCCGAACTGACCCGGCTACTGCGGGAGAACGAGGACCTGCGCGCCAAGCTGGCCGCAGCCACCCGGGCCGCCGCACAGAGTCAGCAGCAGCAAGGCATGCGCAAACCACCGGAACAGCAGGAGCGACCCGGCGCCCCTGTTCCCGCCGCCATATCCGGACCGCCGCAGCAGCAGGGCCAGCCCGGCCCGCCGCAGCAGCAGCAGCAGCAACAACAACAGCAACAGCAGCAGCAGATGGGTGGCCCGCCGCAGCTTCCGGGCGGTGCCCCGCAGCTGCCGGCCGGTCCGATGGGCCAGGGCGGCCCCGGGCCGATGGGCCAGGGCGGCCCCGGCGGTCCTGGTGGCCCCGGCGGTCCCGGTCCGATGGGCCAGAACGGCCCCATGGGTCCCGGCGGGCCCATGGGCGGCCCGATGGGCGGTCCCGGTGGCCCCGGCGGCCCGCAGCTGCCGCAGCCGGGTCAGGGCCCGGGCGGCGACAGCGCCGCGCGCGTGCTCTCGCTCGCGCAGCAGACCGCTGACCAGGCGATCGCGGAGGCCCGTTCCGAGGCCAACAAGATCGTCGGCGAGGCCCGCAGCCGCGCCGAGGGCCTGGAGCGCGACGCCCGCGCGAAGGCGGACGCGCTGGAGCGGGACGCGCAGGAGAAGCACCGTGTCGCGATGGGCTCCCTGGAGTCCGCTCGTGCCACGCTCGAGCGCAAGGTCGAGGACCTGCGTGGCTTCGAACGCGAGTACCGCACCCGGCTGAAGTCGTACCTGGAGAGCCAGCTGCGCCAGCTGGAGAACCAGTCCGACGACTCGCTGGCCCCGCCGCGTACCCCGGCGACCGCGTCGCTGCCGCCGTCCCCCTCGATGAGCGGGTCCATGGCTTCCTCGGGTGCCGGCTCGATGGGTGGCCACACGATGGGCGGCAACCAGTCGATGGGCGGTGGCCACCAGCAGAACGGCGGCGCGCCGTCGTACGGTGGTCAGCAGCAGATGTCCCCCGCGATGACCCAGCCGATGGCACCGGTGCGGCCGCAGAGTCCGCAGCCGATGCAGCAGGCGCCGAGCCCGATGCGGGGCTTCCTCATCGACGAGGACGACAACTGACGCGTCGCGCGTCTGACTGAGCGTCTCGGCAATCACGGGCCGGGCCCGGGAGCAGCACCAAGCTCCCGGGCCCGGCCCTTTTGCTGGCTGGGGGTGCTTTTGTCGATACGCGGCTCCGCCGCGTGTGGGGGCTCCGCCCCCGGACCCCCGGTCCTCAAGCGCCGGACGGGCTGGGGTCCGTAACCGGGGCTTTGCCTCGCGGCCGCGGGGGTTGGGCGCGGGGCAGGGCTGCTCCCGGACCGCGGGCCCCAACTGCCACGACCATGCCCGTCTCGGTGCCGGGGCCCATGCCGGTTGTGGCCGAGGGGATGCGGTTCGGCGTGCCGGTTGCGGCGCCTGGGTGGGCGTCGCGGGACGGGAGGTCAGGGGGCGGAGCCCCCTGCGCCTGGGCCCAGTCGCGGCGTGCCGGACGGGCGGGCCGCAACCGGGGTCCGGGGTGGGCCCCGGTTGCGGGGAGGGGCGGGGGACAAACCCCCGCCCCTGGGTTACGCCTTGTGGAGGCGGAAGGTGAGCCCCAGGGCCGGGTCCTCGAAGGGGGTGCCGTAGGCCGCGTCGGCCTCGCCGGAGGCGAAGTCCGTGGCGAGCACCTCGTCGGCGATCAGCTCCGCGTGGTCCGTGAGGGCCTGACGGAGGTCCTCGTCGGACGACTGCCACCGCAGGGCGATCCGGTCCGCGACGTCCAGCCCGCTGTTCTTACGGGCCTCCTGGATCATCCGGATCGCGTCCCGGGCCAGCCCCGCGCGCCGCAGCTCCGGGGTGATCTCCAGGTCGAGGGCGACCGTCGCGCCCGAGTCGGAGGCGACCGACCAGCCCTCCCGCGGGGTTTCGGTGATGATGACCTCGTCGGGGGAGAGGGTGACCGTCTCGCCGTCGACCTCGACCGAGGCCGTCCCCTCGCGGAGCGCTACCGACAGCGCGGCGGCGTCGGCTTCCGCGATGGCCTTGGCGACCGGCTGGGTGCCCTTGCCGAAGCGCTTGCCCAGGGCACGGAAGTTGGCCTTGGCGGTGGTGTCGACCAGCGAGCCGCCGACCTCGCTCAGCGTGGCGAGCGAGGAGACGTTCAGCTCCTCCTCGATCTGGGCGCGCAGCTCGGCGCCCAGGGCCTCGAAGCCGGACGCGGCGACCAGCGCGCGCGAGAGCGGCTGGCGGGTCTTCACGCCGGATTCGGCGCGGGTGGCCCGGCCCAGCTCCACCAGGCGCCGTACGAGCGCCATCTGGGCCGAGAGCGCCGGGTCGATCATGGCCTGGTCGGCCTCCGGCCACGAGGTGAGGTGGACGGAGTCGGGGGCGTCCGGGGCGACGGGGACGACCAGGTCCTGCCAGACGCGCTCGGTGATGAACGGGACCAGCGGGGCCATCAGCCGGGTGACCGTCTCGATGACCTCGTGCAGCGTGCGCAACGCGGCCGCGTCGCCCTGCCAGAAGCGGCGGCGCGAGCGGCGGACGTACCAGTTGGACAGGTCGTCCACGAACGCCGACAGCAGCCGCCCGGCGCGCTGGGTGTCGTACGCCTCCATCGCCTGGGTGACTTGCTCGGTGAGGGTGCCCAGTTCGCCCAGCAGCCAGCGGTCCAGCATCGGGCGCTCGGCGCGGGCCGGGTCGGCGGCGGACGGTGCCCAGCCCGACGTGCGGGCGTACAGGGCCTGGAAGGCGACCGTGTTCCAGTAGGTGAGCAGCGTCTTGCGCACGACCTCCTGGATGGTGCCGTGGCCCACCCGGCGGGCCGCCCACGGCGAACCGCCGGCGGCCATGAACCAGCGCACGGCGTCGGCGCCGTGCTGGTCCATGAGCGGGATGGGCTGCAGGATGTTGCCCAGGTGCTTGGACATCTTCCGGCCGTCCTCGGCCAGGATGTGACCGAGGCAGACCACGTTTTCATAGCTCGACCGATCGAAGACGAGCGTGCCGACCGCCATGAGCGTGTAGAACCAGCCGCGGGTCTGGTCGATGGCCTCGGAGATGAACTGCGCCGGGTAGCGCTTCTCGAAGACCTCCTTGTTGCGGTACGGGTAGCCCCACTGCGCGAACGGCATCGAACCCGAGTCGTACCAGGCGTCGATGACCTCCGGCACCCGCACGGCGTCCAGCGAGCAGCCCTCGGCGGGGCAGGCGAAGGTGACCTCGTCGATGTACGGGCGGTGCGGGTCGAGCCCGGTCTGATCGGTGCCGGTCAGCTCGGACAGCTCGGTGAGCGAGCCGACGCAGGTCAGGTGGTTCTCCTCACAGCGCCAGATGGGCAGCGGGGTGCCCCAGTAGCGGTTGCGGGAGAGCGCCCAGTCGATGTTGTTGTTCAGCCAGTCGCCGAAGCGGCCGTGCTTGACCGAGTCCGGGAACCAGTTGGTCTTCTCGTTCTCCCGCAGCAGCGCGTCCTTGATCGCGGTGGTGCGGATGTACCAGGACGGCTGGGGGTAGTAGATCAGCGGGGTGTGGCAGCGCCAGCAGTGCGGGTAGCTGTGCTCGTACGCCAGGTGCTTGAAGAGCAGACCGCGCTCGTCCATGTCGCGGACCAGCGCCTCGTCGGCCTTCTTGAAGAACTGGCCGCCGACCAGGTCCAGCTCGTCCTCGAAGGTGCCGTCCGTGCGGATCGGATTGACGATCGGAACGCCGTAGGCGCGGCTGCTCTTGAAGTCCTCCTCACCGTAGGGCGCCTGGTGCACCAGTCCGGTGCCGTCCTCGGTGGTGACGTAGTCGGCGTTGACCACGAAGTGCGCGTCCGGGATCTCGACCAGCTCGAAGGGGCGCTGGTACGTCCAGCGCTCCATCTCGGCCCCGGTGAAGCTCTGGCCGGTGGTCTGCCAGCCCTCGCCGAGCGCCTGCTCGACCAGCGACTCGGCGACGACCAGCTTCTCCTTGCCGTCCGTGGCGACCACGTAGGTCACCTCGGGGTGGGCGGCGACCGTGAGGTTGGCGACCAGCGAGAACGGAGTGGTCGTCCAGGCCAGCAGCGACGCCTCGCCCGCCAGCGGGCCGGAGGTCAGCGGGAAGCGCACATAGACCGAGGCGTCGACGACGGTCTCGTAGCCCTGCGCCAGCTCGTGGTCGGACAGACCGGTGCCGCAGCGCGGACACCAGGGGGCGACCCGGTGGTCCTGGACCAGGAGGCCCTTGTTGAAGATCTCCTTGAGCGACCACCACACCGATTCGACGTACTCGGGGTCCATCGTGCGGTAGGCGTCGTCCAGGTCGACCCAGTAGCCCATGCGCTGGGTCAGCTCGGCGAAGGCGTCGGTGTGCCGGGTCACCGACTCCCGGCACTTGGCGTTGAACTCGGCGATGCCGTACGCCTCGATGTCCTTCTTGCCGTTGAAGCCCATCTCCTTCTCGACCGCCAGCTCGACCGGCAGGCCGTGGCAGTCCCAGCCCGCCTTGCGGGCGACGTGGTAGCCGCGCATGGTGCGGAAGCGGGGGAAGACGTCCTTGAAGACGCGGGCCTCGATGTGGTGCGCGCCCGGCATGCCGTTCGCGGTGGGGGGGCCCTCGTAGAAGACCCACTCCGGCCGGCCCTCGGACTGTTCGAGGGTACGGGCGAAGATCTTGTTCTCGCGCCAGAAGTCGAGCACGGCGTGCTCGAGGGCGGGCAGGTCGACCTGGGCGGGCACCTGGCGGTACTGCGTCATCGGAATGCGTCCTCCGGCGGATACGTCTCGTCGTTTCCGTCGGAGGGACGAGAGCTGTCAGCGCTCCCGCGGTACCACCCTCCTTGGCCGTGAGCAGCGCGCTCCCGGCCCCCTCATTGGGGTCGCGATGCCGGTTCTACTGGCCCAGTGCGGGTGTTCTTCCGGCGGCTCCGGGGTGATCCTTCACATCGCGCTCGCCCCCGGGCTCACACCGTCCCCGGGTCGCTGGTGGCCGCGTACGACGCTACTCGTCCCCATCCACGCCTTTCGCTGGGCCCAGTGTACGGGGCCGGACGGACCGCGGCCGACCGATTTACGCCGCTGCGCCGACTGGGGTACGGGCCCCACCCGAGATGACCCGAATGCCGATACGCCGGGTGCTGCAGTGCGGGAGCCGTCGCACGTCACTCTCCGGTACCGGTTCCCGGCCGGATTACCGGGCGGCGGGTGGGGCACAACGGTGGAGACCGGGTTGCCGTACGGGCAAGCCGGGCGAATCGGGCGGCGTGCCCCGTTGCCGCGTGCCCGGAGTCGATTTATCGTTCCGGAACGATTCGCGAGCAAGATCACAATATGTGAAGGGGCCGCGGCCATGGTGGCTAGGAAGACCGCCGTGCAGAAGAGTACGGCGAAAGCGACGAAGGCCGCGTCCGCCAAGAAGAGCGCCGCGCCGGACGACAAGGCCGCGAAGGTCACGAAGAAGGCCACTGCGAAGAAGGCCACCAAGACCACGGCAGCCAAGAAGACCACGAAAGCCACGGTCAAGAAGGCCACGGCCAAGAAGACCGCGTCGGCCGCACCCGCCAAGAAGGCGGTGCCCGCGAAGAAGACGGGAGCCAGGAAAGTGGTTGCGAAGAAGACTCCGGGCGGTGCGCCGACCGCGAAGCAGGCCGCGCCGTCGTTCCCGCCCTCAGGCGTGCCCAAGGCCCGGGTGTCGGACGGCCCCGTGGACCCCGCTGAGCTGGCCGTACGCCCCGGTGAGGACCCCTGGTCGGCGGAGGAGGTGGAGGAGGCGCGCACCGAGCTGCTGACCGAGGCGGGCCGGCTGCGTACCGAGATCCTCGCCTCCGAGGAGGCGATCACCGGGCTGATGCGTGACTCAGGCGACGGCGCGGGCGACGACCAGGCCGATACCGGCACCAAGAACATCACGCGCGAGCACGAGATGGCCCTGGCCGGGAACGCCCGCGAGATGCTGCTGCAGACCGAGCGCGCCCTGGAGCGGCTGGACGCCGGGACGTACGGACTCTGCGAGAACTGCGGAAACGCGATCGGGAAAGCCCGGATGCAGGCATTCCCGCGCGCCACGCTGTGCGTCGAGTGCAAACAGCGTCAGGAGCGCCGCTGACCGTCCGCACGCCTGTGTCGTACCCTCGTCTGAGCCAGGGGGAGACTGGCCCGGACGATGAGGGACACACGTTGACAGAGGCGGAGCAGGCCATCGGTACGCCAGATGCGGGGAAGGCCGAGGAGGGCGCCGGGACCAGCGCCGCCGGTGCCGCGGCGGGGGCCGGGAAGAAGCGGCGGATCGGGGTGCTGATCGCGGTCGCCGGGTTCGCGTACCTCCTGGATCTGTGCAGCAAGCTGGCCGTGGTCGCCAAGCTGGAGCACCACGCTCCGGTCGAGGTGATCGGCACCTGGCTGCAGCTGGAGGTGATCCGCAACCGCGGCGCCGCCTTCGGCATGGGCGAGGCGATGACCATCGTCTTCACGGTGATCGCGGCCGCGGTGATCGTGGTCATCGCGCGGCTGGCCCGCAAGCTCTACAGCCTGCCCTGGGCGATCGCGCTCGGCATGCTCCTCGGCGGCGCCTTCGGCAACCTCACCGACCGGGTCTTCCGGGCGCCGGGCGATCTGCAGGGGGCGGTCGTGGACTTCATCGCGCCCGCGCACTTCGCGGTCTTCAACCTCGCCGACTCGGCGATCGTGTGCGGCGGCTTCCTGATCGTGATCCTCTCGTTCCGCGGTCTGGACCCGGACGGCACGGTCCACAAGGACTGACGCGCCGCTGCCGCGCGGGGCCGGTATCCGACGGGCGTACGAACCGGTCCGCGCGGTCCGTCATACTCGACGGGTGAGTACGATTCCCGAGATCCGCACCCTGCCCGTACCCGACGGACTGGAGGGCGAGCGCGTCGACGCCGCGATCGCCCGCATGTTCGGCTTCTCGCGGACCAAGGCGGCCGAGCTGGCCGCGGCCGGGAAGGTGCAGGTCGACGGCAGCACCGCAGGAAAGTCCGACCGGGTCTCCGGCGGGGCCTGGCTCGAAGTCGAGATGCCGCAGGCCGCGCCGCCGGTCCAGATCGTCGCCGAGCCCGTCGAGGGCATGGAGATCGTCCATGACGACGACGACATCGTGGTCATCGCCAAGCCGGTCGGCGTCGCCGCCCACCCCAGCCCCGGCTGGACCGGCACCACCGTGATCGGCGGGCTCGCCGCCGCCGGGTTCCGCATCGCCACCTCGGGCGCCGCCGAGCGCCAGGGCATCGTCCACCGGCTGGACGTGGGCACCTCCGGGCTGATGGTCGTCGCCAAGTCCGAGCGCGCGTACACCCTGCTCAAGCAGCAGTTCCGGGAGCGCACGGTCGAGAAGCGCTACCACGCGCTGGTCCAGGGCCACCCCGATCCGCTGAGCGGCACCATCGACGCGCCGATCGGGCGCCACCCCCAGCACGACTACAAGTGGGCCGTGACCGCGGACGGCAAGCCGAGCGTCACCCACTACGACCTCATCGAGGCCTTCCGCGCCGCCAGCCTCCTCGACATCAAGCTGGAGACCGGGCGCACCCACCAGATCCGGGTGCATATGTCGGCCCACCGCCATCCGTGCGTCGGCGACCTCACCTACGGGGCCGACCCCACGCTCGCCAAGCGGCTGAAGCTGACCCGGCAGTGGCTGCACGCGATGCGGCTGGGCTTCGAGCACCCGTCGGACGGCAGCTGGATCGAGTTCGAGAGCCCCTACCCGGACGATCTGCAGCGGTCGCTGGACATCGTGCGGTCGGAGAGCGCGTGAGCCTGCCGTACGCCATCGAGGTCGTGACCGATGGCGACCTCACGGGCTGCCATGCCGTGCGCCGCGAGGTCTTCGTGGTCGAGCAGGGGATTTCCGTGGAGGAGGAGATGGACGCGTACGACGCGCACGCCGTCCACCTCCTGGCCTCCTCGGCGGGCCGTCCCGTGGGCACCGTCCGGTTCCTCCACGGCGCCGCCGCTGACAAGAAGTACGCCCACGCCGGGGTGAACGGCGCCACCACCGCCGTCCTCGGCCGCCTCGCCGTGGCCTCCGCTGCGCGCGGCACGGGGCTGGGGGCGGCGCTGGTCCGGGCCGTCGAGGCGGAGGCGGGGCGCCGGGGGCTGTCCCAGGTCTACCTGGAGGCCCAGACCCACGCGCTCGCGTTCTACGAGCGGCTGGGGTACGCGGCGTTCGGGCCGGAGTTCGACGAGGGCAGCGGCATCCCGCACCGGGCGATGCGGCGGGCGCTGTGAGGCGCTGAGCCCTGCGGCCTCAGCCCTTGCGGAAGCCGTTGTCGAAGCGGGCGAAGTGGTCCTCGTGGGCGGGGCCGGTGGGAGCGGGCTGCGCGGACGCGGGTATCTGGGCCTGCACCGCGGGCGCGGTCGTGATCCGCGGCAGCGCGTACGGATGCTCCTCCCGCAGCCACGTGATCATCCGCTCCCGCACCTCGCACCGCACCGTCCACGCGTCGTCGGAGTCCCGCGCGGTGATCAGCGCGCGCACCACGATGGTGCTCGGGCTCGTGTCGGTGACGACCAGGCTCCAGTCCCGCCCGTCCCAGGCCCGTGACTCCTGCACGATCTCGCGCAGCTTCGCCCGCATCTCCTCGATCGGGGCGTGGTGGTCGAGGTGGAAGAGGACCGTGCCGGTCTTCTGGGCGCCGCCGCGCGACCAGTTCTCGAACGGCTGGCCGGTGAAGTACGACACCGGCATGGTGATCCGGCGCTCGTCCCAGGTCCGCACGGACAGGAAAGTGAGGGTGATCTCCTCGACCGTGCCCCATTCGCCGTTGACCACCACCGTGTCGCCGATCCGCACCATGTCGCCGAAGGCGATCTGCAGCCCGGCGAAGAGGTTGCCCAGCGTCGACTGGGCGGCGACACCGGCGACGATGCCCAGGATTCCGGCGGACGCCAGCATCGACGTGCCGACGGCACGCATCGCGGGGAAGGTCAGCAGCATCGCCGACGCCGCCACCACCCCGACCACCGCGGCCACCACGCGCTGGATCAGCGTCACCTGGGTGCGCACCCGCCGCACCCGCGCCGCGTCGTGCGCGCTGGCGGCGTAGCGGGAGTACGAGGACTCCACGATGGCCCCGGAGCCGCGGATCACCAGCCAGGCGGTCGCCGCGATCAGCACCAGCGTGAGCAGCCGCCCGATCGCCGTCTGGTGCGCGCTGATGGCCGGTGCGTGGATCGTCTCGTACGAGCCGCGGAGCAGCGCCGTGCACACCGTCACCTGGAGCGGCAGCCGACAGCCGCGCAGCAGGTCCCACAGCGGGGTCTCCGGGTGCCGGGCGTCGATCCGCCGCAACAGCCAGTCGGCTCCCCAGCCGATGAACAGGGTGATGGCGAGGGAGCCGCCGATGACGATGAGCGGACGCAGCACGTCCTCCATGAAGATCTTCCTCGTCCTTCCGCCGGAGGTTCTCGGTTCCGCCTTCCCGGGCCTTACCTGGCACGATGGGCGAAGCGCGGTCCACCCACTAGGAAGTGACTACTGTGTCCGGTTCCCCGATCCTGCTCCTCCATTCCATGTACGGCCTGCGGCCCGCGGTGCACGCGGCCGCGGACCGGCTGCGTGCCGCGGGGCATGAAGTGCTCGTACCCGATCTGTACGAGGGGCGGACGGCGGACACCGCCGAGGAGGGCATGGCCCTCAAGGAGGAGATCGGCGGGGACGAGCTGCTGAAGCGGGCGGTGCGGGCCGCGGCGCCGGTCTCGGACCGGGGGCTGATCTACGCGGGCTTCTCGCTCGGCGGCTCGATCGCGCAGAACCTGGCGCTGGCCGACGAGAAGGCGCGCGGGCTGCTCCTGCTGCACGGGACCTCGGACATCGCCGACGACACCACGACCGACGAGCTGCCGGTGCAGCTGCACGTCGCCGACCCCGACCCGTTCGAGCCGCACGACTGGCTGAACGCCTGGTATCTGCGGATGGGGCGGATCGGGGCCGATGTGGAGGTCTTCCGCTATCCGGGGGCGGGGCATCTGTACACCGACCCGGAGCTGCCGGACTACGACGAGCAGGCCGCCGAGGCCACCTGGCGGGTGGCGCTCGGCTTCCTCGACGAGCTGGCCTAGGGCGGACACGCCCGAGGGCTCAGGCCACCGGCTGGTCGGCGCGCTCGACGCGCTGGGTGCCCGAGCGGGTGCGGTAGGACCGGGACCAGGACGCGGTGGCGTCGGGGTCGGTCTTGTCGGAGACGGCGTAGTAGTCCATCTGGGCCCGCTCGGCGGTGACGTCGAGCACGCCGTATCCGTGCGCGTCCATGTCCAGCCACTTCACATGGCGGTTGGCGGCCCGGAGGGCGGCGGCCGCGGCCAGCGAGACGGTGTGCGCCGGTACGTGAAGCAGATCGTCCAGGTTGTCCGAGGTCACCGAGGTGACCACGAACTCGGTCGCGGCCGAGTCGGAGAGCGGATAGGTCGCGGCCTTCACCGGCACGTCGTTGGCCCACGCCATGTGGATGTCACCGGTGAGGAAGACGGTGTTGCCGATGGCGTTCCGGGTGAGGTGGGCGAGCAGCTCGCGCCGGTTGTCCGTATAGCCGTCCCACTGGTCGGTGTTGATCGCCAGGCCCTCCTTGGGCAGCCCGAGGAGTTCGGCCAGCGGGGCGAGCAGCTCGGCGGAGAGCGAGCCGAAGGCGACCGGTGAGATCATCACCGAGTTGCCGACCAGCCGCCAGGCGGTGTCCGAGGCGGAGAGCCCGGACTTGAGCCAGTCGAGCTGGGCGCGCCCGGTGACCGTACGCTCCGGGTCGTCCACCGCGCCGCTGCCCACGCCCGCCTGCTGGGAGCGGAACGAGCGCAGGTCGAGCAGGTGGAGGTCGGCGAGGGTGCCGTAGCGCAGCCGCCGGTAGGTGGTGCCCGCGGTGGAGGGGCGTACCGGCATCCACTCGAAGTACGCCTGCTTGGCGGCGGCCACCCGGGACGCCCAGGCGCCCTCGGTGCCGGGGGTGTGGTTCTCGGCCCCGCCCGACCAGGCGTCGTTGGCGAACTCGTGGTCGTCCCAGATGGCGATCACCGGGACCGCGGCGTGCAGCGCCTGGAGGTCGGCGTCGGTCTTGTATCTGCCGTGCCGGGTGCGGTAGTCGGCGAGGGTGGTGATCTCGTGGGTGGGGGCGTGCTGCCGGACGACGCTCTTCTCATCGGGGTATTCGCCGCTCTGGTACTCGTAGATGTAGTCGCCCAGATGCAGGACCGCGTCCAGGTCGGTGCGGTCGGCGAGATGGCGGTACGGCGAGAAGTAGCCCGATTCCCAGTTGGCGCAGGAAACCACCCCGAAGCGGATCCCGACGGTCGCGGCGTCGGCCGCCGGTGCGGTGCGGGTGCGCCCCACGGGGGAGTACGCGCCGCCGTCGGCGCGGAAGCGGTAGAAGTAGTCGGTGGCCGGGCGCAGCCCGCGCACATCGGCCTTGACGGTGTGGTCGGCCGAGGCGGTGGTCTTGGTGGTGCCGTGCGCGACGACCGTACGGAACTCCCGGTCCGTGGCGACCTCCCAGCCGGTCTCGACGGCCGGGCCGAGCCCCGAACCGGGCACGGCGTCGGGGGCGGGGGTGACGCGCGTCCACAGCAGGACGCCGTCGGGCAGCGGATCGCCGGAGGCGACGCCGTGAAGGAAGGCGGGGCCGGTGTCGGCGTGGGCGGCCGGCTGGGCGGCCAGGGGCAGCAGGGCGGCGGTGGCCGCTACGGCCGTGACAGCGCTGCGGCGGGATATGTGGTTTTTGGCGTCGGTCACGGCCGACGACATTACTGGCAAGTAAGCCCGAAGGGCAGGCCTTCCGGGGGAAGTTCGCCCATGTGTCGCCGCGGGGTCACCGCCGGGTCGGCGGGCGTGCCCTCGGGGTGTTCCCGGGAGGGCGCGCCCGCGCGGACCCGGCGGTGCGGGGCGGTTACTTCTTGAGGTTCTCCTGGATGAGCGGGGTGAACTGGTCCGGCGTCATGGGCGGATTCTTCTGGGGGGTCTCCAGCACCTTGCCGTTGAGCTTGAAGGCCGGGGTGCCGTCGACGTTCTTGGCCTTGTTGAAGGAATTGGACATGGCCAGCGCCCACCGGTCGTACGTGCCCTTCTTCACGGCCTTCTCGAAGGCCGCGTTGCCCTTCAGCTCCTTGACCTGCTGGGCGACGTCGATCAGCTTCTGGTCGTCGGCGAAGGCGTCGTCGGTCTCCTCGGGGTGGTTCTTCGGGGAGTACAGCGCCGTCTTGTAGTCCAGGAAGGCCTGCGGGCTGACGTTGAGCGCCGCACCGAGCGCGCTCAGGGCGTTCTTCGAGCCGGCGCCGGGCATCTGCTTGTTGTCGTCGAGGAAGGTGCCCATCGTGAACTGCGCCTTGTAGGTGCCGTCCTTGATGTCCTTGAGCACGGTCGGCCCGGTGAGCTTCTCGAACTGGGCGCAGACCGGGCAGCGCATGTCCTCGTAGACGTGCAGGGTGTTCTTGGCCTTCTTGTCGCCGATGACCACCGTGGTGCCCTGGGCGCCGCTGGTGTTGGCGGGCTTCGCCATCGTCTTCTTCTCGGCGGCCGTCTGCCACTTCTGGTTGACGTCGTCGGTGTTGATGTTGGTGACGGCGTAGCCTATGCCGCCCGCTATCGCGAGGACCGCGAGGACCGCGCCGCCGACGAACAGCTGGCGGCGCGTCCGCTCCTTCTTGGCCTGGCGCTCACGCTCGGCGCGCAGCCGCTCACGCGCGGCCTGCTTGTTCTGGTGGCTGTTGCGGTTGCTCATGATGGATCGATCTCCGTCGTTCTGCGTCGGTCAATAGTGCGTACGTGGAAGAGAAACGCTGTGCTCAGGCGGCGCTTGAGCAGGGCGGTCCACGACGCACGACGGAGTGCACCAGAAGGGGGAGCGCGGGGGCCGGACGCGCCGGGCGCACCGGCAGCACGGCGGGCTTCCGGGGCCGCAGGGCCGCGGTGACGACCGCGACGGCCAGCAGGAGGGGCCGGAAGGCGAACCCGGCGAGGGCCCCCAGCAGCCGCCCGCAGGCGGCCTCACCGCGCCGCAGCCAGGCCGAGGCGATCAGCCCGATGACGATGTGCACGGCGAGCAGCAGCCACGGGGTGGCGGAGCTGACGGTGGCGGACAGCGGAGTGCCACCCCCCGGATGGGTGATCCCGGCCAGCGGCGTGCCCACGTCACCGCTGCCGCAGAGCAGGTCGACGCCCATGGAGCGCAGGGGGCCGGCCACCGGGCCGCCGGACTGGCCGTAACAGGCGTCCTGGCCCGTGGTGAAGATCGTGTCGGCGGCCAGCTCCAGCGGGACCAGCAGGGCGGCGATGCCCCAGAAGCCCCGCTCCCGGCCCGCGAGCGCGTAGGCGAGGGCGAAGACGGCCACCGCGACCACCGCGACCGTGGACAGCGGCAGCGGGACGCGGGAGAGCAGCACGTGGGAAGCCGAGGACAGGGTGACGCACAGCGCTGTGAAGAGCGCCGCGCGCAGGGCCCTCAGCTGGGGCCCGGTGCCGCCCGCGACGGCGGCGCTGCCCATCCCGTCCATAAGGTCGGATTGTGCCACGTTCGCCTGTAGGAGTGACATCAAGAGTGGCATCAGGGCCGTGGGGTGCCCGCCCGGCGGACACCCCGCTGCCGCCCCGCGGCCCTGCTCAGAGCCCCGGGATGCGGCCGTTGCGGAAGAGGTCCACGAAGGTCTGGTGGTCGGCGCGGGCCTGGGCGCCGTAGGTGTGGGCGAAGTCCACCAGCAGCTCCCCGAAGCCGTCCTCGTCGGCGGCGATCACCGCGTCGATGGCGCGCTCGGTGGAGAACGGCACCAGCGAGTGGCCGCTCTGGTCGTCGGCGGCGGCGTGCATGGTGGCCGTGGCCCGCCCGAGGTCCGCGACGACGGCCGCGATCTCGGCCGGGTCGTCGATGTCGGACCAGTCCAGGTCCACCGCGTACGGCGAGATCTCGGCGACCAGCTGCCCGGCCCCGTCCAGCTCGGTCCAGCCCAGCCACGGGTCGGCGTGCGCCTGGAGCGCGCGCTGCGAGATCACCGTGCGGTGGCCCTCGTGGTGGAAGTACGCGCGGACCTGCTCGTCGGTGATGTGCCGGGAGACCGCCGGGGTCTGCGCCTGCTTCATGTAGATCACCACATCGTTCTCCAGGGCGTCGCTGTTGCCCTCCAGGAGGATGTTGTACGAGGGCAGCCCGGCGCTGCCGATGCCGATGCCCCGGCGGCCCACGACGTCCTTGACGCGGTAGGAGTCCGGACGCGCGAGACTGGACTCGGGAAGCGTTTCCAGATAGCCGTCGAAGGCGGCCAGCACCTTGTAGCGGGTCGCGGCGTCCAGCTCGATGGAGCCGCCGCCCGGCGCGAAGCGGCGCTCGAAGTCGCGGATCTCGGTCATCGAGTCGAGCAGCCCGAAGCGGGTCAGCGAGCGGGCGACGCGCAGCGCGTCCAGCAGCGGGCCCTCGGCGGTCTCCAGCGTGAAGGGCGGCACCTCGTCGTTCTTGGCGCCGGTGGCCAGCGCGTGGATCCGCTCGCGGTAGGCGGCTGCGTAGATGCGCACCAGCTCGGTGATCTTCTCGTCGCTGAGCGCCTTGGTGTAGCCGATGAGCGCGACGGAGGCGGCGAAGCGCTTGAGGTCCCAGGTGAAGGGGCCGACGTACGCCTCGTCGAAGTCGTTCACGTTGAAGACCAGACGCCCGTTGGCGTCCATGTAGCTGCCGAAGTTCTCGGCGTG
Source organism: Streptomyces sp. NPDC041200 (assembly GCF_055591805.1). NCBI lineage: Bacteria > Bacillati > Actinomycetota > Actinomycetes > Kitasatosporales > Streptomycetaceae > Streptomyces > Streptomyces sp. NPDC041200. The sequence goes on along the minus strand of NZ_JBVIZF010000003.1, from coordinate 43,456 downwards.
GAGGTCACCGTGGATCCACACCCGGCTGGTGCGGTCGTCCAGGTACGGCCCCCCGGCGCGCTCGCGCTCCACGTCGGAGTAGAAGAGGCAGGCCGTGCCCCGGTAGAAGGCGAACGCCGAGGCGGCCATCTTCCGGAATTTCACGCGGAAGGCGGCCGGGTCGGCGGCGAGCAGCTCGCCGAAGGCGGTGTCGAAGACGGCGAGGATGTGCTCGCCGCGCTGTTCCGCCTGGGTCTGCTGGGTCGACATCGCGTAGCGCCTCCTGGGGCATGGGGATTACGGCGTGGTGACTCATACGACAGGGTGTTTTTCATCCCGTCCGGCATTCATTCCGACGTGCGTGACGAGACGGAGGATCCCGAGAGGATCACCGTCTGAGGCTACTCGCCCGCGCCCGTCCGCTGTCAGTCCGGAGGGGTAACCTTCGGTCCTGTCCCACCCAGCTGTCATCGACCGTTCGCCGGAGGTCTGCCACCGTGACCAAGCCGCCCTTCACGCACCTGCATGTCCACACCCAGTACTCGCTGCTGGACGGTGCGGCGCGGCTCAAGGACATGTTCAACGCCTGCAACGAGATGGGCATGACGCACATCGCCATGACCGACCATGGCAACCTGCACGGTGCGTATGACTTCTACCAGCAGGCGACGGGCGCCGGGGTCACCCCGATCATCGGCATCGAGGCGTATGTCGCGCCGGAGTCGCGGCGCTACAAGCGACGGGTCCAGTGGGGCCAGCCGCACCAGAAGCGCGATGACGTCTCCGGTTCCGGTGGTTACACCCACAAGACCATCTGGGCGGCGAACAAGACCGGTCTGCACAATCTCTTCCGGCTCTCCTCCGACGCCTATATGGAGGGTTACTTCGTCAAGTGGCCCCGGATGGACAAGGAGACCATCGCCCAGTGGTCCGAAGGGCTGATCGCCTCCACCGGCTGCCCGTCGGGTGAACTGCAGACCAAGCTGCGGCTCGGCCAGTTCGACGAGGCGGTGAAGGCCGCCTCCGAGTACCAGGACATCTTCGGCAAGGACCGCTATTTCCTGGAGCTGATGGACCACGGCATCGAGATCGAGCGCCGGGTCCGGGACGGGCTGCTGGAGGTCGGCAAGAAGCTGGGCATCCCGCCGCTGGTCACCAATGACTCGCACTACACCTACTCCCGCGAGTCCGTGGCGCACGACGCGCTGCTGTGCGTCCAGACCGGCAAGAACCTCTCCGACCCGGACCGCTTCCGCTTCGACGGCACCGGCTACTACCTGAAGTCCACCGAGGAGATGTACGCCATCGACTCCTCGGACGCCTGGCAGGAGGGCTGCCGCAACACCCTCCTGGTCGCCGAGCAGATCGACGCCTCCGGCTGGTTCGAGAAGCGCGACCTGATGCCGCGCTTCGACGTGCCCGAGGGGTACACGGAGGTCACCTGGTTCCAGGAGGAGGTCCGCAAGGGGATGGCCCAGCGCTTCCCCGGCGGCGTCCCCGAGGACCGGCAGAAGCTCGCCGAGTACGAGATGGACGTCATCATCCAGATGGGGTTCCCGGGGTACTTCCTCGTGGTCGCCGACTTCATCATGTGGGCGAAGAACAACGGCATCGCGGTGGGCCCCGGCCGAGGCTCCGCGGCCGGTTCGATCGTCTCGTACGCGCTGGGCATCACCGACCTCGACCCGGTCGAACACGGTCTGATCTTCGAGCGGTTCCTCAACCCCGAGCGCGTCTCCATGCCCGACGTCGACATCGACTTCGACGAGCGCAGGCGCGGTGAGGTCATCCGGTACGTCACCGAGAAGTACGGCGCCGACAAGGTCGCCCAGATCGGCACGTACGGCACCATTAAGGCCAAGAACGCGATCAAGGACTCGGCCCGGGTGCTGGGCTACCCGTACGCGATGGGTGACCGCATCACCAAGGCCATGCCCGCCGACGTCCTCGGCAAGGGCATCCCGCTCTCCGGCATCACCGACGAGAAGCACCCCCGCTACAGCGAGGCGGGCGAGGTGCGCGGGATGTACGAGAACGAGCCGGACGTGAAGAAGGTCATCGACACCGCGCGCGGTATCGAGGGCCTGGTCCGCCAGATGGGCGTGCACGCCGCGGGCGTGATCATGTCCAGCGAGACCGTGACCGACCACGTCCCGGTGTTCTCGCCGAAGAACGACGGCCAGGTCGTGACCCAGTGGGACTACCCCACCTGTGAGTCGCTGGGCCTGCTGAAGATGGACTTCCTCGGCCTCCGCAACCTCACCATCATGGACGACGCGGTCAAGATGGTCCGCGCCAACAAGGGCGTCGACCTCAAGATGCTCGACCTCACGCTGGACGACCCCAAGACCTTCGAACTGCTCTGCCGCGGTGACACCCTCGGCGTCTTCCAGTTCGACGGCGGCCCCATGCGCTCCCTGCTGCGCATGATGAAGCCCGACCACTTCGAGGACATTTCCGCCGTCTCGGCCCTCTACCGGCCCGGCCCGATGGGCATGAACTCGCACATCAACTACGCCCTGCGGAAGAACGGGCAGCAGGACATCACCCCGATCCACCCCGAGCTGGAGGAGCCCCTCAAGGAGGTCCTCGGCATCACCTACGGCCTCATCGTGTACCAGGAGCAGGTGCAGAAGGCCGCCCAGGTGCTCGCGGGGTACTCGCTCGGACAGGCCGACCTGCTGCGCCGGGCGATGGGCAAGAAGAAGCAGGAGGTGCTGGACAAGGAGTTCGTGCCCTTCCAGAAGGGCTGCCGGGAGCGCGGCTACTCCGACGAGGCCATCCAGGCGGTGTGGGACGTGCTGGTCCCGTTCGCCGGATACGCGTTCAACAAGGCGCACTCCTCCGCGTACGGCCTGGTCACCTACTGGACCGCGTACCTCAAGGCCAACTACCCCGCCGAGTACATGGCGGCGCTGCTGACCTCGGTCCGTGACGACAAGGACAAGTCGGCGGTCTACCTCAACGAGTGCCGCCGCATGGGCATCAAGGTGCTCACGCCGAACGTCAACGAGTCCGAGGCCAACTTCACCGCCCAGGGTGACGATGTGATCCTCTTCGGCCTGACGGCGGTCCGTAACGTCGGTCAGAACGTGGTGGACGCGATCATCCGCGGCCGTAAGTCCAAGGGGAAGTACACCTCGTTCCCCGACTACCTGGACAAGGTCGAGGCGGTCGTCTGCAACAAGCGCACCACGGAATCGCTCATCAAGGCGGGTGCCTTCGACGAGATGGGCCACACCCGCAAGGGCCTCACCGCGCACTACGAAACGATGATCGACAACGTGGTGGCGGTGAAGCGCAAGGAGGCCGAGGGGCAGTTCGACCTCTTCGGCGGCATGGGCGGCGAGAGCGGAGACGGGGAGGCGCCGGGCTTCGGGCTCGACATCGAGTTCTCCGACGTCGAGTGGGACAAGACGTATCTGCTCGCCCAGGAGCGCGAGATGCTCGGCCTCTACGTCTCCGACCACCCGCTCTTCGGCATCGAACACATCCTCAACGACAAGGCCGACGCCGCGATCTCCCAGCTCACCGGCGGTGAGCACGCTGATGGGGCGATCGTCACCATCGGCGGCATCATCTCCGGCCTGCAGCGCAAGATGACCAAGCAGGGCAACGCCTGGGCCATCGCGACCGTCGAGGACCTGGCCGGGTCCATCGAGTGCATGTTCTTTCCGGCCACATATCAGCTGGTCTCCACCCAGCTCATCGAGGACGCCGTGGTCTTCGTCAAGGGCCGTCTCGACAAGCGCGAGGACATTCCGCGGCTGGTCGCCATGGAGCTGATGGTCCCCGACCTGTCCGACGCGGGCACCAACGCCCCCGTGACGATCACCATTCCGACGGTCAAGGTCACCCCGCCGCTCATCGAGAAGCTCGGCGAGGTGCTGACCCACCACCGCGGCTCGACCGAAGTGCGGATCAAGCTGCAAGGGGCGCGCAAGACCACCGTGCTGCGGCTCGACCGGCACCGGGTCACCCCCGACCCGGCGCTCTTCGGCGATCTCAAGGTGCTGCTGGGAGCCTCCTGCCTGGCAGGCTGAGGACACCTCGCGGGACGACATGAGGGGCGCGCCCGCCTGCCGGGCGCGCCCCTCAACCGCTCATGGGCAGCGGTCAGTTGTGGCCGAAACTCTTCTGGCGGCCCTTGCGCGCCGTCGACGGGGAGCCCTCCGACGGCATCTGCTGGGACTGCGCTTCCCTCGGGGGCTGCTGCGTCTGGTCGGCCTGACCGCGGTTCTGCTGTTGCTGCTGCTTGCGATCGCGGTTCTTGTTCTTGCCCATGGTGGTGTGCCTCCAGTTGGGATCAGCCCCCGGGAAGAAACAGTGACACGCCTTGGTGACCCGTGCATTTCGGGCAATTACCGTGAGTGAGAAGGGCGGTCTTGCCGAGGAGACCGTATCCGCCACGCCGGTGATCCAGTTCGGACTGATAACCCCCGTACGGTCGGGCAGACTCGAAGGGAGGACGAAGAAGAGATCCGGGGCACGGCTGTGTCGGGGGGCGACCGACGACTGGACTTCAGGAAAGAGGGTGGAACGTGGACCGCTGCGTCGTCCTGGTGGACGCCGGCTATCTGCTGGGCGCCGCCGCGAGCCTGCTGGCCGGGGAGCCCGCCCGCTCCCGTATCTCCGTCGATCACGCGACCCTGATCCAGGGGCTGCGGGAGCGCGCCGAGGCCGAGACCGAGCGCCCGCTGCTCCGCATCTACTGGTTTGACGGCGCCCCCGACCGCGTACCGCAGCCCGAGCACCGGCGGCTGCGCGTGATGCCCCGCGTCACCGTCCGGCTCGGCGCGCTGACCCGCAGCGACGGCCGCTGGGCACAGAAGGGCGTGGACGCCGCCATGCACGCCGAGCTGACCGAGCTGGCCCGCAACCGCGCCTGCTCCGACATCGTGCTGGTCACCGGCGACGGCGATCTGCTGCCCGGGCTGATGTCCGCCAAGGAGCACGGCGTCGCCGTCCACCTGTGGGCGGTCCAGGCCGCCGACGGCGACTACAACCAGTCCGAGGACCTGGTCGCCGAGGCCGACGAGCGGCGCGTCCTGGACCGGGCGTGGATCACCCGCGCGGTGCGCGCCAAGGAGCTTCCCGGCCCCTGCGCCCCCACCACCGAGCCGCGCCCCGAGATCGCCGCCATCCTGGCCGCCCCGCTGCCGGAGACCGCGGCGGCGGCCGCCGCCGCGGCCGCGGGCGAGGCCCCCGTAGCGCGCAACGGCACGGCGCGTCCCACGGCGGGCACCCCGGGAGCTGCCCCCGCCGCCGGAGCGGACGACAGAGCCACCCCCGGCCCGGCCCCCGCCGCCGCGCCGGACGCCACGTCCGGGGGCGGGGCCAAGGGCGTACCCACCCCGAAGGACCTCGCGGGCCTGGGCCGCGGGCCCGCCGCCGCCAGCGGGCCCGGCGCCCAGCATCCGGCGCCCAGCGCCACCCTCCGCTGGTCCTCCGACAAGGGCTGGATCGACCGCGGCCCGGGCTCCGGGGTGGGCGAGCCGCCGGAGACCGCCAATCTGCCCATGCTGGCCCAGCTCACCAGCGCCGAGCAGCGCTGGGCCGACCGCGAGGAGGACATCACCGCCGTCAGCGGCGACCCGTTCGAGGTCGGCCAGGTCTTCGCCCGCCGCTGGATCGAGCGGCTCTCCGACGCCGCCCACCTCCACCAGCTGTCGACGGAGTACCCGCGCATCCCGCACCGGATCGACGGTGAGCTGCTGCGCTACGCCGCCCGCTTCGGTCTGCTCGCCCACAAGGACGACCAGATCGACGAGCACGACCGCTATGCGATCCGGGCCGGGTTCTGGCGCGAGATCGACCTCCGCACCGCCGCCGAGCACGCTCCGGCCGCGGAGTAGAGCGCCCGCCCGGCCCCCGCGGACGGCCGCGGGTCTTTGGGCGCGTACCCTCATAGCTCGTGAGGACGGGCGCGAAACAGGCGACGGCAGGCGATGTGGTGTGCACCGTGCGCGGCCTGGTCAAGACCTACCCCGCGGCGCGTGGCCGCCGCGGTGCGCCCGCCACGCCCGCCGTGCGGGCCAGCGACGGCATCGACCTGGACGTGGTGCGCGGTGAGGTGTTCGGGCTGCTCGGGCCCAACGGCGCCGGGAAGTCGACCCTGGTGCGCCAGCTCACCGGACTGCTGCGGCCCGACGAGGGCCAGGTCCGGGTGCTCGGCCACGACCTCGTACGCCACCCCGAGCGCGCCTCCCGCCTCCTCGCCTACCTGGGCCAGGATTCCACCGCGCTGGACGAGCTGACCGTCGCGCTCGCCGCCGAGACCACCGCGCGGCTGCGCGGGCTGGACGCACGCGCGGCCCGCGCCGAGCGGGACGCGGTGCTGGAGGAGCTGGGGCTCACCGGGATCGCCGGGCGGCCGCTCAAGAAGCTCTCCGGCGGCCAGCGCCGACTTGCCTGCGTCGCCGCCGCCCTGGTGGGGGAGCGGCCGCTGCTCGTGCTGGACGAGCCGACCACCGGGATGGACCCGGTGGCGCGGCGCGCCGTCTGGGCCGCCGTGGACCGGCGACGGGCCGAGCGCGGGGTGACCGTGCTGCTCGTCACGCACAACGTCATCGAGGCCGAGACCGTCCTCGACCGGGTCGCGGTGCTCGACCGCGGCCGGGTCATCGCCTGCGACACCCCCGCCGGGCTCAAGGCGATGGTCGCGGACGAGGTGCGGGTCGAGCTGGTGTGGCGCGCCGAGGCGCCGCTGCACATCCCCGGGGTCGCCGCGCTCCGGGACGCCGCGCACGCCTCCGGGCGGCGCTGGACGCTGCGGCTGGCCCCGGACGCGGCGCGCGCCGCGATCGCCACCGTGACCGGCGGGCCCGCCTTCGCCGCGCTGGACGACTTCACCCTCGCCACGCCCAGCCTGGAGGACGTGTACGTGGCGCTGGGCGGCCGTACGGACGGGGCGGAGGGGCTGGTGAAGACGTGAGGGACGGCATGCGGTACGGCTTGAGGGGGCGGCACCCGGTGAACACGGACGTGGTCAGGTCCGTAACCAAGCCGGGAACGCGTCGTAGGTCAGACGTACACAAGCCGCACGGAGACGGAAGAGGAGCAGCGCAGACGTGAGTGTCGTGCCCGCGCAGGCCATGCCCGGCATGCCGAAGGCCGGTGCGCCGGCCCAGGAGGCCGGTGCCGCCGTGCCCCGGCCAGCCGACGGCGTCCCCGCCCCGCTCGCGGCCTCCGCGCGGCTGCTGCCCGCCCTGGCCGCGGTCTACCGGGCGCAGCTGTCGCGGGCGCGGGTGGCCCGGATCCCGCTGCTGTTCGTGGCGACATTCCAGTCCGTCGGGATCATGGTCCTGATGCGTGGCGTGGTGGACGAGGGCGGCGGCGCGGCGCGCTCCGTGGTGGCCGGGTCGAGCGTGCTCGTCGTGGCCTTCGTGGCGCTCAACCTGCTCGCGCAGTACTTCGGCCAGCTCCGGGCGAGCGGCGGGCTTGACCACTACGCGACGCTGCCGGTGCCGCCCGCCGCGGTGGTGCTGGGCGCGGCCGCCGCGTACGCCTCCTTCACCGTGCCCGGGACGGCCGTCACCGCGGTCGTCGGCAGTGCGCTGTTCGAGCTGCCGATGGGCCACTTGTGGGTGCTCGCGGCGGTGATCCCGCTCTCCGGCGCCGCCCTCGCGGGTCTGGGCGCGGCCCTCGGACTGCTCGCGCCGCGCCAGGAACTGGCCACGCTGTGCGGGCAGTTGGGGATGTCGGCAGCGCTGCTGCTGGGAGTGCTGCCCGCCGACCGGATGCCGGAGGTAGTGTCGTACGCGCGTGATCTGCTGCCCTCGACGTACGGTGTGGAGGCCCTGGCCCGGTCCTTCGACGGGCAGCCCGACTGGCTGGCGGTCTGCGCCGACCTCGGGGTGTGCGCGGGGGTGGCCGTGGTGTCGCTCGCCGCAGCGACCTGGGCCTATCGCCGGGCCGCCGTACGGTGACGCGCCGCAGCGGACCTCCCGCCGACCGAAGTACGCCGTCCAACTGGCACGATGACGGGGTGACCGCACCGTTGACGCCACATGATCAGCCCTCGCCGCACGACGGCTCCGAGCACGGGCAGCCCGCACCGGGCGAACCGGCCGCGCAGGGGCCCCCCGATCCCTATCCCGCCGAGGAGGCCGAGCGCGCCGAGCACTCCGAACCGGGGGAGGAGCTGCGGACCGAGATGGTGCAGGCCTCCGTGGTGGCGATCGCGGTGGCGGTCGCGGGGGTGCTGCTCGGGCTGGTGTGGCTGTGGCTGGCGCCCCGGGTGCCGCTGATCTCGGACGGCAAGGCCGTCTTCCTCAAGAATTCGGAAGGTGAGGACGCGATCGGCGCGGACGGGGTGTTCGTGCTGGCCGCGCTGGCCTTCGGCCTCGTCTCGGCGCTGCTGACCTTCCTGTTCTGCCGCCGCGGCGGGGTCGCCCTGGTGGTCGGGCTGGCCATCGGCGGCGTCCTCGGCTCGGTGATCGCCTGGCGGCTGGGCGTCTGGCTCGGGCCGTCCGCTGACGTCGTGGCGCACGCCCGGCAGGCCGGCAAGGGCGTCACGTTCGACGCGCCGCTGAAGCTGAACGCGAAGGGCGCGCTGCTGGCCTGGTCGGTGGCCGCGATGGTCGTGCACCTGGCCCTGACCGGCCTGTTCGGCCCGCGCGACGAGGAGCCGGAGCCCTACTACCAGGGCTCGGCCCAGGCATAACGCCCCCCGCGCCCTCGCGGGGCCGCTCCGACCCTCGCGGGGCCGCTCCGACCCTCGCGGGGCCGCTACGTGTCGAACCGCGCGATCGGCGCGACCACCGCGTCCGTCAGCGACGCCAGGTCCTTCGGCGACAGCTCGACCTCCAGCCCCCGGCGGCCCGCCGAGACGCAGACCGTCTCATGGCCGTCGGCGGAGGCGTCAGCGCGGTCGGCAGCCGCTTGCGCTGGCCGAGCGGGGAGATGCCGCCGCGCACGTAGCCCGTGGTGCGCTCCGCCGCCGCCGGGTCCGCCATGGCGGCACGCTTGCCGCCGACCGCGGCGGCGAGCGCCTTGAGGTCGAGCGAGGCCGATACGGGCACGATGGCGACCGTGAGGCGGTCGTCGACGCTCGCGACGAGGGTCTTGAACACCCGCCCCGGCTCCACGCCCAGCGCCCGCGCCGCCTCCTCGCCGTACGAGGGGGCGGCCGGGTCGTGGTCGTAGGAGTGCACGGTGAAGGCCGTGCCCGCCGCGGTGAGGGCGGTGGTGGCGGGCGTTCCGGCGGTTCCGGTGGAGTTCTTCTTGGTCTTCTTCGCCATATCCGATGAGGGCGTGTCAGTTGGGGCTGGTGGGGCGCCGGGTGAGTTCGACGGCGGGCAGGGACGGGAGCTTACCGATGACCGCGCTCTCGGCGCGCAGCAGTTTCAGCTCCTCGGCCAGCCGGCTCGCCGTATCGGGCGCCTGGAGCAGCCGCTGCTTGGCCGGGGTGTCGAGCACCGCGGCCGCCGCGACCAGATAGGAGAGCACCGAGGGCTCGCCCGGCAGGTCCTGCTCGGTGGCGAGGGTGCGCTCCCGGGCGCCCGCGAGCCGCTTCTGGTACGTACGGAAAGCCCGTACCACCCCGGAGGCCAGTGCTCCGGCGCCGTCGCCCGGCTCCTCCTCCAGCTCGTTGACCTCGCCCACCAGATAGGGGCCCGTGGCGTCCACGGACAGCAGCTCGAAGCGGGTGGTGCCGGTGGCCAGCACCTCGAAGGTGCCGTCCTCCTGCTCCCGGATGGTGGCCGCGTCCGCGACACAGCCCACCCCGTAGAACGATGTGGCCGGGTCCGGGCCGAAGCCCGCCGCCGGGCCCGGGTCGGGCGCCGGCGCCGACTCCGGGAGGCCGATCGCGCTGGGCGCGACCTCGTGGCCGTCCCTGATGGCGATCACCCCGAACCGGCGCGGTTCGTCCTCGGGCAGCGCCGAAAGATCGCGCATCAGGGAGCGGTACCGCTGTTCGAAGACGTTCAGGGGCATGACGAGCCCCGGGAACAACACCGTGTTCAGCGGGAAGAGCGGAAGGCGCGCGGAGGTCACGGGGCGTAAGCCTAATGGCCGCGCGTGGGTCTCTTCACGGGCGGCGCCCGCGGCCGGTCACTGGCGGCGCAGCAGCCGGGACGCACCGGCGGCGACCGTGGTGGCCAGCACCCAGCCGAGCAGGATCATCACGATGGACGCCCACTGGACCGCGCCCGCCGGTTTCCAGTAGCCGTCCATGCCCAGGTTGATGACCGGGATCAGCAGGTCGAGCGTATAGAGCGAGGCGTTCCAGTACGGGGTCTCACCGGGCTTGAGGGCGTCAGGTCTGTTGTGTGCGAAGAACACCGAGCCGACGGCCCACAGCACCGCCATCCACACCGCCGCCCGGCCGGGCCGGTAGCCGTAGGCCACGGTCCAGTCCTGCAGATAGCCCCACATCTTCCCGGCGAGCGGCAGCGTCTCGCGGCGCCGCCGCTGCTTGGCGAGCAGCACCTCGCGCGCGTCGGCGTCCTCGCCGCTGGCCCGCATCGTGTTGGCCAGCATCTCGTACGGCTCGGGCGCGTACTCGGGGGTCGCGGCGGCCACCCACTCCAGCCGCCGGGACAGCGGGAAGTGACCGCGCGGGATCAGGTTCTCGTAACTGAAGCCCGCCATGGTCAGCCCGCCCGGGCCCGGCCAGCTGACCGACTTGTCGACCAGGTTGACCACCCGGGCGCCGGACAGGATCACCCGGCCGCGCTGCGGCCGCTCGCCCAGGAAGCGCAGCTCGGGCGTCTGCACCCGGCGCAGCGACAGCTCCTGGTCGTTCTCCATGACGAAGCGGGCCTGGTCGAAGTCGATGGCGTCGCCGATGCGTCCGTCGTCCAGCCGGATGCCGCCCTCGCATTCGAAGCGCTGGATGCGGGTGCCGCGGCTCGGCGTGCTGGTGGTGCCGTACGGCGGCGTCGAACCGCTGGAGTAGGTGCTCAGCCCGCCCGCGGTGAGGTACAGGCTGCGCTCCACGGTCAGCTGCGGCGCGTTCAGCGCGCGCCGCCCGTACGGATTGCGCAGGCGGCTGCCGCGCAGGCTGAGCGACACGCCGATCTGGGCGCCGCGCAGACTGATCTCGCCGTACGACTCGATCATGTCGGCCTGGAAGTCCTGCGCCACGGTCAGCCCGTCGGCCGTGATCGACATGCCCCGGCGGTCCCGGCGCACGATCAGCTGGTTCAGCAGTAAATCGGTGCCGATGTGGGCGTCGGTGAGCCGGATGCCGTGGTCGACCACGCAGCGCGGCAGATGCAGATCGCCCTCGGTGCTCAGCCGGGCCGCCTCCAGCCGGGGGAGTGAGCAGCCCACCAGGCGGAGGGTGGTGAAGTTCGACTCGGGGAGCAGCACCTCCCGCTCGAAGCGGCAGTTCTTCAGCTCCACGTACGGGTCGATGGTGCCACCGGCCAGGTCGAGGGTGCCGGTGATGTGCACCCCGTTGAGCTTGAGCGCCGCGACCCGGCCCGGCTGGGCCGCCGGCCCGTCCAGCAGCAGCAGGGCGACGACGCGGGCGCGCACGCTGCGCTCCGGGCCCCAGGCGTACGGGCCGGACGGATCGTTTCGCTGGGGGTGGGAGGTGCGCAGATCGTGGGTGCTGCCGTTGCGGAACGCCTGCCACATGCCCCACTCGGCGGTGGTCAGGTCCAGCCCCGGGGGAGGATCGCCGTCGTGTGGCTCGGTCACTGCCGTGTGCCTCCTGTCCTCCGTATCCCCGTACGGATCCACATTCCCGCTGAGTAACCGCTTGAACGCCAACGGTCAGGATCAACTTAGGGGGTCCGTATCACTCACTGATACGGGGGATAGGAGGCCGGAACACGTCTGAGACAATTGATCGCGTGATCTCCCGTATCGATCTGCGCGGCGCCGCCTTCCCGGAAGGCGGAATCGACCGCGACCTGCTGCCCCGTGCCGAGCTGGACGTCGAGGCCGCCCTGGAGAAGGTGCGGCCCATCTGCGACGACGTGCGCCATCGCGGCACCGCTGCACTGATCGAGTACGCGCATCGTTTCGACGGCGTGACCATGGAGCGGGTGCGGGTGCCCGCCGAGGCGCTGACCCGCGCCCTGGAGGAGCTGGACCCGGCCGTGCGCGCGGCCCTGGAGGAATCCATCCGTCGGGCCCGGCTGGTCCACCGCGAGCAGCGGCGCGCCGACCACACCACGCAGGTCGTGCCGGGCGGCACGGTCACCGAGCGCTGGGTGCCGGTCGAGCGGGTCGGGCTGTACGCACCGGGCGGGCGGTCCGTCTATCCGTCGTCCGTCGTGATGAACGTGGTGCCCGCGCAGGAGGCCGGGGTCGCCTCGATGGCCGTCGCCTCCCCGCCGCAGGCCGAGTTCGACGGGCTGCCGCACCCCACCATCCTGGCGGCCTGCGCGCTGCTCGGTGTCGACGAGGTGTACGCGGCGGGCGGCGCCCAGGCGGTCGCGATGTTCGCGTACGGCACCGAGGAGTGCCGTCCGGTCGCCATGGTCACCGGGCCCGGCAACATCTGGGTCGCCGCCGCCAAGCGGCTGCTCAAGGGCCGGATCGGCATCGACGCCGAGGCCGGGCCGACCGAGATCGCGATCCTCGCCGACGCCACCGCCGACCCGGTGCACGTCGCCGCGGACCTCATCAGCCAGGCCGAGCACGACCCGCTGGCAGCGTCCGTCCTGGTCACCGACTCCGAGGAGCTGGCCACCGCGGTCGAGAAGGAGCTGGAGGTCCAGGTCGCGGCCACCAAGCACGTCGAGGACCGGATCGCCCCGGCGCTGGCCGGGCGGCAGTCCGGCATCGTGCTGGTCGACGGCCTCGACCAGGGCCTCGCGGTGGTCGACGCGTACGCGGCCGAGCACCTGGAGATCCAGACCGAGGACGCGGCGGCGGTCGCGGCCCGGGTGCGCAACGCCGGGGCGATCTTCGTCGGCGCGTACGCACCGGTGTCGCTCGGCGACTACGCGGCGGGCTCCAACCACGTCCTGCCCACCGGCGGCTGCGCCTGCCACTCCTCCGGCCTGTCGGTGCAGTCCTTCCTGCGCGGCATCCACGTCGTGGACTACACCCGCGAGGCGCTGGCCGAGGTCGCGGGCCATGTGGTGACGCTCGCCGACGCGGAGGACCTGCCCGCGCACGGCGCGGCGGTGAAGGCACGGTTCGACTGGAAGGTACCTGGGAGCAAGTGACCGGCAACCCCTCGGTGTCCCCCTGGGACGAGCTGCCCATCCGCGACGAGCTGCGCGGCAAGACCCCGTACGGCGCGCCGCAGCTGGACGTGCCCGTACGGCTGAACACCAACGAGAACCCGTATCCGCTGCCCGAAGCGCTGGTCGAGCGCATCGCCGAGCGGGTCGCCGAGGCGGCCCGCCAGCTCAACCGCTACCCGGACCGGGACGCGGTCGAGCTGCGCACCGAGCTGGCCCGCTACCTCACCCGTACGGCGGGGCTCGCGGTGGCGCCCGAGCAGGTGTGGGCGGCCAACGGCTCCAACGAGGTGCTGCAGCAGCTGCTCCAGACCTTCGGCGGGCCCGGGCGCACCGCGATCGGCTTCGAGCCCTCGTACTCGATGCACGCGCTGATCTCGCGCGGCACCGGCACCGGCTGGATCTCCGGCCCGCGGAACGACGACTTCACCATCGATGTCGGGGCCGCGTGCCAGGTGATCGCCGAGCGCAGGCCCGACGTCGTCTTCATCACCTCGCCGAACAACCCGACGGGCACCGCGGTCGAGGCCGACACGGTGCTCGCGCTGTACGAGGCGGCGCAGGCCGCGAAGCCCTCGCTGGTCGTGGTGGACGAGGCGTACGCCGAGTTCAGCCACCGCCCGTCGCTGCTGCCGCTGATCGAGGGGCGGCCGCATCTGGTGCTCTCCCGGACGATGTCCAAGGCGTTCGGCGCCGCCGGGCTGCGGCTCGGCTACCTCGCCGCCGACCCCGCCGTGGTCGACGCCGTCCAGCTGGTGCGGCTGCCGTACCACCTGTCCGCCGTCACCCAGGCCACCGCGCTGGCCGCCCTGGAGTACACCGATACGCTCCTCGGGTACGTCGACGCGCTCAAGACCGAGCGCGACCGGCTGGTGCGGGAGCTGCGCGCCGTGGGCTGCGACGTGACCGACTCGGACGCCAATTTCGTCCAGTTCGGACGCTTCGAGGACGCCCACGCGGCCTGGCAGACCCTGCTGGACCACGGCGTCCTGGTCCGGGACAACGGCGTACCGGGCCGACTGCGGGTCACCGCGGGCACCCCCACCGAGAACGACGCGTTCCTCGACGCGGTTCGCGAGCTGATGAAGGAGAGAAGCGCATGACCCGCGTGGGACGCGTGGAGCGCACGACCAAGGAGACCTCGGTCGTCGTCGAGATCGACCTCGACGGCACCGGCCAGGTCGATGTGTCGACGGGTGTCGGCTTCTACGACCACATGCTCGACCAGCTCGGCCGCCACGGCCTCTTCGACCTCACGGTCAAGACCGAGGGCGACCTGCACATCGACACCCACCACACCATCGAGGACACCGCCCTCGCGCTCGGCGCCGCCTTCAAGCAGGCGCTCGGCGACAAGATGGGCATCTACCGCTTCGGCAACTGCACCGTGCCGCTCGACGAGTCGCTGGCCCAGGTGACCGTCGACCTCTCCGGCCGCCCGTACCTCGTGCACACCGAGCCGGAGAACATCGCGCCGATGATCGGCACGTACGACACCACGATGACGCGGCACATCCTGGAGTCCTTCGTGGCCCAGGCGCAGGTAGCCCTGCACGTCCACGTGCCGTACGGGCGCAACGCCCACCACATCGTGGAGTGCCAGTTCAAGGCGCTCGCCCGGGCGCTGCGGTACGCGAGCGAGCGCGACCCGCGCGCCGCCGGAATCCTCCCCTCCACGAAGGGCGCCCTCTGAATGAACGGCCTGTCGACCGTCTTCATCCTGCTCGGGCTGTTCCTTCTCGGCGGAGTCATCTCCTTCGCCAAGCAGGGGCTGCCCAAGGGCGTGACCGTGCTGCTGGGAGTGGGCGCCACGATGGCGCTGCTGGCCGGGATCCTGCGGCTGGAGGTCTGGAATTGAGCGGCTCCGCCAAGAAGATCATCGTCTTCGACTACGGCTTCGGTAACGTCCGCTCCGCCGAACGGGCCCTCGCCCACGCCGGGGCGGACGTCGAGATCAGCCGCGACTACGACAAGGCCATGGCCGCCGACGGCCTCCTCGTCCCCGGCGTCGGCGCCTTCGACGCCTGCATCAAGGGGCTGCGCGAGGTGCGCGGCGACTGGATCGTGGGGCGGCGGCTGGCCGGGGGCCGCCCGGTCATGGGCATCTGCGTCGGCATGCAGATCCTCTTCGGCCGCGGCATCGAGCACGGCGTCGAGGCCGAGGGCCTGGACGAATGGCCCGGCACCGTCGAACCGCTGCGCGCCCCCGTCGTCCCCCACATGGGCTGGAACACGGTCACCGCGCCCGGCGACTCGCAGCTCTTCGCGGGGCTGGACAAGGAGGAGCGCTACTACTTCGTGCACTCCTACGCCGTCCGCACCTGGGAACTGGAGGTCGGCAACGCGCACATGCCCGGCCCGAAGGTCAGCTGGACGACCCACGGCGAGCCGTTCGTGGCCGCCGTGGAGAACGGCCCGCTGTGGGCCACCCAGTTCCACCCCGAGAAGTCCGGCGACGCCGGGGCCCGCCTGCTGCGCAACTGGCTCGACACGCTCTGACCGGCCCGCCCCGCCCGCACCCGCCCGTCCCGTACGCACCGTAAGGTTCCCGCATGCCAACGCACCGCCTCGAACTCCTCCCCGCCGTCGACGTCCGCGACGGCCAAGCCGTCCGCCTCGTCCATGGCGAGTCCGGCTCCGAGACGTCGTACGGCGACCCGATGGAGGCCGCCCTCGCCTGGCAGCGGGCCGGGGCCGAGTGGCTGCACCTGGTGGACCTCGACGCCGCCTTCGGCACCGGGGACAACCGCGAGCAGATCGCCCAGGTCGCCCGCGCCATGGACCTCAAGGTCGAGCTGTCCGGCGGCATCCGCGACGACGCCTCGCTCACCGCCGCCCTCGCCACCGGCTGCACCCGCGTCAACCTCGGCACCGCCGCCCTGGAGACCCCCGAGTGGGTCGCCAAGGTCATCGCCGAGCACGGCGACAAGATCGCCGTCGGCCTCGATGTCCGCGGCACCACCCTGCGCGGCCGCGGCTGGACCCGCGACGGCGGCGACCTGTACGAAACCCTCGCCCGCCTCGACTCCGAGGGCTGCGCCCGCTACGTCGTCACCGACATCGCCAAGGACGGCACCCTCCAGGGCCCCAACCTGGAGCTGCTGCGAGGCGTCTGCGCCGCCACCGACAAGCCCGTCGTCGCCTCCGGCGGCGTTTCCTCGCTCGATGACCTGCGCGCCCTTGCGACCCTGGTACCGGAAGGTGTCGAGGGCGCCATCGTGGGCAAGGCGCTCTACGCCAAGGCGTTCACCTTGGAAGAGGCGTTGGAGGCGGTATCCGCATGACCTCACCCGATAGCTCAGCCGACACGTCGCCCGGGACGACCGGGCGGCGGGTCCAGACCGGCAGCCCCTGGGAAGAAAGCATCGGATTCGCCCGCGCCGTCGAGGCCGGGGACCTGGTGGTCGTCTCCGGGACCATGCCGCTCGCGGAGCACGGCGTACTGGAGGGCGAGGGCGACCCGTACGAGCAGACGCACGCTGCCTTCCGGCACGCCCTCGACGCGCTGAAGGAGTTCGGCCTCGGGGTCGAATCGGTCATCCGCACCCGCATGTACCTCACCCACGCCCGCGACGTGGACGCGGTGGGCCGCGCCCACAAGGAGATCTTCGACGCCGTACGCCCGGCCGCGACCCTCGTCGTGGTGTCCGGCTTCGTCGACTCGCGCGTGCTGGTGGAAGTCGAACTGGAAGCATTCCGAGGAGCCCGAGCGTCATGACCCTGGCGGTCCGAGTCATCCCCTGCCTGGACGTGGACAACGGACGGGTCGTCAAGGGCGTCAACTTCCAGAACCTGCGGGACGCCGGTGACCCCGTCGAGATGGCCCGGATCTACGGCCAGGAGGGCGCCGACGAGCTGACCTTCCTCGACATCACCGCCTCCTCCGGCGACCGCGAGACCACCTACGACGTGGTGCGCCGCACCGCCGAGCAGGTCTTCATCCCGCTGACCGTGGGCGGCGGCGTCCGCACCACCGAGGACGTCGACAAGCTGCTGCGCGCCGGGGCGGACAAGGTCGGCGTCAACACCGCGGCCATCGCCCGGCCCGAGCTGATCCGGGAGATCGCCGAGCGCTTCGGCAGCCAGGTCCTGGTCCTGTCGGTGGACGCCCGCCGCTGTCCTGAGGGGACGGCGACGGAGTCCGGCTACGAGGTCACCACCCACGGCGGCCGCCGCGGCACCGGCATCGACGCCGTCGAGTGGGCCCACCGCGCGGCCGAGCTGGGCGCCGGGGAGATCCTGCTGAACTCGATGGACGCGGACGGCACCAAGGACGGCTACGACACGGCGATGATCGAAGCCGTCCGCGCGCACGTCACCATCCCCGTCATCGCCAGCGGCGGCGCGGGCAAGCTCGGCGACTTCGCCCCGGCGGTCGCGGCGGGCGCGGACGCGGTGCTGGCCGCCTCCGTCTTCCACTTCGGCGACCTGCGCATAGGCGAGGTCAAGGGCGCGCTGCGGGACGCGGGGCACCCGGTCCGCTGAGGTACGTCACGGCAGCGGGGGACCACCGGATGGTGACCCCCCGCCGCGTCGCGTATCAGCTGGCCGGCCGCTCGCGGTAGTGGTCGACGATCCCGCGCTTCAGGACGGCGAATTCCGCCAGCATGTCGCCCTTCTTGCCCGCCCCGAAGTCCTTCGTCCGGTAGCTGCGCTCGCCGAGGTAGGTGAGGCTGTCCCGGTCGAAGACCCACTCGGTGATGATCCCCGTCCGCTTGTCGACGCGGGCGATGCCGACCCCATGGCGGCCCGCCGCGTCCACCGCGTCACCGAGCCGCTTCACCCCGGGGATCTTCGCGGCGGCCTTGTAGAGGGCAGCGGCGTTCCGCGGCGGCATCACCGTCCCCACCAGGGAGCCGATCTGCTCGAAGACGGCCTGTGCCTTCTCCTGCCCCTCGTTCGCCTCGGTCATCCGGTCCAGCTCCTTGAGCAGGACGTCCGGGTCGGTCGGCAGGGACGCCAGCCACTGGTACGTGGCACGGTTGATGCCCGCCGGAGACCCGCCGAGTTCGTATGTGTTGCCGTAGTCCCCGTTCTCATAAAACTCGCCGGTCTTGTGGATCCGCTTCGCCTGTTGCGACTTCCAGACCTCGAGCTTGTTCAGCGGATCCATGGTGGAGGAGCCGTCCTCCTTCATCTCGGCCCCCGCCGTCAGGCTCTTGACGTAGACGAACTGGTCCTGGCGCACCGGCTCGACGTCCGACTTCGCGGCGGTCCCGGCGATCCGGTCGAGCAGGACGGTGGCGGTCTCGCGCGGCTGGGCGGTGGTGTCGCCGGACCCCCCGCCCCCGGTGAAGGCGACGGCCAGTACCCCGGCCAGCGCCAGCCCCGCGGCGGGCATCAGCACGGCCGGGCGCAGCAGCCGCGGCCGGGCCTTCGGGGCGGCAGCAGCGTTCTTCTGGTGGTCGTCATCGATGAGCTGCATCAAACGGTCCTTGTGGTGGAGGTACGGAGCGGAGGGCACGTCCCGCTCTCCCGGGACGGGAGGAAGCAGCCGGGCGAGTTCCTCGCACGCGGTGTCCTCGTACGCGGCGTCCTCGCGCTCGGGCCTCATCGGGGGTCCTCCTGAAACTCCTGAAACGGCAGGGCCGCGAACGCGGCCTCGCGCTGTACCTCTCCGCGACGGTGGGGCGGTTCCGTCTTTTCCTTCTTCTCCTGTTTTTTCGGGGTTCCCTTCTTCGCTTCCGCGAGCCGCTGTTCGGCGAGCTTGCGCAGCCGGGTGCGGGCCCGGGACAGCCGGGAGCGCACCGTCCCCACCGGGATGCCCATCGCCTCGGCCGCCTGCGCGTAGTCCAGGCCCGACCACACGCACAGCGCCAGCACCTCCTGCTCGCCGCGCCGCAGCCGGCCGTAGACCTCGCGCACGGCGGCCAGTTGGCGGGCGTCGTCGATCCGGCCCGCGGTTTCCTCCGCGAAGTCCGACACCGGGGCGGGCGCCGGACGCCGGGCCAGAAACGCCAGCCGCCGCCCGATGCCCCGGTTGGCGTTGCGCGCCTTGTTGGTCGCCACGCCCAGCAGCCAGGGCTTCAACGAACCGTCGCCCGGCTCCAGTTGCCGCCGGCCCCGCCAGGCGTCGAGGAACGTATCCCCCATCACCTCCTCCGCCACCGACCAGTTACCGGTCAGCCGGAAGGCATGGTTGTAGACGCTCCGCGCGTGCTCCGCGTACAACTCCGCGAACGCCTCGCGGTCCCCCGCCCGTATCCGCTCGCGCAGGCCCTCAGTCATGTCGTTTACACCTCACACCCCTGCCTCTCCGCAGGGTGCGGCGGGTTCCCGTGACCTGTGCCACACGGGGTCGTGACGTGGGTCTCTCACCGGGGCCCTGTATCGTGGAGAGATTAGTACGTTCTAGGTCGGAAGCAGGAGTGACGGGAGTGACTGAGGAGGCGGGCGGCGGGCGGCCGACCATGGCCGATGTGGCACGGGCCGCCGGTATCTCCACGGCGCTGGTCTCCATCGTGATGCGCGGTGTCCCGGGAGCCAGCGACGCCACCCGGAAACGGGTGCTGAGGATCGCCGACGAGATGGGGTACGTCCCCGACCAGCGCGCCCGCAAGCTGCGCCAGAGCAGTTCACGGCTGCTCGGCGTCACCTTCGAACTCCAGCAGCCCTTCCACGGCGACCTCGTGGAACAGATCTACGCCGCCGCGGCCCGGCGCGGCTACGAGGTGACGCTCAGCGCCGTGGCGCCCAGCCGCGACGAGACCACCGCGGTGGGCGCCCTGCTGCGGGAGCGCTGCGAGGCGGCCGTCCTGCTGGGCAGCCGCCTCGGCGCGGAGGAGCTGACCCGGCTGGCCCGGCGGCTGCCGACGCTGCTGGTCGCCCGCCACACCGACGTACCGGGCGTGGGCGTCGTACGCGGCGACGACCACGCGGGGGTCGCGCTCGCCGTCGACCACCTCGCCGCCCTCGGCCACCGGCGCGTCGCGCACATCGACGGGGCGGGCGCCCCCGGAAGCTCCGACCGGCGGCTGGGCTTCCTGGAGGCCATGGGGCGGCACGGGCTCCAGGACTCGGCCGAGGTGCTGACCGGCGGGCTCACCGAGACCGCGGGGGCGGAGGGCATGCGCTATCTGCTGGCCCGGGAGACCCCGCCCACGGCCGTCGTGGCCTTCAACGACCGCTGTGCCACGGGCGTGCTGGACGTGCTCGGACGGGAGGGCCGCGCGGTCCCGGGAGAGATCTCGGTGGTCGGGTACGACGACTCGCGGCTGGCCAAGTTCCCGCATGTACGGATGACCACGGTCTCGCAGGACGCGGCCCGGCTCGCGGAGGCCGCGGTGAACGGGGCGCTGGACCAGGTCGCGGGCCAGGAGGCGGCCGAGCGCGTCTTCGCGCCGCACCTGGTGGAGCGCGCCACGACGGGTCCGGCCCCGAGGGAGCCCCGGACCTAGAACGTACTAGGCCCCCGGCTGGAGCGGCGGATCCTCGATGTCCTGTCGGATCAGCCACTGCACGAACGTGCGCCCCTCCGGTGTCATATGGGCCTCGCCCTCCCGCCGCAGCAGATAGTGCGACTGACGCAGCGGCACCAGCCGGTCGTGGAGCATCACCAGCCGCCCCTCGCGCACGGCGGCGCGGGCGAAGCGCTCGGGGACCAGGGCGCAGTGCAGACCGGAGGCGGCGAACTGGGTCGCGGCCACGGTGGTGTCGAGCGTGATGGTCGCCTCCGCGCCCCGCGAGGGCGGCGGCGTGTGCGGGAACAGCCGCTGCCAGAGGTCGTCGTAGCCGATGACGTGCACCCGCGGCCGGTGCTCCAGATCGGCGGGCCCGGTCAGCGGTCCGTACGCCTCCAGATGGGCGGGGGAGCCGACCACCACGGCCTGGTCCTCGTGCAGCAGATCGGCGGTGAACCCGGCCCAGCGGCCGTTGCCGTGCCGGACTTCCAGGTCCACTTCGTGCGGCGGGACCTCGTTGGCCCAGATCGCGGTCACCACCCGCAGGTCGATGTGCGAGTAGTCGTCGTGGAAGGCCTGCAGGCGGGGCACCAGCCAGGTCATCGCGTACGACACCTGCACCCGCACGGTCAGCCGCCCGCGCCCGGCCGCCTGGCCGAACAGCCCGGTGGTGCCCGTCGCCAGATCATCGAACGCGCCCCGGACGGTGGGCAGATACGCCTGCCCCATCGGCGTCAGCCGGATGCTGCGCGCCTGGCGCTCGAACAGGGCGATCCCCACGTGGGCCTCCAGCACCCGGATGCGCTGGCTCACCGCCGAGGCCGACAGGCCCAGCTCATCGGCGGCCGCCGCGATGCTGCCGAGCCGCGCGGTCGCCTCGTAGGCCAGCAGTCCGGGCAGCGGGGGAAGGGGCGTACGCACGTCCGGTGACGCTACGCGGCGCCTTGTCGGCCGGGCAATGGCGAGCAACACATTTCGGGGGTCTCAGGCCCCTGCCGACAGGTTTGACGTGCACTTCTCACCGCTCGGAGACTGTCCGCATGGCCTACCTCCTCCTTCTGGCCGCCATCACCGCCGAATTGATCGGCACGAGTCTCCTCAAATCCACCGCGGGCTTCTCCCGCCCCGGGCCCGCCCTCGCCTGCCTCGCCTCCTACGCGGTGGCGTGCTTCCTGCTGGCGCGGGCGATCCACGACGGGATGCAGGTCGGGGTGGGTTACGCCCTGTGGTCGGGCCTCGGCACGGCCCTCATCGTGGTGATCGGTCTGCTCTTCCTGGGCGAACCGCTCACCGCGGCGAAGGCGCTCGGCGTGGCCCTGGTGATCGGCGGCGTCGTCACGCTCAATCTCGGCAGCACGCAGTGACCCCGCGCCGGGCCGGCACCCCCTAGTGCTCAGACGCCAGTGCTCAGACGCCGAGCTTGGCGTCCCGCGCCTCGGCCACCGCCTCCTTGTCGCCGTCCAGTTCGACCCGGGCCGCCTTCTGCCGCCCGTACAGGAACAGCGCCAGCTCGCCGGGCTCGCCGGTACCCGTGACCACCGGGACGCCGCGGTGGGCGACCGCCGTGCGGCCGTCGGGGCGGCGCAGCACCAGCCCGACCGGGGACTTGCGGCCGAACACCCGCGCGACCCGCTCGATCCGGGACCACAGCGCGTCGGCGAAGACCGGGTCGATCTCGCGCGGCGTCCAGTCCGGGCGGGCGCGGCGGACGTCCTCGGCGTGGACGTAGAACTCGACCGTGTTGGCCGCCTCGTCCACCTGCTTCATCGCGAAGGGCGACATCCGCGGCGGGCCGGTGCGGAAGAGCTGCACCAGCTCCTCGTACGGCTTCGCGGTGAACTCGGCCTGCACCCGGGTCAGCCGCTGGGCCAGCGGCTTGATCACCAGGCCACCGGCCGCGTCGGCGCGGCGCTCGCGCACCACGAGGTGGGCCGCCAGATCGCGGGTGGTCCAGCCCTCGCACAGCGTCGGGGCGTCAGGGCCCGCGTTCTCCAAGAGATCGGCGAGGAGCAGTCGTTCGCGCTTCGCGTGAGTGGACATACCGACCACCCTACGGCCGGCACCCGCCGCCCGCCATGAGAAGCGACCCGGATATTACTCCGGGTACTACTCCGGGATGGGCTCGCTCAGCTTGGCGCCGTCCTTGCCCGTGCTCACCGTCAGCGCGCAGGAGACCCGGTCCTTGCCGTGCTCCGTATACGTGCCCAGGGCCGGGTAGAGCGCGTAGTAGTAGTACACCCGGCCGTCGTTGGGGACGCTCTCCAGCCGCTTCTCGGCGTCCACCGCGCACAGCGAGAGCGCCTTGCGCTGGATCGCCCGCTCGGAGGAGAACTTCCCGGCCAGCCTCGCGTTGGTGATCACCTCGCCGTCGTGCGCGCGGGTGCACGAGCGCTTCTCGACCTTCGTCACGCTGCTGTCCATCGCCGGGTGGTCGAAGCAGGTGCCCGGCTTGAGCACGGCGTACGGCATCTTGCGGCCGGACTCCGAGGCGTCGGGGGAGGGGGCGGCCGACTGGTCGTCCCCGCCGCCCAGCGGTGCGCCCTGGCCCGGGTCCTCCTGGCCCGCCGGGGCGGACGCCGACGGCGAGGAGAGGGGGCGGTTCGGGGCGGACGGGGCGTCGGCCGCCTTGTCGCCGCCGTCGTCGTCGTCCTGCGCGCCGAGGAAGGCCACCCCGGCGACCACCGCGAGGCCCACCGCCACGCCGGTCACGAGCCCCGCGGCCCTGGAGCGCCGGGGCGGCGGACCGGCCGGGGGCGGCGGGGGCGGTCCGAAGCCGCCGTGGAGGGCGGGCGGACCGGGCTGTCCCTGTCCCTGTCCCGCCGGGGCCGGGTCGAGGGACGGCGGCGGCCCGAAGCCTTGCCGCGGTGCTTCTCGCGGTTCCTGCTGTGACTGCTGTGGTTCCTGCTGCGGCTGCGGCGGTGGACCAAACCCCCCACCGTTTCCCGGCCGGTTGTGGTCATGCGACGGCGGCGGAAACGTCATGCCCGAAGCATGCCCCATCGGCCCGACGATCCGACCATCGGGCCCAGCCATTTCAGCAGGGCAAAGGATCACTCACCGGGACGTGCAGAATGGTCGCATGACCGGCTCCGATCGTCCCTCCGCCCTCGACCCGGCCATCGCCGCCCGCCTCAAGCGCGGCGCCGACGGCCTCGTCCCCGCCATCGCCCAGCAGTACGACACCGGCGAGGTGCTGATGCTCGGCTGGATGGACGACGAGGCGCTGCACCGCACCCTCACCACCGGCCGCTGCACCTACTGGAGCCGCAGCCGCCGGGAGTACTGGGTCAAGGGCGACACCTCGGGCCACATCCAGCTGGTCAAGTCCGTCGCGCTCGACTGCGACGGCGACACCGTGCTCGTCCGGGTCGACCAGACCGGTGCCGCCTGCCACACCGGCGACCGCACCTGCTTCGACGCCGACGTCCTTCCCCTGGGCGAGTAGCCCCACCGCCGGACCCAAGATCGCCCGCTAGGCTCCCCACCCATGACCCAGGACGCTGCCACGATGGACCTCGAGACCTTCCGCAAGCTGGCGGCCGACCGCCGCGTCATCCCCGTCACCCGCAAGCTGCTGGCGGACGGCGACACCCCGGTGGGCCTCTACCGCAAACTCGCGGCCGAGCGCCCCGGTACGTTCCTGCTGGAATCCGCCGAGAACGGCCGCTCCTGGTCCCGCTACTCGTTCGTCGGCGTCCGCAGCGCCGCCACCCTCACCGAGCGCGACGGCCGCACCCACTGGCTGGGCACCCCGCCCGTCGGAGTCCCCACCGAGGGCGACCCGCTCGCTGCCCTGCGCGCCACCGTGGAGACCCTGCACACCCCGCGTGACCTGGGCGGCCTCGTCCAGCTGCCGCCCTTCACCGGCGGTATGGTCGGCTACCTCGGCTACGACGTCGTCCGCCGTCTGGAGAAGGTCGGCGAGCACGGGCGGGACGATCTGCGGCTCCCCGAGCTGACCATGCTGCTCACCTCGGACCTCGCCGTCCTCGACCACTGGGACGGCACCGTGCTGCTGATCGCCAACGCGATCAACCACAACGACCTCGACACGGGTGTCGACGAGGCGTACGCGGACGCCGTGGCCCGGCTCGACGCGATGGCCGCCGACCTCGTACGTCCCGTCCCCACCGACCCCACCGCGCTGCCCGCCTCCGAGGTGCCCGAGTACACCGCGCTCTGGGGCGGTCCGGACTTCATGACGGCCGTCGACGACATCAAGGAGCGCATCCGCGCGGGCGAGGCCTTCCAGGTCGTCCCCTCGCAGCGCTTCGAGACGCCCTGTTCGGCCAGCGCGCTCGACGTCTACCGGGTCCTGCGGGCCACCAACCCGAGCCCCTATATGTACCTCTTCCGCTTCGACGGCTTCGACGTGGTCGGCTCCAGCCCCGAGGCGCTGGTCAAGGTCGAGGACGGCAGCGCCATGCTGCACCCCATCGCGGGTACCCGGCCCCGCGGCGCCACCCCGCAGGAGGACGCCGCCCTCGCCGAGGAGCTGATGGCCGACCCCAAGGAGCGGGCCGAGCACCTGATGCTCGTCGACCTCGGCCGCAACGACCTGGGGCGGGTCTGCGAGCCCGGCAGCGTCGAGGTGGTCGACTTCATGTCGGTCGAGCGCTACAGCCATGTCATGCACATCGTCTCCACCGTCACCGGCAAGCTCGCGGAGGGGCGCACCGCCTTCGACGTCCTCACCGCCTGCTTCCCCGCGGGCACCCTCTCCGGCGCCCCCAAGCCGCGCGCGCTGCAGATCATCGAGGAGCTGGAGCCGAGCCGCCGCGGGCTGTACGGCGGCTGCGTCGGCTACCTCGACTTCGCGGGCGACTCCGACACCGCCATCGCCATCCGGACCGCGCTGCTGCGCGAGGGTACGGCCTACGTCCAGGCCGGAGCGGGGGTCGTCGCCGACTCCGACCCGGTGGCCGAGGACGCGGAGTGCCGCAACAAGGCGGCGGCGGTCCTGCGCGCGGTGCACTCGGCGAACCGCCTGGGACGTTAGCGCGGTGCGCTCGGCGAACCGCCCGGGGCGTTAGCGGGGCGGCCGCTGGGGTCCCGGGTGGCCCTCGGGCGGGCGGCTGTTCGGCGTGGGGGATAGTGGTAGGCGTGAGTGCAGCAGCCGTACCCCCGCCCCGGGCCGAGAACGAGCCCTCCGCCCCCGCCGTCTCCGCTCCGCGCGGCCGCCGAGCGGCACGCGGCAGCCTCGCCGTCGCGCTGCTGTGCGGTGCGCTCGGCGCGGCGCTCGTCCTGCTCGCCACCAGCCGCAAATGGGCCGAGGGCACGGCCAGCGTCGCCCAGGGCTCCCTGCCGCAGAGCGCCAACGGCGACGACATCACCGGGCTGCCCGGCGCCCTCGCCGTCGTCGGCCTCGCCGCGCTCGTGGCCGTCTTCGCCGTACGCCGCGTCGGCCGCGTCGTCGTCTCCCTGCTGCTCGCCCTCAGCGGTACGGGCATCGCCGTCAGCGCCGCGCTCGGGGCCTCCGACAAGGCGGCGCTCAAGGAGAAGGCGTCCAAGGTGACCGGCGTGACGGGCAGCGCCATCCACGACGTGTCGTACACCCCCTGGCCATGGGTCGCCCTGGCGGGCGGTGTGCTGCTGCTGTGCGCGGGTCTGCTCGCGCTGGCGTACGGGCGCCACTGGCCCGCCATGTCCGGGCGCTACGAGCGCCCCGGGGCCGAGGGCCGGGGCGCCGGGCGCCGCACCCCCGCGGCGCCCGACCCGGACCGCCCCGACGAGCTGTGGAAGGCCCTGGACCGGGGCGAGGACCCGACGGTTTCGCGGTAGACGCGGGGCAGGTGCCGGGGAGGTACCCCCGCTCAAGGGCGCTTCGGGCATCGGGGACAATGGCGTGGGAGCTTCGCCCCGCGCGCCGGGACCAGGCGCTGTGTAGAGCTACGAGGAGAATTCATGTCCAACGCCCACGGGCACACCCCGGCCGCCTGGACCGGTGTCACCATCGCCTTCATCGGCTTCTGCGTCGCCGGAGCGTTCACCGTGCTGGCCAACCCGCTCGGCTTCTGGGCGGGCATGGTCATCGCTCTCCTCGGCGGTGTCGTCACGATGGCCATGCGCGCGGCCGGGCTCGGCAGCCCGAAGGCCAAGCCGCTGCGGATGGTGGGCGAGAAGCAGGTGCAGACCCAGGAGTGAGTCAGCGAGGCGCGGCGCGGGGCCGGTGCCGGTGACCCGTACGGGGCGATGATCCGTACGGGCCAGTGGGCACGGCCCTGAGCTGCGCCTTCGTGGTTTCCCGGGGAGACTCGGCGATGTGGTCCTGTCATCCGCGGCACGTCGGCTCCTCGGTCCCCTGGCCGTGCTCATCGGCGTCGTCGCCGCCTTCGGGTACGTCGGTGCCGTCGATCCCCATCAGCCCGGCCACTACCCCGTCTGCCCGCTGTTCCGGCTGACCGGGCTGTACTGCCCCGGCTGCGGCGGGCTGCGCAGCGCCCACGCGGTGGCGCACGGCCAGCTGCTGCGGGCCCTGGGGGACAACGCGCTGGTCGTGGTGTGCGGAGGCGTGTTCTGTGTGGCGTGGGCGGTGTGGTGTGTCCGGGCCCTCGGGCGGCCGTGGCCCGCGGGGCGGGGAGCCGGGTGGCAGGCGTGGCACGGCTGGGTGATCGGGGGTGCCGTCCTCGTCTTCACCGTCGTCCGGAATTTCCCCTTCGGGGGACTACTGGCTCCCTGATCGTTGTTGTGCGAGACATGGCGTTCGACCACGTGGTGGGACGTGACGTCAACCGGATGCAAGACCTCGGTGCTTTGACAGCTACCATCGCATTCGACCAGAAGCTCCATCCCCGTCCCGGAAGGGGGCCGCTCGCGTGAGTGTGCTCGACGAGATCATCGACGGTGTCCGTGCCGACCTCGCGGAGCGGCAGGCGCGCGTCACCCTCGACGAGCTCAAGGAGCGGGCGGCCAAGGCCCAGCCGGCGAAGGACGGCGTGGCGGCGCTCAAGGGTGACAGCGTCAAGGTGATCTGCGAGGTCAAGCGGTCCAGCCCGTCCAAGGGCGCGCTCGCCGCGATCGCCGACCCGGCCGCCCTCGCCGCCGACTACGAGGCGGGCGGCGCGTCCCTCATCAGCGTGCTCACCGAGCAGCGGCGCTTCGGCGGCTCGCTGGCCGACCTGGAGGCCGTCCGGGCCAAGGTCGACATCCCGGTGCTGCGCAAGGACTTCATCGTCACCTCCTACCAGCTGTGGGAGGCGCGGGCGTACGGCGCCGACGTGGTGCTGCTGATCGTGGCCGCCCTGCCGCAGGAGGCGCTGGTCTCGCTGATCGAGCGGGCCGAGTCGATCGGGCTGACCCCGCTGGTCGAGGTGCACGACGAGGAAGAGGCCGAGCGGGCCGTGGCCGCCGGAGCGCGGCTGATCGGCGTCAACGCGCGGAACCTGAAGACGCTTGAGGTGGACCGGGGGAACTTCGCGCGGGTCGCGCCGGAGATCCCGGACCACATCGTCAAGATCGCGGAGTCAGGTGTGCGCGGGCCGCATGACCTGATCGCCTACGCGAACGACGGTGCCGACGCGGTGCTGGTCGGGGAGTCCCTGGTGACGGGGCGCGACCCGAAGGGCGCGGTCGCCGATCTGGTGGCGGCCGGTGCGCATCCGGCGCTGCGGCACGGGCGGGACTGACCGGATCATGGACGTCTGCGCGCGCCTGGCGCGGGGGTGCCGCCCCCGGGGATGCCGCGCACCCGCACGGCGGGTGCGCGGGCGTCGCGTGCGCTACCACATCGGATGCGAGCCGGGGCAGGTCAACGGGCGCCGATGGCGCTGACGGTGGGCTATCGCTGGGTGCGCCGCGTGCGCTGACGGCGCGTTGTCGCGTGCGTCGGCGGTGCGATGTGCCCACTTGTCTCGTCAGCGGCCACCGACCGGTGGTGCGTTCCGTTCATCACGACTTCGCGGAGTACGTCTGATGTCCTCTGATTTCTTCATTCCGGACCCCGAGGGTCAGGTCCCCAGTATCGAGGGGTATTTCGGTGCGTTCGGCGGCAAGTTCATCCCCGAGGCGCTCGTCGCCGCGGTCGATGAGGTCGCCGCGGAGTACGCCAAGGCCAAGGCCGATCCCGCCTTCGCGGCCGAGCTTGAGGACCTGCTGGTCAACTACACCGGGCGGCCCAGCGCCCTGACCGAGGTGCCGCGGTTCGCCGAGCACGCCGGGGGCGCGCGGATCTTCCTGAAGCGGGAGGACCTCAACCACACGGGGTCCCACAAGATCAACAACGTGCTCGGGCAGGCCCTGCTCACCAAGCGGATGGGCAAGACCCGGGTCATCGCCGAGACCGGCGCGGGTCAGCACGGCGTCGCCACGGCGACCGCGTGTGCGCTGTTCGGGCTCGAGTGCACGATCTACATGGGCGAGGTCGACACCCAGCGGCAGGCGCTCAACGTGGCGCGGATGCGGATGCTGGGCGCCGAGGTCATCGCCGTGAAGTCCGGCAGCCGCACCTTGAAGGACGCCATCAACGAGGCGTTCCGTGACTGGGTCGCCAATGTGGACCGCACGCACTACCTGTTCGGCACGGTGGCCGGGCCGCATCCGTTCCCGGCGCTGGTGCGGGACTTCCACCGGGTGATCGGCGTGGAGGCGCGGCGGCAGATCCTGGAGCGGACCGGGCGCCTGCCGGACGCGGTGGCGGCGTGCGTGGGGGGAGGGTCCAATGCCATTGGGCTGTTCCACGCGTTCCTGGGGGACGAGGCCGTGCGCATCGTGGGGTTCGAGCCCGCGGGGCACGGGGTGGAGTCCGGGGAGCACGCGGCGACGCTGAGCCACGGCGAGCCCGGGATCCTGCACGGCTCGCGCTCGTACGTGCTGCAGGACGAGGAAGGCCAGATCACCGAGCCGTACTCGATCTCGGCCGGGCTGGACTACCCCGGGGTCGGGCCGGAGCACGCGTACCTCAAGGACACCGGGCGGGCCGAGTACCGGGCCGTCACGGACGACGAGGCGATGCGGGCGCTGCGGCTGCTGTCGCAGACCGAGGGGATCATCCCGGCGATCGAGAGCGCGCACGCGCTGGCCGGGGCGCTGGACCTCGGGCGGGAGCTGGGCACCGACGGACTGATCGTGGTGAATCTGTCCGGGCGTGGTGACAAGGACATGGACACGGCGGCTCGGTACTTCGGGCTCTACGACGAGGGAGCCAAGTGATGGCCGGAAATCTGGAGCTGCTGGGGTCCGTACTGGCCAAGGCCAAGGACGAGGGGCGCTCGGCGCTCGTCGGCTATCTGCCCGCCGGTTTCCCGAGCGTGGACGGCGGGGTCGCGGCGATGACGGCCATGATCGAGGGCGGCTGTGACGTCGTCGAGGTCGGGCTGCCGCACAGCGACCCGGTGCTGGACGGGCCGGTGATCCAGACCGCGGACGACATCGCCTTGCGGGGCGGGGTCCGCATCCGCGATGTGATCCGGACGGTGGGGGAGGTGCACACGGCGACCGGTGCGCCGATCCTGTGCATGACCTACTGGAACCCCGTCGACCGGTACGGCGTCGAGCGGTTCGCCGCCGAGCTGGCCGCGGCCGGGGGCGCCGGGTGCATCCTGCCGGATCTTCCGGTCGAGGAGTCCGAGGTGTGGCGGAAGGCCGCCGAGCAGCACGGGCTGGCCACGGTCTTCGTGGTCGCGCCGAGCAGCCAGGACGAGCGGCTGGCGAAGATCACGGCGGTGGGCAGCGGTTTCGTCTACGCCGCGTCGTTGATGGGCGTCACCGGAACGAGGGAATCGGTGGGACAGGAGGCGCGCGAGCTGGTCACGCGCACCCGTGCGACCACCGAGCTGCCGGTGTGCGTGGGGCTCGGGGTGTCGAACGCCGCGCAGGCGGCCGAGGTCGCCCAGTTCGCGGACGGGGTCATCGTCGGGTCGGCCTTTGTGAAGCGGCTGCTGGACGCCGAGACCCCGGAGGCCGGGCTGGAGGGCGTGCGCCGGCTGGCGGGTGAGCTGGCGGAGGGCGTTCGCGTCGCTCGTTAGAGGGAATACGGGGCGGAGGGGCTGAGCGGTGCCCCTCCGCCTCGTTAGGCGAGGGCGTGAGCCAGAAAAACCGTGAGGGAAAGCGCAGCGCCCGGGAGCGACTGCGGGAAGAGCGCGAGAAGGACAGGGCGCGCGGCAAGCGGAAGCGGACGCTGGGCATGGCCGGGGCGGTGGTCGCCGTCCTCGCGGTCGCCGGTGGCGTGGGCGTGTTCGCGACCAAGGTGAACCAGGACTCGGGCAAGTCCGGCAGCTCCGTCGAACCGCCGCGGGGCGCGACGGGGAAGGGCGATCTGGTCATCCCGGCCGGCAGGCGCGGCGCCCCGGCCACGCTGACCGTGTACGAGGACTTCCGCTGCCCCGGCTGCAAGCAGTTCGAGGACGTCTTCCACCGGACCGTGAACCAGCTGGAGGACCGCGGCCGGATGCGGGTGGAATACCACCTCGTCGCCATCATCGACGGCAACCTGGGCGGCACCGGCTCGGTGCGCGCGGCGAACGCGGCCGCGTGTGCCCAGGACGCGGGGAAGTTCCGGGCGTACCACGACGTGCTGTTCCGGAACCAGCCGGCGGAGACCCGGGACGCGTACGCGAAGAACGCCAAGCTGGTCCGGCTGGCCGGCAAGGTGCCCGGGCTGAACACGGCGGCTTTCCGGAAGTGCGTCGAGGACGGGCGCCACGACGGGTGGGTCAGGAAGTCGCACACCGACTTCAACCGTTCCGGTTTCGCCTCGACCCCGACCGTGCTGCTCGACGGCAAGTCGATCTACGGTCCGGACACCCCGCTGTCGAACAACAAGCTGAAGCGTCTGGTCGCGGCGGCGGCGAGGGGCTGAGACCCGTTATCCACACGTTGTGCCGGGCAGTTGCCGCATCCGCCGCCCGGCACGGTAGCGTCGACCCTGTCATGGAACTCGCTTACATTCCCAGCCCGTCGTCCGGCGTGATCTACCTCGGTCCGATCCCGCTCCGCGGCTACGCGTTCTGCATCATCATCGGCGTCTTCGCTGCCGTCTGGCTCGGTGGGCGGCGCTGGGTCGCCCGCGGCGGCCAGGTCGGCACCGTTGCCGACATCGCCGTGTGGGCGGTGCCCTTCGGCCTGGTGGGAGGGCGGCTCTACCACGTCATCACCGACTACCAGCTGTACTTCACGGACGGCCAGAACTGGGTCGACGCCTTCAAGATCTGGCAAGGCGGCCTGGGGATCTGGGGTGCCGTGGCGCTGGGCGCGCTGGGTGCCTGGATCGGCTGCCGCCGCCGGGGGATCCCGCTCCCGGCGTACGCGGACGCCATCGCCCCCGGCATCGCCCTGGCCCAGGCGATCGGCCGCTGGGGGAACTGGTTCAACCAGGAGCTGTACGGCAAGGCGACCACGCTGCCGTGGGGCCTGAAGATCGACGCCGACCCCGACACCGGGCGCGTGGCCGGTACGTACCACCCGACGTTCCTCTACGAGTCGCTGTGGTGCGTCGGCGTGGCGCTGCTGGTGATCTGGGCGGACCGCCGCTTCAAGCTGGGCCATGGCCGGGCGTTTGCCCTCTATGTGGCCGCGTACACCGTGGGCCGCTTCTGGATCGAGTACCTGCGGGTGGACGACGCCCACCACATCCTGGGCCTGCGGCTCAACGACTGGACGTCGATCGTCGTCTTCCTGGCCGCGGTGGCGTACCTGGTGATCTCCGCGAAGAAGGCTCCCGGCCGGGAAGAGGTCGTCGAGCCCGTGGCGGCGGAGGACGGCCCCGCGGTGGAGGACGGCCCCGCCGCGGAGACTGCCAAGGACGAGGACGGCAGCGAGGACGGCAGCGAGGCGAAGGCTCCCGCCGAGGCGAAGGCCTCGGCCGAACCGGAGGCGACCAAGAAACCCTGACGCGTACGCCGAAGAGGCCGCCGGAACCATCGAGTTTCGGCGGCCTCTCTGCGTCTTCGCAGGTCAGAAGGGTAAGTTCGGCCTTCCTTGCTGGCGGGACAGGGGGTCGCGTGTCTACCTTCGAGTCATTGGGGTGCGGGCGGCAGGTCCGCGCCCGCGAAGGGAGCACGTACTCACATGTCCGTCATCGACACCATCGAGTCACCGCACATCGCACACCGCGACAACCACACCCATCGCGATGTGAACGGCGGCTGGCTGCGCCCGGCCGTCTTCGGGGCCATGGACGGGCTGGTCTCCAACCTGGCGCTGATGACCGGCGTCGCGGGCGGGGCCGTGGACCGGCAGACCATCGTGATCACCGGGCTGGCGGGGCTTGCCGCCGGCGCGTTCTCGATGGCGGCCGGTGAGTACACCTCCGTCGCCTCCCAGCGTGAGCTGGTCGAGGCCGAGCTGGAGGTCGAGCGGCGTGAGCTGAGCAAGCATCCGGCGGACGAGCTGGCGGAGCTGGCGGCCCTGTACGAGTCGCGGGGCGTGAAGCCGCAGCTGGCCCGCGAGGTGGCGGCGCAGCTGTCGAAGGATCCGGAACAGGCGCTGGAGATACACGCCCGCGAGGAGCTGGGCATCGACCCGGACGATCTGCCGTCGCCGCTGGTCGCCGCGGTGTCGTCGTTCGGCTCGTTCGCCCTGGGCGCGCTGCTGCCGGTGCTGCCGTATCTGCTGGGCGCGGTGGCGCTGTGGCCCGCGGTGTTGCTGGCGCTGCTGGGGCTGTTCGCCTGCGGTGCGGTGGTGGCCCGGGTGACGGCCCGGCCCTGGTGGTTCAGCGGGCTGCGGCAGCTGGCGCTGGGCGGGGCGGCGGCGGGTGTGACCTACGCCCTGGGCACCCTGTTCGGTACGGCCGTAGGCTGACCTCTCCCGCGACCTCTCATACGAGTAACCGCATAACTACGCTGTTACTCGGCGGTTTCGATCCCTTTACCAGCGGGCATAAAGCCGAAGCGCTCGGGCAGTGTGGCCCGTCTCGCGCCGGGGCGACGGAGGCCGCTACGTCCCCATCGCCCGACTCGCCCCGTGCAGGGGTGTCCACATGGTGAAACGGAATATCCACTTCCCGAGAACCGACCCATCATGTAACCTGCACGAAATTCTCGCGGAGGGCCAACGTCGTCCCTCGGCACACGCAAAATGCCATGACGACGACGGGAGAGCCGATGCGTTCCGCATCCCACCCCGCCCGCCAGGGGATGTACGACCCGCGCAATGAGCACGACGCCTGTGGCGTCGGTTTCGTGGCGACCCTCACCGGCGAGGCCAGCCACCAGCTCGTTGAGCAGGCTCTCACCGTGCTACGGAACCTGGAGCACCGAGGCGCCACCGGCTCGGAGCCCGACTCGGGTGACGGCGCGGGCATTCTCGTACAGGTCCCGGACGCCTTCCTGCGGGACGTGACCGACTTCGACCTTCCCGAAGCCGGGTCGTATGCGGTGGGTATCGCGTTCCTCCCCGAGGGAGCGGACGACGCGGC
This sequence comes from Streptomyces sp. NPDC041200, assembly GCF_055591805.1. Lineage (NCBI taxonomy): Bacteria > Bacillati > Actinomycetota > Actinomycetes > Kitasatosporales > Streptomycetaceae > Streptomyces > Streptomyces sp. NPDC041200. The sequence goes on along the minus strand of NZ_JBVIZF010000003.1, from coordinate 9,575 downwards.
CGCGGAGCACATCGAGCGGATCGCCGCCGAGGAGGAGCTGACCGTCCTCGGCTGGCGCGAGGTGCCGGTCGCCCCCCAGCTGCTGGGCAACGGCGCGCGCGCCACCATGCCCGCCTTCCGCCAGCTCTTCGTCGCGGACGGGACCAGCAGTGGGCTGGCGCTGGACCGCAAGGCGTTCGCGCTGCGCAAGCGCGCCGAGCGCGAGGCGGACGTGTACTTCCCGTCCCTGTCCTCCCGCACCGTGGTGTACAAGGGCATGCTGACCACCGGCCAGCTGGAGCCGTTCTTCCCGGATCTGTCCGACCGCCGTTTCGCCACGGCGATCGCGCTGGTCCACTCCCGGTTCTCCACGAACACCTTCCCGAGCTGGCCGCTGGCCCACCCGTACCGCTTCGTGGCCCACAACGGTGAGATCAACACCGTCCAGGGGAACCGCAACTGGATGCGGGCCCGCGAATCCCAGCTGGTCAGCGACCTCTTCGGGGACAAGGGCCTGGACCGGATCTTCCCGCTCTGCACCCCGGACGCCTCCGACTCCGCGACCTTCGACGAGGTCCTGGAGCTGCTGCACCTCGGCGGCCGCTCGCTGCCGCACTCGGTGCTGATGATGGTCCCCGAGGCGTGGGAGAACCACCCCTCGATGGACCCGGCCCGGCGCGCCTTCTACCAGTACCACTCCACGATGATGGAGCCCTGGGACGGCCCGGCCTGTGTCACCTTCACCGACGGCACCCAGGTCGGCGCCGTGCTGGACCGCAACGGTCTGCGCCCGGGGCGCTACTGGGTCACCGACGACGGGCTGGTCGTGCTGTCGTCCGAGGTCGGCGTCCTGGACATCGACCCGGGCAAGGTTGTCCGCAAGGGCCGTCTCCAGCCGGGCCGGATGTTCCTGGTGGACACCGCCGAGCACCGGATCATCGAAGACGACGAGATCAAGGCCGAGCTGGCCGCGGAGCAGCCGTACGGGGAGTGGCTGGAGGCCGGGCTGATCGACCTGGCCGACCTGCCCGAGCGCGAGCACATCGTGCACACCCACGCCTCGGTCACCCGTCGCCAGCAGACCTTCGGCTACACGGAGGAGGAGCTGCGGGTCCTGCTCGCGCCGATGGCCAAGGCCGGTGCCGAGCCGATCGGCTCGATGGGCACCGACTCGCCGATCGCCGCCCTCTCCGAGCGGCCGCGGCTGCTGTTCGACTACTTCACCCAGCTGTTCGCGCAGGTCACCAACCCGCCGCTGGACGCGATCCGCGAGGAGCTGGTCACCTCGCTGATCTCCTCGCTGGGCCCGCAGGGCAATCTGCTGGAGCCGACCGCGGCCTCCTGCCGCAGCGTCACCCTGCCCTTCCCGGTGATCGACAACGATGAGCTGGCCAAGCTCATCCACATCAACGCCGACGGCGACATGCCGGGTCTGACGGCCGCCAACCTGTCCGGTCTCTACCGGGTCAGTGGCGGCGGTGACGCGCTGGCCGCGCGGCTGGCGGAGATCTGCGCCGAGGCGGAATCCGCCATCGAGGACGGCGCCCGGCTGATCGTGCTCTCCGACCGGCACTCGGACGCCGAGCACGCGCCGATCCCCTCGCTGCTGCTCACCTCCGCCGTGCACCACCACCTCATCCGCACCAAGCAGCGCACCCAGGTGGGGCTGCTGGTCGAGGCGGGCGACGTGCGCGAGGTGCACCATGTCGCGCTGCTCATCGGCTACGGCGCCGCCGCCGTCAACCCGTACCTGGCGATGGAGTCGGTCGAGGACCTGGTCCGGGCCGGAACGTTCCTGCCGGGCATGGAGTCCGAGACCGCGATCAAGAACCTGATCAAGGCGCTCGGCAAGGGCGTCCTGAAGGTGATGTCCAAGATGGGCATCTCCACCGTGGCCTCCTACCGCGGCGCCCAGGTCTTCGAGGCCGTCGGTCTCGACGAGTCCTTCGTGGAGACCTACTTCCACGGCACCACCACCAAGATCGGCGGCGCGGGCCTGGACATCGTCGCCAAGGAGGTCGCCGCCCGGCACGCCAAGGCGTACCCGGCCACCGGCATCCCCTCCGCGCACCGCGCGCTGGACATCGGCGGCGAGTACCAGTGGCGCCGCGAGGGTGAGCCGCACCTGTTCGACCCGGAGACGGTCTTCCGGCTCCAGCACTCCACCCGCGCGCGCCGCTACGACATCTTCAAGAAGTACACCGAGCGGGTGAACGAGCAGTCCGAGCGGCTGATGACCCTGCGCGGCCTGTTCTCCTTCAAGGACGGCGACCGGCCCTCGATCCCGATCGAGGAGGTCGAGCCGGTCAGCGAGATCGTCAAGCGGTTCTCGACCGGCGCCATGTCGTACGGCTCCATCTCGCAGGAGGCGCACGAGACCCTGGCCATCGCCATGAACCAGCTGGGCGGCAAGTCCAACACCGGTGAGGGCGGCGAGGACTCCGACCGGCTGCACGACCCGGCGCGGCGCTCCTCCATCAAGCAGGTCGCCTCCGGCCGCTTCGGCGTGACCAGCGAATACCTGGTCAACTCCGATGACATCCAGATCAAGATGGCGCAGGGCGCCAAGCCCGGCGAGGGCGGCCAGCTGCCCGGCCACAAGGTGTACCCGTGGGTGGCCAAGACCCGGCACTCGACGCCCGGCGTCGGCCTGATCTCCCCGCCGCCGCACCACGACATCTACTCCATCGAAGACCTCGCCCAGCTGATCCACGACCTGAAGAACGCCAACCCCAAGGCGCGCATTCACGTCAAGCTGGTCTCCGAGGTCGGCGTCGGCACCGTCGCCGCGGGCGTCTCCAAGGCGCACGCCGATGTCGTACTGATCTCCGGCCACGACGGCGGCACCGGCGCCTCGCCGCTCACCTCGCTCAAGCACGCGGGCGGCCCCTGGGAGCTGGGCCTCGCCGAGACCCAGCAGACGCTGCTGCTCAACGGGCTGCGCGACCGCATCGTCGTGCAGACCGACGGCCAGCTGAAGACCGGCCGCGACGTGGTGATCGCCGCGCTGCTCGGTGCCGAGGAGTTCGGCTTCGCGACCGCGCCGCTGGTCGTCTCCGGCTGCGTGATGATGCGCGTGTGCCACCTGGACACCTGCCCGGTCGGCATCGCCACCCAGAACCCGGTGCTGCGCGAGCGCTACAACGGCCAGGCCGAGTTCGTGGTCAACTTCTTCCAGTTCATCGCCGAGGAGGTCCGCGAGCTCCTCGCCGAGCTGGGCTTCCGCACGCTGGACGAGGCCATCGGCCACGCCGAGCTGCTGGACACCAGCCAGGCCGTGCAGCACTGGAAGGCGCAGGGCCTGGACCTCGGCCCGCTGCTGTACGTCCCCGAGCTGCCGGACGGCGCCGTCCGCCACCAGGTGATCGAGCAGGACCACGGCCTGGCGAAGGCCCTGGACAACGAGCTGATCAAGCTCGCGGCGGACGCGCTGAACGCGGACTCCGCCGAGGCCGCCCAGCCGGTCCGCGCCCAGGTCGCCATCCGCAACATCAACCGGACCGTCGGCACCATGCTCGGTCACGAGGTGACGCGGAAGTTCGGCGGCGCGGGCCTGCCGGACGACACCATCGACATCACCTTCACCGGCTCGGCCGGCCAGTCCTTCGGCGCGTTCGCGCCCCGCGGCGTCACGCTGCGGCTGGAGGGCGACGCCAACGACTACGTCGGCAAGGGCCTGTCCGGCGGCCGCGTGATCGTCCGCCCGGACCGGGGCGCCGACCACCTCGCCGAGTACTCGACCATCGCGGGCAACACCCTCGCGTACGGCGCGACCGGCGGCGAGATGTATCTGCGTGGCAAGGTCGGCGAGCGGTTCTGCGTCCGCAACTCGGGCGCGACCGTGGTCTCCGAGGGCGTGGGCGACCACGGCTGCGAGTACATGACCGGCGGCCAGGCCATCGTCCTCGGCCCGACCGGGCGCAACTTCGCGGCCGGGATGTCCGGTGGCATCGCGTACGTCATCGACCTCGACCGGGACAACGTCAACGGCGCTCTCCTCGACGCCATCGGTGAGCTGGACGACACCGACAAGCAGGCGCTGCACGACGCTGTGCGCCGCCACCAGGAGGAGACCGGTTCCACCGTCGCGGCCGCGCTGCTCGCCGACTGGGACTCCGCGCTCGCCCGCTTCAGCAAGATCATCCCCGCTACGTACCAGGCCGTGCTCGCCGCCAAGGACGCCGCCGAGCGAGCCGGACTCTCCGAGTCCGAGACCCACGAGAAGATGATGGAGGCGGCGACCAATGGCTGACCCCAAGGGCTTCCTGACCACCGACCGTGAGGTGGCCAAGACCCGTCCGGTGGACGAGCGGGTCAAGGACTGGAACGAGGTCTACGTCCCCGGCTCCCTGCTGCCGATCATCAGCAAGCAGGCCGGCCGGTGCATGGACTGCGGCATTCCGTTCTGCCACAACGGCTGTCCGCTCGGAAACCTCATCCCCGAGTGGAACGACTACGCCTACCGCGAGGACTGGCGGGAGGCCAGCGAGCGGCTGCACGCGACCAACAACTTCCCGGAGTTCACCGGGCGGCTGTGCCCCGCCCCGTGCGAGTCCGCGTGTGTCCTCGGCATCAACCAGCCGGCGGTGACCATCAAGAACGTCGAGGTCACCATCATCGACAAGGCCTGGGACTCGGGTGACGTCACCCCGCAGCCGCCCGAGCGGCTCAGCGGCAAGACCGTCGCCGTCATCGGCTCGGGCCCGGCCGGGCTCGCCGCCGCCCAGCAGCTGACCCGCGCCGGACACACGGTCGCCGTCTACGAGCGGGCCGACCGCATCGGCGGGCTGCTGCGCTACGGCATCCCCGAGTTCAAGATGGAGAAGCGCCACATCAACCGCCGCATCGAGCAGATGCGCGCGGAGGGCACCAAGTTCCGCACCGAGACCGAGATCGGGCGCGACATCGACGCCGCCAAGCTGCGCAAGCGGTACGACGCGGTCGTCATCGCGGCCGGTGCCACCACCTCCCGTGACCTGCCCGCCCCGGGCCGCGAGCTGAACGGCATCCACTTCGCGATGGAGTACCTGCCGCTCGCCAACAAGGTGCAGGAGGGCGACCTGACCGCGCCCCCCATCACCGCCGAGGGCAAGCACGTCGTGGTGATCGGCGGCGGTGACACCGGCGCCGACTGCGTCGGCACCGCCCACCGGCAGGGCGCCGCCTCCGTCACCCAGCTGGAGATCATGCCCAAGCCGGGCGAGGAGCGCGCGCCGGGCCAGCCCTGGCCCACCTTCCCGATGCTCTACAAGGTCACCTCGGCCCACGAGGAGGGCGGCGAGCGGGTCTACTCCGTCTCCACCACCCACTTCGAGGGCGACGAGGACGGCAACGTCCAGTGGCTGCACCTGATCGAGGTGGAGTTCAAGGACGGCAAGCTGGAGCAGAAGCCGGGCACCGAGCGGAAGATCCCGGCCCAGCTGGTCACCCTGGCCATGGGCTTCACCGGAACCGACCGGGAAAACGGCCTCGTCGAGCAGTTCGGCCTGGAGCTGGACGAGCGCGGCAACGTCGCGCGCGACGCGGACTTCGCCACCAACGTGGACGGCGTCTTCGTCGCCGGTGACGCGGGCCGCGGTCAGTCGCTGATCGTCTGGGCCATCGCCGAGGGCCGCTCCGCGGCGCGCGGCGTGGACCGCTACCTGGCCGGGGCCAGTGCCCTGCCCGCGCCGATCCGCCCCACGGACCGGGCCCTCATGGTCTGACCTGCATTCACTGACGGTCCTCAAGTCTCCGCCCGTACAACGGCGTACGGACCGGCCGCGCGGCGCCTTCCCCCACCCGACCGGGGGAGGGCGCCGCGTGGCGTGTCCGGTCGACCGCCGCTGACTCGCCCCTGCGCGCCGAACTGGCCGCCTGGGCGGGGCGGACCGGGCCCGCGCCGCCGGACTCGACCGTGAGGAGTGACGGCGCTGATCGCCTCGGTACCGCTCAGCTTTCCGGGGAGTCCTCCACCAGCCGGGCGGGGAAGCCGCCGGTGGCGATCGGGCCCCAGCGCTCGGGTGTGACCCGGATCAGGGACTTGCCCTGCTTGCGCATGGCCGAGCGGTACTCGTCCCAGTCCGGGTGCTCACCGGCGATGTTCCGGTAGTACTCGACGAGCGGTTCGACCGAGTCGGGGGTGTCGATCACCTCGGCGGTGCCGTCGATCTGGACCCATGGGCCGTTCCACTCGTCGGACAGCACGATCAGGCTGACGGCCGTGTCGCGCTTGGCGTTGCGGACCTTGGCGCGCTCGGGATAGGTGGACATGACGATACGGCCCGAGTCGTCGACGCCGCAGGTCAGCGGGGAGGCCTGCGGGGAGCCGTCGGTCCGGCGGGTCATCAGGATGGCGCGGTGGCGCGGGCGGACGAACTCCAGCAGCTCGTCCAGGGCGACGCGGGTGTTGGTGGCGATGGAGGGGCTCATGCACGCGAGGGTACGACGTGGAGTGCGCTCGAACGCGGCCCCGTCCCGTCGGGGTCCCCGTCAGGTGTCGCACTCCAGGACCGTACGGCACAGTCCGCAGCGCGCCCGCAGCCTGCCGCGCACCGGCAGCCGGATGCGCTGACGGCACGTAGGGCAGGGGAACGACACGCTGAGCGGCGGACCGCTCTCGAAGACGTAATCGCCCCCGGTGGGGGAGGAGTGACCGGACTGGGCCGAACGGCGGTCCTTGGCGTACCGGCGGCGGCCGGTCCACCCGGCCGCGGCGAGCGGCGGCTGTCGTTCGTCGCGCTCGGCCAGCTCCAGACCCTTGGCGTATGCCTCGTACGCCTGCGGGCTGGTGAACCAGGGGGACGGGTCCTCGTCGAAGAGCCGGGCCCGCTTGGCGAGGACGTAGCCGAACTCCTCCGGCGTCAGGTAGCCCAGCTTCTGGCTGGTGACCGCGTCCTGGCGGTACGCGTCGAGCAGCAGCCAGCCGGTGCCGAGGTAGGCGGCGGTGGTGTCGGTGAGGATCTCGTTGTCGCGGGTGCCGGGGAAGGCCAGATCGAGCCGGTGCAGATAGACATGGGTGACCTCGTGGGCGAGGGCCGCCCCGATGTCGCGGCGGTGGGTCTTGAAGCGGGAGTTCAGCTCGATGAAGTACTCCGGCCCGGCGGCCAGCTCCACGTTCCCGGCGTGCCGCATCTCGCGGAAGCTCACGATCATCCGGGCGTCCGGCAGCCGCATGTGCTGCACCATCACCCGGGCCACCCGCTGGACGCCCAGGTGCAGGTCGTCCTGGTCGGAGAAGGCCACGTCGCCGGGGACGACGCTGAGCCCGAAGGTGTCCACCGTGTCGCGCGAGAGCCGCCGGTAGAGCGCGGTGAGCGAGGCCCGGACCATGTCCAGGTGCGGATAGCCGTGTTCGATGTCGCTGCCCGGTGCCGCCACGGGCCCACTGTACGGGCGGGGGCCGGGTGCGGGGGCGGGGCGCGCGGATGGCCGGAAAGCAACCCTTGTCAGCCTGTTCGCGGACTTCACATAATCACTGGGCATGACACAGGTCCCTGCGATTTGGCATGGGCCTGACATTTTGCACAACCCCCCACGAGAGGACTTCCGTTGCGCAACGCACTGAAGCACCTGAAGAGATCCGCGGCCCTCGGCGCCGCCGCCCTCGCCGCCTTCAGCCTCATGCCGGGCACCGCGACCGCCCAGCCCACCGGTCCCGAGCCCGGTCCCTCCGTCGTCGGCGGCACCCGCGCCGCCCAGGGTGAATTCCCCTTCATGGTCCGGCTCTCCATGGGCTGTGGCGGCGCGCTCTACACCAAGACCCTCGTGCTCACCGCCGCCCACTGTGTGAACGGCAGCGGCGCCAACACCTCCATCACCGCCACCGCGGGCGTCGTCGACCTCCAGAGCTCCAGCGCCACCAAGGTCAAGTCCACCCGTGTGCTGCAGGCCCCGGGCTACAACGGCACCGGCAAGGACTGGGCCCTCATCAAGCTCGCCCAGCCCATCAACCAGCCCACCCTGAAGATCGCCGAGACCACGGCGTACAACAAGGGCGACTTCACCGTCGCGGGCTGGGGCGCCGCCGTCGAGGGCGGCGGCCAGCAGCGCTACCTGCTCAAGGCCACCGTGCCGTTCGTCGACGACGCCACCTGCAAGTCGGCGTACAGCGAACTCGTCGCCGGTGAGGAGATCTGCGCCGGCAAGATGGCCCAGGGCGGCGTCGACACCTGCCAGGGCGACTCCGGCGGCCCGATGTTCCGCAAGGACGACGCCGGGCAGTGGATCCAGGTCGGCATCGTCAGCTGGGGCGAGGGCTGTGCCCGGCCCGGCAAGCCCGGTGTCTACACCGAGGTGAGCACCTTCGCCCAGAACATCAAGACCGCCGCGGCCCAGCTCGGCGGCTGATCCGGCACATCGCGGCAGAAACGAACGGGACCCGGCGCGGCAGTGCGCGCCGGGTCCGCGTCACGTCCGGCCGCCTACCTCTGGCCGCCTGGGTCCGGCCTCTTACATCTGGCCGTAGCAGATGCAGAACGGGTGCCCGGCCGGGTCGCTGAACACCCGGAACCCCGACCGCTCCCCGCGGCTGTCGTGCAGGAACGTCGCCCCCAGCGCGATCACCTCCTGCTGCGCCCGCTCCGCGTCCTCGATCGTCGGCACGTCGAAGTCCAGATGCATCTGCTGCGGATGAGCCGGGTCCGGCCAGCGCGGCGGCTGGTGGTCCGGCGCCAGCTGGAAGGCGATCCGCTGCCTGTCCGCCGAGGTGAGGGTCGCCCATTCCGGGTCGCTGTCATCCACCTCCCACCCCAGGACCGCGCCGTAGAAGGCGGCCAGCGCGGCCGGGTCCGGACAGTCGATGACGGTGCACTGAAGCGTCGCGATCATGCCGTGAGCTTAGGGGGTGTCGTGCCGATCATGCCGGGCTCCCGACGCCTGGCACGGCACCTCGCGGCCCCGCGCTCGTCGCACGCAGCGCCTCCCCCAGCTACCGCTGGGAGGTGCCCCCTGACGCCGCTCGCTGATCCGGCCTGACCGACAAGACACCCCCTATGACCGATCTCGGCGGCCGGTGCGGAAAATCCCGGAGTCCAAGGGAACCTCATTCCGCGTCTACGGCTCCTCCACGGTGGAGGCGCCGCAACCGGGGGCGGCCCTCCCCGGGAGACCGCCCCGTCCCCTTACCTAACCCCCCACCGGGGGCGGGGTGGTCCCGGAGCTTCGGCGGATGGCCCGCTGGCATAGGGTCGGGGGCCATGACGCACAGCGAGACCGACCCCGCCGACCGCCCCGGCCAGCCGGACCAGACCAGCACGACCGACGAGGCCGAGACCGCCGTACGCGCCGAGCTGGCCCGGCTGCGCGACAGCATCGACAACATCGACGCGGCCGTGGTCCACATGCTCGCCGAGCGCTTCAAGTGCACCCAGCAGGTCGGTCACCTCAAGGCCGCCCACAAGCTTCCCCCGGCCGACCCCGCCCGCGAATCCCGGCAGATCACCCGGCTGCGCGAACTGGCGGAAAGCGCCAAACTCGACCCCGCTTTCGCCGAGAAGCTGCTCAACTTCATCATCGCCGAGGTCATCCGGCACCACGAGACGATCGCGCGCTCCTGAGCCGACCCGCCGTCGACCCCGCCGGGGCGTGGGTGAGGGGCGCACCACCGGTGGTGCGCC
>NZ_JBVIZF010000002.1:786918-965419 GCF_055591805.1 Streptomyces sp. NPDC041200 | reverse complement strand
GACGGCGACGACGACTGACCAGCACGCACCTGACGCCCCCTGAACCCGAAGGGGCCGCCCCGCCACTGTCCGGCGGACGCGGCCCCTTCGCCCGTTCTGGCTCCTGTCCGATAAACGCCTGCGGCCCTTACGGCATTTCGAACGCTGTTCATGATATTGGCAGTCGGTGACGTTCAGATTGAACACCCCCGCGGTGGAAGTGGTGACCGGCGGCCACGACCGGATCTGGTACGAGACCACGCCGAACGGCGGCGAGGAGTACTGGTGGGTGGTCTTCAACATGCAGCAGGAGCTGATGGCCAAGTTCCGTCTCGGCTCCCCGGACCCGCGCTGGCTGTGTGTCGGCGAGATCAACGCCGAGGGCAAGGGCTCCGGCGGCGGTGGCGGCTCCGGATGGGTCATCCTCAGCGGCCATGACGCCGATGGCGCCGCCGGGACCAACGGCGCCATGAACCGGTGGTACGGCGGCATGGTGCACGAACTGGGCCACGCGCTCGGTCTGCCCGACTCCACGTACACCGACGGCACACCGATGTCGGCCTCGTTCTACGCGTACCCGAACTGCCACTTCAATCAGGCCCAGAAGAACGGCATCCTGAACGGCCCCTACGCCCGTTTCCTGTCCTGAGCCGTCCTGAGCCGCCGCCCCTCCCCGGAATTCGGAGGCGCCGGGGCCGGCCGGGACCGGACAATGGCGGGCATGGTCGTCTTCCGCTGCCGCCGCTGTCACGGCGATGTCGCCGGGCCCGTACGCGAGGTGCCGCTGCCCGACGCGGACAGCGCCCCGGCGCCGTACGAGATGCCGAAGGGCGAGGAGTGCCCGCCGCGGATGCGTCCGGGCACCTTCGCCTACGATCCGCCGGAGGCCGGGGAGCGGGTCTTCCGGCCAGACCTCGCGGGCGCGGCCCTGGGGCTTCGGCGCGCGGGGCTGGACGGCATCGTCCTGGCCCGGGCCGATGTGCACGGCACCGAGCTGACCACGCTGCGCGGACGGCGGAACGGCTGCTGCGGCCTAGACGGCTGCGACGGCCCGAACCTGGTGTGCCGCCGGTGCGCCGCCGAAGTGGCCACCGAGCGGTCGGACTGCTGGACCCCGCAGGAGGTCGTGCTCGTCCCCGGCGCGGTGGAGGCCGTCGACACCGGCTGATCAGGCGAGCGCGTCCGCTCCTCCTTCCAGCCACACGCGCAGGTGAGAGGGGCGTTCGGCGTCCATGTGCACCGTGTTCGTGGCGATGGCGGTGCGGCGGGCGGCGGCTTCCGGTTCGCCGGTGTTGGTGTTGACGTCGAAGCGGGGGAAGTTGCTGGAGGAGATGTCGAGCCGGACGCGGTGACCGGCGGCGAAGCGGTTCGCCGTGTCGGGGGCGGTGACCTCGATCTCGTACGCCTCGCCCGGGGTGAGCAACTCCGGCTTCTCGTAGGAGCGGTGGAAGCGGCAGCGGACGATGCCGTCGGTGAGGTTCATGGCGAAGCCGTGCGGATAGTCGGCGTTGGGCGGGTGGACGTCGATCAGCTTGATGGTGAAGTCGGTGTCCGGGGCAGTGGTGGAGATGTAGAGCCGTGCCGCCACCGGACCGGCGATCACCACGTCGCGTTCGAGCGGCGGTGTGGTCAGGCTGATCACGTCCGGGCGGGAGTCCAGCGGCAGGTAGGGCTCGCCCGCCCCGTACACCCTGGCGTCCGGGGCGTTCTGGTCGTATGCCCCGCCGGTCATCACCGGCTCGCCCGAGGTGACCTGGCCTCCCATGGTGGGGACCGGGCGGCGCGGGTCGAAGTCGTAGGTCACCGACGCGGCGGCCACGGTGGGCGGGGCGAGGGTGAGGGCGCCGCCGGTGGTGAGGTACAGGGCGACGGGGGCCGTCGACGCGGGCGGCCACCGGGTGTCGGTGCGCCACGCACCGCCGTGCCGCATCCGCCCGGCCGCGTCCCGGCGGCCGTCGCCGCCGCCCATCAGGAAGTACTGGACGGCGGGGAGGGCGCTTCCCGGACCGTCCTGACGGTCCAGCGCCCGGTCGAACCAGCGGCGGCGGAACTCCAGGTACGACGGGGCGAGGTTGCCGTCCAGGGTCGCCGACGGGCCGAAGTCCACGTCTCCGGCGAACGTCTCGCAGCGGTGCCCGTGCGTCCACGGGCCCATCACCAGGTAGGAGGGCGCCGACTTGAGTGCGCGCAGGGCGGTGAAGTTCTCGATGGTGGAACGGACGTAGGGGTCGTACCAGCTGCCCATGTGCAGGCTCGGCGCGTCCGGGAAGCGCTCGTAGAAGCCCCGCCCGTAGATCGCCGGGGTGCGGTAGTAGTCCCCGAAGGTGTCCTGTCGCCACTGCTCCAGCAGGAAGTCCTCGTACGCCGACAGGTGCCGCAGCGGTGTGCAGCCCGGCCGCCACGGCATCGCGCCGAACCAGCCCGCCACATCCACCCGCAGCAGGTCCTCGGCCAGCACCGGGTCCGCCGCCGCCTCCGGGCTCATCGCCGCGTGCCGCAGGGCCCAGGTCACCTGCTTCAGCTCGAAGGCCCCGCCCATCCGCATCCCCGCGTCGTACGCGGACGAGAAGCCGCCGGAGTCCTGGAACATGGCGGCGAGCCCCGTCACCCCCTCGGCGGCCGCGGCCGCCTGGACGTGGGCGGAGTAGGACACCCCGGTCATCACGACCCTGCCGTCACACCACGGCTGGTTCCTCAGCCAGTCGATCGTGTCCACCCCGTCCTGGCCCTCGCCGAGGTACTTCACGAAGGTTCCCCCGGAGTCGCCGCGGCCGCGGCAGTCCTGCCGTACGACGTGGTAGCGGGCCTCGGTGAAGTGCCGGGCGATGTCCTCGGGCCACGGGACCGGCGCGTCGCCTCGGTCCTGGTCCGAACCGCGCCGCTCCCGCCGACCGTACGGGGTCCGCTCCAGCAGCACGGGGAGCGCGGGCAGCGCGGTCGCCTCCGGCTCGGATGAGGCGGAGTACAGGTCGGCGGCGAGCCGGACGCCGTCCCGCATCGGGACGCTCAGGGTGCGGCGCCACAGGGCGCCGCCCTGGAGGGATGCGGGCCGGAGGGATTCGGCCGGGCCGGTGTGGGAGGTGTCGTAGCAGGTCACGCCCGTGACGCTAAGCAGTGGCGCGGGGTGTGGCGATCACTTGACCTCATGAGGTCAACTGTTCCGCCGGACGGTGACGGGGCCCGGCCCGCGACCTACTGTGCAGCGCATCCCAGCAAAGGTCCCCGGAGGCCGTCATGAGCACACCCACCCGCCGCACCCAGGAGGTGCGGGTCCCCGAGGACGACGACGGGAGCCGTGGCTCCCGGCTCCTCGACCTGGTCGAGCGTGCGGGAAACGCACTGCCGCACCCGTTCTGGCTGTTCTGGATCCTGGGCGGGGTGGTCGCCTGCGTCAGCTGGGCCCTGAACGCCACCGGCCTGCACGTCGAGGACCCGTCCTCGGGTGACCTGGTCGGCGTCCGCAGCGCCCTGTCGGCGGCCGCCGTACGGGACCTGATCAGCGGCGCCGAGGAATCCTTCGTCACCTTCGGCCCGCTCGGCACCGTGCTGATGGTGATGCTCGGCGTCGCGGTCGCCGAACGGTCGGGACTCTTCGAGGCACTGGCCCGCCGCATGCTGTCGGGCCTGTCCCCGCGGACCGTCGTCCTGGGCGTGGCCCTGGGCGGCGTCCTGGGGAAGTTCCTGTCCGACTCCGCGTATGTGGTCCTCATCCCGCTCGGCGCGGTGGCCTTCCGCGCCGTGGGCCGCTCCCCCATGCTCGGCATGATCGTCGCGTTCGTCTCGATCAACGCCGCGGGGGACGCCAACCCGCTGATCGCCCCCGGTGACGCGCTGTTCGCCTCCGTGGCCACCGAGGCGGCGCAGCTCGTCGACAAGGGCGTGGTGGTCCGCGCGACGGACAACATGTACTTCACCACCGTCTCGGCGTTCGTGCTGGCCGGGACCATCGCCCTGGTCGTGGACAAGGTCCTCGCCAAGCGCGAGCACCACCTGACCCCCGACCCGGATCTGGAGGCCGCCGCGGCGGGGCGGGGCGTCGCCGCCGAGGTCGACGACGCCACCGAGGTACGGGCCCTGAAGCTGACCGGGCTGGCCGCGCTCGGCTACGCCGCGCTGATCGTGCTCGCGATGCTCCCCGTCTCGTCGCCGCTGCGCGGTGAGGGCGGCGCGATCGTGGAGTCCACCTTCATGAACGCGATCGCCGTATTCCTCACCGTCCTGTTCCTGCTCATCGGCGCCGTGTACGGGCGGCTCACCGGGCGGATCAGCGGGAGCCGCGCGATACCGGAGTTCATGGCGGACGGCGTGCGCTCCATCGCGCCGCTGCTGGTGCTCTTCTTCGCCGTGTCCCAGTTCCTCGCCCTGTTCAAGTGGACCAACATCGCCACGGTCGTCGCGGTCGAAGGCGCGGACTTCCTCAAGCAGCTGGGCGCGCCCACGCTGGTGCTGTTCTCCCTGCTGATCGTCGCGGTCGCGCTGCTGAACCTCCTCATCACCTCGGGCTCCGCCCTGTGGGCCCTGGTCGCCCCGGCGCTGGTGCCCATGCTGATGCTGCTCGGCACCAGCCCGGCGGTCACCATGGCCCTGTACCGCATCGCCGACTCCTGTACGAACTCCATCACCCCGATGAGCACCTCGTTCATCCTCTGCGTCGGCTACCTCCAGACCCTCCGCCGCAAGGCCGGGATCGGCACCCTGGTCTCCTTCACGCTGCCCGTCGCCATGATCATGCTGGTGGTGTGGGTGCTGCTGTTCTTCGTCTGGTACCTGCTGGGCATCCCGCTCGGTCCGGGCGCGCCCGTACGGTGAGCGCCGCCGTACGCCGCCGTACGCTGACAGCGTGAGCATCGTCCTCGACCTCGGAGGGCTCGGCCCCGCGGACGTCGTGGCGGCACCCTGTGCGATGTCGGAACTGATGGCGAGCCTGCACATACTCGCCGAACCCGAGCACCACCCGGAGGCCGCCGACTGGACGGCCCGCGCCGCCGCGGCGGGGCCCGAGCTGCGCGACGAGCTGTCCGTGTTCGCTCCGCTGTGGGCCCGCTTCCGCTGCCGCCTGTTCTTTCCCCGTGCGGTGCCGCTTCGTGCCGTGCCGGATCGTGCCGTGCCGGATCGTGCGGTGCCGCGCGTGGTGAGCCTGGAGGAGGAGCTGGCGGCGATGGAGGAGCTGCCGGAGGACGACTTCCTCGATCTGGTGGCGCCCGGAATCCTCGGCACCGCCGCGCAGCACGCGCCGCCCGCCCGCGAGCTGCGCCCCGGCACCCCCGCCGCGGAGGACTACGCCCGCCGCTGCCTGCGCCGCAGCTACGCCCGCGGTGAGCTGGCGCGGCAGTTGGTGGCGGCGCCGTCGGAGCTGCGGGACCGGCTGGTGGCGGTGCTGCGGGCCGCCGACGCCGCGTTCTTCGCCGAGGACTGGCGCGTCCTGCGGCCGCCCCTGGAGGACCACGCGCGCGAGGTGCGCCGCCGACTGGCAGCCCTCCCCCCGGGGGCACCCCACTCGCCTCGCTCGCCCGCGGATGTGCTCACCGAACTGCTGCCCACGGCGGCCCGGGTCGGGCCGGGCGAACGGGTACGGCTGGACAAGCTCCAGATCGACGAGGTGAAGGTGGCCCCGCGCCCCCTCGTCCTCGTTCCGTCCGCCCGGGTGTGGCCGCATCTGACGGTCAAGCACGAGCATCCGTCGTGCGTGGTGGTGCAGTACGCGGCGCGCCGCGCCACCCCGGACGGACAGTTGACCCTGCGCGATCTCCACGACCGGCTGATGGCGCTGACCTCGCCCGCCCGGATGGAGCTGTGCCGTCATCTGCTGGGCGAGCCCATCACCACCTCGGAGCTGGCCGCCCGGCTCGGCTCCAGCGAACCGCAGGTCTCCCGCACGCTGCGGACCCTGCGCGACGCGGGCCTGGTGCGCTCCACCCGGGACGGCAAGCTGGTCCGGCACCGGCTCGCCACGGATGTCGTCCAGCGACTGGGCCAGGACGTCCTCGCCACCATGGCGCGCTGAACCGGCCGGAGGACACGCCTCCCGCAGCTCACGCCACGGGCGTGAATGCGGGCAGGGTGAGGGCCGAATGGGCCGGTCGTCCCTCCGTGGAGGGCATGGCGCTGAGATCGCGCAGCATGTCGTCGCGCTGCTCCAGGGCCCGGGCGGTGGTCGGGAAGAGGGTGGCGTCGCCCTCGCCGACCTGGTCCTGGTTCAGCGTCACGAACTCGCGGGTGGAGTGTTCGTAGGCGGCGAAGCCCGTGGCGTGGTCCCGGTCGGCCAGGGAACCGGCGAGCATGTACGCGCCGACGAGCGCGAGGCTGGAGCCCTGTCCGGTGAGGAACGAGGGCGCGTACGCGGCGTCGCCCACCAGCGCGACCCTGCCGCTGGACCAGCGGGGCATGCGGATCTGGCTGACCGCGTCGAAGAACAGGTCGTCCGCGCCGCGCAGGGCGGCGAGCATGCCCGGGACCTCCCAGCCCGCGTCGGCGAAGACCTCGGCGACCAGGTCCCGTTGGGCTTGCGGGTTCCGGAACGCGTCGAACGGCGGCTCCGGGTGGGCGAAGTTCAGGAAGGCGTGCACGTCGTCGTTGTCCCCCACGGCGTAGAGTGCCGCGGCCCTGCCCGGGGTGTTCCACATCATCAGCTCGTGGGAGAGCCCGAAGGTGTTGGGCAGGGTGAATCCGGCGAAGCAGTAGCCGAGGTACCGGTGGAACTGCTCTTCGGGACCGAACAGGAGCGCGCGGGTGCGTGAGTGCAGACCGTCCGCGCCGATCACCAGGTCGAACGTACGCCTGCCGCCCCCGCGGAAGGTGACATCGACCCCGTGGCCGGTCTGGTCGAGGCTGTCGATGGAGTCGTTGAACAAGAACTCCACGTCGTCACGGACCGCCGCGTGGAGAGCGCCGGCCAGATCCCCGCGCCGCACCTCCAGGTCCTGTCCCGCGACACCGCCGGTGAGGGTGTGGGGGTTGACCGAGGCCACCTCGCCGCCCTCCGCGTCGAGGAAGGTCATCCGGCGCAGGTCGATGTGCGCCTCCCGCAGCCGCGGCAGGATTCCCATCCTCCGGACGACGTCGAGTGCGGTGCCGCGCACGTCGATGGGGTAGCCGCCGCCCCGCAGCGCGCCCGCCTTCTCGACTACCGTGACCCCGAATCCGTAGCGGTTCAGCCAGTACGCGAGGGCGGGCCCCGCGACGCTGGCACCGGATATCAGGACCGTGCGTCTCAACAGGCCGGTGTGGGTCATTCCTTGACTCCTTTGCTCATGGTGCGGACGACGAGCAGGGACAGCGCGGTGAAGACACCGGCTATGACGAAGCCGGTGACGAAGGCCGATTCGGCCGGGACATCCGACCCTGAAGGGGTCGCGGCGGTGAGCATGGCGCCGCTGACCTGCGACCCCACGGCGAAGCCGAGCACGCGCGTCACCAGGACCAGGCCGGTGGCGATGCCGGTGTCACTCTGCTCGACGGAGGTGGCGGTGCTGGTCACCATCGCCGTCACGCACAGGCCGTTGGCCAGCGCGATCATCGCCTTGCCGATGACGAGGTGCCAGATCTCGGTGTGCACGGCCGCCAGGGCGATCAGGGCGGTGGCCATGAGGACGACTCCGGCGGTGACCACGGCACGTGAGCCGACACGCCGCGCCCCGATCCCGCTGAGCGGCCCGGCCAGCGACGCGGCCACGGCGCCGGGCAGCAGGAAGAAGCCGATCTCGGTGGCGCTGGCCCCGAAGCCGTACGCGTCGGAGGGCACCGCGAGCAGTTGCGGGATGAGGAGGACCGGCACCGAGGTACCGACGCAGATCAGGAACGTCAGCACGCACGACTTCCACACGGCGGGCCGTGCCAGCATGCGCAGATCGACCATCGGCGAGGCCGCGCGCCGCTCGACGGCGATCCATCCGGTCACGAAGGCGGCCAGGACCACGACGAGGGCGCCGAGCACGAGTGGTTGCGAGCCGATGTCGGGTGCCAGCGCGAGCACGAGCATGAGCGTGATGAGCGTGCCGCTCAGGAGAAGCAGGCCGGGCCAGTCGATCCTGGCGTCGTCCGACCGGCCCGGCGCGTCCTGCGGCATCAGCCGGTTCACCAGGACGGTGGCCGCGATGACCGCGGCCGTCGGCAGCGCGAACATCCAGTGCCGGGACAGCCCTTCCGCCACGGGCCCGGCCGACAGCGTTCCCGCCATCCCGCCGCCCACGAACAACCCGCTGACCACCCCGATGGCCACCTTCGACTCGCCCGCGGGGAGGTGTGAGCGCACCAGGATGAACGACAGGGGCAGCGCGCCCACCATCGCCCCCTGCAGTACCTGGCCGAGCAGCAGCACCGGCAGGTTCGGCGCCAGGGCGGACACCAGACCACCGGCCGAGACCACCGTCATTAGCCGGATCAGGACCCGTTTTCCGCCGTAGCGGTCGCCGAACTTGCCCGCGACCGGCGTGATGAGCGCGCCGGTGATGAGCAGCATGATGCTGAGTAACGCCCCTTCGGCCGGACTCATGTCCAGCTCGCGTTGCAGGAGCGGGAGCGTCGGCGTCACCACCGACTCCAGGGCACCGGTGGCGACTGCCAGCGCGCCGAGGGCCCCGACAGCGGCCTTACCGATGCGGACCGGGGGAGCAGCCAGAGTTGCGGTCATGGACGTCCTTCCGTCATTGCCGGGTGAGCGCTATCGCCGGGCGGGCATTGCACGATTACTACACTACACCGTGCAGTGTAGAACGGTTAGGATGTGCCCATGCCGACCACGAAGACCCCGACCACGAAGACCCCGACCACGAAGACGCCCACCACGAAGACACTCCGCGAGGGGTCCACGCGGAAGCGGGCCGCCATCCTCTCGGCGGCCCGGGAACTGTTCCTCGCCGACGGCTTCGACCGGTCCAGCGTCGACGCGGTCGCCGCCCGGGCCGAGGTGTCCAAGCGGACGGTCTACGACTACTTCGGCGACAAGCAGACGCTGCTGCGGGCCGTCGTCGACTCCGTCGGCGAGTCACTGATCACGACGATCCGGCGCACCCTCGACGACACCCTCACCGACCTCACCGAGGCCGCCGAGCTTGAGGACGCCCTGGTCACGTTCTCGATGCGCATCGCGACCGACATGCTCGGCTCGGCGGAGTACGCGACGCTGCAACGACTGGTCCGGGCGGAGTCCGGCCACCTGCCGCACCGGGGCTACAACTCCATGGCCGACACCCCCGACGAGGCACTCGCCGAGCGGTTCGCCGCCCTCGCCGCGGCCGGGCTGCTCGACGTCCCCGACCCCCGGCTCGCGGCCGACCAGTTCATCGCGCTGACCTTCGGGGTCGCGCTGGACAGGCTCGGTTCCGCGAACGCCGCGGAGGACACCCGCGTCCGGCCCCTCGTCGTCGAGGGAGTACGGACCTTCCTCCGCGCCTACCGGGCCGGGTAGGGGACGCCGCTGCCGCCCGTGGGTCAGGGGCGGGTGAGGTGCAGACGGGGCCAGGGGGCCAGGTCGGTCAGGAGTTGGCGGTCGTGGGTGGCGACGATGACGGCCGCCGGGGTGTCGAGCAGGGCGGTGGTCAGCTCGTCGACCAGCACGGACGAGAGATGGTTGGTGGGCTCGTCGAAGATGACCAGGTGAGGGCGGACGGCCAGGCGGAGGGCCAGGTCGAGGCGGCGCTGCTGACCCAGGGACATGCGGGCCACCGGGGTGCGCATCGCCTCGCGGTCCAGCAGGCCCGTCGCGCCCAGCGGTACGAGGTCGCGCTCGCTCACCTCGCCGTGGACGATCAGCCGCCCCACGTGCTGGTCGTACACCTGCCGGGCCGTGAACGCGGCGGGCCAGTCCGGGACTTCCTGCGCGATCATCGTCACCCGCGCACCGGCGAGGTGGCGCACCGAGCCGCTCGTCGGGGTGAGGGCGTCGGCGAGGACGGAGAGGAGGGTGGACTTTCCGGTGCCGTTCTCACCGGTGATGAGCAGACGGTCTCCGCCGTCGACATCGAGGGTGACCGGGGCGGTGAGCCGCCCGGCGACCGCCACGTCCCGCACGCGGACCAGCGCCGAGCCGGTACGGGGGGCCAGGTCGGGCCAGCGCAGCGACAGCGGCGGCTGGGGCACGGTGACGCGGTGCGCCTCCAGCGCCTCCCGCTCGCGGTTGAGCGCCTGCACCACGCCCGGCGCCCGGGACTGGCGCTGGTGCTTGCCGGTGCCCTTCGCGGGGCGCCAGCCGGTGCTGAGGCGGTCCCGGGCCTGGTCGACGGCGACGGTCAGACGGCGGTGTTCCGCCTGCTGTTCCTCGTAGTCCTGGATCCACCGCTCGCGGTCGCGGCGGCGGCCGTCCTGCCACGCCTCGTAGCCACCGGCGTACAGGCGGGGGCGCCCGTCCTGGGTGGGGTCCAGGTCGAGGAACTCCCGCGCGACGTCGCGCAGCAGCGCGCGGTCGTGGCTGACGAGCGCGACGCCCCCGCCGTGGCCGCGCAGACGGTCGGTGAGGAAGGCCAGGCCGTCGGCGTCGAGGTGGTTGCTCGGCTCGTCGAGCAACAGGATGTCGTGCCAGGCGCCCAGCAGGCAGGCCAGCCGCACCCGGTAGCGCTGGCCCACCGACAGGGTGGACAGCTCACGGGTCCGGTCCGTGCACGCGTGCAGGGCCTCCAGGGCCATGTCGACGCGCCGGTCGGCGTCCCAGGCGTCCAGCCGCGTGGCGGCCTCCAGCGCCTGCGCGTACCGGTCGTCGGCACCCTCGGCGCCCTCGGCCAGGCCGGAGGCGGCCAGGTCCAGGGCGGAGAGGGCCGCGTGGGCGGCCCGGAGCGCGTCGGCGGTCAGCGTGCCGACGGTTTCGCCGGAGCGCGAGTGCAGGGCCTGCCGCGCGAGACCGAAGGTGCCCGCCCGGTGCACCGAGCCGCTGTCGGGTGCGAGGAGACCGGCGAGCACATGCAGCAGCGTGGTCTTGCCGCGGCCGTTCTCACCGACGATGGCCAGCCGGGAGCGGGCGGAGACGGTGACGGACACGTTCCTTAGGACCTGCCGCGCGCCGCGCGTGACGGTGATGTCATCGGCGCGCAGGTGAAGCTCAGCGGGGGCGGATGAGGGCAGGCTCGAAGGGCCCGCGGGGGGAAGGGAAGACACAGGGTGCTCCGCAGCTCGGAATGGAGCCGGGCAGCAGAAGAGAGGCCGCCCGGCGGAAGGCCGGAACGGCGGGCAGGGAGAAGGCTCGGTGCGCCGCCGTCAGCGGCGGGTGCGGGGCCTCATGAACCACATACGTGTGTACATGCGGACGAGGATACGGAGGAGGGCGCGGCGCGATCAAACGAAATACGCGCCGCGCCCTGCCAGTTGAGGACCGCAGCAGGCGTCAGGCGATGCGCTCCAGGACGATCGGCTTCGCGCTGAACGCGGTGTCCGCCGGGGCGTAGTCGGTTGCGCCGTCCAGCGCCTCCAGCGCGTACCCGAACGTCGCGGGGGTGTCCGTGTGGAGGGTCAGCAGGGGCTGCCCGGCGGTGACCTGGTCGCCCGGTTTGGCGTGGATCTCGATGCCCGCGCCCGCCTGCACGGGGTCTTCCTTACGGGCGCGCCCCGCGCCCAGCCGCCAGGCGGCGACGCCCACCGCGTACGCGTCGAGGCGGGTGAGGACACCGGTGGACTCCGCGGTGACGACGTGCTGTTCGCGGGCCACCGGCAACGGCGCGCCGGGGTCGCCGCCCTGGGCGGTGATCATGCGCCGCCATACGTCCATGGCGGTGCCGTCGGCCAGCGCCTTCGCGGGGTCGGCGTCGGTCAGACCGGCCGCGTCGAGCATCTCGCGGGCCAGGGCGAGGGTGAGTTCGACGACGTCGGCGGGGCCGCCGCCCGCCAGCACCTCGACGGATTCGCGGACTTCGAGCGCGTTGCCCGCGGTCAGCCCGAGCGGGGTGGACATGTCGGTGAGCAGGGCGGTGGTGCGGACGCCGTGGTCGGTGCCGAGGCCGACCATGGTGGCGGCCAGTTCGCGGGCGGCGTCGATGTCCTTCATGAAGGCGCCGGAACCCGCCTTGACGTCCAGGACCAGGGAGCCGGTGCCCTCGGCGATCTTCTTGGACATGATCGAGGAGGCGATGAGCGGGATCGACTCGACCGTGCCGGTGACGTCGCGCAGCGCGTAGAGCTTCTTGTCGGCGGGCGCCAGGCCGTCGCCCGCCGCGCAGATCACCGAGCCCACCTCGCGCAGGACGCCGAGCATCTCGTCGTTCGAGAGCGAGGCCCGCCAGCCGGGGATGGACTCCAGCTTGTCGAGGGTGCCGCCGGTGTGGCCGAGGCCCCGGCCGGAGAGCTGCGGTACGGCCGCCCCGCAGGCGGCGACCAGGGGCGCCAGCGGGAGGGTGATCTTGTCGCCGACGCCGCCCGTGGAGTGCTTGTCGGCGGTCGGGCGGGGCAGCGAGGAGAAGTCCATCCGCTCACCGGAGGCGATCATCGCGGCGGTCCAGCGGGCGATCTCCGCGCGGTCCATGCCGTTCAGGAAGATGGCCATCGCGAGGGCGGACATCTGCTCGTGGGCGACCTCGCCGCGCGTATAGGCGTCGATGATCCAGTCGATCTGGGCGTCGCTCAGGCGGTCGCCGTCGCGCTTGGCTCGGATGACGGAGATGGCGTCCATGGGCGCAGGGGCCTTTCGGGGTCGTTACGGGGCGCTCGGTGCTACGGCGCGCTGATACGGGCCAGGTCGGCCGGGCCGAACGCGTCCGGGAGGAGTTCGGCGAGCGGGCGGATGCCGGTCGCCGTGTCCATCTGGAGCTCGGGGCCGCCGTGCTCCCACAGCAGCTGACGGCAGCGGCCGCACGGCATCAGCACGGCCCCGTCGCGGTCGCAGCAGGTGAAGGCGGTGAGGCGGCCGCCGCCAGTGGCGAAGAGGGCGGAGATCAGGCCGCATTCGGCGCACAGCGCGACGCCGTACGCCGCGTTCTCCACGTTGCAGCCGCTGACCGTACGGCCGTCGTCGACGAGGGCGGCGGCGCCCACGGGGAAGCGGGAGTAGGGGGCGTAGGCCCGGGACATGGCGTCCCGGGCCGCGGTGCGCAGCGACTCCCAGTCGGGGCTCCGATCGGGGGCCGGTGCGGCGGGTGGTGTCATGTGCCCTGTCCCTTCCGGTAGGGCTTGTTGTTGGCCTTGGGCATCCGCAGCCGCTGGGCCGCGAGCCCCATGACCAGCAGGGTGACGATGTACGGGGTCGCCGGGACCAGGTCGTTGGCCACGGTCTCGGTCAGGGCGTACCACAGCACCAGCAGGATCGCGGCGCCGCCGGACACCGCGCCCGCGACGTACCTCTTACGGTAGAGCCGCCAGCCCGCCAGGAGGGCGAGTCCGAGGGCCACCACGAGCAGCAGCGCGTGGACGGTGGCTCCGCCGTTGCGCAGCTGGAGGGCGTCGGAGTAGCCGAAGAGGCCCGCGCCCATGGCGAGGCCGCCGGGCCGCCAGTTGCCGAAGAGCATGGCGGCGAGGCCGATGTAGCCGCGGCCGCCGGTCTGGCCCTCGTTGTAGATGTGGGAGCGGACGAGCGCGAGGAAGACGCCGCCGAGTCCGGCGAGGCCGCCGGAGATCACCACGGCCGCGTACTTGTAGAGGTAGACGTTGACGCCGAGGGACTCGGCGGCGGTGGGGTTCTCGCCGCAGGACCGCAGCCGCAGCCCGAACGAGGTCTTCCACAGGACGAAGAAGCTGCCCGCGAAGAGCAGGATGGACACGATGGTCAGCGCGGAGATGTCGGTGACCAGGCCGCCGAGCAGGCCCGCGAGGTCGGAGACCAGGAACCAGTGGTGGTTCTCGACGGTGGCCAGCCCGTCGGACAGGCCGGGCACGGTGAACGACTGGATGTCGTCGACCTGCGGGGACTGCTTGGGGCTGCCGCCGATGGCGGAGAGCGGTTCGAACCAGCGCTTGGCGAGGTAGGTGGTGGCGCCGAGCGCGAGGATGTTGATCGCGACACCGGAGATGATGTGGTCCACGCCGAAGGTGACGGTGGCGATCGCGTGCACCAGACCGCCGACCGCGCCGCCGAGGACCCCGGCGAGAACGCCCACCCAGGGGTTGGTCTGGTAGCCCGCCCAGGCACCGAAGAAGGTGCCGAGGATCATCATGCCTTCTAGGCCGATGTTGACGACGCCCGCCCGCTCGGCCCACAGCCCGCCGAGTCCGGCGAGCCCGATGGGCACGGCCATGGAGAGGGCGGCGCCGATCTGGCCGGAGGAGGTGATGTTCTCGAAGGCGGACTGCTGGCCGCCACCGGCGAGGGCGCGCAGCACGGACAGCGCGACCAGCGTCCCGGCGATGATCAGCAGCACCGTGGCGACGGACATCCGGGGCCCGCGCTTCGGGGCCTTCCCGGGTGCGTCGCTGCTCTTGGTGGCGGTAGCCGTGGCGCTCATACCGCCACCTCCTTCTTCTCGCTCTTGCGCGCCTGGGCGGCGAGTTCCGCGCCGACCCGCTGCTGCTGGCGCTTGAGGCCGTAGCGGCGCACCAGTTCGTACGCGATGACGACGCACAGGACGATCACGCCCTGCATGACGCCGACGATCTCCTTGTCGTAGCCCTCGAACTCCAGCCGGTTGGCGCCGCGCTCCAGGAAGCCCCACAGCACCGCGGCCAGCGCGATGCCGACCGGGTTGTTGCGGCCGAGCAGCGCGATGGCGATGCCGGTGAAGCCGATCCCGGCCGGGAAGTCGGAGGTGAACTGGTGGGTGTCGTTGAGCAGGGTCGGCATGCCGATGAGCCCGGCCATCGCGCCGGAGAGCAGCATGCTGGTGAGCACCATGCGCTTGACGTCGACGCCGCTGGCCTGGGCGGCGGACTCGGAGCGGCCGACCGCGCGCAGGTCGAAGCCGAAGCGGGTGCGGCCGAGCAGGAACCAGAAACCGGCCCCGGCGAGCGCGGCGACGACGATGAAGCCCCAGATGGGGTCGAGGTCGCCACCGGCCGGGATGCTGAAGAAGTGGCTGGAGGAGGGCAGCGGGTCGGTGGCCACGATGTTGGTCTGCTTGTCGAGATCGGCCAGCCGCCCGTCGACCAGCAGATAGCTGATGAGGATGCCCGAGAGCGAGTTCAGCATGATGGTGCTGATCACCTCGCTGACGCCGCGGTAGACCTTGAGCAGTCCGGCGATGGACGCCCACATCGCGCCGACCAGCATGGCGACGAGGATGATCAGCGGGATCTGCACCAGGCCCGGCAGCTTCAGCGCCCCGCCGACCACGGCGGCGAAGAAGGCGGCGAGCCGGTACTGCCCGTCGACGCCGATGTTGAACAGGTTCATCCGGAAGCCGATGGCCACCGCGAGACCCGCCAGGTAGTACGTCGTGGCCTTGTTGAGGATGTAGACCTGGCTGTCCGCCTTGACGCCGTAGTCGAACATGATGCCGAAGGCGTTGAACGGCGCCTTGCCGGTGGCGGCCAGCACCAGGGCGGTCAGGAGGAACGCGGCGACGAGCGCGAGCAGCGGGGCCGCGACCGCGAGGAGCACCCGCTCCTTGTCGAACTTCTTCATCGGTCCTCTCCCCCGGTCGTGACCTCGGCGGCGGCCTCAGCGGCGGCCTCGGCAGCGTCCTCGGCGGGGTGTTCCAGGTGGCCGGAGGCCGCGCCGGTCATGGCCGAGCCCAGCTCCTCCGGGGTGATCGTGGCGGGGTCGGCGTCGGCGACCAGCCGGCCCCGGTACATGACCCGCAGGGTGTCGGACAGGCCGATCAGCTCGTCCAGGTCGGCGGAGATCAGCAGCACGGCCAGGCCCTCGCGGCGCGCGGTGCGGATCTGGTCCCAGATCTGCGCCTGCGCGCCGACGTCCACGCCGCGCGTCGGGTGCGCGGCGATGAGCAGCTTGGGGTGGTGGCTCATCTCGCGGCCGACGATCAGCTTCTGCTGGTTGCCGCCGGACAGCGAGGCCGCGGTGACCTCGATGCCGGGGGTACGGACGTCGTACTCGGCGACGATGCGCTCGGTGTCACGGCGGGCGGCGGCCGGGTTGAGCAGGCCGTTCTTGCTGTTGGGCGGTTCGGTGACATGGCCGAGGACGCGGTTCTCCCACAGCGGGGCCTCCAGCAGCAGGCCGTGCCGGTGGCGGTCCTCGGGGATGTAGCCGATGCCGTCCACGCGCCGCTTGCGGGTGGGGGCGTGGGAGATGTCGGCGCCGTCGAGGGTGACGGTGCCCGCGTCGGGGTCGCGCATGCCCATGATGGCCTCGACCAGTTCGGCCTGGCCGTTGCCCTCGACCCCGGCGATGCCGAGGACTTCGCCCTTGCGGATGGTGAAGCCGATGTCGTCCAGGACGGCCCGCTCGACGCCGTCCACGTCGGTGGCGGTGAGCCGCACCCCGTCCAGCCGCAGCATCTCCGTGTCGGTGACGGTGGATTCGCGGGTCTCCGGGGAAGGCAGTTCGCTGCCGACCATCAGCTCGGCGAGCCGCCGCGGATCGGTCTCGGAGGGAACGACCGAGGCCACCGTCGTACCGCGCCGGATGACGGTGATGTCGTCGGCCACGGAGAGGACTTCGCCCAGCTTGTGGGAGATGAACAGGACGGTCAGGCCCTCGGCCTTGAGGTCGCGGAGGTTGGCGAAGAGCGCGTCGACCTCCTGCGGGACGAGGACCGCGGTGGGCTCGTCGAGGATGAGGGTGCGGGCGCCGCGGTAGAGGACCTTGAGGATCTCCACGCGCTGGCGGTCCGCGACGCCGAGGTCCTCGACCATGACGTCCGGGCGGACGCCGAGGCCGTAGGCGTCGGAGATTTCCTTGATGCGGGCGCGCGCCTTGCCGCCGATGCCGTGCAGCTTCTCCGCGCCGAGGACGACGTTCTCCAGCACGGTGAAGTTGTCGGCAAGCATGAAGTGCTGGTGCACCATGCCCACGCCACGGGATATGGCGTCCGCCGGGGAGTGCAGTTCGACCGGGGCGCCGTCGAGGGCGATGGTGCCCTCGTCGGGGCGCTGCATCCCGTAGAGGATCTTCATCAGGGTGGACTTGCCCGCGCCGTTCTCGCCCACGAGGGCGTGCACGGTGCCGCGTCGCACGGTGATGTCGATGTCGTGGTTGGCGACGACTCCGGGGAACCGCTTGGTGATTCCGCGGAGTTGGACGGCAACGTCTCCGACGTCACCGGCGGGGGCGCCCTTGGGCGGGCTGGCGGCTGTGATGGCGCACTCCTGAGGGGCGAGAGCGTGTAGTAAAGGGGCGCGCCCAAGGGCACGCCCCCTCAGGTCCGCCGGTGGCCGGACTCGTCGGCGACGAGCCCGGTCGGCGACGGGGACCGGTTACTTGTAGGTGTCCGCGACCTTGATCTTGCCGTCGACGATCTTCTTCTTCGCCGCCTCGATCTTCGGCTTGATGTCGTCGATGAAGCCGCCGGAGTACGAGAGGCCGACGCCGCCGCGCTTGAGGTCGTAGGACTGCACGCCGTGCTCGGACTTCTTGTCCTTGACGACGCTCTTGATGAAGTCGTAGACCGAGCCGTCCACGTTCTTGACCATGGAGGTCAGGATCGCGTTCTTGTACGCGGACAGGCCCTTGTCGTAGTACTGGTCGCCGTCGACGCCGATCGACCAGGTGCCCTTCTTCTTGCCGGTCGCCTCGATGGCGCCCGCGCCGGAGCCGCCGGCCGCGGAGAAGATCACGTCGGTCTTGTTGGAGAGCATGCCCTCGGCGATGTCCTTGCCGCGGTCGGGCATGCCGAAGCCCTTGGGCGAACCGACCTGGACCCACTGGACGTCGAGGGAGGCCTTGGGGTTCGTGTCCTTCAGGCCCTGCTGGAAGCCGCCCGCGAACTTCTTGATCAGCGCGCTGTCGGTGCCGCCGATGAAGCCGACCTTGTTGGACTTGGTCTTGAGCCCGGCGGCCACCCCGGCGAGGTACGAACCCTCGTGCTCGGCGGAGACCAGGCTGGCGACGTTCTTGGCGTCGACGACGGAGTCGACGATCCCGAAGTCCGTGTCGGGGTACTTCTTGGCGGCCTTGGCCAGCGAGGGGGTCCACGCGTAGCCGACGCCGACGACCGGGTTGTAGCCCGCCTCGGCGAGACTGGAGAGCTTGTCGTAGCGGTCGGCGTCGGTGTCGCCGTCCTTCGCGGTCAGCTCCTTGCCCTTGATCTTGAAGTCCTTGAGGGCGCGGTCGTAGCCCTTGGCGGCGGAGTCGTTGAAGGAGTGGTCGCCGCGGCCGCCGACGTCATAGGCGAGGCCGACGCCGGCGTCCTTGCTTCCCTCTTCGGAGCTACTGCCACAGGCGGTGACGGTCATGGCGAGAGCCGCGGTGGCGATGCCCGCGACAGCTATCGTGGATACCCGGCGCACGAGGGTCCCCTCTGAATCTCGAAGCGCCTCTGTGCGGCGCTGGCTCCGCCGCATCGTAACGCGCGTAGATCCCAGATAAAGGCCCGCTCCGAAGCCGTTATCGGATCGTCGCGAACCTCTCGTGAAGACTGGATCTACAGGACGTTTCGGTCGAGCAACGCCGCGGCGGTGAACAGCTCGACGCCCACCTGGATGGCACCCTCGTCCACGTCGAAGTCGCCCGCGTGCAGGTCGCGTCGGGTGGTGTCGCCGACCCTGCGCACGCCGAGCCGGGCCATCGCGCCGGGCACCTTCTCCAGGTACCAGGAGAAGTCCTCGCCGCCGAGGCTCTGTTCGGTGTCCTCGACCGCGTACGAGCCGCGGCGGGCCACCATCGCGTCGCGCAGCAGCTCGGTGGAGGTCTCCTCGTTGACCACCGGCGGGACCCCGCGGATGTAGTTGATCTCCGACTTGGCGCGGTGGAGGGTCGCGACCTCGTCGATCGCGGCGTGCACCAGGTCCGGGGCGGCGCGCCAGGCGGGCAGGTCCAGGCAGCGGACCGTGGCGGACAGCTCGGCGTGCTGCGGGATGACGTTGCAGGCGTGGCCGGACTCGACCCGGCCCCAGGTGACGGCGAGGCCGGAGCGGGCGTCGACCCGGCGGGCCAGCAGCGCGGGCACCTCGGTGATCACCTTGGCGGTCGCGGTGACCAGGTCGGTGGTGAGGTGGGGGCGGGCGGTGTGGCCGCCGGGGCCGTCGAGGGAGATCTCCAGCCGGTCGCAGGCGGAGGTGATGGGCCCGGTGCGCAGTCCGATCCGGCCGACCTCGACCTTGGGGTCGCAGTGCAGGGCGAGGATCCGGCCCACGCCGTCCAGGGCGCCGCCCTCGATCGCGTCGGCGGCGCCGCCCGGCAGGACCTCCTCGGCGGGCTGGAACAGCAGCCGCACGGGGCGCCGCAGCCTGCCCTCGCGGGCCAGCTCGGCGAGGACCAGACCGGCGCCGAGGACCACGGTGGTGTGGACGTCGTGGCCGCAGGCGTGGGCGCGGTCGGCGACGGTGGAGCGGTACGGGACGGTCTTGGTGTCCGGGATCGGCAGGGCGTCGATGTCACCGCGCAGGGCGAGCGCGGGGGTCACCCCGTCCCAGGGGCCGATGTCACAGATGAGGCCGGTGCCGCTGGGCAGGACGCGGGGCGTAAGGCCCGCCTTCTCCAGCCGCGCCTTGAGGGCGGCGGTGGTGCGGAACTCGCAGTTGCCCAGCTCGGGGTGCATGTGCAAGTCCCGCCGGAAGGCGATCAGTTCGGCGCGCAGCCCATCCGGGAGCGCGCCGGGCAGTGCCGCGTCGGCGGAAGGTGTGGCATCGGTCTCGTCGAGGGACATCAATTGCTTCACCCAATGAAGCGTAGAACGACCTTGGGGTGGAGCGAATGTCGATCAACAAAACTTCAACCCGTTCGGGGCGGGAAAGTACCCCGGCCGGTGCATGATCTCCCTAGTCAGGGGGTATACAGCTTTGCTTCTTGGCGAGCGTGTGATCGTTTCGTGAGAAGCGCCACATGGGGTACCCCCTGGCTTTGACGACAGGGGGCGTCACGACATGGCGAGCGGGGTGTCGGGGGCCGCGGCGGGCGGCACCGTACCGGGCCGCTGGACGTCCCGGGCGGTGTCGGTGACGCCCGACAGGAAGCCCTGGGCGCGCGGGGACGCGTCGGTGGTCAGCCAGGCGGGGTCGACGTCGTACACCGCGACCTTCACCTCGGTGCCCGCGAGCGCGAGCGGCAGGGTGTGCACCACGGTGGACGGGAAGCTCACGATGGTGTGCCCGATGGGGCCCCGGCGCGCTATCAGCTCCAGCGGCAGATCGGGCCGTACGATCTCCAGCCCCACCTCGTGCGAGACCCGGCTGAGCTTCTCGGCGCTCTCCCGGCGGTGGGCGAAGTAGCGGGTGGCCCCGTGGGCCTCGGCGAGCCCCGCGACCGCCTCCAGATAGCGCTCCAGGTCGACCACGCCGGTCTCCACCAGGGACGTGCCGACCAGGTCGGTGCCGCGGGTGAGCCGGGGCGGGCCGAAGCGGGCCCGGGTCCAGGAGAAGTCGTTGGCGGTGATCGTGACCCCGGGGGGCGGTTCGACCGGCATCGAGCTGAACACCTCGACCCGGCGCTTCTGGCCCGGGGTGAGCTTGCGGCGCGCGGTGGCGGAGAACGGCGCGAACACCATGTCGCGCGCGCCCCGGCTGGTGCCGCGCCGGTGCCAGCGCACCAGACGCTCCCCGTTGGCCAGCTGGGAGATGAACTCCATCGTGGCCGTGCCGTCGTCCACCACGACGAGGTCCTTGGCCCGGGTGAGGGTCAGCAGCAGCTGGACGTACCGGGAGAACGGATCCCCGATCACGACCCGCGCGGCCCGGCGCAGCGGCCCGCGCAGCCCGCCGATGGTCTTCAGCGGGGCACCGGCCCCGCCCCGCGCGTCCTCCCAGCGCACCGTGACGCCCTCGTCGCGCGCCAGCTCGGCCATCCGGCGCAGCTGGCCACGGGTCATCGGATCGTGCGGGGAGAGCACGACGACGGTGAGGTCGGCGGGTTTGGTATCCGGTCCCGGAGCGCGCAGGGCGTCCGTGTACGCCCACTCCAGCACGTTGAGGAGCTGCACCGGGCTTTCGACGAAGGCGAGGGTGGTGGCGGACTTCTTCGCGCCGCTCCCGGACATCACACCGTCCACAGTTGCACCGTCCACAGACCTCTCACCGTCCACAGACATCACACCGTCCAAGGGCAGGGCCCGGAAGCGGCGGGTGTCCCCCGAGAAATCGAGGGATCCCGCCGCTTCCGGGCGCGGGCCGGTCCGACCGGCCAGGGGCATCACGGAGATGAGCCTCAGACCGAGACGGGCTCGCGGTCGGCGGCTTCGGTCTCGGACTCGGCGACCACACCGGAGACCCGGCGCAGCTTCTTCATCGGGCCCAGCTCGCTCTCGTAGACCTTCTTGACGCCGTCACCGAGCGACTCCTCGACCACGCGGATGTCACGCACCAGACGGGCGAGACCCTGCGGCTCGACGGAGGCGGCCTGGTCCGAGCCCCACATGGCGCGGTCCAGGGTGATGTGGCGCTCGACGAACGCGGCACCGAGCGCGACGGCGGCGAGGGTGGTCTGCAGACCGGTCTCGTGGCCGGAGTAGCCGATCGGCACGTTGGGGTACTCGGCCTGCAGCGTGTTGATCACGCGCAGGTTCAGCTCCTCGGCCTTGGCCGGGTACGTGGAGGTGGCGTGGCACAGCAGGATGTTGTCGCTGCCGAGCACCTCCACCGCGTGGCGGATCTGCTTCGGGGTGGACATGCCCGTCGACAGGATGATCGTGCGGCCGGTCGCGCGCAGGGCGCGCAGCAGCTCGTCATCGGTCAGCGAGGCGGAGGCCACCTTGTGCGCCGGGACGTCGAACTTCTCCAGGAAGGCGACGGCCTCGGTGTCCCACGGGGAGGCGAACCAGTCGATGCCGCGCTTGGCGCAGTGCTCGGAGATGGCGCGGTACTCGTCCTCACCGAACTCCACACGGTGGCGGTAGTCGATGTAGGTCATCCGGCCCCAGGGGGTGTCCCGCTCGATGTCCCACTGGTCACGCGGGGTGCAGATCTCCGGGGTTCGCTTCTGGAACTTGACCGCGTCACAGCCGGCGTCGGCGGCGGCGTCGATCAGCTTGAACGCGTTCTCCAGGTCGCCGTTGTGGTTGATGCCGATCTCACCGGTGACGTACACCGGGTTGCCGGGTCCGGCGGTCTTCGCGCCGAGGGTGCGGAGGCGAGAGTTGGAGCTCACTTAAGACAGTTCCTTTCCGAGAATCCACGAGGCGATCTCGCGGATCGCGCCGTCTCCTCCGGGGGTGGAGGTGACCGCACGTGCGGCGCCGCGCACGACGTCGTGCGCACCTGCGACCGCCACGGGCCAGCCGACGAGGCCGAAGCACGGGAGGTCGTTGACGTCGTTGCCGACGTAGAGCACGCGCTCTGGCGCGATGCCCTGCTCCTCGCACCACTGCTTCAGTGCGAGATCTTTTCGGTCGATGCCGTGGAGCACGGGGACCTGGAGCTTGCGGCCCCGTGCGGCGACGACCGGGTTCTTTTCCGTGGACAGGATCAGCAGCGCCAGCTCCGCTCGGCGCAGAGCGGCGATTCCGAGCCCGTCACCGCGATGCACGGAGACGAGTTCGCGTCCTTCGGAATCGATCAGCACCCTGTCGTCGGTCTGGGTGCCGTCGAAGTCGAGTACCACCGCGTCGATGTCGTCGCGGGTGGGGAGGGCGCCCGGGCGCTCCGCGTCCAGCAGCGGGGCGAGGGCGCGGGCGCGGGCCAGGTCGTGCGGGTCGTCGACCTCCAGCACCCGGGCGGCGTCGGTGCGCACCAGCTCGGTGCGGCCGAAGAAGCGGTGCCCGGCCTCGCGGAAGCCGCGCGCGTCCATGGCGTACGCGGCGCCGGTCTCCAGGAAGTCCTGGGGGCGGTCCTGGCGGCGCGGGCGGTACGACTTGTCGTGGTTGACGCCGTCGCCGCCGTCCTCCGCCGGGTCGTCGGCCTCGCGCCACACGAAGCCGTGGAAGGGGGCCACCGTCAGCGCGCTGTCGGCGCCCTTCTCGGCGACCGCGCCCGCCACCCCGTCGATGTCCTCGCGGGCGATGAACGGGCTGGTGCACTGCACCAGGAGGACGACGTCCACGGTGGTGCCGTGCATCGCCTCGTACGCGTCCATCGCGTGGATGACCGCGGCCTCGCTGGTGGCGGTGTCGCCCGCGATGTCGGTGGGCCGCTGGATGACCACGGCGCCCGCGCCGCGCGCCGCGGCGGCGATGCCCGCGTCGTCGGTCGAGACGGCCACGTCGGTCACCAGGCGGGAGGCCCGGCACTCACCGATGGCGCGGGCGACCAGCGGCACACCGCCGACGGCGGCGAGGTTCTTGGCGGGCACGCCCTTCGACCCGCCGCGGGCGGGGATGACGGCGAGCACACAGGGGCTCGATGCGGGCATGGCGGCTCCTTCAGGGGATTCGAAAGTGGCTGTCACAGCTCCCCCATCCGCCGGATGACCGGGGCCACGCGCTGCACGCCATGCCGGTAGGCGCCGCGCGCCGCGTCCCGCATGGTGTTGCGTACGGCCCGCCGCAATCCGCTGACCTCGGCCTCGTCCGCGGCGGCGGCGCCCGGCCGGGGGCTGCCGTCCGGCTCGAAGCCGTACCGCTGAAGGATCCGGGGCAGATAGCCGGGCGCGGTGGCCCGGGTGTAGTAGGGGGCGAGCGCCGGGAGGGTTTCGGCTGCGGCCAGGGCGGAGACCTTGTGCCGGGCGGTGTCGAAGGCGGTCTCGTACGACCCGTCGGCCGCCACGCCCTGGCGGGCCAGCCACTCCGGGTCGGGCTCGGGCCGGTATCCGGCGTCCAGCTCGTCCCACGAGGCCAGACATCCGGAGCCCAGGAAGTGGTGGTTGCCCAGCGGCTCCCGGATCCCGAGATCGGTGAGGATCGCGGTCGGGATGGAGCGGTGCAGGGACTCCAGGGCGGCCGTGGAGCTGATGGTGACCAGCAGGTCGGTGGTGTCCAGGACCTCGCCCATGTTCCCGTACGCGAGACGGAAGTTGGGCGGCAGTCCGTCACCGAACTTGGCGATCAGCTTCTGGTACGGCAGTTCCTCGATGTGCGTGGTGTGCTCGCCCGGCTTGGAGCGCAGCTTGACCACGACCTCGCGGTCCGGGTGGCGGCGCGCGTGGTCGACGGCCCGGCGCAGCAGGTACGTACGGTCGGCGCGGTTGTCCGGGACGGACGGCTGGACGGCGAACACCACCGTGCCGCCGGGGTACTTCCGCGCCTGCCGGGCCTTCTCGTCGTAGCGGGCTCCGCCGAGGAAGGGGAGCGCGCATTCGGTGACGCTGTCCCCGGAGGTGCCGACGCCGGTGTACACCTCGCGGAACCGGTCCGCGTCATGGCGCGAGTTGGCGAGCACCACATCGGCGCCGTGCCGCAGCAGCAGGCCGTCGGCGAGCTTCTCGTAGACGACGCCCACATAGCCGGTGACGATCACCGGGCGGCGGGTGGCGCCCTCCCAGGCGTGCGCGAGACCGTGCAGCATGGCCTGGACACCGCCGCCGACCAGCGACAGCACGATCACGTCGTACCGCTCGCGGTCCATGGACCGGATGAACTCGATGCCCGTCACCTCGCGCAGCGAGTCCGTACGCACCCCGACCTCGGCCAGCTGCCGGACGGTCGGCGTGGCGCGGCCGCGCAGCAGGTAGCCGTCCAGGCGTCGGCCTGAACCAGCGGAATCCGCTTCCGTGGAATCCGAGCTGTCGGGGACGAGGCGCTGCGCGGTGAGCGCGCCCCATTTCCACCGGGTGTCGGAGTCGGCGAGCACGGCTACTCGCACGGGGGATTTGATACGTGAGGACACGTCGGAGACGCTAGGAAGGGATTCCGATTCACGGCCCAACGCAGAAGCAACAAAGGGTTAACAGCGCGTCGACGAATGGCGAATCGGCCGGCTGGAGCAGCGGGTTAACCGTT
Organism: Streptomyces sp. NPDC041200; assembly: GCF_055591805.1. Lineage (NCBI taxonomy): Bacteria > Bacillati > Actinomycetota > Actinomycetes > Kitasatosporales > Streptomycetaceae > Streptomyces > Streptomyces sp. NPDC041200. Next base: position 940,670 of record NZ_JBVIZF010000002.1, on the reverse strand, counting down.
CCGACGTTCTTCGTTCACCTTGAAGTACACCTACGGTCAAGACGAATGCCGCCCGGCGACCTAGCGTCACCCGCGTGGTTAAGCTCTCCGTCATCGTGCCGTTCTACAACGTGCAGACCTATGCCCCTGACACGCTCAGAAGTCTTCGTGCGAACGCACGCGAGGACTTCGAATTCATTCTCGTCGACGACCATGCGACCGACGGGACACCGGATATCCTCGAGCGCGCCGAGCGCGAGCTTCCGGGGGCCGTCTACATCCGTCATGAGCAGAACGGCGGGCTCGCCACCGCGCGCAACACCGGCCTGGACGCGGCCACCGGCGAGTTCATCACCTTCCTCGACGGCGACGACTGGCTCGCCCCGGGGTATTACGCGCAGCTGGTCGCCGCCATGGAGGACCTGGGGTGCGACTTCGTCCGCACCGACCACGTCCAGTGCACCGGCCGCAAGCGCGCGGTCCACCGGGTGCCGCACGGCCTGCGCGACCAGGTGATGAGCCCGCGGGAGGTGATCCTCCCCGCCGACCGCTCCACCTCGGTCGACTACGCCTTCGCCTGGGCGGGCATGTACCACCGCCGCCTCGCCGACGAGGGGCTTCTCCACTTCACCCACGGGCTGCGCACCGCCGAGGACCGGCCCTGGATCTGGCGGCTGCACCGCGAGGCGCGCAGCTTCGCCGTCCTCGGCATGCACGGCGTCTTCTACCGGCGCGGTGTCTCCTCCTCGCTCACCCAGATCGGCGATGTGCGGCAGCTCGACTTCATCCGCGCGTTCGACCAGGTCATCGACGAAACGGCACGGGACCGCGACGCGGACGCCCTGCTGCCGAAGGCCGTGCGCACCTACTGCGCGATCATTGCCCACCATCTCGGCAACATCGAACGCTTCGAGCCGCAGGTGGCCCGCAAGCTCCGTTCGATGTCGGCGGCTGCGCTGAAGCGCATGCCCCAGGACGTACTGAAGGACGCGCTGGATTCCATGGACTACGAGCGTGCCGCGCGCCTGCGGCGAACGAAGCGTCGCGGCGCGGGTGCGGAGGTGGCGGCCTGATGTCCGCGACCCTGTCGACCCTGACGTACACCCCGCGCGGCGAGCGCAAGCGCACCCAGATCTTCATGGCCTCCACCCTGTACGGGGCGGCCACCCTCGCCGCCGCGATCGACGCGGGCAGCGTCGGCCCGGCCGACCGCCGTCTGCTGCTGGTCAGCAACAACGCCGCGACGCCGGAGACCACGCCCGCCGTCGACGACATGCCGGGCTTCGAGCGGCTGCGGCCGCGCTTCGACCGGGTGCTGTCCTGGAACGAGACCATCAGCCCCTTCCACCCCGGCGGCTGGGGCCCGCGCCAGGACGACGCCCCGCTGTGGGAGCGCCATCTGCGGCTGCTGTGGAACCTGGGCGACGACGACATCGAGCTGGTCCTGGAGTCCATCCAGGTCAACCCGGCGATGGCGATCGCCCAGGTGTTCCAGGGCGCCCCCATCGACGTCTACGCCGACGGGCTGATGAGCTACGGCCCGACCCGTAACAAGCTCCACCCGCTGGTCGGCACCCGCATCCGCAGGCTGCTCCACCTCGACCTGGTGCCGGGGCTGAAGCCGCTGCTGCTCACCGAGTTCGGGGTACCGGCCGAGGTGCTGCCGACCGAGACGTTCACCAAGGTGCTCGCCGAGATCGGCGAGGCCGCCCCGCGCTCCGTCGCCTCCGCGACCGAGCGGGTCGCCACCGGCGCCGGGCCCGTCCTGATGCTGGGCCAGTACCTCTCCGCGCTCGACATCCTCACCCCGGAGGAGGAGGAAGAGCTGCATGTGCGGATGCTGCGGGGCGCGGTCGCGCTCGGCCACCGCACCGTCGTCTTCAAGCCGCATCCCACCGCCCCGGCGCGCTGGTCGCGGATGCTGGAGAAGAAGGCCGCCGAACTGGGCGCGGAGCTGACCGTCATGGACACCCCGGTCCTCGCCGAGGTGCTCTACCAGCGGATGGAACCGGCCCTGGTCATCGGCTGCTTCTCCACCGCGCTGCTCACCGCGAGCGTCTTCTACGGGCTTCCGGTGGCCCGGATCGGCACCGATGTGCTGCTGGAGCGGCTCACCCCGTACCAGAACAGCAACCGGATGCCGGTCACCATCGTGGACGCGCTGCTCCCGGACCTGGAGGACCACAAGGCGGTGACCGCCAGCACCGGCGCCGGTGCCAGTGCGGTGGACGAGCGGTCCGGCCAGAAGCTGACCGGTCTGGTCGCCGCCGTGGGCTTCTGCATGCAGGCGAAGATCTACCCCGAGCTGCGGCCCGCCGCGGAGCGGTATCTCGCCGCCCATCTGGACGCCCACACCTGGCGCTACTTCAAGCGCCGCCGCCTGACCGCGCTCGCCCTGCCCGGGGCGGTCCCGTCGCAGCTCGGCTTCATCCCGCGCAACGAGACGGTACGGCGGGTGGCCCGCCGCGCCCGGGCCCTGAAGAAGGCGGCGCTGAAGAAGGCCGCGACGGGCTGACCCGCCCGTACACCGTCCCCTGACTGCGAAGGAGCAACGGCGTGACCGCCGACCACGGGGCAAGCCACATACGGAACGGCGCCTCGGGGGTGGCGTCATGAGCGCGGGCGCACCGCCCGCGCCCGAAGCGGGCCCGATATCCCCGGCCGCCGTCGCGGTCCCGTCCCAGCGGGAACGGTCCCAGCCGGAACCGGGCCAGGGGCCGGGGCAGCCGTCCCCGGGGCGCAAGGGGCAGCCGGTCCGGCTGCGCGCCCTGGACGGGCTGCGGCTGCTGGCCGCGCTCATGGTCGCCGCGTACCACTACGGCGGCCGCGACGGGGAGATCGCCGAGGCGTGGGGCGCGTCCCCGCGCGAGATCTTCCCCACCGCCTCGCCGTACTTCTCGTACGGCTGCCTGGGCGTCCAGATCTTCTTCATCATCAGCGGCTTCGTCATCTGCATGAGCGGCTGGGGACGCCCGCTGCGCTCCTTCTTCGCCTCCCGGGTCTCCCGGCTCTTCCCCGCCTACTGGGCCGCGATCCTGCTGGTCAGCGTCGTCTTCGCGCTCCCCTGGGTGGCGTTCGAGACGGTCTCGCCGAGCGACACCCTGCTCAACCTCACCATGCTCCAGCAACCGCTGGGCGCGGACCGGGTGCTGGGCGTGTGCTGGACGCTGTGGGCGGAGCTGCGCTTCTACGCCCTCTTCGCGCTGTTCGTCGTCCTGCCGGGCGCGACCCGCCAGCGCGTGGTCCTGTTCTGCGCGGTGTGGACCCTGGGCGCGGCGATCACCGACGCGGCGGACCAGCCGCTGCTGGACCTGATCCTGATGCCGAACTACGCCCCGTTCTTCATCGGCGGCATCGGCCTCTACCTGATCCACCGCTACGGCCACGACGCCACGGCCTGGGGCATCGTCGCCCTCAGCTTCCTCATCGGCCAGCACTACGCGGTCGCGGAACTCTGGCACCGCCCGAACCCGGACTTCTTCTCCTACCGGTCCACGTTCGGCATCGTCGCGATCGTCGCCTTCGGCTTCGTCGCCGTCGCCCTGGTCGCGCTCGGCAAGCTGAACTGGGCCAACTGGCGCTGGCTGACGGTCGCGGGCGCGCTGACGTACCCGTTCTACCTGGTGCACGAACACCTGGGCTGGGTCGTCGTCCAGTACCTGCACCGCAGCCTGGGCATCCCGGCCTACGGGACCTTCCCCCTGACCGTGCTGCTGATGCTGACCCTGGCCTGGCTGCTGTACCGCTTCGTCGAGCAGCGCCTCACGCCCGTGCTGAAACGCTCTCTCTCGGCGGCGAAGGTTCGGTAGAAAACTCGTCGCCCCGCAGCGCGTCGGGACCGTACCGTCCCTCTCATGAAGCTGCTCTCCGTGAACGTCGGCAAGCCCCGGCCCAATCCATGGAAGGGCCTCAGCGCGACGGGCATCGACAAACGCCCCGTCGACGGCCCGGTCACCGTCACCGCCCCCGGCCCCAAGGGCACGGGGGCGGTCGGTCTCGACGGCGACCGGGCCTACGACGTCACCCACCACGGCGGCCCCGACCAGGCCGTCTACGCCTACGCCCGCGAGGACCTCGACGGCTGGGAGACCGAGCTTCGCACCCCTCTGAAGAACGGCGTCTTCGGCGAAAACCTCACCACCCTCGGCGTGGACGTCAACAACGCCCTGATCGGCGAACGCTGGCACATCGGACCCGACGTGGTGCTGGAAGTCTCCTGCCCCCGGATCCCCTGCGCGACCTTCCAGGGCTGGCTGGAGCGCGACGGCTGGATCAAACGCTTCACCGAAGCCGCGCTGCCGGGCGCCTACCTCCGCGTCATAGCCCCCGGAGCCATCCGCGCCAACGATCCCGTCGAGATCGCCCACCGCCCCGCCCACGACGTGACCATCGCCCTGACCTTCCGCGCCCTGACCCGCGAACCGGATCTCCTCCCCCGCCTACTGGCCGCCGACGCCCTGCCGGTGGAGGTCACGGCTTTGGTGCGCAGGCGCACGGCCGGTGCCACCCCTGCTGTCACCCCTGTTGCAACGCCCCGGACGCACTGAGCCGGAACCGAACGGTCAACCTCGGCCGTCAGGATCACATGAACGATCAAGCCAGTTGAGGCCCAACAGAAAGAGCAACACATATGCGCAAGTCCATACGCCGGGCCCTGATCGCCGCCCCCGTCGCCGCCGCTTCCCTCGGTCTCGTCCTCACGGTCGGCGCGGGCACGAGTGCGGCCGATATGCACGCGACCAACGTGAGCGAGACGTACTCCCAGGGCTCCGTGACGTACAACGCGGCCACCGACACGATCAAGGTCAAGGACCTCAAGGCGGACGGCCGCAGCTTCGCCATCAGTGTCTTCGGACCCGCGGCGGACAACACCTATGTGTGCAAGGTGGGCGGCAAGAACAAGTCCAAGACCTGCGACTACAACTTCGCCGAAGGTCGGTTGAACGCCCTGGTCTTCCTTGAGCGGGGAAACCAGCACTGGGACGTCGACCAGTTCCGGTTCCGCGCCTGACCCACGAACCCACGTCGCGGGTGGGGATGCCCCCCCGCCGCGACGTGGTGTCGTAGCCCAGGAGGGCCGCCAGGCGTCCTCCGGATCGCATAGGCCGGGTGACCTACATGCGCGCGAGGGGGACGGGGAACGGGCGTTTGCCCGTCATGCCGCCGTCCGAGCCTGCTCGGGTAGCTTGACCCGTCATGGTTGATCTTCATGCCCTGCCCTCTGCCCCGCTTACCGTGGTGGCCGGCCAGGCGGCCTGCGCCGCACTGGATGTCGTAGCCAATGCCGCTACCACCGCTGACTTGGTCCGCCGTGCCGGCGACCAGGGCGCCGATCTGTTGGTTCTGCCCGAGCTCTTCCTCACTGGCTACGAGCTGCCGGGAATCGTGGCGGACCCGGCGACCTACACGCTGAGCCCCGCGGACTCCCGGCTGGACCCACTGGCCGCGGCCTGCGCCGAGACCCGCACGGCCGTCGTAGCCGGGGCACCCACGCTCGACGCTGAGACCGGGGAGCTGCGTATCTCTGTTCTGGTTCTGGGTCGGGACGGCCGCTTGGCTGCCCAGTACGACAAACAGCACGTCACCCCGAACGAGCGCGCCTTCGGCTTCGGCGCGGGCATTCGCGGTTGCACCATCATTTTGGACGGCTGGCGTCTCGGGCTCGGGATCTGTTGGGACTCTGGCTATCCGGAGCATGCCAGGGCCGCAGCCCTCGATGGCTGTCACGCGTACTTGGTCGGCGCAATGTTCGGCCGGGGCAACGGCGAGCGCCAGCGTGCAACGGTCTTTCCTGCGCGAGCTCTGGACAACACCAGCTATGTCCTGCTTGCCAATTACAGCGGGCCCAGCGGCCCGTTCTACGGCTGCGGCGGCAGTGCCGTTTGGAACCCGGACGGAACTCTGCTCACCGACGCCGGCACCGCCCAACCTGGCCTGGCCATCGCCAGTCTCCTTCCGGGGGTCCTGGCGCGAGCCCGGGCAGAAGAGCCGGTCCTGGCCGACCCGTCGCTCAGCGTCCCGGTGCGCTCCCGCAGCGGCGTCCGGCTGTGAGTCAGGCACGGTGATCCAAGATCACGCGGGTGTCTACGCCTCATGATCACCCTGGAAGACCGTGCCTGCCGCTGCTTCATCCCTGATCCCGCCCGCCCTTGACCAGCTCCGCGATCAGCGGGAGCCCGACCTCGCCGAGCAACCTGGCCTGCTGCGACGCCTGGCCGACGTGCCCGACCCACGCGATCCGCGTGGCGTGCGCCATGCTCTGGTCTTCGTCCTCGCACTCGCGGCCGGCGCGGTGCTGACTGGCGCGACGTCACTCCTCGCGATAAGCGAATGGCCTGCGACGCCCCGCCCGATGTCCTGGACAGGCTCGGCGTCTGCAGCGATCCCCTGACGGGACGTCGCCCCATCCCTGGGGAGGTGCCATCCGTCGCGTTCTGGCGCGGATCGATGGTGACGCGCTCGACCGCGCGGTGGGCCTTTGGCTCGCGGACCGCCAGCCGAAGAAGCTCCCGGCAGGCAGACCGCGGGGCGTCGCCGTGGACGGCAAGAGCCTGCGTGGAGCCACCCGCGCGAATGGCCGCAAGATCTACCTGCTCGCCGCGCTCGACCATCTCAGCGGCCTGGTCTTGGCGCAGCTGGACGTCGGCGAGAAGACGAATGAGATTGCCTGCTCCAGCCGCTGCTGGACACAGTCGCCGACCTGGCCGGGGTGGTCGTCACGAGCGATGCCATGCACACCCAGCGCGAGCACGCCGAGTACCTGGTCACCGAGCGATCCGCGCACTACATCGTGATCGCCAAAGGGAACCAGAAGAAGCTCCGCAAGCAGCTCAAGTCCCTCCCGTGGGACGGGATTCCCTTGCAGGGCCGAACCCGTGGCACGGACATGGCCGAGGTGAGATCAGGAGGATCAAGGTCTGCACCGTCAACAACCTCCTGTTCCCCAGGCCCGTCAGGCTGTCCAGCTGAAGCGTCGCCGGGTGAACCGCAAGACCGGCAAGGTCACCGTCAAGACGATCTACGCCGTGACCAGCCTGTCCGCCGGACAGGCAACGCCCATGCGGCTCGCCTCCCTCATCCGTGGGCACTGGTCGGTGGAGGCCCTGCACCACGTGAGGGACACAACGTTCGCCGAAGACGCCTCCCAACTCCGCACCGGCAACGCACCCCGCGCCATGGCAACCTGGCGCAACCTCGCCATCGGCGCTCTCCGCCTTGCCGGAATCACCAACATCGCTGCCGGCCTGAGGCACAACGCTCGCGACGCGCACCGGCCCCTCGCGCTCCTCGGGATCGCTTGATCACAAACAAGACATCAGGCGACTATGCCGAAGCCCTGCTTGCGGACCTGATCCGCGCCCTCGTGCCGTAGCTCGGTGATCAGCTGACCGAACTGACGCGGACTCATCCCGGTGAACGGGAATATCCAGGACGGCTCAAACGCCGTAATCACACCAGCCACAACGAGATCATTTCACTCGCATACAGCGGTCATGAACCAGCCGTAACCTGTAGCGGTGCTGACCTACGACGAACTGACTGCGGCTGAGCGTGCGTTGTGGGATTCCTTCTCCGAAGGGCGGTGGGTGGATCTGCGCACTGGGACGCCTGAGGACGACGATCCCGCCAGGGGAGCACAATGGGGGCCCGAGCGCACGGTCCGTGCCGAGGCGATGGCTGCCCTTCTGCTGGGCGGCAACACGGAACCGTCTAGCAGTGTCGCCTCCCTGCGCCTCGCCGGCGCGCTCATTATTGGCCGTCTCGATCTGGCCGGTGCGGAAATCAGCCACCTGCTCTGGCTGAGGGAATGCCGGTTGGCGCAGGAGGTCAGTCTCTACGCCGCATCGACCCGCACGGTCCGGATCACGGGCAGCTGGATCCCCGGAGTGGAGGCCGAACTGGCCCGCATCGACGGCCACCTCGACCTGGACGGGTCTGTGATGGAAACGGGCCGACTTTCCCTCATGAATGCTCACGTAGCCGGGGAACTGAACATGGACGGGACGCTGATATTGGCGCCTGGGGAATGGGCGGTGTGGGCTGGGGGCCTGGCCATGGGCGGCGGCATCTACTGCCGGGACGGATTCACCGCGCGGGGCGGGGTACGGCTGCCGGGTGCACAGTTGTCCGGTGGCCTGTTCATGCAGGGCGCACGTCTGGAGAACCCTGGCGGCGTGGCACTGATCGCGGACAACGTGACAGCTCCAGTGGTGGACATGTCCCAGGGGTTCAGCGCGGCAGGAGCCCTGCGGATCCGGGGTGCTCAGATATCGGACCTGCTGACCCTGGAGAGAGCCAACCTCGGCGGCAGCGACACGGCGCTGCTTGGCGTGGGAATGCAAGTGGGGACCTTCGACTTCTCCCTTTCCGCGCCGCCAGCGGGAGCGGTGGACCTTCAGGGTGCCAGAGCCACCGTTCTGCACGACCGCGAGCAGAGCTGGCCCAAGGAGGTACGGATGGATGGCTTCGTTTACGGCTCCCTCCGCCCCGACAGGGCATGCCCGCAGGACGACGTGGCCCACCGCTTGGCGTGGATCCGCCGGAACCCCGGCTACGCTCCGCAGCCGTACGAGCAACTTGCTGCCTGTTACCGCCAGGCTGGCCACGACGACGCCGCCCGGAGGGTGCTATTGGAGAAGCAACGCCACCGCCGCCGCACCCTGAACTCAACCGGACGGGTGTGGGGATACCTGCTCGATACCACCGTCGGGTACGGCTATCGCCCCTGGCTGGCCGCCCTGTGGATGACAACACTCTGCCTGCTCGGCACCCTGGTGTTCAGCGCCCGCTCGCCGATCCAGACGAAGCCCGGAGAGGGCAATCCGTTCAATCCCTTGATCTACACCATCGACCTGCTCTTCCCCATCGGCGACTTCGGCCAGCGCAGCGCATGGCACTGGACAGGGGCGACACAGTGGCTGTCATACCTACTGATCACCGTCGGCTGGCTCCTCACCACAGCTGTCGTCGCTGGCGTGTCCCGCACCCTGAACAGGAACTGACAGGCCAGGACCTGACCCGCTCCGTGATCTTGATCATCTCTCAAGTGACAGATGTTTACGGGACAGCCCTTAGGCCGGGCGGTGCCCGGCCCCGGGCTTCTCATGCGCTGGAGAACTCTTCGCGGAGCACGCTGTAGAGCACGCCGTCGCGCCACTGGCCGTTCCGGAAGGTGATGCTTCGTAGCTCTCCCTCGCGGTAGAAGCCGACCTTCTCCAGTGCGCGTTGCTCCGCGACGTTCTCGCGCTCGGTATCCGCCTCGATTCTGACCACGGGGGTGTGGGCGAATAGGTAGTGGACGAGTAATCGCTGGGCCCGGGTGCCGATTCCGCGGCCGCGGGACGGTGGCAGGAGTTGGATTCCGATGTTCCAGTGGTAGGAGACGGCCGAGACGGTGATCTTTCGCCATGCCACAACTCCGTGGCGGTCAGGGCCCGTCGTCACCATGAGTTGTCCGCCGTCATCGGTCAGCAGGCCGTTCTCCGACCAGCGGCGCCGGTAGCGCTTCTGGTCCGGCCAGCCGTACCACTGGAATTCGCCACCGGCCTCGGGGTCGGTCAGGAACATTTCCAGTACGGGGAGATCGTCCTCTCGTACGGGGCGGAGTGTCACTGTCTCGTCGTTGTCTGCTTCAGTCACCTTGGGCACGCTAGCGGCCCGGGTAGGCCGCGACGCGCCGCTTACGGAAGGGATCGGGTGAGCCATACGAATTCGCCACGGTCATCGTCCGCTACGTGGTCGCGCTTGAACCCAAGCTTGTCGAGGACGCGAAACGACGGCGCGTTCCCGGGATGCACCGTCGCCCAGAGCCGCTGCCGTCCGGTCGCGATGGCGGCATCGAGCACCGCGGAAGCCGCTTCGGTCGCGAAGCCCTGGCCGTGCACGCGCCGGAACAGCTCGTACGCGATCTCGGGCTCATCGGCGGAAGCCCGACCGACGGTGAGCCCGCAGTACCCGATGAAGTCGCCCACATCACGTCGAATGACAGCCAGCAGAGCGACGCCCGTCAGGGCCGACGCAGCACGCTGATCCTCGATCATCCGCCGGTTGTGCTCGATCGACGGGATGCCATCGCCCCGTTCGGCGACCAGCTCGCGATGGGCGTCGACATCGGACTCGGTCCACGGACGCAACATCAGCCGAGCGGTTTCGAGTCGGAGCGACATCGGCGGATACGGCATGGCGGCACCCTATCGACACCGTGACAACTGCCGGGTCGTCATGCGATCTGGACCTATAGCTCAGCGTCCGCTTGGCGGGCCCTCGCCCAGTGTTCCTCGAACTCGGTCCGGGTGATCTCTTGGTCCGCGAGGGCCGGGTCGTAGTGGTCAACGATCGGCGTGTTGGACGGCCAGTCTTCGGGGCCGCTGCGGACGGCGGTTCCGTCTTCGGACAGCTCCACCTGACGAGTCCGGCGGCCGTCGGGCTCCACTTCCATCGAGCCGATCCCGCCGGTGATGTTGGTAGGCAGCAGAAGGAGCAGCCCGGCCGCGATGGAGACGTGGCAGACGAGCAGGACCGCGCGTTTCCCAACGCGGTCCACGATCACGGGGGTGACGATGCAGGTCGTGGTGAGCACGACGGCTCCCGGCAGCGCCAGCAGCGCGGCCTGGAAGACGGGGATGTCGAGGACGGACCGCAATAGCTAGTCGGCCCTCCCGGCGTCGAAGGCCTGGGCGACGGCGAGGCTGTCTTCGTAGACGTGGTGTCGCGTGACCAGGCCATCCTCGATGGTGAGGTGCAGAGCGAACCGGGCGCGGTAGGCGCGGCCGGTGGGGCGGGCGGTCTGGCGGATCTCGCCCAACACGACCGCGTCATCGCCGTCGATGAGGATGCGCTCGATCTCGGTGGCCGCCTGCCCGGGCACATGGTGCTCGGCCAGCTCGCGGTAGTGGGCGGCGGCGTCGGCGCGGGTGGAGCGGTGGCGGATCCACGGGGTGGCGGTACGGCCGTGTTCGGCCTCCGGCCAGGCCAGCTTCCAGTCGCCCCGCTCGGCGTACAGCTCCGCGATGCGCTCGGGGTCGCCCTCGCCGATGCGGTGCAGCAACTCCTCCACCACGGCGCGGGTGGTCGTACCAGTGGCTGACGACAAGGCTGATCACTCCGATCGGGAACCTGCGTCCTGCTGACGCGGAGAGATCCCCATTCTCAACAGCGTGGGGCAGCCCTGCGATTACCTCCCGGGTCATCACCTCCACGTCGGGGTGTCGGTGCCCCATCGGCCGGGTGGGTCGGGCCAATCGCGGGGAGCGCCGTCGTACGTGATCGGGGGGAGGGCGTAGTGGAGGTGGCCGGTTGGGGAGGGGCGGTCGGTCAGCCAGTGCTCCGGGGCGTACGGCCCGTCCTGGGGTGGGGCGGGGGTGATGCCGCGCATCAGCCACGAGGCCGTACCGGCCAGGGAGAAGCGCAGGTGGCGGGCGCCACCCGTGTCGGCGCGGTCGGTCAGGGCGCGGAGCACCGCCGCGGCGAGGAGGTAGCCGGTGCCGTGGTCGAGGGCCTGGGCGGGGAGGACGCCGGGGTGGCCGTCGTCGGTGGCCTCGGTCAGGGCGATGCCGGTGGCGGCCTGCACCAGGCTGTCGAAACCGCGGCGGGTGGCCCACGGCCCGGTCCAGCCCCAGGCGTTGAGCTGGGCGACGATCAGGCCGGGGTGGTGGGTGAGGAAGGGGTCGAGGGCGCCGGGGCGGTAGGCGGTGACCACGACGTCGGCCTGGGCGAGGAGTTCGTCGAAGGTGCGGCGGTCGTGGGGGTCGGCCAGGTCCAGGCGGGTCGAGCGCTTGCCGAAGCCGGTGTCGGCGTGGGCGTCGGGGTCCTCGGGGAGGTGTGGGGAGTCGACGCGCAGCACGTCCGCGCCCAGGAGGGCCAGGGTGCGGGTGGCGACGGGGCCCGCGATCACCCGGGTCAGGTCGAGCACGCGGATCCCCTCGGCGGGCAGCGCCGCTGCGGGGAGGGGGTGTGGGGGGCTGTCGTCGATCCGCCGCGCCTCCACCAATGGCACACCGGTCAGGGGGATTTCGCTCTCCCCTGGGGGTACGGCGGCCACAGCCAGGGCGCCCGCCGCGTACGCCGTCTCCTGGATCTCCCGGGACGGGCGCTGTGCCAGTTCGGCGGCGAGGGCATCCGGGCGGACGTGTTCCGGAAGGCCCAGGGCGGTCAGCAGGCGGGCGCGGTGGTGGGGGTAGTTGGCGTGGGTGCGTACCCAGCCGTCGGACGTGCGCCAGAAGCCGGACAGCGGGGCGAAGGTGGTGGGGCGGCGGCCGTCGATGCGCAGATGGCGTTCGCTGACGAACGCCGTGGCGACCGCGCCCTCGTCCACCCGTACGGCGGGAACCCCGACGCCACCACGCCGCGCGGCCAGTTCGGCGGCGGCCAGCGAGCACACCCCGACCGTGGCCCGGGCCAGTTGCCGTACCGGCAGGCGGGCGGGGAGGACCGGGCCCGCCGGGGTGTAGGTGATCCGCTCGGCGAGGGCGGGTGGGCCGCCGAGGGACGCCCAGGCGTGGGCGGTCGCGGCATCTTCCCCAGTACTCGTCATGCGGTCATTGTGCCGCCGGGCCGAGCGTGGCCTCGATGCCCGCGACGATCGTGCGCAGCCCCTCCTCGAAGCGGGCCTCGTAGTCCTGGAAGAGGTCCGCGCCGACGGCGCCCGCGAGGGGGTAATCGGGGCCGATGAGGTCGGCGCGCTGCTCGACGTCGTAGCCGGGGGTGCGTTCACCCGCCATCGGCTCGACCGCCTGCTCCTCGATCACGAACCCGAGCGTGAAGGCGTACGCGATGAACGAGGCGCGGGCCGCGGCGCCCGGGGTGAAGCCCGCCGCCACGAAGACGCGCAGATGGGCCTCCATCGAGACGGCGTGGTCGGTGCGGGTGAAGCGGGTGCCGCTGAAGACCTTCGCCCCGTCGCGGTAGCGCAGCAGGGCGCGGCGCAGGGCGCGCTGGGAGCTGAGGAGACGTCCCTGCCAGGTCGTGGCCTCGTCCGGGTCCGCCGGTTCCTCGGCCAGCCGCAGGAAGATCGTGGTGGCCATCTCGTCCAGCAGCGCCTGCTTGTTCTTGAAGTGCCAGTACAGGGCGGGCGCCTGGACGTTCAGCTCCTTGGCGATCCGGCGCAGCGTGAGCCCTTCGAGGCCCACCTCGTTGAGCAGCCGCAGCGCGGTGTCCACCACCTGGTCCCGGTCCAGTCGCGTTGTCGCCATGCGGTTCATCCTCCCAGCTCAGCCCTACCCCCCTTGACAACTTAACAATGTTAAGCGCATTCTCGACCGCATGGAACTTAACGACGTTAAGGAAACGGACGTACTGATCGTCGGCGCGGGTCCGGCCGGGCTCACCCTGGCCATCGACCTCGCCCGGCGCGGCGTCGCGGCGCGGATCGTGGAGCGGGGCGCGCGGCTGTTCCCGGGGTCGCGCGGCAAGGGGCTCCAGCCCCGGACGCAGGAGGTCTTCGACGACCTCGGCGTCATGGCCGCGGTCCGCGCGGCGGGCGGCCCGTACCCGCCGATGATGGGCTGGGAGGACGGACGGCGACTCGGGGCGTTCGAGATGATCGTCCGCACCGGCCCGACCCCCGGCACCCCGTACCACGACGTCTGGATGCTCCCGCAGTGGCGCACCACCGAGATCCTGCACACGCGGCTGCGCGAGCTGGGCGGCGAGGTCGAGTTCGGCGCGGCGTGCACCGCGCTCGCGCAGGACGCGGACGGCGTCACCGTCCGGCTCGCGTACGCCGACGGCTCGACCGGCACCGTACGGGCGGCCTACGCCGTGGCCGCCGACGGCGGCCGCAGCACGGTCCGCACGGCGCTCGGCATCGGCATGGCGGGCGAGACCGTCGACCCGCGTCCGCTGCTCGTGGCCGACGTCCGGCTGCCCGGCCTGGACCGCGACCACTGGCACGTCTGGCAGCACGCCAAGGGCGGCGTCCTCGCGCTGTGCCCGCTCGCCGGTACGGACACCTTCCAGGCGGTGGCCCAGTACGAGGACGCCGACGCCGTACCCGACCCGGACCCGGAGGCGGTGCGGCGGCTGATCACCGAACGGACGCGGCTGACCGGGTCCGAAGTGGGCGAGGTGCGGTGGGCGTCGCCGTTCCGGGCCCGGGCGGCGATGGCGGAGCGGTTCCGCGCCGGACGGGTCTTCCTGGTCGGCGACGCGGCGCACATCCACTCCCCCGCGGGCGGCCAGGGCCTGAACACCAGCGTCCAGGACGCGTACAACCTGGGCTGGAAGCTGGGCGCCGTGCTGCGCGGCGCCGCCGATCCCGTACTGCTGGACAGCTACGAGGAGGAGCGGATGCCGGTCGCCGCCGGGGTGCTGGGCATCAGCACCCGCATCCACCGCGCCGAGACCGGGGGCGCCGCGGACACGAAGGAACCCCGGCGCACGGCGGAGGTGCACCAGCTGGGGCTGACCTACCGCGGCGCGGCCCTCGCCGTCGACAAACGGCACGCCGACGAAAGGCACGCCGAGACCGCGCTACGGGCGGGCGACCGCGCACCCGACGCCCCCTGCGCCCTCCCCGACGGCACCCCGTTCCGCCTCTTCGACGCCTTCCGCGGCCCGCATGTGACGGTGCTCGCACTCGGCGGCGCGGAACCGCCCGCCCCCGGCCGCGCGTCCGTGCGTTCGTATCGTGTCGGCGGCCCGGCACCCGATCTGCTCGACCCGGACGGACACATCCGCGCCGGATACGGCGATCAGGGGGTCTTCGTCATCCGGCCGGACGGATACCTGGGGTACGCGGCCGACCGGCCGGATGAGATGACGGGATATCTGACCAGGTTGGGCACGTAGGACGATACGACGGGAAACCGCACAGCGGGTACGGATAACATCGCGGAGCGCACATCCATTGACCGCTCTCATGCGTCCCTGGCTTTACGGCCTTCCCTCTGGATGGCCGCACCGACAGGGACATTTGGAGTATTCATTTGAAAACCACCACTAAGCGCATGCGTCGCCTCTCCGCGCTGAGCGTCCTCGCCGCGGGGGCCGTCCTGTCCTCCGTGGCCGTCGCCCCGGCCCAGGCCGCTGCCGCTGCACCCACGATCACCGCCAAGGGCGGGTACGTGATGAACAACGGGACGGGCAAGGACCTTTACAAGAAGGCCGCCGACACCCGTCTCTCCACCGGCTCCACCACCAAGATCATGACCGCCCGCGTGGTGCTGGCCCAGAAGGGCCTGAACCTCAACTCCAAGGTCACGATCCAGAAGGCGTACAGCGACTACATCGTCGACAACAACTGGGCCTCCTCGGCCCGGCTGATCGTCGGCGACAAGGTCACCGTCCGCCAGCTGCTCTACGGCCTGATGCTGCCGTCCGGCTGTGACGCCGCGTACGCGCTGGCCGACAAGTTCGGCACCGGCTCGACCCGCGCCGCGCGGGTGAAGTCGTTCATCGGCAAGATGAACTCCACCGCCAAGAGCCTGGGCCTGAAGAACACGAACTTCGACTCGTTCGACGGCATAGGGCACGGCAAGAACTACTCCACGCCGCGCGACCTGACGAAGCTCGCGAGCAGTGCGATGAAGTACTCCACGTTCCGCACGGTCGTGAAGACGAAGAAGACGACGCAGAAGACCGTCACCAAGAGCGGCGGCTACCGCAACATGACGTGGGAGAACACCAACCCGCTGCTCGGCACCTACTCGGGCGCCATCGGCGTGAAGACCGGCTCCGGCCCGGAGGCCAAGTACTGCCTGGTCTTCGCCGCCACCCGGAGCGGCAAGACGGTCATCGGCACCGTCCTCGCCTCCTCCGCGGTCGGCACCCGCACCACGGACGCGAAGAAGCTGCTGGACTACGGCTTCAAGAAGTAGCCCGCACGCCCGCACGCGGTACGTCAGGGGCCTGCTCGCGCACCACGCGAGCAGGCCCTTCGTCATATGTCGGTGGCGAAATGGTCGGTGCCCAGCACGGTGAGCAGGGCGAGTTTCTCGTGGCTTTCCGTACCCGGGGTGGCGGTGAAGGTGAGCAGCGACTGGCCCTGGTCGGGTTCGAGGAGGAGTTGGCAGTAGAGGGCCAGCTCTCCGACCTCGGGATGGACGAAGCGTTTGGTCTCGCTCCACCGCAGGCCCACCTCGTGGCGCCCCCACAACCGGGCGAACTCGTCGCTGGTGCGCAGCAGGATGTCCGCCAGGTCCGCCGCCGGGGAGTCGGGGCCGTCCCGGGTGACGGCCGAGCGCAGCAATGCGACGTTGGTCCGGCTGTTGGTGTCGTGTTCGTCGGGGTGGTAGCGCGCACGGGCGGCCGGATCGGTGAACCAGCGGTACGTGGCGCTGCGGGCGTGGCCGGTGTACTGGGTCTGGTCGCCGAGCAGCGCCACCGCGGACGGCGTCTGCAGCAGCGTCTCGCCCATCGGGCCCATGACCTGCGCGGTGATGTCGGCCAGGCCGTCCATGACCCGCATCAGCCCGGGGTTCACATGCTGGAGCCGCAGGTCGCGGCGGGCGGTGCGGTATCCGGCGAGCAGGAACAGGTGATCGCGTTCGTCCGGGGTCAGCCGCAGACCGCGGGCGATGGCCGCGACCATCTGCTCCGACGGTTGCGGCCCGTCACCGCGTTCCAGCCGGGCGAAGTAGTCGGCGGACATGGTGCACAGCTCCGCCACCTCCTCGCGGCGCAGGCCCGGAGCGCGGCGGCGTTGGCCACGGCGCAATCCGACGTCCTCCGGTTGCAGCGCCGCACACCGGGTGCGCAGGAAGGCGCCCAGCGACGAGCGGTCGAACGAATGGTCCATGCTCCTCATCGTCTTCCATCCGGCGGGGCTTATCCACGACCTGCCGTTCAGTGGTTGAGCGTGCCCTTCCAGCGCGGTGGCGCGGCGAGTTCACTGGCGACGCGATCACCGGTCGCCACATCTGACGGACCGCCAACCACAGGGCCACCATGGCCAGTTGGACAGCGAACGACCTCCCGGATCTGACCGGCCGCACGGTGGTGATCACCGGGCCGGACGGGGCCTCGGCCTGATCACGGCACGCGGACTCGCCGCTGCCGGTGCCCATGTCGTGCTGGGGGTACGCGACCCCGGCAAGGCCCGCCCCGCCGTCGCCGATCTGCCCGGCACCTTCGACATCCGGCCGCTCGACGTGTCGGATCTGACCTCGGTACGCGCCTTCGCCGGCGCCTGGTCCGGCGATATCGACATCCTGATCAACAACGCCGGTGTGATGGACACTCCCGCCGCGCGGACCGCCGATGGCCTCGATCTGCAGATGACCACCAACCACACCGGCCCGTTCCTGCTGACCACCTGGCTGCTCGCGCACATGCCGGACGGCATCGGTGGCTTCCGGGGCGACCCGACCCTCGGGGCGCCGATGGGCCTCGATCCAGGAATAGCCGCAGTCCGCCGCCCCGGTGCGGCACCAAATCGGTGCGGCACCAAGGCGACGGACTGTGGTCGAACGGTCAGGCCTCAGGCCTCGAAATCCAGCAGCACCTTGCAGGACTCGCGGCGGTCGGCCGCCTGGGCGAACGCCTCCTTCGCCTCCCGCACCGGCCGGACCCCGCTGATCAGCGCGTCGAACGACGGCTCCGCCGCCAGCAGCCGCAGGGCGTCGTCGAACTCCTCGTGGAAACGGAACGCGCCGCGCAGGTCGATCTCACGGGCTACGAGGAGGTTTCCGGCGAACGGGCTCTGGCCCGGGGGCAGCATGCCCAGTTGCACGATCACGCCGCCGCGCCGCACCCGGTGGAGGCAGGCGTCGAGCCCGGCGGCCACGCCGGACGCCTCGATCGCGACGTCGATCTCGTCGGTGGCGGAGGGCCAGTTCGGGTCGTCCGGGTCGTCGGCCCGTACGCACGCCGTCGCACCGGCCGCCGCCGCGAACTCCAGGGCGCGGGGCAGCACATCGGTCGCGGTGATGCTCGCCGCGCCCGCCGCCCGGGCGGCGGCGATGGCCAGGCAGCCGATCGGCCCGGACCCGGTGACCAGGACATTGCGGCCCGCCAGATCGCCCGCGCGGCGCACCGCGTGCAGGGCGACGGACAGCGGTTCGGCGAGCGCCGCCCGGCGCGGCTCCAGCCCCTCGGGCAGGACCCGCAGCTGTCCGGCCGGGACGGCGATACGGGACGCGAAACCGCCCTGTACGTGGGGGAAGCGGGCCGCGCTGCCCAGGTAGCGGGTGTCGCGGCAGATGTTGGCGCGGCCGCCCGCGCACTCGGGGCACACCCCGCACGGGGTCGCCGGGTGCACGGCGACCGGCGTGCCCGGGGCGGGCCCGCTCGCGCCCTCGCCGTACGACACGACCGTGCCGACGACCTCGTGCCCCAGCACCATGGGCTGCTTCAGGCGGAAGTCGCCCACGCCGCCGTGCGCGTGGTAGTGGAGATCGGAGCCGCAGATTCCGCCGTACCGGATCGCTACCAGCGCCTGTCCGGGCGCCACCTCCGGTTCGGGAAGTTCGTCGACCCGCAGATCTCCCTGCCCATGGATCACACAGCCCAGCACCATCGCCCAGCCTCCTTCGTCATGTGCCTTACAGCACGCTCGTCATGCCGCCGTCGACATACAGCACCTGCCCGCTGACGAAGTCCGCTGCGGGCGAGGCGAGATAGAGAAGCGCGCCGATCAGGTCCTCGGTGCGGCCCCAGCGGCCCGCCGGGGTGCGGCCGCGGACCCAGGTGCTGAACTGCTCGTCCTCGACGAGCGGCCGGGTCAGCTCGGTCTCGATGTAGCCGGGGCCGACCCCGTTGACCTGGATGCCGTACTGCCCCCAGTCGGCGCACATGCCCTTGGTGAGCATCTTCAGCGCGCCCTTGGTCGCCGAGTAGGGGGCGATGCCGGGGCGTACGACCTCGCTCTGCAGCGAGCAGATGTTGACGATCTTGCCGTGGCCACGGGCCGTCATGCGCCGCGCGGTCTCCCGGCCCACCAGGAACGCGCTGGTCAGGTTGGTGTCCACGATCTGCCGCCAGGCCTCGTCGGTGAACTCCAGCAGCGGTGCGCGGTTCTGCATCCCGGCGTTGTTGACCAGGATGTCGAGCGGACCGACCCGCTCCTCCACGTCGGCGATCCCGGCGGCGACGGCCGGGCCGTCGGTGACGTCGAAGGCGGCGGTGTGCACGCCCGCCGCCGCGCCGCCGAGTTCGGCCGCGGCCTTGTCCAGGGCCTGCTGGTCGCGGCCGTTGAGGACGACCGTGCAGCCTGCCTCCACCAGCCCGCGGGCGAGCGCGTGGCCGATGCCGCGGCTGGAACCGGTGACCAGCGCGGTGCGGCCCGCGATGTCGAAGAGCGGATGTGTCGTCATGGCGTACGTATTCCTTCCGGTCCTTGAGCCACCAGTGCCTAGACCACTAGTGACAGCAGCAGGACGAAGCCGAGCGCGACGACCGAGATGATCGTCTCCATCACGGACCAGGTCCGCACCGTCTGCCCCACGCTCATCCCGAAGTACTCCTTGACCAGCCAGAATCCCGCGTCGTTGACATGGCTGAAGAAGAGGGATCCGGCGCCGATGGCCAGCACCAGCAGGGCGACGTGTGTGGTGGACATGTCGGCGGTGAGCGGCCCCATCAGCCCGGCGGCGGAGATGGTGGCCACGGTCGCCGAACCGGTCGCCAGCCGGATCGCGACCGCGATCAGCCAGGCGAGCAGCAGCGCGGAGACGTTCCAGTCCTTCGAGATGTCCATGATCATGTTGCCGACGCCGATGTCGATCAGCGTCTGCTTGAAGCCGCCGCCCGCCGCGACGATCAGCAGGATCCCGGCGATCGGGGCGAGCGAGGTCTCCACGGTGGTGGAGATGCGGTCGCGGGTGAAGCCCGCCGCGCGGCCGAGCGTGACCATGCCCACGATCACCGCCGCGAGCAGCGCGATCAGGGGGTTGCCGATGACGTCGGCGACGCGCTGGACGGTGTTCTCCGGGTCGTCCACGGCGATGTCGACCAGCGCCTTGATGAGCATCAGCACGACCGGGAGCAGCACGGTGACCACGGTGGCGGCGAATCCGGGACGCCGCTCCAGGTCCTCCGAGGGTCGCGTCGGCATCAGCCGGTCCGGCGGGGTGACGTCGACCCAGCGGTCGGCGACGCGCGAGAAGACCGGGCCCGCGATGATGGCGGTCGGCACCGCGATGAGGACACCGAAGGCCAGGGTGACGCCCAGGTCGGCGTGGACCGCGTCGATCGCGGCGAGCGGGCCGGGGTGCGGCGGCACCAGGCCGTGCATCACGGACAGGCCCGCGAGCGCCGGGATACCGATCCGCATCAGGGAGAGGTTGCCGCGCTTGGCGACCAGCAGCACCACCGGGATCATCAGCACCATGCCGACCTCGAAGAAGAGCGGCAGGCCGATGATCCCCGCGATGAGCACCATCGCCCAGGGCATCGTCCGGGTGCTCGCCTTGGCGAGGATCGTGTCCACGATCTGGTCGGCGCCCCCGGAGTCGGCGAGCAGCTTGCCGAGGATCGCCCCGAGGGCGATCAGCACACCCACGCCCGCGACGGTGTCGCCGAGCCCACCGGAGAAGCTGGTGATGACCTTGTCGAGCGGGGCCCCCGCGATGGCGCCGAGCGCCAGTGAGCCGATCGTCAGCGACAGAAACGCGTGCAGCTTGGTCTTGGTGATGAGCAGGACGAGAACGGCTATGCCGACGAGGACGGCTATGCCCAGCTGTGCGTGACCGGCCGACGTGATCGGGTCGACGGTGTCCGCTGCCAGCATCTCGGCGCTGAGTCTGGTCACGGAGGGGTTCCTAACGTGCGCTACTGATGTCCGGGCTGCCGCTGCCGCAGTGCGGCGACGGCGTGCTCGGTGATGGTCTCGGGGCCCGGCGCGATGTCCACGGCGACGCCGTTCTCGTCCGGCTGGAGCGGCTGCAGGGTGGCGAGCTGCGAGTCGAGCATCTCCCCGGAGAAGAAGTGGCCCTTGCGCTCCCCCATCCGGTCGGCGATCAGCTTCCGGTCGCCGGTCAGGTGGACGAAGACGACCCCGGGCTCGGCCGCGCGCAGCCGGTCCCGGTAGCTCCGCTTGAGCGCGGAGCAGCTGACCACACCGCCGTGGCCGACGTGCTCATGGGCCCAGGCCCCGATGGCGTCCAGCCACGGCCTGCGGTCCTCGTCGTCCAGCGGGGTACCGGCCGACATCTTGGCGATGTTGGCGAGCGGGTGGAAGTCGTCGGCCTCGGCGTACGGCACACCGAGCGCGTCGGCCAGCAGGGGGCCGACCGTGGTCTTGCCCGTGCCGGACACTCCCATGACGACGACCAGGGGGGCATGCATGTGGAAAACCTCGCTGTCTGCTCCGGTGCTGCTGTCTTCCTCGACTGTCGCTCTCGACCTCGGCACCGCTGGCAGCACACTCAACCCCACTGATACGACGTATTCAAGAGTTCGTGATTTAAAAGTCATACTTAAATGCGGCGGGGCGGCCACGTAGTCTGACTCCATGGAGAACCAGGGCCCCACCACGACGGGGCGGGGACTGCACGCTCGGCTGCTGGCATCCCTCGGCCCCGCGATCACCGCGGGCGACTACCCGCCGGGCACCGTGCTGCGCACCGATGAGCTGGAGCGCCGCTTCGACGTCTCCCGGACCGTGGTCCGCGAGGCGGTGCGGGTCCTGGAGGCCATGCACCTGGTCCGCTCGCGCCGCCGCGTGGGGGTGACCGTCCTCCCCCCGGAGGAGTGGGACGTCTTCGACTCGCAGGTCATCCGCTGGCGGCTGGCGGGCCCCGACCGCCCCCGCCAGCTGCGCTCCCTGACCTCCCTGCGCTCGGCCATCGAACCGGCCGCCGCCGCCCTGGCCGCCGAGCACGCCACCGCCGCCCAGTGCGCGGAGCTGACCGAGCACGCCCTCAACATGGTCGCCACCTCCCGAGGCCAACAGCTCCCCGCCTACCTCGTCCACGACGTGGCCTTCCACCGGACGATCCTGCGCGCCTCGGGCAACGAGATGTACGCGCGGCTGGGCGACGTGGTCGCCGAGGTACTGGCGGGCCGCACCGAGCACCGGGTGATGTTCACCGACCCGGACCCGGAGGCGGTCACCCTCCACGTCCGGGTCGCCGAGGCGATCCGCGCGGGCGACCCGGAGCGCGCGGAGCGCTACACCCGGGAGATCACCGTGGGCGCGATGCGCGAGCTGGACATCCTGGCGCCGTAGCGCTTGGGGATTACGGCCGGACGTACGGCCGGGTCAGGATTTCCATGTTGTGGCCGTCCGGGTCGTCGAAGTAGGCGCCGCGGCCGCCGAAGAGGGTGTTGACCCGGCCGGGTTCGGTGTGGCTGGGGTCCGCGTAATAGGTGACCCCGGCCGCCTCCAGGTGGGCGATCATGCCGTCGAAGCGCTCCTCGGGTACGAGGAACGCGTAATGCTGCGGCTGGATCGGCTCGTCGCGCTTCTCGTAGTAGTCGAGCGTGACGCCGTTGCCGAGGTCGACGGGGAGGAACGGCCCGAAGGGGGCGCCGATCTCCAGGCCGAGGACGGTGGCGAGGAACTCGGCCGACAGGTGGCGGTCGTGGGCGAATATGACGGTGTGGTTCAGCTGGATGTCGTTCATGTGAGGTGTCTCCGGTGTCGTCGTGGTCGCGGTGGTCGCGATGGTCGCGATGGTCGCGGTGCGAACGAATAGCGCGGAGAGGGATGGGCGGGGCTCTGGCCCGCCCCGGCCTCATGCCGAGGCCGGGTGCCTCACTCGTGAATGGCCCTCAGGGGCCGACCCGGCAGTCACCCGAGTGAACCTAGCGGTCGCCATGGGATACATCAACGGGATTATCGCGCCCGCCGGTTGACGTCAGCGGCGGCGCAGGGACGGGTCCAGCAGCGCGGGCGGCGTGTCGTACTTCTCGTGCGGGGCGAGGTCGGTGCCGGGGGCCACGATGGCGTCGATCGCGTCGAGTACGTCGGCGGAGAGCACGGTGTCGGCGGCGGCGAGCTGCGCGTGCAGGTGGTCCAGGGTGCGGGGGCCGATGAGGGCGCTGGTCACGGCGGGGTGCGCGGTGACGAAGCCGAGGGCGAGCTGGATCATCGTCAGACCGGCGTCGTCGGCGACCTCGGCCAGCCGCTCGACGGCGTCGAGCCGGGCCCGGTTGGCGGGGATCGTGGTGTCGAAGCGTTCCGGCATGAACGCCGAGCGGTTGGTGGCGATGTCCCGGCCCGCGCGGACCGCGCCCGACAGCCAGCCCGAGGCCAGCGGGCTCCACGCCAGCACGCCGAGCCCGTACTGCTCGGTCACGGGCAGCACATGTGCCTCGATGCCGCGCTGGAGGACGGAGTAGCTGGGCTGTTCGGTGACGTAACGGCCCAGGCGGTGTTCGCGGGCGGCCCACTGGGCCTGGACGAGGCGGTACGCGGGGAAGGTCGAGGAGCCGAAGTGCCGGATCTTTCCCGCCCGCTGGAGGTCGGTCAGGGCCGACAGCGTCTCCTCGTCGCTGGTGTCCGGGTCCCACCGGTGGATCTGGTAGAGATCCACGTGGTCGACGCCGAGGCGGCGCAGGCTGTCCTCCAGCGCGGTGACCAGCCAGCGGCGCGAGCTGCCCCGGTGGTTGGGGTCGTCGCTCATGGGCATGCCCGCCTTCGTGGCGAGCACGATGTCGTCGCGGCGCCCGGCGATGGCCTTGCCGACCATCTCCTCCGACTCGCCCCGGCCGTACATGTCGGCGGTGTCGATGACGTTGATCCCGGCGTCGAGCGCGGCGTCGACGAGGGCGGTGACCTCGTCCTGGGTGGTGCGGCCGATCGCGCCGAAGTTCATCGCGCCGAGTGCGAGGGTGCTGACCTGTATGCCGGTGCGGCCCAGGGTGCGGTAGAGCATGACGGTGTTCCTCCGTGGCGGGTGGAGCTGGCATCATGAGCAAACGGAACCTAGTTCCGTTTAACAATACGGAACGACGTTCCGTTTCAGCAAGCGCGGCAGCGAAGGGAGCGGCACGGTGAACGACGGCGGCAAGGACGGGGACGGCGCTCGGCGCGCGACCCCGTCCAAGCGGAAGGACGCCCAGCGGAACAAGGAGACGCTGCTCGACGCGGCCGCCGCGGTCTTCGTGCGGTCAGGCGTGGAGGCGCCCGTACGCGACATCGCGGCCGAGGCGGGCGTCGGGATGGGCACGATCTACCGCCACTTCCCCACCCGGGCGGACCTCATCATCGCCGTCTACCGGCACCAGGTCGAAGCGTGCGCCGAGGCCGGTCCGGCCCTGCTGGCGTCCAGCGCGACGCCGTACGCCGCGCTGGGGCAATGGGTCAACCTCTTCGTCGACTTCCTGGTCACCAAGCACGGCCTCGCCGCCGTGCTGCAGTCCGACGGCTCCGGCTTCGACACCCTGCACGCCTACTTCCTCGACCGCCTGCTGCCCGTGTGCACCGAGCTGTTCGACGCCGCGGCCGCGTCCGGCGAGATCCGCTCGGGCCTGGACCCGTACGAGGTGATGCGCGGCGTCGGAAACCTGTGCATCGGCGCGGACAGCGACCCCCGTTACGACCCGCGCCACCTGGTCGAACTCCTCATCGCGGGCCTGCGCCGCCAGCCGGACTGATCCGACGTCAGGCCCCGGAGCGCGCTGGCCGGTGCGGCGCTGCCGCGGCTGTTGTGCACCGCCACCGGTCACGGAAAGATGATCAGCCATGCCCACCAAAACCCTGCACATTCCGACTCCGGACGGCCAGGCCGACGCCTTCGCCGCCTTCCCCGACCACGGCGAGCGGCACCCAGGGGTGCTGATGTACGCGGACGCCTTCGGCATCCGGCCCGTACTGAAGGAGATGGCCCGCGAACTGGCCGGGCACGGGTACTACGTACTCGTCCCCAACTTCTTCTACCGGCACGGCCCGACACCGGTGGTCGACCTTCCCGAGCACATCGGAGAAGAGGCCCGGCCCGCGCTCATCGCCCAGCTGATGCCCATGATCCAGGAGCACACGCACACCGACGACCGCATCCTGAGCGACGCCGACGCCTACCTGAGGTTCCTCACCGCACAGCCCGAGGTCGGCACCGGACCGGTCGCGGTGACCGGCTACTGCATCGGCGGCCTCCTGGCGATGCGCACCGCCGCGGCCCACCCCGGCCAAGTGGCCGCCGTCGCCGGATTCCACGGCCCCGTGGGCGCCGACGGGCCCGACCTGCACCGCCTCCTCTCCCAGCTCACCGCCGAAGTCCACCTCGGCCACGCCGAAACCGACCTCACACCCGAGGCCCTCGGCGAACTGAACCAGGCCCTGGACGCCGCGGGAGTCGAGTACACCTCCGAGATCTACCCCGGCACCGTCCACGGCTTCACCATGTCCGACACCGACGCCTTCAGCCCCAGCGCCCTCCAGCACCACTGGGACCGTCTCCTCCCCCTCCTCGGCCGCACCCTGACCAAGGGCTAAGGCGCACCGCCCTACGCCTGCTCGGCCAGCCGGTCGAGGCGGGCGCGCTGTTCCGGGGTCAGCCGGAGGCGCGTCGCGGCCCAGTTCTCTTCCAGGTGGTCGATCCGGGCGGTGCCGGGGATCGGGAGGATGACCGGTGAGTGGCCCAGGAGCCAGGACAGGGACACCTGCGTGGGCGTGGCGCCCGTCTCGGCCGCCACGGCGGCGACCTCGGACTCCTCGTCCCACGCCCCCGCCGCGACGGGCCGCCACGGCAGGAACGCGATACCCGCCGCCGCGCAGGCCGCGAGCACCGGCTCGTGCTCGCGGTCGAGCACGTTGTAGCGGTTCTGCACGCTCACGACGTCGATGATCTCCCGTGCCCGGCCGAGTTCGGCGACGGTGACCTCGGACAGCCCGAGCCTGCCCACCTTGCCCTCGTCCTGGAGGTCCCGCAGCGTGCCGAGCTGGTCGGCGAGCGGCGTGTCCGGATCGATGCGGTGCAGCTGCAGCAGCTCGATCCGCTCGACGCGCAGCCGCCGCAACGCCTGCTCCACCTGGTCCCGCAGCACCTCCGGCCGCCCGTCCAGCTTCCAGTCCCCGCCGGGCCCTGTCCGCGCGACGCCGACCTTGGTGGTGACGAGCAGCCCGTCCGCGTACGGGTGCAGCGCCTCGGCGAGCAGCTCCTCGTTGGCTCCCCCGCCGTACAGGTGCGCGGTGTCGACCAGCGTGATCCCCAGCTCCACGGCCCGCCGGGCCACCGCGATGGCCCCCTGCCGCTCAGGCCCGGGCTCGGTCGGCAGCCGCATGGCCCCGAACCCGAGCCGCCGCACCTCCAGATCGCCGCCGATGCGAAAGGTCGTCAATGTCATCTGCCGCCCCCGTTTCCCGTTGAGGTTCAGCACGCTAACAGCGCGGTCGGGACGCCACTGGATCTTGAGCGACAGGGCCTCGCTTGGTAGGTACCCCTTACCGCGCTACGGTGAAAGAGGTGGTGCTCCGGCGTCGAGGCCGGAGGAGGTGAGCACGTGAGTGCCTCAGGGCGGCCGGACACACAGCCGGTCGCCGAAAAGAGAGCGAGCGCACTGAAGATCCGCCCGCTCACGGACGGGGCTGGAATACGCGTCTCCGGCGAGGTCACCCTGACCACCCGGGCCTCGTGGGAGCAGGCGCTGAAAGACGCCCTCCACGGAAGTGGCGACGTGACGCTGGACTTGTCCGGGCTCACGTTCGTCGATGTCGGCGGTGCGACCGCTCTGGTACTGGCTGCCCAGGACTTGGACGGCAAGCGGCGCTTGGTCATCAAGAGGCCGCCGCCAACGCTGCGGCGCGTATTGGCGGCCTTCTTGCCCGAATTGGTGGCGATCGAGATGACGACGTGACATGCGCGGCTGAGCCTTTCTCACATCCGGCCTTGTTCTACCGAGGCGTCCAGGAGTATGTGGCCGGGACGGTCCCGTTCATCGAGGAGGGCCTGGCCGCAGGCGAGCCGGTGGCGGTGGCCGTACCCGCGAGCAACCTCGGGCCACTGCGCGCGGAGCTGGGCGCGAGCGCCGAACAGGTGCGGTTCATTGACATGAGCCGGGCAGGGCGGAACCCGGGGCGGATCATTCCCAAGGTGCTGCGGAGTTTCGCCGACGCGCATCTCACCAAGCGGGTACGGATCATCGGTGAGCCGATCTGGCCCGCCCGTACACCCACCGAATATCCGGCCTGTGTCCAGCACGAGGCACTGATCAACAGGGCCTTCCGCGGTCGGAATGTCACCATCCTGTGCCCCTACGACGCCGTACGGCTCAACGCCGGATGGCTTGCCGACGCGTACACCACCCATCCCGTTGTCGTCGTCGACGGCAGGGCGGAGCGCAGTGCGGCCTACGACGCCGACGGCGCCGTCTCCGCCTTCAATGAACTCCTCGTGCCCCCGCCCTGGGCCGTCGTCTTCACGTTTGACGTCGACCGTCTGTCCGGCGCGCGGGACCTCGCCGTCGAACTGGCCAAGCGCCTCGGTCTGGCAGGCGAGCGACTGGACGACTTCGCGCTTGCCGTCACCGAGTTGACCACCAACAGCGTGCAGCACGGCGGTGGCTCGGGCACCGTATCGGTCTGGGGCTACGGCCCGCAGGTCGTGTGCGAGGTGCGGGACCGAGGATGGCTGCGCGACCCGCTGGCGGGCCGCCGCCCGCCACAGCGCGACGCGACCGGAGGCCGGGGTCTGTTGATGGTGCACAGCCTCGCCGACCTCGTCCGCGTCCACACCGGCCCCGAGGGCACGACGGTCCGCTTCTACATGTGACCAGTCAGTCGAGGCAGGCCCTCGATGCCCCGCATCCCGATGCACGACTCATTGTGCTCATCGGCGGCGTCAGACCATGGCGAGCCGGTCCACCAGCAGCCCCGTCCTCCACTCGACGTACTCCGGCGGCAGCCGTCCCGCCCGGGTCAGGGTCGCCAGCCCGTGCAGGGACGCCCAGAACACCTCGGTGAACAGCCCCGGGTGGACGCCGTCCCCGGCGACCTCGCCCAGGCTCTCCAGCAGGGCGGCGAAGGCGTCCTTCAGAGGCTCCGGGGTGTCCTCCTTCGCGAAGGCCAGGCCGCCGTCGAGCTGGAACATGGCGTCGTAGACCGCCGGGTTGCGTGCGGCGAAGTCGAGGTAGGTGCGGGCGAGGGCGGCGACCCGCTCGCGCGGGCTGTTCGCGCTGGAGGCCGCGGCGCGCACCGCCGCGGCCATCTCGGCGGCGCCTTCGAGGGCGACGGCACCGATGATCTCCCGTTTGCCGCGGAAGTGGCTGTAGAGGACGGGCTGGCTGTATTCGATGCGCTCGGCGAGCCGGCGGGTGGTGACCGCGTCCCAGCCCTGTTGCTCGGCGAGTTCGCGGGCCGTCGCCACGATGAGGCGTTCGCGGTCCGCCCGTTCGCGCTCCTTGCGCTCCTGTACCGACATGATTCGACCCTAGCACCACTAGACAACCGAGCGGCAGCAGCACTAGCGTTGCCTCATCGGCTATCAATGCTAGATCTCAGGAGAGGTCACATCATGCTCAACGCACTCGAGGTGTTCACCACCGTGGTCGTCGGCGTGATGGTGGGGGTGGAGTTCTCCGTCGCCTTCGTCATCAAGCCGATCCTCGACGCACTACCCGAGGACAGTGGCCAACTCGGCCACGCCCACGGGGGCCGGATGCTCGGCGCCGTGATGCCGGTCTGGTACATCGGCTCGCTCGTCCTCGTCGCGGTCTGGGCCATCGCCGGACGGCACCACGGCGGCGCCGGCCTCGTCGTCACCGCCGGCGCGCTGCTGATCCTCAGCGTGATCATGTCGCTCCTGCTGCTCGTCCCGATCAACAACCGGAACAAGACGTGGACCCCCGAGAACCGACCCGAGGACTGGAAGCAGCAGCTGAACCGCTGGGAGCGCCTCCACTACGTCCGCGTCGCCGTCATCATCGCCGCCTTCGCCCTGCTGGCCGCCGCCCTCGCCTGAGCCCGCGCGCCGACACCGCGCCCCCAGGTCTGGTCCCGCCGCGTGGTGGCGGCGGGACCAGACCCTGGGGGCGCGGGAAGTTACTGTCCGGGTACGCCGAGCGAGTGCCAGGCCGACCAGTCGGTGTCGTCACCGGGGGTGTTCTGCCAGGTGCACCTGATGGTGCCGTCGCCGAAGAGGGCGAAGACCTCCATGCGGCCGTCGGCGTTCGAGGTGGCCACCGGGTCACCGATCACGAGCGGATTGCCGCTGTAGAGCGATGCCCAGTTGGGCGACCACTGGCCATCGGGGGCCGGGTTGGTCTGCCATCGGTGCTGGAGGGTGCCGCCTTCCTGGCGGGTGAAGACGTCCAGGCGGCCATCGGGGTTCACGCCGACAGCAGGGGTGCCCACCGGGCTGTCGCCGCCGAGCGATTGCCAGTTCGGGGCCCACCCGTTGCTGGGCTTCGTCTGCCAGATGTGCTCGATGGAGTTTCCCGGGCCCAGGACGAAGACCTCCTGCTGGCCGGAGGTGTTCAAGACGGCCGTCGGGTCGCCCTGCGGGGCGCCGTTCAGCTGGCCGAAGGCCCATCCGTCGACATGGGGCCGCTGATAGGCGTGCAGAACGGTGAGTGCCCCTTCGTCCGAGTAGGCATTGACGAAAGCCTCCAGTCGGCCATCGGCGTCCGGTATGACGGCCACGTCGCCTATCACTTGGTCGTCAAAGAGAGCTTTCCACTCGCGTTCCCATCCGTTGCTCGGGGCGGTTTGCCAGACGTGCTGGACGGAACCGTTCGCGGCACGGACGAAAACCTCCAGTCGGCCATCGAAGTTCCTGGCGACGGTCGGGGTGCCTGCCGGGCCGCTGCCGCCGAAGCCGCCGAGCACGTACCAGTGCGACCACGAGCTGCCGTGAGGGTTGCTTTGCCAGGCGTGCCAGACACCGCCGTCGACGTCGCGGACGAAAGCCTCCATGCGGCCATCGAGGTTCGTGGCCACGACCGGGTCGCTTTCCAGCTCGCCGCCGAGCGATTTCCACCCCGACCATTCGTTGCGGCTGGGGGCCGTCTGCCAGTTGTGCTGAAGGGAGCCGTCGGAACCGCGGGCGAAGACCTCCAGCGCATCGTTCGCGTTGAGAGCGACCCAGGAGAAGGGGGAAACGTACCGGACGCTCACCGTAGCCATGGCAATCCCTGACCTCTCTGGTGACGTGGTGATGTGGTGACCATGTGCATAGCAACAGAGATTGACCAGAGGAGGAGGCGGCCGGGACGACGGCGGCGCGGCGGCGCAGGGTGGCATTCGCCCCTGCGAAAAGTCCTCATCCGACGATACGCCCCATGTGACGCCTCCGCGCGGCCAGCGGGTCACGCGGCCTGGCGGCAGTCTCGGCAGAGGGCACCCGGGACGGGGGGTACGGACGGCACGGTCGCAGCCGTCGCAGTTCCGGAGCGGTACGACGGCGGGGCGGGGGCTGGGCGCGGGCGCCGCCGGGAGGGGCGGCGGGAGCAGCGCGGTGAGGCGGTGCGCCAGGAACGCGGCGGGGTGGCGCAGGTCGGGCGGAGGCTCGCGGTGAGGGTACGGCGTACGGCGCCGGGCGCGGCGCCCCGCTCCAGCCAGGCGGCCACGGGTCCTTGGTCTTTGATGGCCCGCCGCACCGATGCGCGGCCCACCGGATCCAGGGTTCCCGGCCTCCGGTGGGACGGGCTCAGACAGGGATGTCGAGTTCGGCCCAGACCGTCTTGCCGATCAGCTCGACCTGAACACCCCAGCGGTCCGCCAACTCCTCAACGAGGAGTAGCCCGTGCCCCGACTCGCGCGGCTGCTCGTCGGTCTCGGTTTTCGGACGGACGGCGGGCAGGCGTTCCGCCTTCGGGTCCCGCACCTCGATGCGGAGCGTGGTGGTGGTCGCGCAGAGTGCCAGCCGGAAGTTCCGCCCCTGCACGCGGCCGTGCAGCGCGGCGTTCGCGGCCAGCTCGGCGACGATCAGCGCCGCCTTCTCGTGCGGCAACCCCCAGGCACGGATGCGCTCGGTCGCGAGCAGCCGGGCCAGGCGGGCGCCCTTGCGGGTGGCGGAGAGCAGCACGGTGTAGTGCGAAGCGGAGGTGCTGGTGCGAATGATGAGCGTGTTCCTTCCACGCGTTGCCCAGCGGCCATCCCGCCCGACGGTTACCATCAGTTAACGCTCGGGTGCGGTGCGTGGGGAGCTGCCACAATGTCTGCCACATGTAGGCCAGTTGTGAACCAGGACCGACGATCGGTCCGGACATGACCATCGGGGAGCGCATCCGCGCGGCACGCACGGCACGGCGCCCCAAGTGCAGCCAGGCGAGGCTTGCGGACGAAGTCTCAGTGGCGCGCTGGGGGAAGACGGGGTTCTGCGACCGGCAACAGGTTTACCGATGGGAGACCGGGCGCCGGGTGCCGCAGGTGTGGCTGCCGTTCATCGAACAGGTCCTCACCGTCGATCTGTCCGGGGACAATGAGGCCGAGTTCGCCGATACCGTGACCTCGGTCATGATCCTGGGAGGCAGCGACGTGGACCGACGACAGTTCCTCGCCGCATCCGCCGCTGTCGGCCTGGCCGCGCTGGACCTCCCTGACGCCGAAGCGGTCACCCGCCGCGTGAACCGGCCCGGCCCCGTGGCGGTCGGCATGGGCGAAGTCGCCGCCGTCCGCAC
This sequence comes from Streptomyces sp. NPDC041200, assembly GCF_055591805.1. Lineage (NCBI taxonomy): Bacteria > Bacillati > Actinomycetota > Actinomycetes > Kitasatosporales > Streptomycetaceae > Streptomyces > Streptomyces sp. NPDC041200. The sequence goes on along the minus strand of NZ_JBVIZF010000002.1, from coordinate 909,254 downwards.
CATGACCACCACCTTGGGCGACGCCGCTTCCGAGACCGGCGGCGGCCACGCCCGGCACCTCGCGGTGCGCTACCTCACCGTCGACGTCAATCGATGGCTGGACGGCCGCTACACCGACAAGGTCGGCCGCGAGCTGTTCGCGGCGACCAGCGAACTGGTGCACCTGATCGGCTGGATGGCCCGTGACGAGGGCAACCAGGGGCTGAGCCAGCAGTACCACCTGCACAGCTTCAAGCTCGCGGCCGAGGCCGGGGAGAACGAACTCGCCGCGACCGCCCTGCGCGGACTCGCCGAGCAGGCCATCGACCTCGGCCACATTCCCACCGCCGTACGGCTCGCCGAGGCGTGCGAACAGCGCGGCCGGAAACTCGACAACCCCAAGGCGCTGGCGTACTACCGCAATACCCTCGCCCGCGCGGCAGCCGCCGACAATGATCACACCACCGCCGCGACGATGCTCACCTCCGCGCAGACCGCTATCGAGCAGGCGCCGTCCCGGCCGGGCCAGTCCTGGGCGAGCCACTACAGCCACGGCCGGTGGGCCCATGAATCCGGCATGATCCACGCCAAGCTCGGCGACCTCACTGCCGCCGAAGAACACCTCCACCTCGCCCTCGACATCCACGGCCTCGACCGCAAGCGCACCCGGGCGATCGTTCTCGCCGACCTCGGGCATGTGCAGCTGAAGCGCGGCGACACGGAGACGGCCCTGGCCACCTGGAGCGCGTTCCTCGGCTGCGCTGACGGCGTGCAGTCCGTGCGGATCAACGACGGCCTGACCAACATCGCCGCCCGCCTGCCGTCCCTCCCCGACAGCCCGGCAGCCGCCGAACTCGGCGAGCGCGTCGCCGCCCGGGCGTGAGGTGCCCGTGACTGCCGTGACCCGCGTCGAGGGCCCCACGCCAGTCGGGCCCTCGACGCGGGAGCCGGGCTAGAGCACGGCTACGGTGAACGGCCTGTCCGCCACGTTGCCGCTGCTGTTGCTGGTCACGACCGTGATGGTGTCGGTGGCGTTGCCGCAGTAGCCGTGCGGGGCGCCGATGGCGGTGATCTCGCCCCGGAAGTTGTTGAGGGTGGCGACGACCGCCGCTTCGGCCAGGTCATCGATGACGTTGGGGTCCGAGACCGTGACGCAGTAGACGCCCGCAGCGCTCGTGCCGGTCACACGGGTGGCCGAGGCGACGTTCTTGGACGCGAGGAGCGTGCCCTCCTCGGCCACCTTCACGGCGGCGCGGGCGGAGCCGAGCGGGGACGTGTTCTCGTGGAATGCCAGTGGAGAGATCAATCGGTGGGGAACCCCACGCGACCGGCACTCGTCTTGGCTGCCGTCACCACGGAGTCGTACGGAGGTCGGGGCAGGTCATGGCGCACGAGGGAAATCCGGCCGACCGTATGGGCGGCGGTATCGGCGGGGCGCTCGGCGTCGTCAGCCGCTACCGCCGCCCGCTGTACGGGTTCACGCTGGGCGTGTCCGGCCTGACCGCCGTGCTCGGCTTCGCGATCCTGGGCGGCGGGTTCGCGGCGGCGTGGGACGCCTTCGAGGCAGTCAGGGACTACGCGGACCGCAACATCGCCAACGAGGACTCCTACGTGGCCTACGCCGACGGTGGCCTGGCCCCGTTGGTCAGGGTCGGGGCCGTGGTGGCGCCGCTGTTGCTCGTGCTGGGGCTCCTCACCGTGTCCCTCCTGCACACCGCGTACGCCGTCGGCGACGCTCATGCCACGCGCGACGGCGGGCCGCTGACCACCGGCGAGTTGTGGCGGCGTACCCGTCGGCGGTTTCCCGCCGCCCTCGCGGTCAACGCGCTGACCGGGCTGGCCGTGGGCGCCGTAGAGGTGGCGGCCCTGGTGGTGTGGAGCCTCGTCGAGGCCGGCGAGGTGCCCGGCGTCGAGCGCACGCCCCTGGGAGAAACCGCGTCCCCGCAGTACACGCTAGTGGGTTGGGTGCTGCCGATCGCCATCGGCTGTCTCGGCCCGCTGCTGTACTCCCGCCTGGCGGTGGCCACCGCCGAAACGGTGCTGGAACGCCGTTCCCCGTTCGTGGCGTTGTACCGCTCGTGGGTGCTGACCCGCCGCGTACGGTGGCGCACCCTCGGCGTGGGCGCGCTGGTGACCGTGGCCGCCGTGCTCGTCTTCCTGCTGGCCCGGTACGCGGCGGCGCCCCTCGCCCACTTCGCCGGACTCGGCATGCTGTGGCTCAGCGACGACAACGTGTGGATGACCGGCGTGCTGGTGAAGATCCTGCCCACGGCCGTGGCGCTTCTCCTGCTGCCGCCGGTGGTCATGCCGCTGGTGTGCGCGGTGTTCGCACGTCTCCACGGAGAGCTGCGCGCTCATGAGGAGCGTGAGGAGAGCGCCAAGTCCGCTGCCCCGGTGTGACCGTGTGGCACACCGGGGCAGCGGGGCAGCGGACTTTCCCGGCTCAGCCGATGGGGTTCACGAAGGTGGCCGGGTGGGTGGCGCCGCGCTGGTCGACGAGCCCGCCCCAGGGCCAGTCCAGGGTGATCGACTTGGTCTCGTTCGGCGGGGTGATGACCGCGTAGGCGGGCGTCCAGGAGTTCTCGTCGTCCTCCGCGGCCAGGGCGAGGTTGATCGTGAACTCGGTGGTGTCCCCCGGGCCCAGGGTGATCGAGCTGTACTTGGCCGAGGAGCGCTGCAGCGACCAGTCCCCGCTGCCGTGCTCGGTGTTGAGGTCCACGCCCGGGAAGCCGCCGATCTTGCAGGTGCGGCCGCTGGTGTTGGTCAGCAGGACGCTGGTGGTCGTCGCGCCCTCCGCGTTCGGGTCCGGGACCGCGTCGTCGCCCGTGGCGAACGCCGCCTTCAGACCGGAGGTGTGGCAGCGCTGGACGGACTGCTTGGCCGCGAGCCCCGCCTTCGTGCCGGTGTCCGCCCCGGCCCCGGAGCCCCGCACCTCGGAGGAGCCCGCGCCCTCGCGGTCCGCGGCGGCCGCGGCCGAGCCCGCCTTGTCCGAGGTCTTCGCGCCTGCGGTGTCCGAGCCGCCGCACGCGGTCAGGGTCAGGGCAGCGGCCGCGGTGAGCGTCGCGGCGGCGATGCGCAGGGTGCGGCGGCGAGCGGTGCGGACAGCGGTGGTGGAGTTCATTTCGGGTCCCCCCCGGGACAGTTGGTGTCGTGGTTTCTCGGTACGTCACCCACTCTGTCCGGGGCCGCTACCGTGAACCTGCCGCTCCGCTGCCGCGCCGCTAACGTCCGGCTAACCGAGGTGTTCCGGCTCCTGCGCCGGTTCGCTGAGCTGCTCGCGCAGGTAGTTCCAGACCACCGCGATCAGCGCGGCGACCGGTACGGCGAGCAGGCTGCCCACGACACCGGCCAGGCTGCCGCCCAGCGTCACCGCCAGCAGGACCACCGCCGCGTGCAGGCCGAGCCCGCGGCTCTGGATCATGGGCTGGAACACGTTGCCCTCAAGCTGCTGCACGACCACGATGATCGCCAGCGCGATCAGCGCGTCCGTCGGCCCGTTGGCCACCAGCGCGATGAGCACCGCGACGAAGCCCGCGAACAGGGCGCCCACGATCGGCACGAACGCGGACACGAAGGTCAGCACCGCCAGCGGCAGCACCAGTGGCACGCCCAGGATCAACAGGCCGAGGCCGATGAAGACGGCGTCGAGCAAGCCCACCAACGCCTGGGACCGCACGAACGCGCCGAGCGTGTCCCAGCCGCGCGCGGCCACGGTGGGTATGTCGGTGGCGAGCCGACCGGGCAGCTGGCGGGCGAGCCAGGGCAGGAACCGCGGGCCGTCCTTGAGGAAGAAGAACATCAGGAAGAGGGCCAGGACGGCGGTGACCAAGCCGCCGACCACGGCGTTCACTCCCGTGACGACAGTGGTGACCATGCTGCTGGCGCCCTTTTGCAGGCGGGTGGCCGCGGCGTCCGACGCCTCCGCGATCTGAGCGTCGTTGATGTTCAGCGGTGGCCCGGCGGCCCACTCGCGCACCTTGTGCATGCCTTGGGTCACGCCGTCGACCAGCTCGCCGGACTGGGATGCCACCGGGACCGCGATCAGCGCCACGACGCCCGTGGCGACCAGGAGGAACAGCACGGTCACGGCCGACGCGGCCACGGCCGGAGGCCACCCGTGCCCGCGCAGAAAACGCGCCAGGGGCCAGGTCAGCGTCGTCAGGAGCAAGCCGACGATGAGTGGCCAGACGATCGACCACATCTGACCCAGGAGCCATAGGGCCACCGCGGTCATCACGAGAATCAGGAGCAAATCGACGGAAATACGCGCTGATGAGCGGAGTGCGGCGCGGGTTCTCGCGGAACTGATGGTGGCAGGCATGAGACCCCCGTACCCCGTTCACGCTTCGCTATCGCTGCTGCCCAGGAGCGTTTCAGAGCAACGCTTCTGGACGAATGTTCAGAGGTCCTCGTGTGACATCGCCGAGGCTGCCAACGCGCCGTGGGGCACGGCCGCGAGCTCGTCTACTAGGGTTCGCTGTCGAACTGTTCACCGACCGGGGGAGGTGCCGTGCGAGCGGCCGAACGCGCGGGAATAGCAGGCCATGCCGTCATTCTGACGGCCCTTCTCACCGGGGGGTGCGCGAACACGGAGGGCCCGTCTGACGCGGGGCGTCCCACCGCGACGGGGAGCCCGTCGGGCGCTCCCTCCACGGCGCCCGGCGTCGACGGCGAGGCCGACCCGGAGCGGGTTTTCACCGAAACCGAGCTGAAGGCCGCGCTCCCGTCCGCCGGGGCGCTGGGCAGGCACACGAAGGTCACGGCGCCGTACCTGGGTTTCTTCAACCGGTCCGGGGGTGGAGGCGACTGGAGCCAGTGCGAGGCCGGGAACGACCTGCGCCTGGAGATGGCGGGCTTCAAGGGGGCCAGCGTTCAGCAGACCGTGCACCCTGCACGCGTTCCGGAGAACGAACGGATCATCACCGTACAACTGGTGTCGATGCCCGCCGGGCGCACCGAGCGCTATCTGGAGATCCTGCGCCGGCTTCACGCATCCTGTCCGGACGTCACCGTCGACACGGAGGCCGCCCCCGTCCAGGAGCACCGCGAGGCCCAGGGTGTCGCCGCCCTCGGTGACGAGGCGCTGCTGGAGGTCGTGCGGCAGACCGGCGGTGACGAGTACGACGGCACTCCGTCCTATGCCGTCGACGTCCGCGTCGGAGGCGTACTCGCCATCGTGATGTCCGGCGGTGGCAAGGAAACCGGCATCTCGTTCGCCGCGCGGACCGCCCAGCGCATCCGGACCGCGTTGTACGGGGCAGGCGGGCCTTCGGAGTGATTCACCCTGGCCCGCCCTGGGAGCAGCCCGCGTGCCGACCGGCGTGACGGTCGGCACTTAGCATTGGCCCGGTGGACATTTCCAGGCTTCCCGCGGACGCGCGGCAGCGGCGCAGTTCCGAGATGCGCGACTTTCTGCGGTCGCGGCGGGCCCGGGTGACGCCCGCGGACGTGGGCATGCCCGCCGGCGGGGGTCGCCGTACGCCAGGGTTGCGGCGGGAGGAAGTGGCCGTGCTCGCCGGGGTGGGGGTGTCCTGGTACACGTGGCTTGAACAGGGGCGCGACATCAATGTGTCCGCCGATGTCCTGGACGCCATCGCGCGCGTGCTGCGGCTCGCCCCGGCCGAGCGCGAGCATCTGCATCTCCTCGCCGGCCTCAACCCGCCGCGCTCGGAACCGACCGCGCGCCATGTCCCGGACCAGCTGCGACGGCTGATCGAGGGCTGGCTGCCGCGGCCCGCGTACGTCATCGACCGGCACTGGAACATCGTGGCGGTCAACCGCGCCGCGCGGCTGGTGTTCCAGTGCAACGAGCACGACCACAACTGTCTCGTCAGCTTCTTCACCAACGCCCGCTACCGCACCGTCCTCCAGCACTGGCGGGAGGCGGCGCGAGAGATCGTCGGCCAATTCCGGGCGGACGCCGCCCGCTACCCGGACGACCCGCAGTTCGGCCGCCTGGCCTCCGACATGTGCACCGCCAGCCCCGCCTTCGCGGACATCTGGGCCGAACTTCCCGTGGGCAGCTCCTCCCACGGCACCAAGGCGCTGGAAATCCCCGGGGTGGGGACACTGACCTTCGAGTACACGGCGTTGCCCCTGCCCGAACTGGCCGGCCACCGCCTGTTGCTGCACACCCCCGCGCCCGGGACGGGAACGGAGGCACTGCTGGCGGCACTGCTGGAGACGCCGGCCCCCTCGATGGCCTGAGCCCGAAGCGCCGAGGCGCCGAGGTCCGCAGGCCCGCAGGCCCCGGGGTGGTGGTGTCGGACCCAGGTTCAGCCGACTCTGCCGGGCCCGTTCCCGCCGCCCGAGGATGACCGGCATGAAGCGATTCACGAACAAGACGGTTCTGATCACCGGCGGCACCAGCGGCATCGGGTTCTCGGCCGCGCACAGGCTCCTCGACGAGGGTGCCCATGTCGTCATCACCGGTCGCGACGAGGCCCGCCTCGACTCGGCCGTCGCCCGCTTGGGCGCCGGCTCGGAGCGAGTACTCGCCGTCCGCGCGGACGCCGCCGTCCAGACCGACCTCGACCTGCTCATGCGGCGGATCGAGAGGTGGCGCGGCGGCCTCGACGCGATCTTCGCCAACGCGGGCGTGGCGGTCTTCAAGCCGGGTGCCGAGATCACCGAGGCGGACTTCGACCACACCGTCGACATCAACTTCAAGGGCGTGTTCTTCACGATCACCAAGGCGCTGGGGCTGATGGGGGACGGTGGTGCCGTTGTCATCAACGCTTCCTGGACCCTCCACCGCGGCCTCCCCGTGTCCGCTGTCTACGCCGCCAGCAAGGCCGCGGTACACAACCTGGTGCAGACGCTCGGCACCGACCTCGCGCAGCGCGGCATCCGCGTCAATTCCGTGAGCCCCGGCTACATCGACACCGAGATGTACCGGAGGACCATCACCGACCCCGGCGCGGAGGCCGGCATCACGGCGGAGGTGCCGCTCGGCTCGCTCGGCCACCCGGACGACGTCGCCGCGGCCGTCGCCTTCCTGGCCTCCGACGACGCCTCGTACATCACCGGACAGGACCTCGTCGTCGACGGAGGGCTCGTGGGAGCGGCGCCCGTGGGGTTGCGGGGCTGACAGGCCGGGTCGCGGCCTCATACCGGAACACTTCTGAACGAACGTTCTGAACGTGCGTTCAGAAGTGAGGTACGCTGCCCGCATGCGACACCGCGAACAGCTCATGGCCGGGGCGAAGAAGTGCCTGGAGGAGCGGGGGTACGCCCGCACCACCTCGCGCGACATCGCCGCCGCCGCCAAGGCACCGCTCGGCACGATCAACTACCACTACAACTCGAAGGAAGCGCTGCTCAACGCCGCGCTCCTGGAGATGCTCCAGGAGTGGGGCGACAAGGTCCGCGCCCAGTCGGCGGCGGGGCGGCGGGTCGAGTCGATGTGGGAGCGGGTCGCCGGGTCCGAGGCGACGGACCGGCCGCTGCTGGTGGCCAGCGCCGAGGCGCTCGCGCAGGCCGAGCGCTTCCCGGAGATCCGGCAGCAGATCGCGGAGGCCTTCGAGCGGTCCCGTACGGAGATCGCGGCGGATCTGCACGGCATCGACGGCACCGACAGCGCGGAGGCGCGCGAACTGGCCCGCGCGGTCGGGTCGGTGCACATGGCGCTGGTGGCGGGGCTGACCCAGCAGTGGCTGATCGATCCGCAGCACGCTCCGTCGGCGCGGGAGGTGGCCGCGGGGCTGCGGAGGATCGCCGAGGACCTCGAATCCGGCGCGTCCGGCGCCTGACAGGGGGCAGCGGTGCCAGCCACGCGTCCCTTCACGCATCTCCACGTCCACACGCAGTACTCGCTGCTGGACGGCGCGGCGCGGCTGAAGGACATGTTCAGCGCCTGCGCCGAGATGGGCATGTCGCACATCGCCATGACGGACCACGGCAACCTGCACGGCGCGTACGACTTCTTCCAGCAGGCGACGGGCGCCGGAATCACCCCCATCATCGGCATCGAGGCGTACGTGGCGCCCGAGTCGCGGCGCCACAAGCGGGTGTCGAACTGACCCTGCTCGACCTGCCGCTGGACGACCCCACGACCTTCGAGCTGCTCGGGCGCGGTGACACCCTCGGTGTCTTCCAGTTCGACGGCAGCGCGATGCGGTCGCTGCTGCGCCTGATGAAGCCCAACCAGTTCGAGGACATCACGGCCGTCACCGCCCTGTACCGGCCGGGCCCGATGGGCATGAACTCGCACATCAACTACGCGCTGCGGAAGAACGGGCAGCAGGAGATCACCCCGATCCACCCGGGGGTCGAGGACGCTCTGAAGGATGTCCTCGGCATCACCTACGGCCTGGTCGTGTACCAGGAGCAGGTGCAGAAGGCCGCGCAGGTGCTCGCCGGCTACTCGCTCGGCTAGGCCGATCTGCTGCGGCGGGCGATGGGCAAGAAGAAGCAGGAGGTGCTGGACAAGGAGTTCATCCCGTTCCGGGACGGCTGCCGGGCGCGCGGCTATCCGGACGACGCCGTCCAGGCGGTGTGGGACGTGCTGGTGCCGTTCGCGGGCTACGCGTACAACAAGGCGCACGCGGCCGCCTACGCGCTGGTCTCGTACTGGACCGCGTACCTCAAGGCCAACTATCCGGCCGAGTACATGGCGGCGCTGCTGACCTCGGTGCGCGACGACAAGGACAAGTCGGCTGTCTACCTCAACGAGTGCCGCAAGATGGGCATCAAGGTGCTGCCGCCGGATGTGAACGAGTCCGAGGCGGACTTCACGCCGCGCGGGGACGACACGATCGTCTTCGGCCTGACCGCCGTGCGCAACGTCGGGCAGAACGTGGTCGATTCGGTCGTCCGGCGGCGGGCGGCCGCCGGGCGCTATGTCTCGTTCCCCGACTTCCTGGACAAGGTCGAGGCGGTGGCGTGCAACAAGCGGACCGTCGAGTCGCTGATCAAGGCGGGCGCGTTCGACGCGCTGGGGCATACGCGCAAGGGGCTGGCCGCGCGGTACGAGCCGATGGTCGACACGGTGGTGGCGGTCAAGCGGAAGGAGGCCGAGGGGCAGTTCGACCTCTTCGGCAGCGATGAGGGTGACGCGCCGGGCCTCGGGCTCGACGTGGAGTTCCCCGACGACGAGTGGGAGAAGGCGTATCTGCTCGCCCAGGAGCGGGAGATGCTCGGGCTGTACGTCTCCGACCATCCGCTCTTCGGCGTCGAGCACCTGCTCAGCGACAAGGCGGACGCCGCCATCGCCCAGCTGACGGGCGGTGAGCACGCCGACGGCGCGATCGTCACCATCGGCGGCATCATCTCCGGCCTGCAGCGCAAGATGACCAAGCAGGGCAACGCCTGGGCCATCGCCACCGTGGAAGACCTCGCGGGCTCGCTGGACTGCATGTTCTTCCCCACCGCGTATCAGCTGGTGTCCACCCAGCTCGTCGAGGACACGATCGTCCTCGTCAAGGGGCGGCTCGACAAGCGCGAGGACGTGCCCCGGCTGGTGGCGATGGAGCTGGCCGTGCCCGACCTGAGCGCCGCCGACGCCCCGCTGTGCCTCGACATGCCCGCGGCGCACGTCACCCCGCGGTCCGTCCAGCAGCTGAAGGAGATCCTCCAGGCCCACCCGGGCCCCAGCGAGGTGCGGCTGAGGGTCCGGGGCCCGGCGCGGACGACGGTCTACCGGCTGGGCTACCGGGTCAGCGCCCAGCCCGGGTTCTGGGCGGACCTCAAGGCGGCGGTGGCGGTGACGCGGGGCGCGTGAGCGTGGTCAGGGCTTGCGCCCCACGCCTCCGTACGCGTCCACCCCGGCCCCTTCGGTTTCCGGACGCCACCGCGTGATCGGGACGATGCCGGGGTCCAGCACCTCCAGCCCGTCGAAGAACGACGCGATCTCGTCCACCGGACGGACGTAATACGGCACCGCACCGCTCGCGTTGTACGCCGCCGAGGCCGCGATCATCCCCTCGCTGGTGGCGGTGGAATCGCCGATCACGAGGTAGCTGCCGGACGGCAGCCCCGCCATCAGACGGCCCACCAGGGAACGGACTTCGGCGGGCTCGGCGACGTGGCCCAGGACGTTCAGCAGCACGAGCGCGACCGGCCGGGTGAGGTCCAGCGTCCCGGCCGCCGCCGCGAGGACGGCGTCCGGGGCGTGGAGGTCCGCGTCGAGGTAGTCGGTGGCGCCCTCGGGGGTGCTGCTCAGCAGGGTGCGGGCGTGCACCAGCACGAGCGGGTCGTTGTCGACGTACACGATCCGCGCGTCCGGCGCGACGCGCTGCGCGACCTGGTGGGTGTTGTCGGCGGTCGGCAGCCCCGTCCCGATGTCCAGGAACTGCCGTACGCCGTGCTCAGCGGCCAGGAAGGTGACCGCCCGGGCGAGGAAGTGGCGGCTGGCCACCGCGACGTCGGCCAGGCCCGGGAAGATCTCCTTGATCTGGTCGCCGACCGCGCGGTCGGCCTCGTAGTGGTCCTTGCCGCCCACGAAGTAGTTCCAGAAACGGGCGGAGTGCGGCTTGGTGGTGTCGATGCGCTGCGCGACATCATCGGACACGGAGCGGGCTCCTGACGGGTGGGGTCCGTACGTAGGGACGATCTGCCGCCAAGCTAGCCGGAGTTGGGCACGCGCAGGGCCGTTTGGCGGGTTTGGCGACCAAGGCCTCAGTCGGGGGCCTCAGGCGGGGCGGGCGAGCAGCGCGCGCAGCGCCTTCGCGACGTCGGCGGGCGCCTCCTCGGCCATGAAGTGGCCGTACGACACGGTCGCGTGGTGCAGATCGGGCGCCCAGGCGCGCCACAGGGCCTCCGCGTCGAACCCGAGGGCGGCGCCCCAGTCCTGCTGGAGGACGGCGACCGGCATCCGCAGCCGGTGGCCCGCCTCCCGGTCGGCCCGGTCGTGGTCGGCGTCGATCCCGGCGGAGGCCCGGTAGTCGGCGACGATCGAGGGCACGGCGGCGCGACAGGCGTCCAGGTACGCGGTGCGGATGGGGGCGGGGATCGAGGCGGGTTCCGTGCCCCAGAGGTCGAGGAAGTGGCCGAAGAAGTCGTCCGGGGCGGCGGCGATCATCCGCTCGGGCAGGCCGGGGGGCTGCGCCATCAGGTAGAGGTGGAAGCCGACGGCCGCGGTGGTGCCGTGCATCGCCTCCCACATGTCCAGCGTCGGCAGCACGTCGAGGGCGGCGAGGTGGGTGACGGTGTCCGGGTGGTCGAGTCCGGCGCGGAAGGCGACCAGGGCGCCGCGGTCGTGCCCGGCCAGGGCGAAGCGGTCGTGGCCGAGCGCGCGGGCTACGGCCACGATGTCGGCGGCCATCGTGCGCTTGGCGTACGTGGTGCCGTCGTCGGCCTCGGCCGGTTTGTCGCTCGCGCCGTAGCCGCGCAGGTCGGGGCAGATGACGGTGTGGTCGGCCGCCAGGTCGGCCGCGACGTGCCGCCACATCAGGTGGGTCTGCGGGAAGCCGTGCAGGAGGACGACGGGGGTGCCGGTGCCGCCGACCGCGACGTTGAGGGAGACGCCTTCGTGGGCGGCGAGGCGGTGGTAGGCGAAGCCGGGGATGGTGGGGGCGACGGGGGTGGTGGGGATCTGCTGTGGCATGTGACGAGGCTGCCGCCCCTCAATCAGCGGCCAATCAGCAGCCGATCAGCGCCGGAGCGTACCGGGGTGTGGTTACGGTGGCCGGGTGACGTGGGAACGGGTCGCGTTCGGGGTGCTCGGGCCGGTGGTGGCGGAGGGCGACGGCGGCGCGCTCGCGTTGAAGGGGCCACGGCACCGGGCGGTGCTGGCGCGGCTCATCGTGGCCCGCCGCCGGGTCGTACCGGTGACGCGGCTGGTCGAGGACCTGTGGGACGAACCCCCGGCGGGGGCCGTGGGCGCCGTACAGACCTTCGTCGGCGCCCTCCGCCGCGCCCTGGAACCCGACCGTCCGCCGCGCGCCCGGTCCCGGCTGCTGGTCACCGAGGGCCCGGGGTACGCGCTGCGGGCGGCGCCGGACGCCGTGGACGCGTGGCGCTTCGAGGCGGCCGTGGGCGCCGCCGCGACCCTGCCGCCCGAGGCGGCGCTGCGACGGCTCGGCGAGGCGCTGGAGCTGTGGCGCGGTCCGGCGTACGCGGAGTTCGAGGCCGAGCCCTGGACCCGCGCCGAACGCTCCCGACTGACCGAACTGCGGCTCCGCGCCGTCGAGCAGCGCGCCGAGACCCTGCTCGCCCTCGGACTCCCCGCCGAGGCGGTCCCCGACCTCGACGCCCACCTGACCGACCACCCCTGGCGCGAGGACGCCTGGCGGCTGCTGGCCCTCGCCCTCTACCGCGCGGACCGCCAGGCCGACGCCCTGTCCGCCCTGCGCCGGGCCCGCACGACCCTGACCACCCAACTGGGCCTGGACCCCAGCCCCCGCCTCCGCCGCCTCCAGTCGGCCATCCTGGCCCAGGACCCGGCCCTGGACGCCCCCGGACCGGTGGAGGCGGCGGCGCCCGGCGCGGTCCCGCTGGCGGCGGTGCCCGGCGCGGTCCCGGTGACGGCGGTGCCCGGCGCGGTCCCGGTGACGGCGGTGCCCGGCCGGGCGGCGGGCCCCGGCACGCCCACCGGCCCACTGCCCCCCGCCGAGGCGGCGACCCGGGCCGCGCCCGAAGAGCCGCCCGAACCGGCGGCACCCGGCGAGCCAGGGGCCGGGGCGGCTCGGGTGTGGGCCGAGGCGGCCGCGGTCTACGGACGGACGGTCGGCGGCGGGGCGCGGGCTCGGCTGGAGGCGGCGGTCGGGCTTATCCGGAATCTCGCCGTGACCGGCGGCGGAGGGCTGGAGGCGGCCCGGCAGCACCGGTGGGCGGCCATCACCGCCGCCGAGGAGTACGGCGATCCGGAACTGACCGCGCGGGTGATCGGCGCGTACGACGTCCCGGCGATCTGGCCCCGTAGCGACGACCCGGAGCTGGCGGCGCGCATCGTCGGCGCGGCCGAGCGCGCCCTGACCGCGCTGCCCGAGGGCAGCGCGGCGCGCTGTCGGCTGCTGGCCACCGTCGCGCTGGAGTCGCGCGGCACCCGCTCCCCGCGTGGGCCCGAGGCGGCTCGGGAGGCCGAGGAGATCGCCCGGCGGCTGGACGATCCGGCGCTGCTGGTCTTCGCCCTGAACGGGGTGTTCATGCAGTCCTGCACCCGGGCCGGGCTCGCGCCGCGGCGGGACGCGATCGGGGCGGAGCTCGTCGCCGTGGCCGCCCGGCACGGGCTGGTGACGTACGAGGTGCTGGGCCACCTGGTCCGGCTCCAGGCGCGCTGCGCGTTCGGGGACTTCGCGGCCGCGGACGGCCACGCCGCCGCCGCGGACCGGCTGGCCGCGCGCCACGAACTGCCGCTCGTGGGCGTCTTCACCGAGTGGTACGCGCCGCTACGGCTCGCCGCGACCGGGCAGACGGCGCGGGCCGAGGCCACCTACCGGGCCGCGGCCGGCCGGCTGGCGGGAGCCGGGATGCCGGGGGTGGAACGGGGGCTGTTGCCGCTGGCGCTGCTGTGCCTGCGTCTGTCTGACGGTGAGCGCTCCGCGCGGGAGGCGGGCCGAGGCGTCGACCTGGACGCGGACTGGGGTCCGTACCGCCCCTGGGCCGAGCCGTTCGCCCTGCCCGCCGAACAGGCACGGGCGGCCCTGCGCGCCCTCCCGGAACCGCCCGCGGACCTGTTGTACGAGGCACTGTGCTGCCTGGAGGCGGCGGCCGCCCTGCGGCTCGGCGACCGGAACACCCTCCGACGCGCCCACGCCCGCCTCCTCCCGGCATCGGGCCAACTCGCGGGCGCGGGCAGCGGCCTACTGACCCTCGGCCCGGTGGACAACCACCTCTCCGCGATCACGTCAGCACTGAACGCCCGCCCGGCGGGGTGAGCCCCGGCGCAGCTCGGGACCGGCGGCCTGGGCGTCAGCCGCGTGCCACGCGGGAGGGTGCGGGCGGTCCGCGCCGCTCGGCCCCGGCAGCGGGGCACCAGCCGCGCGCCACGCGGCGCCGGGGGCAGGGCGTCCGGCGGGCCTCGGCCCCGGCGGCGGGGTCAGCCGCGCCCCGTGGGTGGGAGCCATGCCGGGGAGTGGTGGGCTCGGGTGGCGAGGTGGGTTGTGTAGGCCTCGCGGAGGGCGGCGGGGGTGGGGAAGCCCGGCTCGGGGGGTAGCCAGGCGTCGGGGACCGTGGACACGATCTCGCGGAGCAGGCTCGGCGTGACCCGGGGGGCCAGTTCGGCGTCGGCCGTCGGCAGGGCGGGGGCGCCGTGGGCCAGGGCGTGGTGGCGTAGGTCGTACGGCTTCGTCACCGCGGCCGCCGCCGTCTCCCACCGGTGGTGGAAGACCAGCGAGGCGCCGTGGTCGATGAGCCACAGCCGGGGCGGCCGGTGGCCGGAGGTGGGCCAGGTCATGAGGTTGGTGCTGTGCACCGTGCGGTCCACGTTGGCGGTGAGCGCGTCCAGCCAGAGGATTCGGGCGCACTCCAGCGGGTCGATGTCGAGCACGTCAGGGGTGAAGTCGGCGGCGCCCGGCAGGTAGTCCATGCCGAGGTTGAGGCCCGCGCTGGCGCGCAGCAGGTCCTGGATCTCCTGGTGCGGTTCGTCCGCGGCGACCGCGGGGTCGAAGTGCACCAGAACCAGCTCCGGTACGCGCAACCCCAGCCGCCGGGCGAGTTCGCCGACGATGACCTCGGCGACGAGCGCCTTGCGGCCCTGCGCCGAGCCGGTGAACTTGACGACGTACGTCCCCAGGTCGTCGGCCTCCACCACGCCGGGCACGGAGCCGCCGCCGCGCAGCGGGGTGACGTACCGGACGGCCGTCACCTCGCGCAGGGCACCCTTCACCTCACACCTCCAACTGAACTGCGCTGCAAATATACAATGCGTTTCAGTTTTTGGCTGACCGAGAGGAGCCCGGTCCATGACGACGCCGGACGCACACCACGAGGCCGCGCGGCGCGCCAGCGAGGCGCTGCAGACCTACACGCTCTCCGCCGACGGCTGGCGCCGCAGCCCCGGCGAGACGCTGCGGCTGCTGCTCGCCGACCTGCTGCACTGGTGCGACGACACCCAGCGCGACTTCGACGCCGCGCTGGAGCGGGCCCGGGAGCGGCACGCGGACGAGCAGCGCTAGGCGACCGAGGGCCAGCGTTCGTACCAGCGCTGGTCGGCCTCCAGCTGGGCGGCCAGGGAGATCAGCAGGGGCTCGCTGCAGGCCGGCCCCAGGAGCTGGGCACCCAGGGGGAGGGTGGCGGCGGGGTCGGCGAAGCCCGCGGGGACGTTGACGGCGGGCCAGCCCATGACGTTCCAGGGCCAGGCGTACGGGCAGGCCGCGATCATCGCGCGGTCGGTGTGCCAGCCGGACAGCCGGGCCATGGCGCCGATCCGCAGCGGCGGGGTGGCGGTCGTCGGGGAGAGGACGACGTCGTACCGGCGGAAGATGGCGCCGACCCGGCGCCGCAGCGGCTCTTCGGCGGCGCGGGCGAGCCGCAGGGCGGTGCCGCGCAGGAGGCGGCCGTTGCGGGCGGCCGCGCGCGTACGGACGTCCAGCAGGAGCGGATCGGGCACGCGGGCCGCCCATTCGCACAGGCCCGCCGTGGCGCGCGGCAGGAAGGCGAGCCCGACGGCGCCGTAGCGCGGCTCGGCCTCCTCGACCTCGTGGCCGAGGGCTGCGAGCCGCTCGGCGAGGCCGGTCACGGCGGCGCGGACGGCCGGGTCCAGGCTCTTGGGCGTACCCGTGAAGGCGGGCTTGAACGACAGGGCGATCCGCAGCCGCCCCGGATCGCGCCCCGGGGCGGCCAGCACGTCGATGGGGTCGGGGCAGTGCAGGTCGCCGTCGCGGTTGCCGCTGGCCGCGTGCAGCAGCAGGGCGGCGTCGGCGACGGTGCGGGCGAGCGGGCCGTTGCAGGTGATGCCGTTGAAGGCCTCGGCGTCCGGCCAGGTGGAGATCCGGCCGCGCTGCGGCTTGATGCCGACGAGATGGGTCCAGGCCGCCGGGATACGGACCGAGCCCGCGCCGTCCGAGCCGAGCGCGGCGGGGACCAGCCCGGCGGCGACGGCGGCCGCGGCACCGCCGGAGGAACCGCCGGGGGTGTGAGCGAGGCTCCAGGGGTTACGGGTGTCACCGAAGGCGGGGCCTTCGGTGAACGGCCACTGCCCCAGCTCGGGCGTGTTCGTCTTGCCGACGATCACGGCCCCGGCCGCCCGCAGCCGCCGCACCGCCTCGCCGTCCTCCGTCTTGGCCGGAAAGTCGCCGCAGCAGCCGAACGCGGTCGGCTCGCCCGCCACGTCCGTATCGTCCTTCACCGCGAGGGGCACCCCGAGGAGCGGCAGCCGCTCGCCCGCCGCCAGCCGCCGGTCGGCGTCGGCTGCCTCGCGCAGCGCGGCCTCGGCCCGGACGCGCCGGAAGGCGTTGAGCGTGGCCTGGGTCTCCGCGATGCGGCGCAGCGCCCGCTCGACCAGCGCCCGGGAGGTCACCTCGCCGTCGGCCAGCGCCCTGACCTGCTCGCTCAGCCCCTTGGGAATGACGCTGGTCAACGATGGACCTCCTCGCTCGGACCCACTCGAACACAAGGGTGAGTTAGACCACTCCCCCTTTACCCGGAGAGGGGACCACCCGCACCCTGGGCAACAGTGATTGCCCGTTTCATCACCATCATCACCATCCTCCCCAGCATCTCCAAGCAGACTCAGCACCCTCCAGCAGCAAGGACGACCCGCATGACCGACATCGCGGTCCACCGGACCGGCACCGGCGGCCCCTCCGGCTCCGACCACGACAAGCTGATGGAGCACGCCATCGGCTGGGTCCTCGCCATCGCCATGGCGATGTTCGCCGCCCAGCTCGGCCTGTTCTAGCGCCGCTACACCTCAGAACAGCGGCTGCTGGCCCGGGGTCGGCGGCTCGTCCCCGCCGAACAGCTTCGGCGGGGTGGTCAGCAGCGGCGCGATCCGCCGCGACCCCGGGCAGGAGACCAGCTCGTAGTCGGAGCGGCGGCCCGGCGGGTCGTGGCGGGCGAAGCGCCCGCCGACCACCGCGATCTCACGGGTGCAGACCGGACAGGTGCGGCGGGGAGCAGACATGATCCCAGTGTCGCTCACCCGCCCCGGATGCCCCGGGCCTCCCCGGATGCCCCGGGCGTCCCCGGGGAGGAACCGCAGCGGCGCTCAGAACGCGTCAGCCGGGACATACGTACCCCACACGTCCCGCAACGCGTCGCACACTTCCCCGAGCGTGGCCCGCGCGGCGAGCGCGTCCTTCATCGGGTAGAGCACATTGGCCGTCCCCGGCTCGCTCTCGGCCGCCTTCTTCAGCGCCGCCAGCGCCGCCCCGACCGCCGCCCGGTCCCGCCCGGCGCGGAGCAGGGCGAGCCGGTCGCGCTGGCGCTCCTCGATGGCCGGGTCCACGCGCAGCGGTTCGTACGGCTCCTCCGCCTCGGTCCGGAACCGGTTCACGCCGACCACCACCCGCTCCCCCGCCTCCTGCTCCCGGGCGACGCGATACGCGGTGCGCTCGATCTCGTCCTTCTGGAAGCCCTGTTCGATGGCGGCCACGGCGCCGCCCAGATCCTCGATCCGGCGCATCAGGTCCACCGCCGCCTCCTCGACGGCGTCGGTCAGCGCCTCCACCGCGTACGAGCCCGCGAACGGGTCGACGGTCGCCGTCACGTCCGTCTCGTACGCCAGCACCTGCTGGGTGCGCAGCGCGAGCCGGGCCGAGGTGGCGGTGGGCAGGGCGATGGCCTCGTCGAAGGCGTTGGTGTGCAGCGACTGGGTGCCGCCGAGGACCGCCGCGAGGCCCTGGACGGCGACCCGGACGAGGTTCACCTCGGGCTGCTGGGCGGTGAGCTGGACGCCCGCGGTCTGCGTGTGGAAGCGCAGCATCTGCGACTTCGGGTCGCGCGCGCCGAACTCGTCGCGCATCACCCGCGCCCAGATCCGGCGCGCGGCACGGAACTTGGCGACCTCTTCGAGCAGGGTCGTACGGGAGACGAAGAAGAAGGAGAGGCGCGGCGCGAAGTCGTCCACGCCCATGCCCGCGGCGAGGGCCGTACGGACGTACGCGATGCCGTCCGCGAGCGTGAACGCGACCTCCTGCGCGGGCGAGGCACCGGCCTCGGCCATGTGATAGCCGGAAATCGAGATCGTGTTCCACTTGGGCAGCTCGGCCCGGCAGTACTGGAAGATGTCCGCGATGAGCCGCAGCGAGGGCTCGGGCGGGAAGACGTACGTGCCGCGCGCGATGTACTCCTTGAGGATGTCGTTCTGGATGGTGCCGGTCAGCCGGTCCCCCGGCACCCCCTGCTCTTCGGCGACGAGTTGATAGAGGAGCAGCAGCAGCGCGGCGGGCGCGTTGATCGTCATCGACGTCGAGACCTGGTCGAGCGGAATGCCGTCGAAGAGGACGCGCATGTCCTCGACGGAGTCGATCGCGACGCCGACCTTGCCGACCTCGCCGTGCGCGAGCGCCGCGTCGGAGTCGTAGCCCATCTGGGTGGGCAGGTCGAACGCGACCGACAGACCGGTGGTGCCGTGCTCGATCAGCTGCCGGTAGCGGGCGTTGGACTCGGCGGCGGTGCCGAACCCCGCGTACTGACGCATCGTCCACGGACGGCCGGTGTACATCGACGGATAGACGCCTCGGGTGAACGGGTACGCCCCGGGCTCGCCGACGCGGGCGTCATCACCACCGGGCCCGTACACCGGCTCGATCGGGAAGCCCGACTCCGACTCACGCGCCATGAGTCCCTGCCTTCCGGTGGCTTATACCTGCCCTTGTACCCATTCAGGGCCTTCTTCACAGCATGCGCCGATGTTCACGGCACGGCAGCCCCGGGCAACATTCCGGGCGACGAACCGGCGATAGGGGGATGCATGCACGGAAGATCGGTCGTCCGCACCGCACTCGCCACGGCCGCGGCCGCGGCCCTCGTGGCGGGCTGCCGGGGCGAGACGGTGACCCTGGACGGACAGCGACATACCAGAGCGGCGGAGCCGCGGGCGGGCACCAGTACGGCGAGCACGGCGCCCCGTACCCCGGCGGCCGCCGCCCCGCGCCCGCACCGCACGTACACCCACACCCCGCGGACCACACCCCGCCCGGCGGCCCCGCCCCGCACCCGGGTGGCGGCGAAGCCGCGCACCGCCCCGCGCGTGGCGCCGCCCGTCATCGCCTTCGGCACCAGCGGCGAACGGGTGCGCGAACTCCAGGCCCGGCTGCGCCAGCTCGGGCACTTCGACCGCAACCCGACCGGCTACTTCGGCACGGTCACGCGCGCGTCGGTCGCCTCGTACCAGCGCGCGCGGGGCCTCGCGGCCACCGGCTCGGTGGACAGCCGCACCTGGACCTCCCTGCGGTCCCGCACCACCCCGCCCACCCGCGACCAGCTGT
Source organism: Streptomyces sp. NPDC041200 (assembly GCF_055591805.1). Lineage (NCBI taxonomy): Bacteria > Bacillati > Actinomycetota > Actinomycetes > Kitasatosporales > Streptomycetaceae > Streptomyces > Streptomyces sp. NPDC041200. The sequence continues at coordinate 889,962 of NZ_JBVIZF010000002.1, read as the reverse complement.
ACCCGCCGACCACCAACCCGCTGGCCAAGCCGGATTCGCGGTGCCTGACCGGGCGGGTGCTGTGCATCAGCAAGAACAGCCGGACGCTGGCGTGGATGATCAACGGCCGGGTCGTGTCGGCCATGGACGTGCGCTTCGGCTCGCAGTACACGCCGACCCGGGAGGGGCTGTTCCAGGTCAATTTCAAGAGCCGGGACCACGTCTCGACGATCTACGACACTCCGATGCCGTACGCGATGTTCTTCAGCGGCGGCCAGGCGGTGCACTACTCGGCCGACTTCGCCGCCCGGGGCTACAGCGGGGCATCGCACGGATGTGTGAACGTGCGGGACAAGAAGAAGATCGCGGCGGTCTTCAACCAGGTGAAGGCGGGCGACAAGGTCGTGGTCTACAAGTAGGCCCAGGAAAGTGGCGCGGGCAGAGCCGGGGGAACGTGCTCTGCCCGCGCCGATGCGCGGAGCCGTCGGTACGGGGGGAACCTCGGCTCTCGCGCGGCCGATGACCAGTCGGCCCGTTTCTTACTGCGTCGCCCCTGAAAAAAACGTCACACCTAGATTCACGAGCCTCATGGCGTGCTCGCTTTCGCGGCCGTCGCGGTGTCGGACGGGGTGCTCGACGGGCTGCCGGAAGGCGCCGTGGACTCGCTGTCGGACGAGGTGCTCGACGAGCCGCCGGACGGCGTGCCGGACAGGGCGCTCGACGGGGGGTCGGTCGGGGTGGGCTCCGGGCTCTGCGTACCGCCGCCGTCTCCGGACGGCGGCGGAGGCGCGGGATTGGAGGACCCGTCGCCGCTCCCGGAGTCGTCGTTGCCGTTGGTGCTGCCGGTGCCGGAGGGCGTGCCCGTCCCGTCCGTACCGCCGCGCGAACCGGCGTCGTCGTTGACGAGCTGTACGCAGTAGTCGTGGATGGCGGACCGGCCGCCCGCCGCTCGCTTCAGCTTCTGCAGCGCCTTGCGGCCGACGTCCGGTCCGGTACCGGCCTCCGCCGCGAGGTAGCGGCGGCAGGCGCCCAGGGCGCGCTGTCCGTTGCCGTTGTTCGCGCCGTCGCCGGTGCCGGATTTCCAGGCCCCGGGGGAGCCCTTCTCCCCCTTGCCGCGCTGACCGGGATTGTCACGCCCGTCGTGCTTGCCGTGCTCGTCCTTGCCGTGGCCCTCGCCACCGCCCGGCACGCCCCGGCCCTGGGGGCCCTCCGAGGTTCCGCCGCTCTCGCCGGGCGCCGTCGACGCGCCGCCCTCCCCGGAGATCTCCGGCCGCACCGAGTCCCCGCCCCCGGGACCGGTGTCCGACACGCTCGACCCGGGGCCCGGGGTGCCGCCGCTCTGCCCGAACGGCAGGACACCGGCCGCCGCCGCGACCGCGAAGCCGCTCACCGCGCAGCCCGCGACCGCGGCCACCATGCCCGCGCGCAGCGGACGCCGCAGCCCGCGCCGCCCGTCCCGCCGCTCGGCGAGGGCGGCACCGGAGGGCGCGTCAGCGGCCGTGTCGGCCGATCGCGCTATGCGCGTTGACTTGTCGCCGACCTGGGCGTCTATCGAAAGGGGAACCACGGTCGGCAGGGTCGGCTTGGGGTGCGCGGCGCGGAACGCGGCCACCGCCGCCTCCTCGCCGGGGAGCGGGCTCGTGTCCTCGGCGGCACCGTCCGGGCGGCGGGCCTCCTCGGCCACGGCGCTGAGCACGGCGGCCAGCCGTTCCGCTTCGGCGTGCGGCCGATCGCTCCGGCCGTCGGGGGTGCCGTGCTGCCCCTCGACCGGTTCACCTCGAAGCAGCCGCTCCGCGGCCTTGTCATCCAGCCAGCTGTAGCGGTGGTCGTCGGCCATCACATGTCTTTCTGCGTTGGCGCGCCCGATTCCGTCACACCCGCGGACCTGGCCACCCCCGTCTCCCGCTGCCCGGGTATCCCGTCGAGCACGGGAGTGTCGCCGAGAAGATCGGCCAGCCGCCGCAGGCCACGGTGCGCCGCGGTCCGTACCGCGCCCGGGCGCTTGCCGAGCACCGCGGCCGCGCTCTTGGCGTCCAGACCGAGGACCACCCGCAGCACCACGGCCTCCGCCTGGTCCTGCGGGAGCTGGGCGATCAGGCTGAGCGCGCGGCCGGTACCGAGGGCCTCCATCGCCTCACCGGCGGTGTCGGCCTCGGACGCCCGGGTCTCCAGCTCGGTCTCGTCGGCGCCGATGACCGGGCGGCGGCCGCGCATCCGTATGTGGTCGAGGGCGCGGTTACGGGCGATGCGGGCGGCCCAGCCGCGGAACCGGTCGGCGTCGCCGTGGAACCGTCCGAGATCGCGGGCTATCTGCAGCCAGGACTCGGAGGTGATGTCCTCCGCGTCCGCGTCGCCGACCAGGGTGCGCACGTAACCGAGCAGGCGGGGGTGGACGCACCGGTACACGACCCGGAAGGCGGTCTCGTCCCCGGCCTGTGCCGCGTTCACCGCGGCGGTCAGTTCCGCGTCGTCCCCCTGCACGCTCTCTTCCTGCCCCACTCGGAGAATTCTCGGTCCAGCGATGCCGGGCGGCGCGCTAGCCCTGCCCGTACGGCGGCTGCGGCCCGGCGGGCGGGCCGGACGGCGGCGCGGGCGGGGCCTGCGGGACGACCGGGGGCATCTGCGGGGCGCCACTGTACGGGTTGCCGCCGGAGGCGCCACCACCGTACGGATTGCCGCCGGACGCGCCGCCACCGTACGGGTTGGCGGGAGCGCCACCGTACGGGTTGGCGGGGGCGCCGCCGTACGGCTGGGCGGAGGCGCCGCCGTACGGGGCGCCCGCTGCCATCGGGGCCTGCGGCGGCATCTGGCCCTGCGGGCCCTGCGGCGGCAGCGCGGCGCGCTGCTCCTGCATCGCGGTGATCTGCCGGACGAGCAGCAGGCCGAGGATCGCGGCAGCGATGGTGAGCAGGTACGCGAAGCAGTTCGTGCCAATCGCCGTCTGCATGTCCTCGATGGCTCCCCGCGCCCCGAAGATGCCGCTGTCGAGGGCCCGCTGCCGGGCGTTGCTCCACTGCCCGAGGGACAAGCTGAAGAGCGGGCCGCTGATCACCCAGCACACCCACCAGCCGTTGAGCAGATTGCGGTTGGCCTGGTGCGGGCCCTGCGGGGAGCTGGCGCGCCAGATGTCGTTGGCGATCTGCTTGGGGAACCAGAGGCTGACCACGGGGGTGAACCAGGCGCCCGCCGCCCAGCCGGTGCCGAAGCGGTGCTGGCCGGGCGCGAACGTCTCGGCGTTCACCCGCAGCCGCCGGAACCAGATGGGCCACACGATGGCGACCGCGAGCATGGCCAGCGAGGAGAGGACCAGCGCGAAGGCGTAGAAGGAGTCGGCGTCGTCGGCGTCCGAGGCCGACACCGACCCGCCGTCCACGATGTCCCCGTAGAGGTTGTACTGCTGGACGCGGGCGATGAACGCCAGGATCAGCACGGCGATGGTCACGCCGAACAGCACGGTGAGCGTCGTGGCCAGTCCACGGCGCAGGTCGACGCCGCCGGGTGGCATACCCATCGGCGAAGCAGCGGGGTAGCCCCCGGGCCCGGCCACCGGCTGCTGCTGCTGATAGGTGCCGCACGCCGCGCAGCGACCGTCGGGGCCGACGGCGACAGCGCGGCAGTTCCCGCACGGATACATTTCTTGATCCCCCTGGGGACGTGGCCCGATCGGAACCACGCGAGAAAATAAATCTGACCGCGCCCACAGCGCGGACCTGCACGTTACGGGCATCCGACCGGTCCCGTCCAGAGTCGGCCCAGGGCATGGACGCGACCGGCGTGCCCGTAACGGTCAGGTTTCGTGTCCACAGCGGGTGTGACGCATTCGAAGCGTGCGACGCTATAAGGAGCAAGGGCCTTCGCGGGCCCGCGCTGGACGGCGGTCGGGGCCTCTCCTGTGGGGGGTGGCGGCCCCGGCCGTCCCTCCTTCTCTCCCCCTCAGCCTCTTCTGCCCCGCTTGTCCCCGCCGTGCTGCTCAGACTCCCAGCCGGTCGGCGAGACGAGTGAAGGCGGCCCAGCTCAGCGGGGGTGTCCCGGGGTCCCACAGACGCTGGGAGAGCGCGGCGAGCGGCAGCCGGATGCCCCTGGCCACCTGCTGCTCGGTCTGGGCGTCGGGCTGGTCGGACCAGACCGCGAAGCGGGCCCCGAGGACGCGGCTCGGACCGGTCAGCCGTTTGTCGGAGACGGGCTGGGTCCCGCGCAGGGTGCCGGGGGTCCATTCGTCGTAGATGCGCTTGCCGGTGGGGTAGTCGAAGCCGTTGGGCTCGCCGAGCACGTAGTAGAGGTACTCGGAGTTGAGGTTCACCACGTTCCGGCCCTCGCGCAGATACTCCACCGGCGGCCGGGCGGGCCACCGGGTGCGGCCCGTCCAGTACTCGACCTCGATGTTCTTGTCGGGGGTGATCACGCCGCCGCTGAAGAAGCCGTCGTTCCACGCCTTGGGCTCCTTGCCGAGCGAGCGGGCGACCGCCGCCCGGTCGTTCAGCCAGCCGGTGGCCAGGTCCTGGACGGTGGCCTGCGAGCCGTACTTGCGCTTGGCGGCGGCGACGAGCTGCGGGAACGAGGCCTCGGGGTCCTTCACGGTGAGCGCCAGGTACTCGTCGGCGCCCAGGTGCCAGTAGCGGCCCGGGAAGAGCGGGGCGTACTCGCGCATCAGCTGGTCGACGATCCGTGCGGAGCCCGGCTTGGAGATGTCCACGTCGCCCTGGAACGAGGTGCCGCCCGCGTTGCGCAGCTGGAGGTCCGGGTTCTGGCGGATCACCGCGCCGAGGTGGCCGGGCGAGTCGATCTCGGGCACGACCGTGATGTGGAGCTGCCCGGCCAGCGCGACGATCCGCCGGACCTGGGCCTTGGTCAGGTGCTGCGGCGAGACGATCTCGGGGTTCGTATCGCTTTGGATACGAAATCCCTGGTCGTCCGAGAAGTGCAGCCCCAGCTGGTTGAGCTTGAGGTCGGCCATCTCGCGCAGCCGCGCCTCGATCCATCCGGCGGTGTAGAACTTGCGCGCGATGTCCAGGTTCAGCCCGCGCTGGGAGCGGCCGGGGCGGTCGTTGATGACGCCCTCGGGGAGCTTGCCGCCGGAGCGCAGGGCCTGTTTCACGGTCCGGGTGCCGTAGAAGACGCCCGCGGTGGCCGGGCCGGTGACGCGGGCGCCGCCCTTGCGGACGGTGAGTGTGTACCCCTCGGCGCCGCCACCCTGACCGGGCGCGACGGCGAGGGACAGATCACCGCGGTGCGGGGTGCCGGAGGCGGTACGCAGCCCCAGCTCGTCGGCGATCATGCGGGCCTCGTCGGCGAGCGGGCCCTTGAGGTCGGCGACCACCCGGCTGTTCTTGCCGGGCTTCCAGCCGGGTCCGGACTTCGGCGTGAAGTCGCGTACGGAGGGGATCGTGCGGGGTGCGGTGGAGCGCGGCCAAGTGGCCGAGGCGGAGGTGGGCGCCGTACTGGCGTGGGCGGCCGATGAGCCCGCGGTGTGCCGCGTGGGGAGGGAGGGCGCCCGTGGGGAGCCCGAGCCGTTGTTCGTCGACTGCGTCTGCTGGCAGCCGAGGCCGATCAGGACGACGGTCGCGGCGGCACCAGCGACGCCGCCGCGGAGGATGGCCGCCTTGGCGGCTCTGACGGGCAACCCCATGGCGCGCACCTCCTGCTATCGGACTGTGCTGGGCCGCGATCTGCGCTGGGCCGCGATGTCTACTTCACGCCACAAAACGTCCCCCTACGAGTGAATTTACGCTCTCTCCGCCACACCGGCCTCCCCACGTCGTTACCGTGTACTGCTCACGCTTCCCAGCACACCTCCCCCACGCGCCACCGTGTGTCCCCGCGCGCCCAAGGAGTCCACGCTGTCCAGCTCCAGCACCCCAGGCGGCCTCGACCGGCTCAACCAGCTGACCGCCGACGCCGCCGAGACGGCGCTGCTCTCCTGCTGCGGCAGCCGCCGCTGGGCCCGGCTGATCGCGGACCACCGCCCCTATCCCGACCTCGGCGCGCTGCTGGCCGCCGGGGACGAGGCGAGCTATGACCTCACCCCGGCCGACCTCGCCGAGGCGCTGGCCGACGAGTCCATGACCGGCCATCCGCTGCCCGCCGAGGCCGGCCCCGGGGCCACCCCGGGGGTCGGCTGGCTGGCCGCGCACACCGCGTTACGCGCCGCGCACGCTGCGTACGAGCGGGACTTCGGCCATGCCTTCGTGATCTGCCTGGACGGCCTGGCCCCCGAGGAGAGGCTGGACCGGCTGCTGACCGGAATCCGGGACCGGATGGGGAACGAGCCCGAGGAGGAGCGGACCCACGCCGCCGAGGAGCTGCGCCGCATCGCCCGCGGACGGCTCACCCGGTTGGTTACCCCCAATGGGGCTATGCCCGATATCGCCCGGTTCGACCTGGCATGAAGCGCCCACCCGTGCCTCTTTGATCACACCTGAGCCCCCCGCGCGAACCCTCCGACAACACGTCGCTACGATGGCCAGGGCCGGTGGACCGTACCCGGCCGGGCCCGACCGACAGTCAAGCCGGCAGGCCCCAGTCCCCGCTTCCGGAGGGTTTTCCGTGCCGGCTGGAACGCTGTACCGCGGCCGGGAAGGTATGTGGTCCTGGGTGGCTCATCGAGTCACCGGCGTCCTCATCTTCTTCTTCCTGTTCGTACATGTCCTGGACACCTCGCTCGTCCGGGTGTCGCCCGAGGCGTACGACGACGTGGTCGCGACGTATAAGACGCCCATCGTGAACGTGATGGAGTACGGCCTGGTGGCCGCCATCCTGTTCCACGCCCTCAACGGCCTGCGCGTCATCGCCGTGGACTTCTGGTCGAAGGGCCCGAAGTACCAGCGCCAGATGCTGTGGTCCGTAGTCGGTATCTGGGCCGTACTCATGGCCGGTGCCTTCTACCCGATCCTCCAGCACACGCTGCGCGAACTGTTCGGGAGCTGACGCACATGTCCGCCGAGACCACCAACCCCGCGACCGACGCGGTCAGCGCGTACGACGTGGACCACCCGGCGCCGGTCATCGAGCCGCCCCGGGCGCGTACCCGTAAGACGCCCAAGACGACCCGGACCAACTTCGAGATGTACGGCTGGCTCTTCATGCGCCTGTCCGGCATCGTGCTGGTCGTCCTCGTCCTGGGCCATCTGCTGATCCAGCTGGTGCTGGACGGCGGTGTCACCAAGATCGGCTTTGCCTTCGTGGCGGGCCGCTGGGCCTCGCCGTTCTGGCAGGCATGGGATCTGATCATGCTGTGGCTCGCCACGCTGCACGGCGCGAACGGCCTGCGCACGATCATCAACGACTACGCGGAGCGGGACAACACCCGCCTGTGGCTGAAGGGGCTGCTCTACACGGCGGCCGGATTCACCATCGTGCTCGGCACCCTGGTGATCTTCACCTTCGACCCGAACATCCGCTAGGCCCCGGGGCTGAGGTATCCACTCATGAAGATCCACAAGTACGACACCGTCATCGTGGGCGCCGGCGGCGCCGGCATGCGCGCGGCCATCGAGTCGACGAAGCGCAGCCGTACGGCCGTGCTCACCAAGCTGTATCCCACCCGCTCCCACACCGGCGCCGCCCAGGGCGGCATGGCCGCCGCCCTCGCGAACGTCGAGGAGGACAACTGGGAGTGGCACACCTTCGACACGATCAAGGGCGGCGACTACCTGGTCGACCAGGACGCCGCCGAGATCCTGGCGAAGGAGGCCATCGACTCCGTCCTCGACCTGGAGAAGATGGGCCTGCCGTTCAACCGGACCCCGGACGGCACGATCGACCAGCGCCGCTTCGGCGGCCACAGCCGTAACCACGGCGAGGCCCCGGTCCGCCGGTCCTGCTACGCCTCGGACCGCACCGGTCACATGATCCTCCAGACGCTGTACCAGAACTGCGTCAAGGAGGGCGTGGAGTTCTACAACGAGTTCTACGTCCTGGACCTCCTGATGACCGAGGTCGACGGGGTCAAGCGCACCGCGGGCGTCGTGGCGTACGAGCTGGCCACCGGCGAGCTGCACGTCTTCCAGGCGAAGTCCGTCGTCTTCGCGTCCGGCGGCTGCGGCAAGTTCTTCAAGGTGACCTCCAACGCCCACACCCTCACCGGTGACGGCCAGGCGGTCGCCTACCGGCGCGGGCTGCCGCTGGAGGACATGGAGTTCTTCCAGTTCCACCCGACCGGCATCTGGCGCATGGGCATCCTGCTGACGGAGGGCGCCCGTGGTGAGGGCGGCATCCTCCGCAACAAGGACGGCGAGCGCTTCATGGAGAAGTACGCGCCGGTCATGAAGGACCTGGCATCGCGCGACGTGGTGTCGAGGTCCATCTACACGGAGATCCGCGAAGGCCGTGGCTGCGGTCCCGAAGGCGACCACGTCTTCCTCGACCTGACCCACCTGCCGCCGGAGCAGCTGGACGCCAAGCTGCCGGACATCACCGAGTTCGCGCGCACCTACCTGGGCATCGAGCCGTACACCGACCCGATCCCGATCCAGCCGACCGCGCACTACACGATGGGCGGCATCCCGACCAACGTCGAGGGCGAGGTGCTGTCCGACAACGACACCGTCGTGCCGGGCCTGTACGCCGCGGGCGAGGTCGCGTGCGTGTCCGTGCACGGCGCCAACCGGCTGGGCACCAACTCGCTGCTGGACATCAACGTGTTCGGCCGCCGCGCGGGCATCGCCGCCGCCGAGTACGCCGCCACGGCCGACTTCGTCGAACTCCCCGAGGACCCGGCCGGGTTCGTCCGCAACCAGGTCGAGGACCTGCGCGACGCCACCGGCACCGAGCGGGTCACCGAGGTGCGGCGGGCGCTGCAGGAGACCATGGACAAGAACGTCATGGTCTTCCGCACCGAGCAGACGCTCAAGGAGGCCGTCGAGGAGATCGGCAGCCTGCGCGCCCGCTTCAAGAACTGCTCCGTCCAGGACAAGGGCAAGCGGTTCAACACCGACCTGCTGGAGGCCCTCGAGCTGGGCAACCTGCTCGACCTGGCCGAGGTCATGGCCATCTCCGCGCTGGCCCGCAAGGAGTCGCGCGGCGGTCACTACCGCGAGGACTACCCGAACCGCGACGACGTCAACTTCATGCGGCACACCATGGCGTACCGAGAGGTGGGCGCGGACGGCTCCGAGTCCATCCGCCTCGACTACAAGCCGGTCGTGCAGACCCGCTACCAGCCGATGGAGCGTAAGTACTGATGAGCACCCCCACGCTTGAGAAGAAGGACCAGGCTCCGGAGCCGGCCGACGCCACCGCCGCGCACACGATCACGGTCACCTTCCGGATCCGGCGCTTCAACCCGGAGCTGGCGGCCGAGTCGTACTGGGAGGACTTCCAGCTCGACATCGACCCCAAGGAGCGCGTCCTCGACGGCCTCCACAAGATCAAGTGGGATCACGACGGCACCCTGACCTTCCGCCGTTCCTGCGCCCACGGCATCTGCGGCTCCGACGCCATGCGGATCAACGGCCGCAACCGGCTGGCGTGCAAGACGCTGATCAAGGACATCAACCCGGAGAAGCCCATCACGGTCGAGGCCATCAAGGGCCTCACGGTCCTCAAGGACCTGGTCGTGGACATGGAGCCGTTCTTCCAGGCCTACCGCGATGTGATGCCCTTCCTGATCACGACGGGCAACGAGCCGACGCGGGAGCGCCTGCAGACCGCCGAGGACCGCGAGCGCTTCGACGACACCACCAAGTGCATCCTGTGCGCCGCGTGCACCTCCTCGTGCCCGGTGTTCTGGAACGACGGCCAGTACTTCGGCCCGGCGGCGATCGTCAACGCGCACCGCTTCATCTTCGACTCGCGCGACGAGGGCGGTGAGCAGCGGCTGGAGATCCTGAACGACAAGGACGGCGTCTGGCGCTGCCGCACCACCTTCAACTGCACCGACGCGTGCCCCCGTGGCATCGAGGTCACCAAGGCCATCCAGGAGGTGAAGCGCGCGCTGATCACGCGGCGCTTCTGAGCCTCTCGCACGCCTGTACGGGCCCGCCCCCTCGCCCGGGGGCGGGCCCGTCGCGTTGTGGTGACCCATGGCGTTGTAGCCGCCCATAGCGTTTTCACAGCCGTTGAACGCCCGCCGCGACCTCGACGTACCTCCTGGGGAAGAGGGTGGATGGGGCACGTTCATCAAGGGGTGAAAGCGTGACCGGCACGCAGGAGCGCGGCACAGCGGAACGAATCGGCCGGCCCATGAGCGACAGCCGCCCATTAAGCGAGGAACTCTCCTGGCGCGGCGGGCTGGAACCGGTCCGTGCCACCCGCATCGGCCTGCAACTCCTCGCCGTCCTCGACTCCGCCCATCGCGCGGGCATCGTCCACGGGGACATCAGTCCCGCGCGGGTCCTGCTGCGCTCGGACGGTGAGGTCGTCCTCTCCGGTTTCGGCCAGGTCGGCACCGAACCGTCCCGGCAGGTCACCGACGCCGCGTACGCCTCCCCGGAGCAGGCGCGCGGGACCGGCGCCTGCGCCGCGTCCGACATGTGGGCGCTGGGCGCGGTCCTGTTCGCCATGGTCGAGGGGCGCCCACCGCACCGCAGCCGGGACTCACCGGAGGAGACGCTGCGGGTCATACGGGAGGAACCCGTACCGCCCCCGCCGCACGCGGGACCGCTCGTCCAGGTCATCCACGGGCTGCTGCGCGACGATCCCCGGGAGCGGCTGACCGCGCCGGTGGTACGCCAGGCCCTGGAGCGCATCCTCAACGAGGGCGAGCCCGTCGCGATCCGCGCCGCTCCCCGCCTGCCGTGGCTGCGCACCACGTACGAGGCGTGGTTCCCGTCGGCGCGGCGCGGCGGCGGGCGCGAGGGCGGCCGCGACGGCCGCCGGATCGCTCCGTTAGCCCTGGCGCTGGCCACCCTGGTCCTCGGCACGGCCGTCTCGGTGGTGGCCCTGGCCTCCACCAGCGGTCTGGGCGGCGGCGACGACCGCGCCGCCGACCCCTCCCCCTCTGCCCCACCGGCGGGCGGAGCCGCCCCGAGCCTGCCGCGCGACACTCCTCCGCCCTCCGCGCCGGACACCCCGGACACCCCGGGCCCGCCGGGCTCGTCCGCCCCCGAGCAGCCCCCGCCGTCGTCGTCCGCGCCCCCCGCCGGTGGCGGTGGCGGCGCGTACCCCGGCCCCGAGGACCCGCCGCCGCCCGGCTACTACCGCTATACGAGCGAGACGGGCGGGTTCTCCATCGACCTCCCCAAGGGCTGGAAGCAGGTCAAGAGCGGCTCGCGCTTCCACATCAAGTTCGCCGCCGAAGGCGACGACCGCGATCTGGTGGTGACCTTCGGGAAGGGCCCCGAAGAGGACCCCGTGGAGGGCTGGCGCCGCCTGATCCCGACGATCGAGAAGATCTACCCCGGCTTCCAGCGGATCGACGACATCCGCCCGGTCGACTACCGCGACTGGAAGGCCGCCGACATGGAGTGGAGCACCGCGGTCGGGCAGGACCGGCTCCGCACGTTCGGCCGGGGCTTCCTGGTCGGGGGCGGCCGGGGCTTCTCCATCCGGTGGACGACTCCGGCGCACGACTGGAACGCCAAGGAGAACAAGCAGGCGCTCGGCATCTTCCTCAGCTCCTTCGAGAAGACCCCGGCGAAGACCACGAAGGGCTCGTAGGCCTCGTACGGCTGGTGCCACCGTCCTGGGGTCCTCCCGGGCGGCGGCGCGGCCACCCCCGGCCCGCTATACATCCTGTGTATACACATGACGTATAGTCCGGCCATGGCCACCGCCTATCTCCTCCCGATCCAGACCGCCGCCGCCCTCTTCCCCCTGCTCGCGCTGTTACTGCTGCTGCCGACGGCCGTCGTCCTCTACCGGAGACACGGTGTGCTGTCCCATGGCCGGGCGCTGTCGCTGTACGGCTTCCTGTTCTACGGAATCACCGCCTTCTGCATGACGATCGTGCCGCTGCCGAAGGACGCGTCGAGCACGTGCACGCGCTTCGCCGCCGTCGCCCATCCCCAGTGGATACCGGGCAACACCTTCGGGGACATCTGGAAGGAGGCGGGGCGTCAGATCACCGCCGGCGCGCTGGTGTTCCAGAACCCCGCCGTCGCCGGGGCGCTCTTCAACCTGCTGCTGGCCCTGCCGCTCGGCCTCTTCCTGCGCTACCACTTCCGGCTCGGGCTGCGGCCCACCGCCATGATCGGGGCCGGGACGGCGCTGTTCTTCGAGATCACGCAGGTGACCGGGGTGTGGGGCCTGTACAACTGCCCGTACCGGCTCTTCGACGTGGACGACCTGATCATCAACACCTCGGGCGCGCTGCTCGGCTGGCTGCTCGCCGGACCGGCGGCGCGGCGGATGCCCGCGCTGGAGGCGCTGGACGGCCGGGCGCTGGGGCGGCGACCGGTGCCGTTCGGGCGGCGGCTGACGGCGCTGGCCGTCGACCTGGCCGGATACGTGCTCGCGACGGTATTCGCCGGTTTCGTGCTGACCGCTCGGAACGTGGCGCTCCCGGCCTGGCTGCTGCTCGTCGGGGGCTTCGTGGCCTGGTTCGTCCTGGTGCCGCTGGCGACCGGCGCGACCCCCGGCAAGTGGCTGCTGCGGCTGCGGCTCGTGGCGGCCGGTGGCGGCCCGCTGACGCCCTGGCGGCTCGTCCTGCGGGCGCTGCTGCTCGGGGCGTTCGTGCTGCCGCTGCTGACGGTGCTGTTCCTGGCCGTACTGATCGTGCTGGACGAGCCGTGGCCGCACAACCTGTTCGCCCTCGCCCATGACCCGGGCGCCCAGGGCGCGGAGGCGGTCTTCACCACGCTCGGCCCCGTCGAACTGCTCGCCGTGGCAGCGGGGTTCGCGCTTACCGTCACCTGTGCGCTGGAGACGCTGCGCCACCCGGACCTGCTCGGCCCGCACGATCACGCCTCGGCCATCCGCAACGAGGCGCTGCCGCACAGCCGCGCGGGGGCGGCTGCCGACGAGCAGCCGGTGAAAGACCCGGAACGCGTCCCGGCCGGGGCCTACGAGAGCACGTCAGGCGCGCGGTGAGGCCAGTTCCACGACGGTCACGTCCGGCGGCGCCCCGACCCGCACCGGCGGGCCCCAGGCGCCCGCCCCTCGGGTGACGTAGAGCTGGGTGTCACCGTACCGCTCCAACCCCGCCACGGTGGGGTTGGCCAGCTCAGCGACGTACGTGCCGGGCCAGAGCTGCCCGCCGTGGGTATGGCCGGACAGCTGGAGGTCGACGCCGCGCTCCACCGCGTCGTCGATCACCACCGGCTGGTGGGCGAGCAGGACGGACGCCCGCGCCCGGTCGCGGTCGCCGAGCGCCCGCTCGAAGTCGGGCCCCTGCCCCTCGTCCTCCCCGGCCACGTCGTTGACCCCGGCGAGGTCGAACCAGGGCAGCTCGACGCGCTCGTTCTCCAGGGGGCGGACGCCGAGTTCGCGGACGTGGTCGACCCACTGCTCGGCGCCGGAGAAGTACTCGTGGTTCCCGGTGACGAAGAAGCTCCCGAGGCGGCTGTCCAGGCCGCGCAGCGGCTCGGCGGCCGGGCCGAGGTCCGCGACGCTGCCGTCCACGAGATCGCCGACGACGGCGATGAGGTCGGGGTTCGTACGGTTGATCGTCTCGACGACGCGCCGGGTGTGGGCGCGGCCGAGGACCGGGCCGAGGTGGATGTCGCTGACGACGGCGATCCGGAAGCCGTGCGCGCGGCGCGGCAGCTTCGCGAGCGGCACGGTGACCCGCTTGACGCGCGGGCCGCGCAGCACGGTGTACGTCCCGTACCCGACCGTCCCGGCCGCCGCCGCCGTGGCGCCCACGGCCACGGTCCGGGCGACGAACAGCCGCCGGGAGGGGGCGGGGGCCGTGGCGGCCGCTTCGGGTGGCCGGGGCGGCTCGGGCGCCTGGGGTGTGACCGTCTCGGGCGCGCCTCCCGGCGCGGCGGCGGGCACCGGGGCAGGGGCCGGAGCCGGGGCGGCGGCGGATTCGGTGACGGTCGCGGCGGCGGTCGCCGCGTCGGCACGGCGCTTCAGCCAGGCGCGCAGGAGGGGGCGTACCGCCTCACCGACCAGCAGGGCCAGGGTCAGGTACAGCAGCAGCGCCAGCCACAGGTAGCCCGGCCAGGCCAGCACCCGCTGGACCGGGAAGGGCACGCCCGTGCGCCCCGCGACCAGGGCCCCGACGCTGATCAGCGGGAGCGCGAAGGCCGCCGCCGTGCCCGTACGGCGGGCCCGTCCGCCGGGCGCCGTCGTATCGCGGATCAGCCGCCGCCACACGTACCAGTGCACCCCGGCGAGCAGACCGACGACGGCCAGTGCGATCAAGACGAAGAGCACGACCATCCCCGGTCCTCCCTATGCGGCTGTATACGGCTATATGCGGCTCATGCGCGACGGCTGGCTACTCTTCGGTGTCATTCCGGCGCAAAGCACGCAGCCCACGCAACCCGATCACCCCGATGGCCGTCCCCAAGAGAAAGGACGTGATCGCGAGCAGCAGATGCACCCAAAAGTACGCGGTGGGGTCACCTGCGTCGTCAAAAGCGAGCCCGCTGGCGTCCTTCCACAAGTTTTTGACAAAGGTGAACCAGATGACCCAGCTCCAGACCCCGAAGGCGAGCAGGAACCAGGACACGGGGCGGCTGAGCTTCATGGTCTCCAGTATGGGCACCCAGTCGCGTACCTCCACGCGGGGGGCCACCACCCGTAAGACGGCGGTGCTTTCGCCGTCCGGAACGGCGACGGGTACGTTCGCAGACGTGCCGATCTCTTCGAACACCTTCCCGTCGCGAAGCGCCGCCGCGCCGCTGGCCACCACCGCCGCCCTGCTGCTGTCCGCCCTGCTGTCCCCGCTGCTCGCCTCCCCCGCGCTCGCCGCCGACGATCCCGGCGGCGCCAAGGGTGCCGAGGCCGCGAAGCCCCCCGCCCGGATGTCCACGGTGGGCGGGGCGCGGCTCGGCCGACCCGGCACCCAGGTGGATCCGAAGAAGGGCGCGCCCGCGCTGCCGAAGGAGCTGAGCGGTAAGTCCTGGATGGTGGCGGACGCCGAGTCGGGCGACGTGCTGGCCTCGCACAACGCCCACTGGCGGCTGCCGCCCGCGAGCACGCTGAAGATGCTGTTCGCGGACACCGTGCTGCCGAAGTTCCCGAAGACGCGGAAGCACACGGTGCGGGCGGCCGACCTGGCCGGGATGGGCGCGGGCAGCAGCCTGGTCGGGGTGAAGGAGAACCTCGACTACACGGTGCACGACCTGTGGCTGGGAGTCTTCCTGCGCTCGGGCAACGACG
Source organism: Streptomyces sp. NPDC041200 (assembly GCF_055591805.1). Classification (NCBI taxonomy): domain Bacteria; kingdom Bacillati; phylum Actinomycetota; class Actinomycetes; order Kitasatosporales; family Streptomycetaceae; genus Streptomyces; species Streptomyces sp. NPDC041200. The sequence goes on along the minus strand of NZ_JBVIZF010000002.1, from coordinate 874,776 downwards.
CGGTGCACGTCCTGTCCGCGATGAACGGCGGCGTCCCGGCGACCGTGCGGGACATGCAGGCGCACGCCAAGAAGCTGAACGCGCTGGACACCCATGTCGTCACGCCGGACGGCTACGACGAGGACGGCCAGTACAGCAGCGCGTACGACCTCACGCTGTTCGCCCGGTCCGGGCTGCAGAACGCGGACTTCCGGGAGTACTGCGCGACGGCGACCGCGCAGTTCCCGGGGGAATACAAAAAGGACAAAAAGGGCAAGAAGGTCCGCATGAGCTTCGGGATCCAGAACACCGACCGTCTGCTGACCGGCATCGACGTCAAGGCCTACAAGGGCCTGGCGGGCGTCAAGAACGGCTATACGAGCAAGGCGGGCTCCACCTTCACCGGTGTGGCCCAGCGCGGCAAGCGAGTACTGCTGGTCACGGTCATGAACCCGCAGAAGTCGGAGCCCTACGGGGTCTACAAGGAGACGGCGAAGCTGTTCGACTGGGGGTTCAACGCGGCGGACTCGGTGAATCCGGTCGGCACCCTCGTCCGACCCGGCCCGGCGGGCCTGGAGCAGAGCCACACCTCGGCGGACGGCAAGAAGAACGGGGACGAGCACACCCAGGCGTCCGTCTCCGGCGGCGGTGACTCGGGCGGCATGTGGACGGCGGCCGGGATCGCGGCCGGTTCCCTGGCGGTGCTGGGCGCGGTGGCGTACGCGGTGCACCGGCGCTGGCCGCGCCGGGGCTGAGGCCGCGCGCCGGGGCTGAGGCCGAGGTCGTACGCGTACGTACGCCGCTCCTTACGCCGTTCCTCACGCCGCCGAGCGGCCGGGCCCGTCGGCCCGGCCGTTCGGCCCGAGGGCACCGTCGCCCGTCTTCTCCTCCGCCTCCTGGGCCGTTTCCCCCGGCTCCTCGGCGGCGGATCCGGTGGCGGTCCAGGCGGCGCAGTACAGGGTGAGCTTCGCGGTGAAGTTGATCCACAGCAGCAGCGCGATGGGCACGCCGAACGCTCCGTACATGCTCTTCGCCGCCACCCCCCGCAGATAGCTGCTCAGCAGCAGCTTCAGCAGTTCGAAGCCGATCGCGCCGATCAGCGCCGCGACCACGACCCTCCGGCGCGGCGGCTCGACCCGGGGCAGCCAGGTCAGGGCGTAACACAGCAGCAGGAAGTCGGCCGCGACGGCGATCAGGAACGCGGCGATCCGCAGCAGCCAGCCGCCCACCCCGTTCTCGGGGATGTGGAGGAGCTGCGTCACCTGGTGGACGACGGTGACGGCGAGCGTCGAGACGGCGAACGAGGCGAGCGTGACGCCGCCCAGGCCGACGAGCACCAGACCGTCCTTGGCCCTGCGCGCCACAGGATTCCCGGGATCCTCCTCCAGCTCCCAGACGGCCCGCAGGCATTCGCGCAGCGAGCCCACCCAGCCGATGCCGGTGAACAGCAGCAGGGCGCCCGCGACGATCCCGATGGTCGTGGCGTTCTGGATGAGACCGCTCAGATCGAGCTGCCCGGAGATGCCGGGGATCTGCTGGGCGACCTTCCGCTGCAGCTGATGCATCTGCGGCTCGGTGAGCGCCGCGGCGCCGATGGCCGCCCCCACGGTGATGAGGGGGAAGAAGGCCAGAAAGCTGATGAAAGTGATCGCGGCCGCCAAGCGGTCCCAGTGGACGCGTTCCAGGCGCTCGTACGAACGCCAGGCGTGGGTCCGCATCAGCCGGGCGAGGGCGGGACCGATGAGCGGCAAGCGGGTCAGCCAGTCCATGATCAACAACTACCCTTCCGCCGAGTTTTACTCCTCGGCGGCGGGTTCCCATTTCTCCGCCACTCCACGACTCCGCTACGCCGTCCGGCTCAGGGCCCTTCCAGGGTCGGCCTTCCCGGGCGAGGGGCCGGCCTACCAGGGCGAGGGACCGGGCCTACCAGGGCGAGGGCGCGGCCGGGCGGGTGAGATCGGCCTGACGGGGCACCACGGGGGAGGCCGTATCCGGCTGTTCGCCCGAACCGCCGGGCCCGAAGGGGTACTCGCGGTCGAGCCGCCACACCCCGTCCTCCCCCTGCTCGTACAGCGCGAAGCCGTTGATCGTCCAGGCCGCCTCGAAGTCCTTCAGCTCGGCGAACGCCCGGTCCATCGCCTCCTCGTCGATGCCGTGCGCGACGGTGACGTGGGGGTGGTACGGGAACTGCAGCTCACGGGCGCACGGCCCGGACGACGCCCGGATCCGCTCCTGCAGCATCGCGCAGTCGTCCGCGCCTTCGACGATCTTGACGAAGACGACGGGCGAGAGCGGCCGGAAGGTGCCGGTCCCCTCCAGCCTCATCGGGAATGGCCGCCCCTCGGCCGCGACCTGGGCCAGATGGGCCTCGATGGCGGGCAGCGCCGAGGCCTCGACCTCGGTCGGTGGCAGGAGGGTGACGTGCGTGGGGATGCCATGAGCGGCCGGGTCCCCGAAGCCCGCGCGCCGCTCCTGGAGGAAGCTGCCGTACGGCTCCGGGACCGCGATCGAAACGCCGAGCGTTACGGTCCCCACTGCGTTCTCCCTCCTGGCCCTCCCGGGCTGCTGGGCTTCAGTCCGCTGCACCGGTGCCAGTGTGGCGGCTGTGCCGCCTTCGCGGCTAGATTCCTCGATTCTTCGGCACACGGGCCGAAGAACCCCCTGGTCAGGGGTGAGCCGCTGTACACTCCGGCGGCGATCGCCTCCGACGGTCCCCTGGATGCCCGCCTCCGGCGGTCTCCTGGAGCCCGCCTCGACGGCCTCCCGGACGCGGCCTCCTCCTCCTCCTGGACGCCCCGCCGTGGACGCTCAGCGCGTCGCGGGCAGGAACCCCACCTTGTCGTAGGCGAGGGCCAGCGTCTCGGCGGCGACGGCACGCGCCTTCTCCGCCCCCTTGGCCAGGACCTTGTCCAACGCCCCCGGGTCCCCCAGGTATTCCTGGGTCCGCTCGCGGAACGGCGTCACCCACTCGACCAGCACCTCGGCCAGGTCGGTCTTGAGCGCGCCGTACCCCTTGCCCTCGTACTTCCCCTCCAACTCCGCGATGGAGCTGCCGGTGAGGGTGGAGTAGATGGTCAGCAGATTGCTGACGCCGGGCTTCTTCTCCTCGTCGAAGCGGATCTCGGTCTCCAGGTCGGTGACCGCGCTCTTGATCTTCTTCGCGGAGACCTTCGGCTCGTCGAGGAGGTTGACGATGCCCTTGGGCGTGGAGGCCGACTTGCTCATCTTGACCGTCGGATCCTGGAGGTCGTAGATCTTCCCGGTCTCCTTGACGATGTACGCGTCGGGAACGGTGAAGGTCTCGCCGAAGCGGCCGTTGAAACGGTCCGCGAGATCGCGGGTCAGCTCGATGTGCTGGCGCTGGTCCTCGCCGACGGGGACGTGGTTGGCCTGGTAGAGCAGGATGTCCGCGACCTGCAGGATCGGGTACGTGAAGAGGCCGACGGTAGAGCGGTCGGCACCCTGCTTGGCCGACTTGTCCTTGAACTGGGTCATGCGGGAGGCCTCGCCGAAGCCGGTGAGGCAGTTCATCACCCAGCCGAGCTGGGCGTGCTCGGGCACATGGCTCTGGATGAAGAGCGTGCAGCGGTCCGGGTCGAGTCCGGAGGCGAGCAGCTGGGCGGCGGCGAGCCTGCTGTTGGCTCGCAGCTCCGCCGGATCCTGCGGAACGGTGATCGCGTGCAGGTCGACCACGGTGTAGAACGCGTCGTGGGTCTCCTGCAGCGCGACGTACTGCCGGATCGCACCGAGGTAGTTCCCGAGATGGAAGGAGCCTGCGGTGGGCTGGATACCGGAGAGCGCACGGGGACGATCAAGGGCCATGCCACCCATTCTCTCAGGTGTGGAACCAGACTCGGTCCGCCGGTGTATCAAAGGTGTGAGGACTCGTGAGGGGGCGCGGGAGGGGGACCTCGTCGCGCGGGACGAAGAGCAAGCCGAAACACAGGACGAAGCACTAGACGAAGCACTGGACGTCGCAGGGGTCGAAGCGGGCCCGGATGCGGCCGTGATCGCTCGGGTGCGGGCCGGGGAGACCGAGGCCTATGCCGAGCTGGTGCGCGCCCACGCGCCGATAGCGCTGCGCACCGCCGGGCTGATGGGCGCGGGCGCGGACGCCGAGGATGTGGTGCAGGACGCCTTCGTGAAGGCGTATCTCGCGCTCGGCACCTTCCGGGGCGATGCGGCCTTCCGGCCGTGGCTGCTGCGGATCGTCGCCAATGAGACGCGGAACGCGGTGCGCTCGGCGCGCCGTCAGCAGACGGCGGTCGACCGGGAAGCGGCGATGACCGGAGGCGGTCCGGAAGGTCCGGCAATACCGGAGAGCGCGGATCCGGCGGCCGTGGCGCTCGCGGACGAGCGGCGGGCGCGGCTGATGGCCGCGCTGGAGGAGCTGAGCGAGCCGCAGCGCTGGGTGGTCACCTATCGCTATCTGCTGGATCTGGACGAGGCGGAGACGGCGGCGGCCCTGGGCTGGCCGCGCGGCACGGTGAAGTCGCGGCTGAGCCGCGCGCTGCGGCGGCTGGAGCTGCTGCTGGAGGCGGGACCGGAGCGGGCACGGCAGACACGGCAGGCACCGCAGACACGGCAGGGAGGCATAGGGGATGGACGGGGAAGGGCTGCCCGGCGAGCTGCGGGCGCTCGGGCGCGCGCTGGAGGAGCCACCGCCCGCCGACCCGCCGGGGCACGACCTCCTGGCGGGCGGCGAGACGCTGGCCGAGCGGGTGCTGGCCCGGATCGTGGGCCTGTCGGACCGCGCGGGGCCCGGCGGCCGGTTCCGGGAGGAGCAGTGGTGGCAGGCCCTGCCCGGGCTTGAGGCCGGGCAGGCCTCCACGGGCCGGGGCCGCCCCGGCCGACCGACGGACCGGGACCGGGACCGGGGGTGCGACAGGCCACCACCGGCCCGGCGCCAGCGCCCTCTCCCCTGACCGTGGCGAGGCCCGGCCGTGGCGGGGCCCCGCCTCGTCATGGCCGACTCGCCAGTCACGGTGCACAGCCCCACCCTGGGTGGTGTCGCAGAGGTGGTGTCACAGCACAGGTGGTGTCACAGCACAGGTGGTCACAGCACAGGTGGTGTCACAGCACAGGTGGTCACAGCACAGGTGGTGTCACAGAACGGAGGACGTCTTGACCTCGACCGATCGCTCCTCGGAGCGCGCCATCGCGGCCGCCGAGGCCCACAGCGCGCACAACTACCATCCGCTTCCGGTCGTCGTCGCATCCGCCGAGGGGGCGTGGATGACCGATGTCGAAGGCCGCCGGTATCTGGACCTGCTCGCCGGGTATTCCGCGCTCAACTTCGGGCACCACAACCGGCGGCTGATCGACGCCGCCAAGGCGCAGCTGGAGCGGGTCACGCTCACCTCGCGCGCCTTCCACCACGACCGCTTCGCCGCGTTCTGCGCGGAGCTGGCCGCGCTGTGCGGCATGGAGACGGTGCTGCCCATGAACACCGGCGCGGAGGCGATCGAGACGGCGATCAAGACCGCCCGCAAATGGGGCTACCGCGTCAAGGGCGTGCCGGACGGGCGGGCCAGGATCATCGTCGCGGACAACAACTTCCACGGCCGCACGACCACGATCATCAGCTTCTCCACCGACCAGGAGGCCCGCGCGGACCACGGTCCGTACACGCCGGGGTTCGACATCGTGCCGTATGGCGATCTGGCGGCGATGGAGGCCGCGCTCGACGCGGGGGCCGGGGAGACGGTCGCCGTGCTGCTCGAGCCCATCCAGGGCGAGGCGGGGGTGCTGGTGCCGCCGCCCGGATATCTGGCCGGAGTGCGCGAGCTGACCCGGGCGCGGGGCGTGCTGTTCATCGCCGATGAGATCCAGTCGGGCCTGGGCCGCACCGGGAAGACCTTCGCCTGTGAGCACGAGGGCGTCGTTCCGGATGTCTATGTGCTGGGCAAGGCGCTGGGTGGCGGGGTGGTGCCGGTGTCGGCGGTGGTGTCCTCCGCCGAGGTGCTGGGCGTCCACCGCCCCGGTGAACACGGCTCGACCTTCGGCGGCAATCCGCTCGCCTGCGCGGTCGCGCTGGAGGTGATCGCCATGCTGCGGACCGGGGAGTTCCAGGGGCGCGCGGCGGAGCTGGGCGAGCATCTGCACCGGGAGCTGGCGCAGATGGCCGAGGGCCGGGCGGTGGTGAAGGTGCGGGGGCGCGGGCTGTGGGCCGGTGTGGACATCGATCCCTCGCGCGGCACCGGGCGGCAGATCTCCGAGCGGCTGATGGACCGCGGGGTGCTGGTCAAGGACACCCATGGGTCCACCATCCGGATCGCACCGCCCCTGGTGATCGGCACGGAGGATCTGGACTGGGGCCTGGACCAGCTCAGGGCGGTGCTGGCGGAATGACCGGAAACCGCGCATGGCCCCGGCCCCGGCCGCTCAGCCCCCGGTCACTCAGCCGCCAGTCCCCATGCCGCCAGCCGCCACGCCGCCAGTCCCCATGCCGCCAGCCGCTCTGGCGCCGCTTAAAGAATCACATGCGGCACAAAGCGCGCGTACTCGTCCGTGATCAGCCCGGCCGACTCCCGGATGCCGAGCCCGGCCGGTTCGTCCTCCACCACCCAGGCGCCGAGCACCACCCGGTTGCCGTCGACCTCGGGCAGCGGAGCCAACTCCTGGTAGCAGCAGGCCTCGTCCCGGATGACGGGCTCCGCGCCCGGCGGGTGCACGGTGACGCCCGCGCCCTCCCGGCCGAGCAGCGGCTTGGCCACGTAGCCATTGGTGCGGGCCAGTTCGCGGGGCCCGTCGAGGTAGGCGGGCAGCAGATTGGGGTGCCCGGGGTACAGCTCCCACAGAATCGCCAGCAGCGCCTTGTTGGACAGCAGCATCTTCCAGGCGGGCTCGATCCACAGGGTGGAGCCGGTGCCGCCGCCGTTGTCGATCGTGTCCAGCACATGGAGGCCGAACCGGTCGCTGACCAGCCACTCCCAGGGGTAGAGCTTGAAGCAGGCGCGGATGAAGCGGTGCCGCATGTCCACGAAGCGGCCGGAGAGCCGTTCCCAGCCGATGTCCTCCATGGAGATCGCCTCGGTCCGCAGACCCGCCTGTTCGGCCGTCTCCCGCAAGTAGGCGACGGTCATCAGGTCCTCGCCCAGCTCGTCCCCGGCCGAGTGGGCGAAGTACAGGGGCACGCCCGGCGGCAGCAGGGCGGCCTGGTGCCGCCAGGCGTCGACCAGCCGCTCGTGCAGGGAGTTCCACTGGTCGGCGCCCGGGAAGCGGTCCTCCATCCAGAACCACTGGGCGCTCGCCGCCTCCACCAGCGAGGTGGGCGTATCGGCGTTGTACTCCAGCAGCTTCGCCGGTTCCGGGCCTCCGTCGTACCGCAGGTCGAACCGGCCGTAGACGCTGGGCTGTTCGGCCCGCCGGCGCCAGGACTCGGCGATCAGCTCGGCCACCCGCGGCTCCTCGATACCGAGGTCGGCGAAGCGGTCGGCGTCGACGATGTGGGCGGCCGCCTCCAGACACATCCGGTGCAGCTCCTCGACCACCTCCTCCAGCGCCTCGACCTCGGGCAGCGAGAAGGCGTAGTAGGCGCTCTCGTCCCAGTACGGGCGCAGGGAGCCGTCCGGGTAGCGGGTCAGCGGGTAGATGACCCCCTGCTCCTCGACCGTGGCCTGCCAGCCGGGGCGGGGGTCCATGATGTGACGCTTCATCGGGTCGTCGTCCGGTCAGCCGCCGCCGGATCCCGAGCAGCCGAAGCCGCCGCGGTCGGCGGCCTGGCTCTTGCTGAAGGTGCCGTAGTCCGCCCAGCGGCCGTCGACGTCGGCGTCGTAGTACCAGTCGCCGTCGACCCGCTTGGTGGTGGTGCTGCCGCTGCCGCGCTTCTTCTTGCCGGTCGTGGAGCCCGAAGAGCTGTTGCAGGCGCTGGAGTCGACGATGCGGTAGCCGTTGACCACGTCGTAGCTGTTCCGGTCGACACAGCGCTTGTCGGGCTCGGACCCGCAGGAGGTGAGGGCCGCCGCGAGGGCTCCCATGCCACCGAGAATCACCGTGCTCGACCGCAGCCGACGTGGAAATTTGCGTTCCATTGGTACTGCTCCCCCGTTCGTTTGACGACCGCCCACCCTAGAGGGGGTTATCGCACAAGTGAACGTCGGGGGTGGGGAATGGCCCGCTCAGGGCAGCACCCGGCACAGCGCCTCCAGGGCGCCCGAGAAGGCGTGATCGGGCGGCGCCCCGTAGGCGAAGACCAGTCCGTCCGGCTCGGATCCGCCCCTTCCCGGCTCGTTCTCCTCGCGGTACCGGTAGCGATGCAGGCCCTCCATGGCCAAGCCCTGCCAGGCCGCGCCCTGGAGGACGGAGCGCACGGTGCCCGGCGGCAGTTCGAGCACCGCGTGCAGTCCGGCCGCGATGCCCGTGACGCGCACCTGGGGCGCGCGTTCGGCCAGCGCCGCCACCAGCTGGTCGCGCCGCCGCTGGTAGCGCAGCCGCATCCCGCGCACATGGCGGTCGTACGAGCCCGAGGCGATGAACTCCGCGAGCGTCAGCTGGTCCAGGGCGCCCGACTGCCACTCCCCCGTCCGCTTGACCGCCAGCAGCCGGTCCAGCAAGTGGTCCGGCACCACCATCCAGGCCAGCCGCAGCGCGGGCGCCAGGCTCTTGCTCGCCGTGCCCAGATAGACGACCCGTTCGGGATCCAGCCCCTGGAGCGCCCCCACCGGCTGGCGGTCATAGCGGAATTCGCCGTCGTAGTCGTCCTCCAGCACCAGCCCGTCGGTCCGGGACGCCCAGTCGACCACGGCGGCCCGCCGGTCGGGGTCCAGGGCGACGCCGGTGGGGAACTGGTGCGCCGGGGTCAGCAGCGCGGCGCGCACGTCGGTGAGGCGGTCCAGTTCGCCGGTGCGGGCGCCCCGCGCGTCGACCGGCAGCGCCACGGTGCGCAGTCCGGCGCGGCGCAGCACGTTCCAGTGGATGTCGAGTCCATACGACTCGACGGCCAGCGCGCGGTGGCCGTCCCCGTGCAGCGTCCGGCTGAGCAAGCCGAGCCCCTGGATGAACCCGGCGCAGACGACGATCCGTTCGGGTGCGGCCCGCACCCCGCGGGCGCGCGCGAGATAGTCGGCCAGGACGCGGCGCAGTTCGGGGCGCCCGCTGGGGTGGCCGTAGCCGAAGGCGTCGCTGGGCGCCGCGGTGAGGGCGCGCCGAGCGGCGGACAGCCAGGCGGAGCGGGGGAAGGCGGAGACATCGGGCGACCCGGCCCGCAGGTCGTACGCGGGGCGGCTGGCGGCCACGGCGGCGGGCGGCGGGGGGCGCGGCGGCGCGGGTTCGGGCGGCACGACGCGCCGGGCGACCCGGGTGCCGGAGCCCTGCCGGGCGGTGAGCCAGCCCTCGGCGACGAGTTCGCCGTAGGCGTCGGCCACCGTGTTGCGGGCGATGCCGAGGTCGGCGGCGAGCGAGCGGGAGGAGGGCAGCCGGGTGCCGGGGGCGAGGCGGCCGTCGCGTACGGCGTCGCGCAGGGAGCGGATCAGTGCGGCCCGCACCCCGGTGGTCCCGCCCCGGGGCAGGTCAAGGTGCAGGTCGGCGCCGAGCCCGTTCGCCTCCCCGGCCCCGGGAGTGGCCTCCCCGGACCCGGAAGTGGCCCCTTCGTGCTCGGAAGCGGCCTCTTCGGGCCCGGAAGTGGCCCACGAATCCTCCATGGAAATGGACCATACTCCTGGGCTGCCGAGCTTCTAGCGTGGACCGCATGACGACGCATGAGAGCACCCCTCACCACGGTCCCCGGATGGGTTTCGCCCACGCGGCACCCGCCGTCTACAAGGCCATGGTGCAGCTGGACGTGGAGGCCCGGAAGGGCCTGGAACCGGCGCTGACGGAGCTGGTCAAGATCCGCGCCTCGCAGATCAACCACTGCGCGTTCTGCATCGACATGCACATCAAGGACGCCCGGGCGGCGGGCGAGTCCGAGGAGCGGATCTACCTGCTCAACGCCTGGGAGGAGGCGGTCGGCGTCTACACCGAGAAGGAGCAGGCCGCGCTCGCCCTGACCGAGGCCGTCACCATCCTGACCGACGGCGTCCCGGACGAGGTGTACGACCGGGCCGCCAAGTACTTCGAGGAGCAGGAGCTGGCGCAGCTCATCGCGGTCATCTTCACCATCAACGCCTGGAACCGGATCGGGGTCACCACCCGCCTCGTCCCGGGTTCCTACAAGCCGACCGCGGGCTAGTCGCGTCAGCCAAGGTTCGCCCCGCTCACCGCCCTGGCACGGCCATCTGTGGCGTTGCCGATTCGACCGAGTAGGCCCACTACGAGGCCGATCCGGCGCCTTGCAGCCGACCGCACCAGGACGCCTCGCTACCGGGCAAACCTCGACTGACGCGGCACTAGATCTCTGCCAAGGGGGTTTCCATGACGGCCAGTGCCACGGCCGAGGCCAGGGCGTTCCGGGCGATGCACCACGGCCGGGACGCGGAAGCGCCGCTCGTGCTGCCCGGTCCCTGGGACGCCGGTTCGGCCCGTGCCTTCGCTGACGCGGGCTTTCCGGCGCTGGCGACGCCGAGCGCCGGGGTCTCGGCGTCGCTGGGCTACCAGGACGGCCGGCTACCGGCCGAGGAGATGTTCGCCGCGGTGGCCCGGATCGTCCGGGCCGTCGAGGTGCCGGTGTCGGCGGACCTGGAGAGCGGCTATGGCCTGGACGCCAAGGAGCTGGTCGAGCGGCTGCTGGAGACCGGGGCGGTGGGCTGCAACCTGGAGGACTCCGACCCGCTGACCAAGCAGCTGGCCGATCCGCGGGAGCAGGCGGACCGGCTGGCGGCGGTGCGAGCCGAGGCGGGCGACGGTCTGGTGATCAACGCCAGGATCGACATCTTCGCCCGCGGCGAGTTCGTCCGGGACGGGGCCGTCGTCGACACCGAGCGCGCGGCCGAGGCGGCGATCGAGCGCGGGCGGGCCTATGCGGCGGCGGGCGCGGACTGCGTCTACCCGATCTTCGCGCCCCCGGAGCTGCTGCCCCGGCTCGTGGCCGCCATCGGCATACCGGTCAACGCGGCGGCGTTCGCACCGGACGGCCCCTCGCCCGCCGAGCTGGGGCGGCTCGGCGCCGCGCGCGTCACCTTCGGCCCCCGGCTCTTCCGCGCGACGATGTCCGCCGCCCGGGACCTGGCCCAACAGCTGGGCCCCGCTCCGTCCACCCCATGAGGAAGACCCCATGAGGGGGACGGGCGGGGCCCGGCCGGGTGCGGCTTTCAGAAGGTGACCGCTAGGGCAGCCACTTCTTCCAGACGTCCGGGTGCGCCTCGACCCACTTCTTGCCCGCGTCCTGCGCCGACAACCCGTCCGAGGCGATCAGCTCGGACACCTCGTTCTGGTCCTTCTTGGTCCAGTGGAACTTCTTCAGGAAGGCGGCGGCCTTACCGCCCTGCTTCGCGAAGTCCGCGTTGAGGTACTTCTGCAGCGGGGTAGTCGGGTAGGCGCAGTCGAAGGAATCGGGGTCCTTCTCACCCTCGGCAGCACACTTGTCCGTGTACTTGGGCAGCTTCACCTCTTCCATCGGCACCTGGTTGAACAGCCACTGCGGCTCGTACCAGTACGACAGGAAGGGCTTCTTCTGCTTGGCGAACTGCTTCATCTGGGTGATCTGAGCGGATTCCGAACCGGCGAAGACGATCGAGTAGTTCAGCTTCAGATTCTTCACCAGCGCCTTGTCATTGGTGACATAGGACGGGGAACCGTCCAGCAGCTGGCCCTTCCCACCGCTTTCCGCGGTCTTGAAGGTCTTCGCGTACTTGTTGAGGTTCTTCCAGTTGAGAACGTCCGGATGCTTGTCGGCGAAGTACTTCGGCACCCACCAGCCGATGTGGCCGGTGACGCCGAGGTCGCCGCCCGACGCGATCGTCTTCTTGTCCTTGACGTAGCGCTGTTCTTGCTCCGGGTGGCCCCAGTCCTCCAGGATCGCGTCCACCCGGCCCTGGCTGAGCGCGTCCCACGCCGGAATCTCGTCCACCTGGACGGTGTCGACGTGGTACCCCAGCTTGTGCTCCAGCAGATACTGGGCGACGGCCACGTTGGCCTGTGCGCCGACCCAGGACTGGACGGAGAGCGTCACGCTCTTCGCGCCGCCCACATTGGCGTACGGCGAGGACTGCTTGGACATGTCCGCCGCGCCGCAGCCGGTCGCGGTGAGCAGGGCCGTGACCCCGGTGGCGGCCATCAGCAGCTGCCGACGGCGGTGCGTATGGGCCGTAGCCATCTCAGGCCCCCTTCTTCTCGCGGCGCGCGGTCGGCTGGGTCACCCGGTCGAGCATCAGCCCCAGACAGACGATTGCCGCGCCCGCCACCAGACCGGTCGCCAGGTCGCCCTGCGCCAAGCCGAACAGCACGTCGTAGCCGAGCGCGCCCGAACCGACCAGGCCGCCGATGACGACCACGGCCAGCACCAGCACCACGCCCTGGTTGACGGCGAGCAGCAGCGCCGGGCGGGCCAGCGGCAACTGGACCTGGCGCAACTGCTGCCCCTGGGTCGCGCCGAGCGAGCGCGCCGACTCCAGCGCGGACGGGTCGACGTTCCGGATCCCCTGGGTGGTGATGCGGATGACGGCGGGCAGCGCGTAGACGATGGCCGCGGCCGCCGCCGGGGCGCGGCCGACGCCGAACAGCGCGACCACGGGGATCAGGTACACGAACTGCGGCATGGTCTGGCACACGTCCAGCACCGGTCGCAGCATCCGCTCCAGCCGGGCACTGCGCGCGGCCCAGATGCCGATCGCGAAACCGAGGACCAGAGTGACGACGACGGCCGCCAGCACCTGGGAGAGGGTGTCCATGGACGACTGCCACACGCCGAGCACACCGATCGCGGCCATGGCGGCGGTGGCGGTCAGCGCGGTGGCCCAGGTGCCGATCAGCCAGGCCAGCGCCGCGACGATCAGCAGGATTCCGTACCACGGGATGCCCTGGAGCCCCTCACGCAGCGGGTCGAGGATCCACTTGAGGTAGTTCGCGGCCCATTCGGCGGTGCCACCGACGACCGGCACACCGGTGTAGAGGTGGTCGACCATCCACTCCTTGAACTGGTTGACGGGCCCCTCGATGGCGACGGTCCAGCCGCCCGGCCAGGTCTGGGAGCCGGTCAGCCGTCCGGCGAAGGTGATGGCCGCGGTGATCACCGCGACGCCCGCCCACGCGGGCCAGCCGCGCAGCAGCCGGGACCCGCCCTCGGCCGGGGGCGCGCCGAGCCGCTCGCCCGCCGACCCGATGGTGCGGTCCATCACGACGGCGAGCAGCACGATCGGGAGTCCCGCGGCGAGCGCCTTGCCGACATCGACGGCGGAAAGCGCCTGGTAGACGCGGTCACCGAGACCACCGCCACCGATCACGGACGCGATCACAGCCATGGACAGCGCCATCATGATCGTCTGATTGATGCCCAGCAGCAGTTCCTTGCGGGCCAGCGGCAGCCGGGCGGACAGCAGTCGCTGCCGCCAGGTCGCGCCGAGCGAGGCCACGGCCTCCAGCACCCCGGCGTCCGCGCCGCGCAGGCCGAGGGCGGTGAGCCGGGCCATGGGCGGAGCAGCGTAGATCACGGTGGCCAGCACCGCGCCCGGCACGCCGTTGCCGAAGATCATCACGACGGGCAGCAGATACGCGAACGCGGGCAGTACCTGCATGGTGTCCAGGATCGGCCGCAGCGCCCGGAACGCACGTTCCGAGAGCCCGCCGGCCAGGCCCAGCAGTCCGCCGACGACGACGGAGGCGGTGACGGCGACGGCCATCAGCGCGAGCGTCTGCATCGTCGGCACCCACATGCCCAAGCCTCCACAGACGGCCAAGGACACGAGGGTCGTCACCGCGACCCGCACCCCGGCCACCCGCCAGGCGACCAGGGTCAGCCCGGCGGTGACACCGGCCCAGCCGAGGGCGAGCAGGGCGACGTAGACGGCGCGGACGCCGATGATGATGGCCTCGCTGATGTGGCCGAAGAAGTAGAGGAAGATCCAGTGGCTGTCGCGGTTGTCGAGGATCCAGTCGCTGGCCTTGCCCAGCGGTCCGGACACATCGACGGTCAGCGCGTGGGGCCAGCTGGCGCCGGCCCACTTGGCGTGGGCGAGCGGTATCAGCACGGCGGCGATCACCGCGAGCACCGCGAGCTTGTGGACGGTCCGGCTGCGGACGAGGGTGTGCCACAGCGACGGGCGCGATGCGTCCGCGGCGGTCGTGCCCGCGGGCGGCCCGGTGCCGGGGTCGGTACGGGGGCGGGTGGTCGTGGCGCTCACACGCGCCTCCCGGTGCCACCCGGCGGAAAGAAGGTCGGGGGCGTGCTCATGCCGCGGCCGCCTCCTTCCCGTCCAGGCCCGCGACGACGCTGAGCAGGCAGGCGTGGTCGACGACGCCCAGGCAGCGGCCGCCGTCGACGACGCGCGCGGGGCCGCCGGAACGGGCCACGGCCTCGATCGCGTCGGCGACGGTGGTGCCCGGGGTCAGCGCGGGGCCGTCGTCCTTCTCGTCGGACTTGGCGGGGCGCATGGCACGGCGCACGGTCAGCACCTGCTCACGCGGCACATCGCGGACGAAGTCCCGTACGTAGTCGTCGGCCGGGGAGCCGACGATCTCCTCCGGGGTGCCGAGCTGCACGATTTCGCCGTCGCGCATCAGCATGATGCGGTCGCCGAGCCGCAGCGCCTCGCTGAGGTCGTGGGTGATGAACACCATCGTCCGGCCCTCGTCGTGGTGCAGCCGGATGACCTCCTCCTGCATGTCGCGGCGGATCAGCGGGTCCAGCGCGCTGAACGGCTCGTCGAACAGCAGCACCTCGGGGTCGACGGCGAGCGCCCGGGCCAGGCCCACGCGCTGCTGCTGACCGCCGGAGAGCTGGCCGGGACGCCGGCGCTCCAGCCCGCTGAGGCCGACCTTCTCGGCCATCTCGGCGGCCTTGGCGCGGCGCTCGGCCCTGCCGACGCCCTGGATCTCCAGGCCGTAGGCGATGTTGTCGAGGACGGAGCGGTGCGGCAGCAGCCCGAAGTGCTGGAAGACCATGGCGGCGCGGTGGCGGCGCAGTTCGCGCAGCCGGGCCTTGTCCATGGCCATGACGTCCTCACCGTCGATCTTCAGCGTCCCGGAGGTCGGCTCGATCAGACGGGTGAGGCAGCGCACCAGCGTGGACTTTCCGGAGCCGGACAACCCCATCACCACGAACACTTCGCCCGGCTCGACGTCGAAGGAGACGTCCCGGACGGCGGCCGTGCAGCCGGTGCGGGCGCGCAGCTCCGCGGCGGGCAGCTCGGCGTCGGGCGAGCCGGGGACACGGTCGGCCTTCGGACCGAAGACCTTCCACATGTCGCGGACCGAGAACACCGGGGTGCGGTCACCGGTCTCGGGGGTCTCGGGGGTGTCGGGCGTCTCAGTGGCCAGGGTCGTCGCCATCACGCCTCACCTCCCGGGGCGAGCTGGGCGGCTCGCTCGCGCGATCGGTAACGGACCTGATCACGCTCTCCGACCAGCAGGTCCGCGCACTTCTCGCCAACCATCAGCACTCCGATCATGGGGTTCACGGCGGGCATGGTCGGGAAGACCGACGCGTCGGCGATCCGGATGCCGGACAGGCCGCGGATGCGCAGATCGGGGCCGACCACGGCCAGCTCGTCGTTCGCGGCGCCCATCTTGCAGGTGCCGGCGGGGTGGTAGACGGTGTGCGCGACCTTGCGGGCGTACTCGCTGATCTCCTCGTCCGAGGTGATCTCCGGGCCCGGGCACACCTCGCGCTTGAGCCAGCCGGCCAGCGGCTGGGTCTTGGCGATCTCGCGGGCGAGCTTGATGCCGTCGACCAGGGTGCGGCCGTCGTAGTCGTCCTCGTCCGTGAAGTAGCGGAAGTCGAGGGCGGGCTTGACCTCGGGGTCGGCGCTCGTCAGGTACAGCCGGCCGCGGCTGCGCGGCTTGGGGATGTTGGGGGTCATCGACACCCCGTGCTCGGGCCGCTCGTAACCCAGCCGCTCGGGGTTGTCGGTGAAGGGGATCTGGTAGAAGTGGAACATCAGATCCGGGCCCTTGGACTCCGGGTCGCGGCGCACGAACAGACCGGCGTCCGAGTCCATCGCGGAGTTGTCCGGGATCGGGCCGTCCGTCTCCCACACGATCACCGACTCGGGATGGTCGAGCAGGTTCTCACCGACGCCCGGCAGATCCACCTTGACCGGGATGCCCAGCGCCTCCAGGTCAGCCTTGGGGCCGATGCCCGAGTGCATCAGGAGCCGCGGGGTGTCCACCGCGCCCGCGCAGACCAGCACCTCGGTCTTCGCCTGGACGAGGATCTCCTCGCCGTCCTTGGTGCGCACGTGCACGCCGGTGGCCCGGCCGGTCTCGTCCAGCTCCAGCTTGTGCGCCCAGGTCTCCAGCATGATGTGGAGGTTCGGCCGGTCCAGGAAGGGGTGCAGGTAGGCGACCGACGCGGAGGAGCGCTTGTTGTTCTCCGGGTGGTACGAGAGGTCGAAGAAGCCGACGCCCTCGTGGAACGGCTTCTTGTTGAAGCCCTCGACGCGCGGCACCTCGGCGGCGGCCTGGGCGGCCTCCACGAAGTCCCGGGCGATCGCGTTCCGGTCCTTCTCGTCGACCGGCACGACGTTGTTGCGCAGCTTGTGGAAGTACGGGTCCATCGCGGCGGCGTCCCAGCCCTCGGCACCCGCCTCGGCCCACTCGTCCCAGTCGCCCGGCAGCGGCTTGAAGGAGATCAGGGTGTTGTGCGAGGAGCATCCGCCGAGCACCCGGGCGCGGCTGTGCCGGATGTGCGAGTTGCCGCGTGGCTGCTCGACCGTGGGGTAGTCGTAATCCAGGTCGCCGCCGAGCAGACCCAGCCAGCGGCGCAGGGTGAGGACGTCCGGGCGGTCGATGTCGGAGGGGCCGCCCTCGATGACGGCGACGCGGACGTCCGGGTCCTCCGTGAGCCGGGAGGCGATCACCGATCCTGCGGTGCCTCCGCCAATGACGACGTAATCGTATGCGTCAGGTACGGGCATGGTGGGGGTTACTCCTCGCGGTCTTCCGGTCTTCGGGGGCGGCACACACGGGTGCGGGCCGGGCGCCGTCCCTGGAGGGGATGGGGGTTACGGACGAAGGGGGAGAGATGCCGGACGCCGTCACTGGACGCGACAGGGCCCGGGCCCGGCGGGAGGTCCGGGCCCGGCCGTGCCGCCCCGGGCGGGGGCCGGCGGCGGGGCGTCAGCCGCCGAACCAGCGCACCGGGCTGGGCCGCAGGTTCTCGTAGACATGCTTGGTCTCGCGGTACTCGTCCAGGCCCGCCGGGCCCAGCTCGCGCCCGACGCCGGACTTGCCGAAGCCGCCCCATTCGGCCTGCGGGAGGTAGGGGTGGAAGTCGTTGATCCACACGGTGCCGTGGCGCAGCCGCGCGGCAACCCGGCGGGCGCGCGCGGTGTCGGACGACCAGACGGCACCGGCCAGGCCGTATTCCGTGTCGTTGGCGAGGGCCACGGCTTCATCTTCGGTGCTGAAGGTCTCCACCGAAAGAATCGGGCCAAACGTTTCTTCGCGAACGACGCGCATGCCGCGGTGGCACTGGTCGAGCACGGTCGGCAGGTAGAAGTAGCCGGTCGCGGGGCGGACGTCGGACGGCTCGGGCTGCTTGCCGCCGGTGCGCAGCACGGCGCCCTCCTCCAGGGCGGACGCCACGTACGCCTGGGTCTTGGCGAGCTGCTGGGCCGAGACGAGCGGACCGCACTCGACACCCTCTTCGGTGCCGCGGCCCAGCTTGATCTTCTCGGCGCGGCTGACCAGCTCGGCGACGAACCGCTCGCGCACCGACTCCTCGATGATCAGCCGGGCACCGGCCGAGCAGACCTGGCCGCTGTGGATGAAGGCGGCGTTGAGGGCCTGGTCGACGGCGGTGTCGAAGCCCTCCTCAGTGGCGCAGGCGTCGGCGAAGACGACGTTCGGGTTCTTGCCGCCCAGCTCCAGGGCGACCTTCTTCACGCTCGGCGCGGCGGCCTGGGCCACCTTGGTGCCGCTGGCCAGGCCGCCGGTGAAGGACACCAGGTCCACATCCGGGTGGTCGGACAGCCGGGCGCCGACCGGGTCACCGGCGCCGGTCACCAGGTTGGCCACACCGTTCGGCAGGCCCGCCTCGACCAGCAGCTGCACCAGGTGGATGGTGGACAGCGGGGTCACTTCGCTGGGCTTGATGACGAAGGTGTTGCCCGCCGCGAGTGCCGGGGCCACCTTCCAGCTGGCCTGGAGCAGCGGGTAGTTCCAGGGGGTGATCATGGCGCAGACGCCGACCGGCTCGTGCACCACGACGCTGTGCACATCGGGGCTGCCCGCGTCGACCACACGGCCGGCCGACTCGCCCGCGACCAGCTCGGCGAAGTAGCGGAAGGCATTGGTCACGTCGTCGACGTCGACCCGGCCCTCCTCCAGGGTCTTGCCGGTGTCCCGGCTCTCCAGGAGCGCGATCACCTCACGGTCGCGCTGGAGCAGATCAGCGACCCGCCGCAGCAGCGCCGCCCGCTCAGCGACCGGGGTGTGCGGCCAGGGGCCGCTGTCGAAGGCGCGGCGCGCGGCGGCGATGGCCGCGTCGGTGTCTTCGGCGCCGCCCTCGGCGACGACCGCGAGGGTCTTGGCGTCCGCGGGGTCGAGAACCTCCCGCTGCGCGCTGGATGCGGCCGCTCGCCACACCCCGTCCACATGAATGGTCTCGACTGCCGACACGTCTAACCTCAGCCTTCCGGTGTTGCGAGCGTTTGCGCTGGCCACGCCAGCAACAAGGACCCCTTACCGGAAGAGCGAAACGTATGCGCAATTTTTCCTTGAAAGTGGCCCGGCTCACGCGAGGCGGACGGCCTGGGCCAGGTGTGAGGCCTCACGAAGCGGTGCAGTAGGCGGTGGGGCAGAAGGTCTCCAGCACGGTGTCGTGCAGCGACTGCTCCTGCGCCCGGTCACCGGCGGGGCCGATGATCAGCACCGCGTACATGGTGCCGTTCTGCGCGGCGAAGCGGCGGTCGAGTATCCGGCGGTCGCCGGATTCCTTGCTCACGTACGTGTACTCCAGCTGGGCCGGGTCCATGGCGGCGGCGCCGAGCTGGGCGAGGGCGATCTGCTCGTAGCCGCGGTTGCGGGACGCCAGCCGCTCGGCCTCCTGCGCCGACTCGTACGGCGTGGCCTCGGGGCCGTGCAGCTCGAACACCTGGATCATGGTCGAGTCGTCGGGCGAGGTGTAGAAGACGCTCGGCCCCTCCACCGTCCGCCGCCATCCTTCGGGGACGGCGATGTCGAAGCCCTCCGGGTCCCGCGCGGTGCTGAAGCCCGCGGGCGGCGCGGAGCCCGTCAGGGACGGCACCGCCGAGGGGGAGGCGTACGGCGACCCGGACGGATGCGCCGAGGGCAGCCCGGACGGCGCGGCGCTCGGCAGCCCCGACGGCAGATCGGTGGGCGCGCCGGTCTCGGGGGCGGGATAGACATCGCCGGGCGCGGTGGCATCCGCGGTCGCCGAGGGCGCCGGGGTCGCCCGGTCCCAGGGCAGCGGGCCCGCCTTGTCCCTGGTCGTCCCGTCGCCGCCGAACGCCACCCAGCCGGAGAAGGCGATCCCGACGGTCAGGAACAGCGTGACCGCGACCGCCTGCAGCACCCGCCGCGTCTCGTTCCCCGCTCCGGCGCCGCCGTCCCCCGCTCCGGCGCCGGGTCCGGCGCCCGGCTGCGCCGCCGGGCCGTCATCGGGCCCCCACTGCTCCCCCGAACCCCCGTCTGTCATGCCCGCTCCCCCTAAATCGCCTTCTTCTACCGATAAGCTGAGTTAACCGAGTTAGCCGACATACGGTGTACCCAGTATGTGCGCCGCGGCCACCTCCGCTACCGCCCCGATGCCGGATAGTTGGCCACCGGAGATGTGCGCGCTCAGCCCGCCGGGCAGTACGCGGTGGGGCAGAAGGCGCCCAACACGATCCGCTGCCGCTCCACTTGATCCGGCCACTCATCGGACGGGCCCGCCACCAGCACCGCGTACTGCACCCCGTCCGGCCCGGTGAAGGCACGGTCGACGACGCGGCGCGGGCCGTACTTCTCGCTGCGATAGCCGTATTCCAGCTGTGCGTCGGAGTCGTCGCCCGGGCCGAGCCGCTTCAGCCCGTACCGCTTGTAGCCGGGATTCTTCTTGAGGCTGGTCTCGGCCTGCTTGAGCGCCTCGTAGGGGGTGATCTGTGGGCTGGTCAGAGCGAACACCTGGATCAGACGGCTCGCGTCGGACGACTCGTAGAAGACTCCCGTATCGCGCTTGACGCGCTCCCAGCCCTCCGGGACGTCCAGCGTGAATCCCTCAGGATCCGCGGTCCGTTGATACCCCTGCGGTGGTGGCCCGCTGCCCGCGGCGACCGACCCCGATGGCGATACGGACGGCTGCGCCGACGACGGCACCACATCCGACGGCGCGGGCGAGCCGCTGTCCCAGCCGGACGCTGTCGCGCTCGGGCCGCCGCTGCCCTCCTGCGCTGTGTCATCGCCGTTGCCCGACAGCAGATTCCAGGCGCCGACGCCGATGCCGCCGATGAGCACGACGGCCAGCACCACGAGCAGCACCGGCCCCCGGTGTGGGCTGGGCGGCCGTCTGCCCGGGGCGGGCGGCTCGGCGCCCTCCCCCACCCAGCGCTGCGCGGCCTCGTCCCAGCGGGGACCGCGCTCGTCACTCGGCGTGCTCATCTCAGCCGCCCAGCAGCGCGCCGACCGCCTGGCCGACGGCAACGCCCGACGCCAGCATGCCGATACCGGCCCCGGCGTCCTGCAGCAGCACCCGGAGCCGGGCGAGACGGCCCGCCCCGGCCCGCCCGGTGCGCTGGATCTCGTCCTGAGTGCTGGTCAGTTCGTCCGACAGGGCGCTGACCTGCGGACTGGCCACCAGTCGCTCCAGATCGGCGGAGAGCTGCCCGACGGCGCGCAGCAGCTCCTCGTACGCGGGATCGCAGACGGCGTCGCCCTGCGGCCCGTTCACGATGTGGTTGTTGTCGCCGATGCCGACGACACCGCCGCGCACATTGCCGATGCGGATGTTCCCGAACCGCCGCCCGCCCTGGCCTCCGGCCGCGCCCGCGCCGCTTCCCTCGTCCCTCTCACCCGTCCCCATGGCCGCCTCCCCCTCCGTTGCCCCTGGTGTTGCTGACGGTGTTGTTGTCGCCGACGGTGATGGCGCTGTCCTGCGCGGACTCGATGAAGATGCCGCCACCGCTCACGTTGATGATCTTCTGCTCGAACTCGCCGGTCTCCCATCCGGCTTCGTCCAGCGCCTGCCGCACCCCGTTGGCCACCCGGTCCTCGACGCTCTTCAGATAGCGGCTGACGTCCATCTCCTGGAAGAGCGAGGCGCTGTCGTCGCTGCCCAGCTCGCGCACGGACTTCCAGGGCCCGTCGGGGATGGCCGCGCCATAGGCGCCCGTGTACATCCGCACGAAGAAGGCGATCATCCGGAAGCCGTGGATCAGCACGCGGCCCGCGGCCGTGGGCGTCCGGGCCAGCGCCCACAGCACCTTGCCCGGCAGTCCGCCGCGGCGGTGGGAGTCGGTGAGCCGGTCGATCGCGCGGAAGTCCGGGCGGATCGGACGCAGCACATGCGGGGCGAACTCCAGCATCAGCATGCCGCCCTGGGTGTGCACCCGAACGAAGACGGTGGTGACGACCTCCTCCTGCCAGGCGCCGACCCTGATGCGCAGGAAGTGCCGGCGGACCTCGCCGCCCTCCTCGACCGCCTCGGCCCGCTCCCGCTCGAAGTGCGCCTCGCCGTGTGGCGCGAGGGAGCGGATGCGCAACCCGGTCGCCTTCACGAACACGCACTCGTCCAGCTCCAGACCGCGCAGCCGGTCGCGGACCTCGACCGACTGCCTCGGCACCACGGAACCTTGGGCGGGAGGCCGGGCGGACGGGGTGCGCAGGTTCTCCACCAGCGGCCGGATCCGCTCCAGGACCACCCGGTTGTCGAGCGGCACCGCCGTACGGCCCTCGCGCGGCCGCAGCTCCACCGCGAGCGTCCAGGTGGCGTGCGCGGTGCCCGCTCCGAGAAAGGGGTGCTGATCGTGGTAGAGGATCACGGGCGCGTGCTGCTCGCGCCGGATCAGCTCCCGCACCCGCCGGAAGCGGGCGCTGCCGGAGCGCTCGGCGGGGTCGTCGGCCGGAGTGGCGAAGTTCTGCGGATCGAGGTCGCTGGACAGCACCCGGGCCACGTGCTCGCGGTGCAGGGCGACCGCCGCCGCCATCGCGGTGGGGATGAGCAGCGCCGCCCAAGCGGCGCCCGTGCCCGACGCGGCCGTCAGCTCCGACAGCGCGCCGCCGTCCAGAGTGCTCAGCTCCGGGTCCTCCGAGAAGACCAGCTCCAGCGCGGAGGAGACATAGACGATCAGCAGCAGCACTCCGGCCACCCGCAGCACCGCGGCCAGCCGCCGCCGGGTGGACGGGATCCCGTCCGAGCCCGGATAGTCGGCGCGGAAGGGGCCCGAGGCGCCGCCCCGGGCCCAGGTCGCCAGCAATAACAGCCCGCAGGACAGCAGGAAGACGGGGAAGAAGCCCTTGGCCAGCAGGGCGTGCAGCAGCCAGAGCGCGATCAGCAGCAGAATCCAGCCCGCCTCCAGGCGGCGGGCGCGCAGCGCGTGGGCGAGCACCCGGGACGCGTCGATGCCCAGCGACGGGGCCACGACGCGCTCCTCGTGGACCAACAGCTCGTCCACGACCGCGTCCCGGAAGTCGTCGTCCAGATAAGCGCCCGCGCACAGCAACCGCGTCGCCTCACTGGCCGCGTATCCGGCGGTGTGTCCGGTTGCGGGATCACTGCGACTGCCTGTGCCCATGCTCTCCCCCCGAGGCCGGCGGCAACCCCTCTTACGGTAGGAGAAGGTGGGGCGCAAGAACAGCGAATAGCCAAAGGGTCACCCTCCGGAGTGAATAACGGAGGGTGACCCTTCAGAAGTCCGCAGCCAGAAGTCGGCAGCGGGGTGCGTCAGATGAGGCCGAGACCGCGCACGGCCTCGCGCTCCTCCTCCAGCTCCTTCACCGACGCCTCGATGCGGGTGCGGGAGAACTCGTTGATCTCCAGGCCCTGGACGATCTCGTACTTGCCGTCCTGGGTGGTGACCGGGAACGACGAGATCAGGCCCTCCGGGACGCCGTACGAGCCGTCCGACGGGATGCCCATGGAGGTCCAGTCACCCGCCGCGGTGCCGTTGACCCAGGTGTGGACGTGGTCGATGGCGGCGTTGGCGGCGGAGGCGGCCGACGAGGCGCCACGGGCCTCGATGATCGCCGCGCCGCGCTTGGCGACGGTCGGGATGAAGGTGTCGGCCAGCCACTGCTCGTCGTTGACGACCTCGGCGGCGTTCTTGCCCCCGACCTCGGCGTGGAAGACGTCCGGGTACTGGGTGGCGGAGTGGTTGCCCCAGATCGTGAGCTTCTTGATCTCCGCGACCGGCACCCCGGTCTTCTGGGCCAGCTGCGACAGCGCGCGGTTGTGGTCCAGGCGCGTCATCGCGGTGAAGCGGTCCGCCGGTACATCCGGGGCGGCGGCCTGGGCGATCAGCGCGTTGGTGTTGGCCGGGTTGCCCACGACCAGGACCTTGATGTCGTCCGCCGCGTGGTCGTTGATGGCCTTGCCCTGCGGCTTGAAGATGCCGCCGTTGGCCTCCAGCAGGTCGCCGCGCTCCATGCCCTTGGTGCGCGGGCGGGCGCCGACGAGCAGCGCGACGTTGGCGCCGTCGAAGGCGACGTTCGGGTCGTCGGAAATGTCCACACCGCGCAGCAGCGGGAACGCGCAGTCGTCCAGCTCCATCGCGGTGCCCTCGGCCGCCTTCAGCCCCTGGGGGATCTCCAGAAGACGCAGTTTGACCGGCACATCAGCGCCGAGAAGCTGACCGGAGGCGATGCGGAAGAGCAGCGCGTAGCCGATCTGGCCGGCCGCGCCGGTGACGGTGACATTGACGGGAGTGCGGGTCATGGCGGTCTCCTGCGCTGTGTTTGTCCGAGATCTCTTGGTGTCGAGATACCGGCGTCAGGCTATCCGACGACGCGGCGCCCGCATCCCCGGGCCTCTGTGTCGCGGCTCACCGGCCACGCCCCGGCGGCCGCCTGTCAGGAGGGGGAGTACAGACGGCCGCCCGGTGCCGCACCCGTGGGGGGGTTCGGCGTGCGCCTGCCCCGATTCCCGGGGGTCATTCCCCCCGTTCCAAAATTCCCCCGGACGGACCCGCGGCGGCGCCGGAACACTCGTCGGTCACCCCTGAGGAGCGGCCTGAGGAGCGGCCTGCGGGGCGCCCTGCGGAGCGCCCTCCCGTGGCGTGCAGCCGCGCTGGCCGCCGGTGAGGGTCGCGCACGCGGTGGCCCGCGAGGCGGCGTCCGCGGTGACCATGTCGGTGTACGCGTCGCCGTCCGCGTCGACCGTGCCGCGCTCGGCACGGCCCGTCCCGCCGCCCTGGGCGGGGGCGCTGACCTGTACCTGATCACCGGGGACCGCCTGGGCGATGCGGGCCCAGGCGGCGCCGCAGACCTTGCTGTAGCGGACCTCGACGTACGCCGTTCCGACCATCGCGTTCGCGGTCGTCGTGGCGTACTTGTTGCCGCAGCCCATGGCCTCCGGGTCCTTCCCGGCGCAGCCGTCCCCGGAGCACTTCACCCCGGCCGGGAGCCGGGAGGCGGTGGTGGCGGGGGCCTTGACCGGCTTCTGGGCCCGCTTCTCGCCGTCGTCGCCCTGGCTGGTCACCAGGACGGCCCCGGCCACGATCAGCAGCGTGCCGACGACGCCCGCGGCGAACAGCGCGATCCGGCGCCGGGGCCGTCCGGCGGGACGCGGCGGGCCCGGTTCATCGGCCTCAGGCGATGGGGACGGTGGGGGCGGTGGGGGCTGTGCGGGCGATGACGCCGCCGGGACGGACTCCACCAGCGGGTGTTCGGGTGCGGGTACGTCAACGCCCTGGACGCTCGGGGTGCTTTGCACGCTCGGCGCGTCGGCCGGGCGGGACGACTTCGCCGCTTTGCGCCCGTTCTTCTTCTCCACCGGCGGCGGCGCGAACTCCTCCAGCGCCGCCCGTGCCCGGTCGACCCGGATCGCCTCCATCGTGACGTCGTGCCGCATTTCGGCGCGGCTCCACGCCCGCTCCGCCAGCTCCCACAGGGTGCTGAGATGACCCGCGTCCGCGCCCGTGGCGTCGGCCAGCGCCTCCACCGCGCCCTGTGGCGGCAGGAGTCTGCCGCCGAGGTAGCGCTCCCAGGAGGTCTTGCTGTAGCCCGTGCGGTCGGCGATGGCCACGACGCTCATCCCGCTGCGGTCGACGAGCCCGCGTAACTGCCCGGTGAACTCCCGCACCTGCGGGTCGAGTTCCTCCGGCAGGTCCCTCCAACGAGGCATGTGCCTCCCCCTGTCCCCCCGTACGTACCTGGTCGTTCCCCTGGCTCTGGCCCCCCGCCGGCCTCCCGGGCGCCGAAGTGACTACCCAAAGAGATGCCTTGCCCCAGGATGTCAGTTCCTCGCGCGGGGGCGCATCGGAGCATTTCGGACCGGGGAGCGCACTTCCCCTGCGTCCGCTCGTCGTTGCGCGGCCGATACCTCGTTGCGGAACTGTCACTTCCAAGCCACAGGCGCCCGACACTCATTGATCCCGCACAGCTGACACACAACCCTGGTCACCAGGCGGTCCGTCCTTCTTCGGGGGAGAGGGCGGACCGCCGCCAGGGCCCGAAGGCGGGCGAACAAGCCAACGGCGGCCCGTCCTCCCGCGGGGGGTGAGGACGGGCCGCCGTTCCGTTGACGGGCCGCGCGGAGGGCCCGGACTAGCGGACCGTGAAGTGCACCACGTCCTGAAGGAACGGGAGCTTGATCCAGGGGTCCGGCTGGACCATCAGCGACAGCAGCACGATCACCGCGCCGAGCCCGCCGTACGTCAGCAGGTCGGTGAAGCGCGACCGTACGGCCAGCATCCCCACCTCCGGCAGCGCCCACCGCAGTGCCGCGCCAGCCAGCAGGGACAGCCCGATCAGCGCCGTGCCCAGCCGGAAACCGTCCAGCGAGACGATCAGCAGCCCCAGCGCGACGCCGCCCACCACCGCCAGGAACGGCCACTGCCGGGCGGCCGACGGGGCGCTGCCGGGCGCGGCCCGGCCGCCACCCTGCGGACGCGCGGTGTCCCGGGTGATCAGCGGGAAGCGGCGGGACTTGCGGAGCAGCAGCCCGGGCAGTTCCGCGACGGTCGGCTTGCCCGACGAAGCCCCCTTGGCCGAAGCCCCGTCCGCAGCTCCACCGGCCGTCGCCCCACCGGCCGCGGCCTGATCAGACGCCTCGTTACCGCTCGCGGACCCTTCCGCCGCCTGGCCGGTCGCGGGCTCCTCGCTCGCCTCAGCCGTCATGACCGGCACCGCCGTCGGCGGCCGCCTTCGCGTCCCGCTCCGCCGCTTCCACGACGTTGACCAGCAGCTGAGCGCGCGTCATCGGGCCGACACCGCCCGGGTTCGGCGAGATCCAGGCCGCGACCTCGGACACATCGGGGTGCACATCGCCCGCGATCTTGCCCTCCGCGTCCCGGCTGACGCCCACATCGAGCACCGCGGCGCCCGGCTTGACGTCCTCCGCCTTCACCAGGTGCCGCACCCCGGCGGCCGCCACGATGATGTCGGCCTGGCGCAGCTGCGCGGACAGGTCGCGGGTGCCGGTGTGGCACAGGGTGACCGTCGCGTTCTCGGAGCGGCGGGTGAGCAGCAGCCCGATCGACCGGCCCACGGTGATGCCGCGGCCGACGACCACCACATGCGCGCCGTTGATCTCCACGCCGTGGTGGCGCAGCAGCTGGATGATGCCCTGCGGCGTGCACGGCAGCGGCGCGGTCTCGTTCAGCACCAGCTTGCCGAGGCTCATCGGGTGCAGCCCGTCGGCGTCCTTGGCCGGGTCGATCAGCTCCAGCACCCGGTTGGTGTCGATGCCCTTGGGGAGCGGCAGCTGGACGATGTAGCCCGTGCACTCCGGGTCCTCGTTCAGCTCCCGGACCGCCGCCTCGATCTCCTCCTGGGTGGCGGTGTCGGGCAGGTCGCGGCGGATGGACGCGATGCCCACCTGGGCGCAGTCGCGGTGCTTGCCCGCGACGTACCACTTGCTGCCCGGGTCGTCGCCGACGAGCAGGGTTCCGAGGCCGGGATGGACGCCCTTGGCCTTCAGCGCCTCCACGCGGCTGACGAGATCGGACTTGATCGCGGCGGCGGTTGCCTTGCCATCGAGAATCTGGGCGGTCATGGCTTCATCCTCCCGGATGCGGGGACATCGATTCCACTCAGGGCCCATGAGAAGGGCCTGTGAGAGGGGACGAGGTGGGGTGGGCGGCGGAGGCCGCACCCCTGACCTCGGGGTGCGGCCTCCAGTGAGATTCGTCGCGTCGGGCAGGCTCAGTGGAAGAAGTGCCGCGTACCGGTGAAGTACATGGTCACGCCCGCCTTACGGGCCGCCTCGACCACCTGCTCGTCGCGGACCGAGCCGCCCGGCTGCACCACGGCCTTGACGCCCGCCTCGGCCAGCACCTCGAAGCCGTCCGGGAAGGGGAAGAAGGCGTCGGAGGCGGCGTACGCACCGGCCGCCCGCTCCTCGCCCGCCCGGGCCACGGCCAGCTTCGCCGAGTCGACGCGGTTGACCTGCCCCATGCCGACGCCGACCGTGGCGTTGTCCTTGGCGAGCAGGATCGCGTTGGACTTGACCGCCCGGCAGGCGCGCCACGCGAAGGCCAGCTCGGCGAGGCCGTCGGCGTCCAGCGCCTCGCCGGTCGCCAGGGTCCAGTGGGCCGGGTCGTCGCCCTCGGCCTGGAACCGGTCCTTGGCCTGCACCAGCGTGCCACCCTCGATGGGCCGCTGCTCGGTGACGGCCGCGGGGGCGTCGGCGCAGCGCAGCACGCGGATGTTCTTCTTACGGGCCAGCACCTCGACCGCGCCGTCCTCGTACCCGGGGGCGACGATGACCTCGGTGAAGATCTCCGCGACCTGCTCCGCCATGGCGACCGACACCGGACGGTTGACGGCGATCACGCCGCCGAACGCCGACAGCGAGTCGCACGCGTGCGCCTTGCGGTGCGCTTCGGCGACGTCCGCGCCGGTCGCGATCCCGCAGGGGTTGGCGTGCTTGATGATCGCGACGCACGGGTCGGTGTGGTCGTGGGCGGCGCGACGGGCGGCCTCGGTGTCGACGTAGTTGTTGTACGACATCTCCTTGCCGTGCAGCTGCTCGGCGTGCGCGAGGCCGGTGCCGCTGCCGTCGCTGTAGAGCGCGGCGGGCTGGTGCGGGTTCTCGCCGTAGCGCAGGACCTGCTTCCGGGTGAAGGTCGCGCCGGTGAAGTCCGGCCAGTCGCCCTCGTCGGCGGCCGCGTAGCCTTCCGCGAACCAGTTGGCGACCGCCACGTCGTACGCGGCGGTGTGCTGGAACGCCTCGGCCGCCAGCCGCTTGCGCCGCGCCAGGTCGAAGCCGCCGTCTGCGGCGGCCTTGAGGACGTCACCGTAGGCGGCCGGGTTGACGACGACCGCCACGGACGGGTGGTTCTTGGCGGCGGCGCGGACCATCGACGGACCGCCGATGTCGATCTGCTCGACGCACTCGTCGGGCGAGGCGCCCGAGGCGACCGTCTCGCGGAACGGGTAGAGGTTGACGATGACCAGCTCGAACGGCTCGACGCCCAGCTCGGTGAGCTGCTCACGGTGCGCGTCGAGGCGCTGGTCGGCCAGGATGCCCGCGTGGACGCGCGGGTGCAGGGTCTTGACGCGGCCGTCCAGACACTCCGGGAAGCCGGTCAGCTCCTCGACCTTGGTCACCGGGACGCCCGCCGCCGCGATCTTCGCGGCCGTCGAGCCGGTCGAGACGAGCTGGACACCCGCCGCGTGGAGCCCCTGTGCCAGCTCCTCGAGCCCGGTCTTGTCGTACACGCTGACCAGCGCGCGGCGGATGGGCCGCTTGGTACCTTCGGCGGTCACGGGATCCTTACCTTTCGTCCCTCAATGCGGTAGCCGTGACGGGCCAGACGCCCCACGACCTCGACGAGCAGCGAACGCTCGACTTCCTTGATCCGCTCATGCAGAGCGGACTCGTCATCCTCGTCCCGGACCTCGACCACGCCCTGGGCGATGATCGGGCCGGTGTCGACCCCGTCGTCGACGAAGTGGACAGTGCAGCCGGTCGCCTTCACGCCGTACGCGAGCGCGTCGCGCACCCCGTGGGCACCGGGAAAGCTGGGCAGCAGGGCCGGGTGGGTGTTGACACACCGGCCGCCGAAGCGGGCCAGGAACTCCTTGCCCAGGATCTTCATGAATCCCGCCGAGACCACCAGGTCCGGTTCGTACGCGGCGGTCTCGCCCGCCAGCGCCGCGTCCCACTCGGCGCGGCTCGCGTAGTCCTTCACGCGGCACACGAAGGTGGGGATACCGGCGCGCTCGGCGCGCTCCAGACCGGCGATGTCACGGCGGTCGGCGCCGACGGCCACGATCTGGGCTCCGTAGGCCGCGGCGCCGTCGTCGGCGATGGCGTCGAGGAGCGCCTGCAGGTTCGTACCGGAGCCGGAGACGAGGACGACGAGGCGGGCAGGGGACCCGGAAGGGGCGGGGAGGGGCGGGGAGGCCACGGCGGGGATCTTTCTCGCGGGCGGTGCTGCCGTTTGTGTGGTCGTACAAGGTCATGGCCTGTTGAATTCCGGGGAACTCTACGAAGCCGCCGACCGTCAGCAACGATACCGGCACACGAAGCGGCCCCCGGGGGACGGGGGCGGGCACGGGAGGTAGCGTCTGGACTGCGAATCCAACTGATGCCGTGGGAACGACCGTCGCGCCCGCCCCGCCGAGCCGTACGGAAGCAGCCGTACCCGGCCCGGGTGTGCAGGACGACGACACAAGGGGAAGACACATTCCAGATGCCGGACCGACGCCGCCGCGCGGCACATCACCTCACTCCGACCCCCACCCGCACCGGGGGGCGGCGATGAGGCGCGCCCGCACGTCGCGTACGACGCCGCTGCTGCGCGAGCAGCAGTCACCGTCGTCCTCCTCCTCGTCCCCCTCGTCCTCCTCGCCCTCCTCCGCCTCGTCCGGGGGCCAGCACGGCGAGGACCGGCCCGAGGACAATCCGTTCGCCCCGCCGCCCGAGGGCAGGCCCGACCAGCCCTGGCAGCCCCGGCACCGGCCCGAGGGCGACAGCGACAGCGACAGCGACAGCGGGAACGGTGACGCCCAGGGCGGCCGGGACTCGCAGGGCGGCCAGGACGACCAGCCCCAGCAGCCCCCGGTCTGGGGCAGCCAGTGGAGCAGCCGCCAGCCCGGTCGGCAGGGCGGCGGCTTCGGCACCGGCCCCGGCACCGGCCCCGGCGGCAGCAACCGCCCCTCCGGGCCCGGCGGCCAGGGCGGCGGCCCGGCCGGTCCGCGCGGCTGGGACCCCACCGACCCGGCGCAGCGGCGCGCTCGGTATGCGCTGCTGTCGGGCATGTGGGCGTTCTTCTTCGCGCTCTTCAGCCTGGCGCAGATCGCGCTGCTGCTCGGCGCGCTCGCCCTGTACTGGGGCATCAGCTCGCTGCGGGCCAAGCCGCGCCGTACGGCCACGGCCTCGTCCGCCGCGGTGAGCGGCACGGCGAACGCCCCGCTCAACGCGCCGCCCCCGCCGCCCGGCGCCACCCCGGCCCGGCTGCCCGCGCCCGGCTCCGGCTCCGGCTCGTCGAAGCCGCAGTCGACGGCGGCGATCAGCGGGCTGGTGACGGGCGGGCTCGCGCTCGCGATCGTGGCGGCGACGTTCAGCTTCCAGATCGTCTACAAGGACTACTACAGCTGCGTGGCGGACGCCCTCACCCAGACCTCACAGCAGGCCTGCGAGAAGCAGCTCCCCAAGGAGCTACGGCCCCTCCTCAGCACCGGCGAATAACGCACCGGCGATAGACGCGCCACACGTCGCAGCCGCCCCGGACGCCATGTCCAGGGCGGCTGCGGCGGTCTACGGGGCCCCCTCCGGGGCGTCGGGTTTCCGGCGCGGGGGCGTGGCCTGCGCCTCCACCGGGCCCGCCATCGGGCCGGTCGCGCCCACCATGCCGCCCATGAAGTCGGCCATCGTGCCCGCGCCCATGCCGGTGCCGGCCCCGGAGCCCAGGCCCGGGCTCGTCGCCGGGTCCGGGACGCGCTGCGGCTCGCGCTTCCGCTTGCCGCGCTGCCGCGGGCTCGGCTTCAGCCACTGCCACCAGGGCTCGGCCATGGCCTTCCGCAGGTCGATCTGCTCGGCCTCCGGCTCCGGCCTCGGCTCCAGCGCCACCCGGGCCAGCGCCTCCTCGTGGGCCGCCCACTCCTTCGCCCGTAGCTCCGCCCGGGCCTGGGCCTTCGCCGCGCGGGCCGCCTTCCACTCCGCCCAGGTCGCCCGGCCGGGGACGTACAGCCGCACCCAGCGCACCACCAGCGCGCCGGGCACCGCGATCAGCCCGGTCCAGGCGAGCGTGGCCGTGCCGGTGCGCCACCAGTCGGGGCCGAGGTCGGCGAGGAGGCCCGCGCCCAGCGGCCCGCCGGACACGGCGGCCAGCAGCGCCATCACGACCGCACAGCCGAGCGCCGCAAGTCCCGCCAGCACCGCCGTCTCCCCCCAGCCCCACGCCGGGCGGGGCGCGCCCTTGCCGGGCCGCCGGGCCGCCGCGACCGCCGTCAGCCAGGCCACCGACGCCCCCGCCAGGGCCCCGATCAGCCAGTTCACCGGCCAGTGCGGGCCCTCCTCGGGCAGCGCCGAGACCAGGGGGAAGTGCGGCAGCTGGGGGTAGGTGGTGACGCCGAGCGGGGCGACCACGCTGCCGCCCCCGGCCGCGAATCCGGCGCCGATGCCGTACGAAGCGCCCCACACGATGGCGTTCGGCAGCAGCGCCAGGCTCACCAGCAGCACCGCGAAGCGGCCCTGCCATACGTCGCTGAGCTGGAGGAACGCCAGCTGTACGGCCCCCGTGTGGCTCAGCACCGACACCCCGGCGAGCAGCGCGCCGCTACCGAGCAGCACCATGATCCCGCTGGCCCCGGCGCGGCACGCGGCGAGCAGCCGGCGCCGTCGGCACCAGCTTCCGCGCAGCCACGACGCGCAGCGGACGACACACGCCGCCAGCCACGCCGCGCCCGGCACCCGGCCCAGCGCCGCCTTCGCCCGCGCGGGCAGCCGCACCGGGAACCGGCCGTCGGCCACCCACACGCCGAGGGCGGCGACGGCCGCCGCGACGAGCGGCAGATGCAGCGCGGCACTGAGCAGGTCGACGCGCAGCGGCCCGGCCGCGGCGTACAGCGCGGCGGCCGCGCCGACGAGCAGATAGCCGCCCGTCACCCAGCCGAAGGCGGTACGGGGGTCGACGACGGAGTCCTCGGGCACCCACTGCCCCTCGGCCTCCTCCGCCTGGCCCTGGTAGACCGCGTGCTGCGCGGCGCGGTAGAGCAGCCAGCAGGGCAGCGCGCTGACGAGCAGCGGGGTCAGCCCGACCGGCGCCGGATGCCCGGACAGCGTCCCGGACCGTACGAGGTCGGCGCCGTGCCCGAGGAGCCACAGGTCGGCGGCGACGTGCAGCGCCCCGTCGGGGCTGCTGTCGGGGGATGAGGAGGTGATCCACAGCAGCAGGACGACGACGGCGAGCGTGCCCAGGCCGAGCCCCGCGGCCACCACGCCGCCGAGGAACGCTTCCCTGGCGACGGAGGGGCGCTCGAGCGCGGCACTACCGCGTGAGGACACCGATGGACTGCGATCGGTCGTTTGGGTCACGGGCCCATGCTGCCAATAACAGTCGTTTCATCCGTACATCAACCGATTGGTCGCGTGTCGCATGTAATGGGCTTATGTGCCTTTTGTTGAGCGGCGGCATGCGGCCCCGGGGGCGGCCCGGGAACGCGAAAGGCGCGGGCCCGTACCACCCGTCCGGGGGTACGGGCCCGCGCCCGTTGAAGCGTGCGCTCCGTCAGCCTGCCAGCGCGGCGCGCGCCAGACCGGCGGTCTCGGTCGGGGTCTTGCCGACCTTCACGCCCGCGGCCTCCAGGGCCTCCTTCTTCGCCTGGGCGGTGCCGGAGGAACCGGACACGATCGCACCGGCGTGGCCCATCGTCTTGCCCTCGGGCGCGGTGAAGCCCGCCACGTAGCCGACGACCGGCTTGGTGACGTTGGCCTTGATGAAGTCCGCGGCCCGCTCCTCGGCGTCGCCGCCGATCTCGCCGATCATCACGATCAGGTCGGTGTCGGGGTCGGCCTCGAAGGCGGCCAGCGCGTCGATGTGGGTGGTGCCGATGACCGGGTCACCGCCGATGCCGACGCAGGACGAGAAGCCGATGTCCCGCAGCTCGTACATCATCTGGTAGGTCAGGGTGCCGGACTTCGACACCAGACCGATGCGGCCGGGCTTGGTGATGTCGGCCGGGATGATGCCCGCGTTCGACTGACCCGGCGTGATCAGACCCGGGCAGTTCGGGCCGATGATGCGGGTCTTGTTGCCCTTCTGACCGGCGTAGGCCCAGAAGTTGGCGGAGTCGTGAACGGCGATGCCCTCGGTGATCACCACGGCGAGCGGGATCTCGGCGTCGATCGCCTCGATGACCGCGCTCTTGGTGAACTTCTCCGGGACGAAGATGACCGTGACGTCGGCGCCGGTGGCCTCGATGGCCTCCTTGACCGAGCCGAAGACCGGTACCTCGTTGCCGTCGAAGTCAACAGTGGTGCCGGCCTTGCGCGGGTTCACGCCACCGACGATGTTGGTGCCCGAGGCGAGCATCCGACGGGTGTGCTTCTGCCCCTCGGACCCGGTCATCCCCTGGACGATGACCTTGCTTTCCTTGGTGAGGAAGATAGCCATGGTTTTTGGTGACCTCGTCCCTTACTTCGCAGCCAGCTCGGCGGCACGCTCAGCCGCGCCGTCCATGGTGTCCACCTGCTGCACGAGCGGGTGGTTGGCGTCGGTGAGGATCTTGCGACCCAGCTCCGCGTTGTTGCCGTCGAGACGCACCACGAGCGGCTTGGAGACGTCCTCGCCCTTGGACTTCAGCAGCTCCAGGGCCTGAACGATGCCGTTGGCGACGGCGTCGCACGCGGTGATCCCGCCGAAGACGTTGACGAAGACGGACTTGACGTCCGGGTCGCCGAGGATGATCTCAAGACCGTTGGCCATCACCTCGGCGGAGGCGCCGCCACCGATGTCGAGGAAGTTGGCGGGCTTCACGTTGCCGTGGTTCTCACCGGCGTACGCGACGACGTCGAGGGTCGACATGACCAGACCCGCGCCGTTGCCGATGATGCCGACCTCGCCGTCGAGCTTGACGTAGTTGAGGCCCTTGGCCTTGGCCGCCGCCTCGAGGGGGTTGGCCGCGGCCTTGTCCTCGAGCGCCGCGTGCTCCGGCTGGCGGAACTCGGCGTTGGCGTCCAGCGTCACCTTGCCGTCAAGCGCGATGATCTTGCCGTCACCGGTCTTGACGAGCGGGTTGACCTCGACGAGCAGGGCGTCCTCGTTGATGAAGACGGTCCACAGCTGCTGGAGGACATCCGCCACCTGGTCGGCGATCTCGGCCGGGAACTTCGCCGCGGCGACGATCTCGGCGGCCTTCTCGGCGGTCACACCCTCGATGGCGTCCACCGGGATCTTGGCGAGCGCGTCGGGGTTCTGCTCCGCCACAACCTCGATCTCCACGCCGCCCTCGACGGAGGCCATGGCGAGGAAGGTGCGGTTGGTGCGGTCCAGCAGGAAGGAGACGTAGTACTCCTCCTTGATGTCCGCGGTCTGGGCGAGCATCACCTTGTGGACCGTGTGGCCCTTGATGTCCATACCCAGGATCTGGGTCGCCTTCTCCACGGCGTCGGCCGGGTCGGAGGCCAGCTTGACGCCGCCCGCCTTACCGCGGCCGCCGACCTTGACCTGCGCCTTGACGACCGCGCGGCCGCCCAGTCGCTCGGCCACCTCGCGCGCCGCCTCAGGCGTGTCGATGACTTCACCGGCCAGCACCGGTACACCGTGCTTGGCGAAGAGGTCCCTCGCCTGGTACTCGAACAGGTCCACGCGCGTCCGTCCCTTTTCCACTGGATATCGCGGTCGTTATCTGCGCGGGCGTGCCGCGATGGCCAGCGTGAGGACGCGATCTATGAGAGGGCGGCACACGTGCGCCGGGTACGCGGCATGTCCGTCTCGCAGGTTATAACCGCGAGACGTGCGTCCCTAAATCGCAGATCACACTTGAGCGGTGATTACAGTCACAGATCGCGACCGTACGCACCTATTTTGGAACCCAAGAGCGGGCAGCCCCCTCCCCAACGAGGACTGCCCGCTCTCGGCTACTGCGCGGTGTTACGGCTGCGTACAGCCGTCAGACGGCCTTCAGACGGCCGGGAGGGTGTTCGGGGCGGTGGGCAGGTCGGCCGGGACGTTCGGCAGCTCGGCCGGGACGTTCGTCGGCAGGTCGGTGGGCAGCTGGGCCGGGACGTTCGGCAGGTCCGCCGGGACCTTCGGCAGGTCGGTCGGGAGCTGGCCCGGAACGGTGGGCAGGTCGGTCGGGAGGTCGGTCGGCAGCTGCGCCGGGACCGACGGCAGGTCGGCCGGGACCGACGGCAGGTCCGCCGGAACGGTCGGCAGGTCCGCCGGAACGGTCGGCAGGTCCGCCGGAACGGTCGGCAGGTCCGCCGGGACCGACGGCAGGTCCGCCGGAACGGTCGGCAGGTCCGCCGGAACGGTGGGCAGCTGGGCCGGGACCGACGGCAGGACCGGGAGGGCCGGGATGTTGGCGACGTCGGTCAGGTCGACCGGGGCGACCGGGAGCAGGCTCTGCACGCGGGCCACGGTGTCCACAGCGGTGCCCTGCGCGTTCGTGGCCACGGAGCCGGTCAGGTCCAGCGCGAACGGCACCGTGCTGGTGGCCAGGTCGGCGGCGAACGGAACCGTGTTGGTGACCGTGTTCTGGGCGACCGGCACGGCGTTGGTCACGGTGTTCTGCACGAACGGCACGGCGTCGGCGACGGTGCCCTGCGCGAACGGAACCACGTTGCTGGCGGTGCCCAGCGCGTAGCCCTGCGCGCTTCCGGCCACGTAGGCGACGTACGGAACGGTCTTGCCCGCGGCGTCACCGGCCAGCACGCCCGCGTCGTCCACGGTGCCCTGCGCGACCGGGACGACCTTGACCACGACGCGGTTCACGGCGGGCGGCAGCAGGTCACCCGCGACCCCGCCCACGACGGGCTTGGCGAGGCCCACGGTGCCCTTGGCCTTGCCGGTCAGCTCCTCCGGGCGGACGCCCGCGCCGGAGAGGGAGGCGAGCAGGTTGTCGGCGGCGCCGGGGGCGGCGGGCAGCTTCGGGGCGGCCGGGAGCTGGGCGGGCAGCTCGGCCGGGGCACCCTTGACGGACGGCACCGGGGCGGCGGCGGGCAGCGAGGAGCCGCTGGCCGGCAGCGAGCCGAGGCCCGGCAGGTGCGGAACGACGCCGGGCACCTCGCCGGTGGGCAGGTCCACGTCGGCGGCCTTCTGGACGGACTTCACGGCCTTGTGGGCCTTCTTGACGACCTTGCCCGGCTTGGTGGCGTCACCGGTCACACCGTCGAGCGCGCCACCGGTCACGTCACGGGTGGTCTTGGAGACGTCCGGCAGCTGGCCCTTGGCGGCACCGTCCACGGTGTCGTCCACGGTGCCGGTCACGCCGTCCACGGTCTTCTTCGCGGTGTCGTTCAGCTTGGACGTGTCGGCCACATCGCCGGTCGCACCGTCAACGGTGTCGGTCACCTTGCCGGTGGTGTCCGTCACCTTGTCCGTCGTGTCGGTGACCTTGTCGGTCGTGTCGGCGACCTTGCCCGTGACGCCGCCCACCGTGCTGGTGACGCTGTCGGTGGAGGGGACGCTCGGGGTCTCGGCGGCGTTGGCGGCGGCGGAACCGAGGGCCCAGATACCGGTGGCGGCAGCGGCGACGAGGATGGAGCGGCGAACGTTGTTGCGCATGGTGGAAGAAGTCCTTCGAATTCAAGGGGTGAGCGAACGGGCAGACCTGACCCGCCCCCGCGCGGCAGGTCTTACAGACGGGGGGAGGTCTGCCCTAGCCGGGGAATTCGAGGACTTCGTTGTACCGCTCGCGCGTCGGCGCGGAGCTGTCCGCGCGGACCGCGCCGGGCTCGAGCCCGAAGTGCGCGGCGCCGGACGGCGGCAGAGCGGCGTGGGTGTTCCCGCCACGGGGAGCGCCGCTGTCGCCGGTGCACTGGGTGACGGTCCCGAGGGGGGACCGCGGGAGGGGCATCGGCGCCGGGGCGCCGTCGCCCTGGCCCGCGCCGTCGGACGCCCGGGCGGCGGTGCCGTGACCGTCGTCGTGGGAGTCGGCGGAACGCGGCGCGGCGACGGCCGAGTCCGCCGTGTCGGGCCCCAGCGGGGCCGCGGCGGGCTGGGCCTGGTGGTGCAGGGTGTCGTCCTTGTCGGCGCCATTCGCGCCCGGGCCGTGGCCCGACGCGGCCCCGTGTGAGGCGTCACCGAGGGCGCCGACACCGGCGTCGCCGACCTCGGACAGCCGGACCGGGAGGTCCCCGCCCGTGGCCTTCCTGACCAGGTCATCGACCGGGTCGGTGACCTGGCGGGCATGCCGCTCGACCGGCTCGCGCACCGGTTCCACCGTCTTGCGGACGGTGTCGGTGGCGGTGTGCGCGGCGTGGCGTGCCACGGTGTCGGCGGTCTTGACCGCCTTGGCCGGTGCCGCCTTGGCCGGAGCCGTCTTGGCTGCCGCTGCCTTGGCCGGAACCGCCTTCGCGGCCGACTTCGCCGACTTCGCGGCGGCCTGCGTCGAGTCGACCAGGTCCGCTGCCTGGGCCTGGTGGCCCGTCACCGATCCGGTCGTCAACTCTCCCCGCTCGGCGGCCTGGGCGCTGCCGCCGAAGAGGAACGCCAGTGCCAGGAAACCCCCGAGGAACAACGCTGCCAGCAGCGCCCGCCGCGCGGCCACGGTGCGCGGCAGGCGCACAGCGGCAGGCAAAGCGAACGCGGCAGACAAGAGGGAGGGCCTTCCGTGGTACGGCAACAGGCGAGGCGCCAATCGGACGGTCACATTCCACGTCCTGGCGACGGGAATGATCCTTGCACGACCCACAGGGGGCCGCGCAAGCCCATGGCCAGTGATGGTCAGTGATGCATCGCCATGTCCGGTATCGGCGGTTGGCGCCGCTCGATCGCCGCCGCCATCACCTCCGGGAAGAGATCGGGGGTGCAGGCGAAGGCGGGTGCGCCGAGCGCGGCGAGCGCCGCCGCGTGCTCCCGGTCGTAACTCGGCGCCCCCTCGTCGGACAGCGCGAGCAGCGCCACGAACTGCACCCCGGAGGCCTTCATCGCGGCGACCCGCCCCAGCATCTCGTCGCGTATCCCGCCCTCGTAGAGGTCGCTGATCAGCACGACGACGGTGTCCGCGGGCCGGGTGATCCGCGTCTGGCAGTATGCGAGCGCCCGGTTGATGTCGGTGCCACCGCCGAGCCGGGTGCCGAACAGGACGTCCACCGGATCGTCCAGATCGTCGGTCAGATCCACGACGGAGGTGTCGAAGACGACGAGCCGGGTGGCGATCGACCGCATCGAGGCGAGCACGGCGCCGAAGACGGAGGCGTACACCACGGACGCGGCCATCGACCCCGACTGGTCGACGCACAGGATGACGTCCTTCTTCACCCCGCGCGCCGCGCGCCCGTAACCGATCAGCCGCTCGGGGATCACCGTGCGGTGCTCGGGGAGGTAATTCTTGAGGTTGGCGCGGATGGTGCGGTTCCAGTCGATGTCCCGGTGGCGGGGGCGGCTGATCCGGGCGGACCGGTCGAGCGCGCCGGTGAGGGTCGCCCGGGTGCGGGTCGCGAGCCGCTTCTCCAGTTCCTCGACGACCTTGCGGACGACGGCTCGCGCAGTGGTCCTGGTGGTCTCCGGCATCGCCTTGTTGAGCGAGAGCAGGGTCCCCACCAGATGCACGTCCGCCTCCACGGCCTCCAGCATCTCGGGCTCCAGCAGCAGCGCCGACAGGCCGAGCCGGTCGATCGCGTCGCGCTGCATGACCTGGACGACGGAGGTGGGGAAATACGTACGGATGTCGCCGAGCCACCGCGCCGCTTGCGGCGCGGAGCCGCCGAGCCCGCCTGACCGCGCGCCGCCGCCGGGGCCGCTGCCGGGGTCGTCTCCGTAGAGCGCTTCGAGCGTGCCGTCCATGGCGGCGTCGGTGCCGCTCAGATCGCAGCCGGTGCCATCGCCCTGCCCACCGAGCACCAGCCGCCAGCGCCGCAGCCGTTCGCTGCCGATGTCCGTGTCCGTGTCCGTGTCCGCCATCAGGCCACCTCCGTGGCGTCGTCGCGATCAGGAGCGAGTCCGGGACCGAGGCCGGGGCCAAGACCGAGCAGCAGCCGCACCGTCGGTACGACGGCGTCCGCTCGGCCCGCGTCGATCCCGGGGCCGAAGCCGGGCGCGGCGGGCACCGCGGGCGCCGCCTCGCCGCCCGCGTCGCTCCCGGGACCACGGCGGACCAGCTCGCCGAGAGTGCGGCGGACGCCCGCGTCGTAGGCGGAGAAGGTGCGCCGCAGCAGCGGCAGGACGTCGGTGAACGCCTCGGCGGGTACGGAGGTGAGCCAGCCGTCGATGAGCCCGAGCAGCCGTTCGTCGTGGACGAGCAACATGCCGCCGCCCGCGCCGCCGCCGATGAACCCCTCGATCCAGGAGGCCGCCTCGGGGGGCGCGGTGCCGGGCGAAAGCGCGAGCCGCATCAGCCGCGCCGCCTCGTCCTCGGCGAGCCGCCCGTCGTCCAGCAGCAGACGCGCGGCCCGCCCGCGAAGCAGCCCCGGGACGGCAGACCCACCGTCCCGCCCGGCGATCCCCCGCAAAACCCCCGCCCAACGCCCCCGCAACACCCCGCCCGAAGCCACGCCCCGGTCCCCGGTGGCCGCCGTGTCCGCCGTGTCCGCCGCCCCGGAGGCCGCGTCCGTCTTGGGCTCCGGCAGGAGGGCGATCGCCCGGTGCACGGCCTCCAAGTGGCGGAGCATCTCGGCGGCGCCGTCCGCGTCGAGCCCTACGCAGGCGGGCGGGAGACCGACCAGGATCCGTTCGGCCAGGCCCGCGGCGACCTCGCCCAGCGCCGCGGTGTCGGTGCCGCGTACGTCCCCGTAGCGCACCGACCGCACCAGGGCGGGCAGCGCCTGCGCGAGGTGGCCCACGTCGGCGTCGAGCGCGGCGCGGTCGGCGAGCGCGCGCATCACCACGGGGAGGGCGTCCGGAAGCGCGGCCAGCAGACAGCGCTCGGCCAGCTCGGTGGCCTCGGCGAGGGCCGTGGCGCCCAGCGCCATGGACTCGGCCTTGGCGGTGGCCGCCGACAGCACGGTCGTGCCCCACACCCCCGCCTCCGCGACCCGCACCGACAGCTCCGGCTCCCAGCACAGCCGCCACGTCTCGCGGAACGTGCCGGTGCTGCCGCGCGAGACCGCCGGGGTGCCCCAGTCGATCCCCAGCAGCCGCAGCCGGTGCAGCAACCGGCCACGCGCGGCGTCCATGTCCTTGCGCAGATCCAGCTCAAGCTCTCGCTCCACGGCCTCGGGCGCCAGCCGCAGCGAACGCTGGGCGCGCCGCAGGTCCCGCTGGAGCGGTACGGCGGGGGCCGACGCGGGGACCTCCCCCAGCACGTCCCCCACCACGAGCCGGTCCCGCACCAGCGCGATCGGCACGTCCGAGCCCTCGCACATGACGGCCCGCACGGCATCCATCGTCTCGGCGAGCCCGGCGAGCGGGCGGCCGCGCAGGGCGGCGAGGGTTTCGGCGAGCCGCACGGCCTCGATGACGTGCGCGGACGACACCGCGAAGTCCTCGTCCCGGAGCAGCCCGGCGACCTTGGTCAGCCAGCGCTCCAGGGGCCGGTCCGGGGCGTGGAAGAGATGGCTGTACCAGCCGGGCGAGGCGATCCCCGCCCCATAACCGCTGCGCCGTGCCAACCGGCGGTGTGTCCAGGGCACCCAGCTGACCTCGGCCTTGACCTTCGGCAGTCCCTTGAGCAGCTTCCGGTCGGCGGTCACGGTGGAGCGGGCGGCCAGCGCCGGTACGTGCCAGGCCCCGCACACGACGGCGACGGCCTCCCCGAACTCCCGCCGCGCCGCGTGCATCCGCACCCGCATGTGGGCCTCCCGGACGGCGTCGTCCTCGTGCCCGCCGTGCCCGTACGCGGCCCGCAGCTCCCCCATGGCCTCGCCGACGGCGGCGAACGCCGCCGTCCCGCCGACGCTGCGGTGCTCGACGACGTCCTCCCACCAGCGCTCCGGGTCCTCGTACCCGGCCGTCTCGGCGAGGACGGCGAGCGGATCGACGCGCGCCCGCTCGGCGTCGCCCGGCCGGGCCTCACCCGGCCGCTCCTCCCTCGGCGGGTCCTCCCCCGGCTCGGTCTTCGCCGTCATGGCCAGGGAGTTCGCGGCCGGGAGGTCGATGAACCGCACGGGCACGCCGCGGGCCAGCGCCCACTGGATGGCCGCCCACTCCGGCGAGAACCCGGCCAGCGGCCAGAACCCGGCGCGCCCCGGGTCGTCCGCCACGTGCGCGAGCAGCGCGACGGGCGGGCGCATGCCCTCATCGGCGGCGAGGTGCACCAACGCGTCCGCCTCCGGCGGCCCCTCGATGAGCACGACGCCGGGCTCGCACTCATCGAGCGCCGCCCGCACGGCCCGCGCCGACCCAGGCCCGTGATGCCGCACCCCCAGCAACAACGGCCACTCCGGCACCCGGTCGCCGTGCGGGCTCACGCGCTCACCTCGCGGCACGCGCGGTAGAAGTCCTTCCAGCCGTCGCGCTCGCGGACGACCGCTTCCAGGTACTCCTGCCAGATGACGCGGTCGGCGGACGGGTCACGGACGACCGCGCCCAGGATGCCCGCGGCCATGTCGCCGGGCCTCAGCACGCCGTCGCCGAAGTGGGCGGCGAGTGCCAGGCCGTTCGTCACCACGGAGATGGCCTCCGCCGTAGACAGGGTGCCGGAGGGCGACTTGAGCTTCGTACGGCCGTCGCCGGTCACGCCTTCGCGCAGCTCGCGGAAGACCGTGACGACGCGGCGGATCTCCTCCACGCCCTCCGGGGCCTCGGGGAGGTCCAGCGAGCGGCCGATCTGGGCGACGCGGCGGGCGACGATGTCGACCTCGTCCTCCGGGGTCGCGGGCAGCGGCAGCACCACCGTGTTGAAGCGGCGGCGCAGCGCGCTGGACAGCTCGTTGACGCCGCGGTCACGGTCGTTGGCGGTGGCGATGAGGTTGAAGCCGCGGACCGCTTGGACCTCCTCCCCCAGTTCGGGGATCGGCAGGGTCTTCTCGGACAGGACGGTGATCAGGGTGTCCTGCACATCGGCCGGGATGCGGGTCAGCTCCTCCACGCGCGCGGTCATGCCGTCCGCCATGGCCCGCATCACCGGGCTCGGGACGAGCGCGGCGCGACTCGGGCCGTGGGCGAGGAGCCGGGCGTAGTCCCAGCCGTAACGGATCGCTTCCTCGGGCGTCCCGGCCGTGCCCTGGACCAGCAGGGTCGAATCGCCGCTGACCGCCGCCGCCAGATGCTCCGAGACCCAGGTCTTGGCCGTGCCGGGGACGCCGAGCAGCAGCAGGGCGCGGTCGGTGGCGAGCGTGGTGACGGCGACCTCGACGATCCGGCGCGGGCCCACGTACTTGGGTGTGATCACGGTGCCGTCCGGCAGCGTCCCGCCGAGCAGATACGTGGCGACGGCCCACGGCGACAACCGCCAGCGGGCCGGGCGCGGACGGTCGTCGGCGGCGGCCAGGGCGCTCAGCTCGTCGGCGAAGGCGGCCTCGGCGTGCGGACGGATGAC
The DNA here is from genome assembly GCF_055591805.1 of Streptomyces sp. NPDC041200. NCBI lineage: Bacteria > Bacillati > Actinomycetota > Actinomycetes > Kitasatosporales > Streptomycetaceae > Streptomyces > Streptomyces sp. NPDC041200. The sequence goes on along the minus strand of NZ_JBVIZF010000002.1, from coordinate 832,077 downwards.
CTCGGCGGCCTCGCCGCCCTCGGTGCTTTCAGGTGAATTGATTCCGGACACAGTGACGGTCACAGCTCCCCCACGACTCGTTGCTCGTTCCGCTCCCGGACGCGCATTTCACTCTGCACCACCCCACTGACAACCGGCCCGTCCTCAACGAACCCGCAGGTCACGGCAATTGTCAGTGGGTGCCCGTACCGTCGCAGACATGAATCCGCAGGGGGAACGCTGGACGGCGGAACAGGTGCTGGCCCTGGCGCCTGACACCGCGTCACGCAAGGCGGGCGGCAGGCTCGCGGGGGCCGCTTCGTGGTCGGGTACGGGCGCGGGGGCTCGGGGCCGGGCCGTCTGGGGGTTGTGCGCGGGCAGCGGCAGCACGCCGTACCGGACGGTGGTCGACCTGCACGGGCCCGCCTACCGGTGCAGTTGTCCGAGCCGGAAGTTCCCGTGCAAGCACGCGCTCGGGCTGCTGCTTCTCTGGGCGTCGGGCGGGACCGGGGTGCCGGAGGGCGGGGAGCCGCCCGAGTGGGCCGAGCAGTGGCTCGACGAGCGGCGCGAGCGCGCGGTGGGGGCCGCGCGCAGGGGTGCGGAGTCCGCCGGGGACGACGACGAGGCGCCCGGTGGCGGCCGAGGTCACGGGCCCGGCGCCGCGAACGGCCCGGGCGGCGCGGGTGCTGCGGGCGGCGCAGGCGACACGGGCAGTGCGGGCGGCGTGGGCGGCACAGGCGCTGCGGGCGGCACGGGCGGCGTGGGTGGCCCGGGCGGTACGGGCAGCGCGGGCGCTGCGGGTGCTGCGGGCGGCACGGGCAGTGCGGGTGGCGCGGGCGGGGGTGCCGGTCCGGGGGCGGCTCGGCGCCGGGCCGAGCGGCGCGCTCAGCGCATCGCGGCGGGCGCCACCGAGCTGGAGCAGCGGCTGGCGGACCTGCTGCGCGACGGTCTGGCCACGGCGGACAGCGCCGGATACGGGGCGTGGGACGAGACGGCCGCCCGCATGGTCGACGCCCAGGCCCCCGGCCTGGAGGCGCGGGTGCGGGAGTTGGGCGCGATCCCCTCCTCCGGCCCCGGCTGGCCCGCCCGTCTGCTGGAGGAATGCGCCTTGGCGCACCTGCTCAACCAGGGTTTCCTGCACTTCGACAGCCTGCCGGAGGAGCTGGCCGCCACCACGCGCGCACGGGTCGGCGTCACGATGCCGGTGGCCGAGCTGCTCGCGCACGGGCAGCCGGTCCGGGACCACTGGCTCGTCCTGGGCCGCCAGGACAGTGGCGACGGCAAGCTCACCACCCGGCGGATCTGGCTCCGTGGCCGGACCACGGGCCGGATGGCGCTGCTGCTGTCCTTCGGCGCGGCGGGGCGGCCCCCCGAGCTGGCCCTGCCTCCCGGGCTGGTGCTCGACGCGGACCTCGTCTATTACCCGGGCACGCGCCCACTGCGGGCGGCGCTGGGCACGCGGTATCCGCCCGCCGAACCCCCACTGCCGCCCGGGTGGCCCCCGGTGGCCTCCGCGAATGGCGGGGTCGGCCGGGTCGGCGGGGCGGACGCCGGAGCCCCGGCACCCGGCGGGGTGCCCGACGGCGGCGGCATCGCGGCGGCGCTCGCCGCCTACGGCGACGCGCTGAGCGACGACCCCTGGCTGGAGGGCTGGCCCGTCGTGCTCTCCGGCGTCACGCCCGTCCCCGCCGGTGAGGACGGTTGGCAGTTGGCGGACGAGGCAGCCGGGATCGCGCTCCCCGTCGATCCGAGGTGCCTCGGCCACACGAACCTGTGGCAGCTCACGGCGATATCGGGCGGCCGCCCCCTCACCGTCTTCGGCGAGTGCGGGCACCGCGGCATCACGCCCCTCACCACCTGGGATCCGGAACCCGTCCCGCTTGCCACGGGCACCGGCCCGACCTCGTACGGAGGCACGCGTTGACCAGCACCGCATCCGCATCCGCGACCACGGCCTCATCCGCGCCCGTGGCGTGGGACGACCTCGTCGCCGCTGCCCTGCTCGGCACCGAGCGCCGCACCCCGCCCGTCGCCGCGCGCCCCGGGCAGGACGCGGCGTCCGCCCTGCTGGACGCCGCCGCGCTCAGCACCGTACGGCGGCGGGCCGGGCTGCGCCCCGCCGCCGCCCGGCCGGGCCCGGCCCCCGCGCCCGAGGACCCGCGCCCCGCGCTTCCGCCCGCCGCCCGCAGTCGGCTGGCGATGCTGCTCGCCGACCGTTCGTCCCCGGGGCGCAGCGGGCCGCGTTCCGCCCCCGATCTGGCAGAGCTGCTGCCCCAGTGGCTCGCCCTCGCCAACCAGCACGGCTATCGCGCGCCCGACGCGCTGCTCCCCACCCTGCTCGACGCCGCCCGCGCCCGTACCGATCTGCGGCCCGAGGCGCTCACCCTCGGCGGGCCCCGGGCGCTGTGGCTCGCCCGGCTCAACCCGGACTGGAAGTTCGCGCTGCGGGGTGGGCCCGGGCGGGGCACGGCGCCCGCGTCGGAGCCGGGCGGGGCGGCCGCCGACGCCGCCGAGGTGCGGCGGCGCTGGGAGGAGGGGCTGTTCGCCGAGCGGGTGTCGCTGCTGGCCAGGACGCGTCATCGCGACCCGGCGGCCGGGCTCGCCCTGCTCAGCGGCACCTGGTCCACGGAGCGGGCGGAAGACCGGCTGATGTTCCTGGACTCGCTCCGCGACGACCTCGTGGCCTCCGACGAACCCTTCCTGGAGCAGGCGCTGTCGGACCGCAGCCGGAACGTCCGGGCGACCGCCGCCGAGCTGCTGGCCGCGCTTCCCGGCTCCGCGTATGCCGCGCGGATGGCGGAGCGGTCTGGGGCCTGCGTCTCCCTGTCCCCGGCCCCAGCCCTGTCGTCGGCCCAGGCCCTGTCGTCGGCCCCGGCCACCGGACAGATCACCGTCGAGCCACCGGTGCGGTGCGACAGCGGGATGCAGCGCGACGGCGTCGTGCCCAAGCCGCCGTCCGGCCGGGGGGAGCGGTCCTGGTGGCTGAGTCAGCTGGTGGAGGCCACGCCGCTGGCCCGCTGGTCCGAGTGGTTCGGCGGGCTGAGCGCGGACCGGATCGTGGCCCTGCCGGTCGCGGACGGCTGGAAGGGGGACCTGCACGCGGCCTGGTGCCGGGCTGCCGTGCGGCAGCGCAGTGCGGAATGGTCGCGCGCGCTCCTCGGTCCGCCGGGCTCGCCCCCGGCCGCCGCGGGTGAGCCCGCGGCGGCGGCTTGGCGGGACCCGGCGAAGCTGCTGTCCGCCCTCCCCGCGGAGGAACGGGCCCGTTGGGTCGCCGACTTCATCGCGTCCCACGGACTGTCGGACGCGTTCCGGCTGCTGGGGGTGTGCGCGGTGCCGTGGGCCGAGCCGCTGGGCGGGGCGGTCGTGGACGCGCTGGACATCGCGCGGGACGCGGGCAGCTATCCGTGGAGTTTCAGCGGGATCATGGGCTTGGCCGAGCGCTGTCTCGACCCGGCGCAGGCGGACCGCCTGGAGATGCTGACCGCGCTGCCGGATGAGCCGGAGGGGGCGGCGCCGGGGGCCGGGGGGTACTGGTCGGAGGCGTTTCAGCGGTTGGTGGGGACGCTGAGGTTGAGGGGGGCGATGCGCGCGGAACTGGCCGGGGGCTGATTCCCCCACCCCGCCCCTTCCCGAAACCGGGGCTCCGCCCCGGACCCCGGCCCGCCTCCGCCGGTCGGAGGGCCCCCTGCAGGGCGGGCCCCGCATGGGTCTCCGCCGCTGCGAGCGGCGATACCGGCCGAGGAGGCGGGCGCTGCTCCCGCGCGCGGGCCGAGGGCCCGATCGGCGGCGGGTCTGGGTCAGGCCGCTACGGGGCGGACGTTTTCGCGGACCCAATCGACGATCGACGTCGTCGTCGCGCCGGGGGTGAAGATCTCCGCTACGCCTTGCTCCTTCAGCAGGGGGATGTCCGCCTCGGGGATGATGCCGCCGCCGAAGACCTTGATGTCCTCCGCCTCGCGCTCCCGCAGCAGCTCCAGCACCTTGGTGAACAGGGTCATATGGGCACCGGAGAGGACCGAGAGGCCGATCGCGTCGGCGTCCTCCTGGATCGCGGTGTCGACGATCTGCTCGGGGGTCTGGTGGAGGCCGGTGTAGATGACCTCCATGCCCGCGTCGCGCAGCGCCCTCGCGATGACCTTCGCGCCGCGATCATGGCCGTCGAGGCCCGGTTTGGCCACCACCACACGGATCGGACCGGTCACACCCATCGCAGCCTCCAAGCTCTAGCAGCGCGCGCACCCGCGTGAACGAACGTTATCTCCAGCTTCCCGCATGCATCCCCTACCCGGCAGTTTCGCGATGCGCGGCGAGGGGGAAATCACACCTGAAACACCTTCGACCTCGGGTCGGCCACCAAGGGGAGCCGCAGCGGGGACCGTCGCACCGCGCAGCGCCGCCCGGCAGCCGCATGGACGGCGGCATGGCATGGGCATGGCGCCGCCGGTGCGACGGCGCGGTCATCGACCTCGAGCACAGCCATGGGCTGCTCGCAGGGCACAGGGCGCAGGGCACAAAGGGGGCGGTCGCGTGGGCCTCGTATGCAACGGGAGTGGTCGGGTTCGGGCTCTCGCGCTCGATCTGGCAATCCTCGCCGGACACCTCCTCCTCTACCCCACCGGCCTCCGCCAGGAGCGTCCGCCCGCCACGCCCCCGCCCGACCTCCGGGGGCACCGACCCGTGCTGCTCCTCCACGGCTTCATCGACAACCGCTCCGTCTTCGTGCTGCTGCGCCGCTCTCTCCTCCGCAACGGCCGACAGCATGTCGAGGCCCTCAACTACTCGCCGCTGACCTGCGACCTCCGCACCGCCGCCGCGCTACTGGCCCGCCATGTCGAGGACGCCTGCGCCCGCACCGGCCACAGCCAGGTGGACATCGTGGGGCACAGCCTGGGCGGGCTGATCGCGCGTTACTACGTCCAGCGGCTGGGCGGCGACGCACGCGTGCACTCCCTGGTCACGCTGGGCACCCCGCATTCCGGCACCCGCGTCGCGCCCTTGTTGTCCGCACATCCGCTCGTGCGTCAGATGTGCCCGGACTCCGAGGTGATAACGGAGTTGAGGCAGCCTGCCCCCGAATGCCGTACGCGTTTCGTTTCTTTCTGGAGCGATGTGGATCAGTTGATGATCCCGGCGGAAGTCGCCCGCATAGAGCATCCAGATCTGATCTTCCGCAACATCCGGGTCAGCGGTGTGGGACATCTCGCCCTGCCGGTGCACTCGGCCGTCGCAGCCGGGATCCGGGAGGCGCTGGATGCCTCCAATGCCGCGCGGACGGACACTTCGGGCGCCTTCTCGGTCGCTTGATACGACCGAAAATTGCCGAACAACCGTCGAACGCCGGGCCAAGAGTGGGCGCACAGTCAACCGAAAGAGGTCCAAATGCCCTTTCCTGTGCAGCCCAAAACTTGCTGAAGATTGTCGCTCCCGCGTACCGCCGGGTACAGTCGCCGCTAATTCTCCTGCAGCCGAGGCGAAAGAGAAGTTGGTGGTGAACGACCGTCACCCGTCGGGGGCAACCCCGGCCGTCCCCGCTCCCGACGCCTCGTACTCCTATGACGAGGCCTACGGCCAGCAGCAGGGCACAGCGCACGGCCACGCCGGGTATGACGGCTACCCCACCGGCAGCTTCGATAACCTCGGGGCCGCGTACGGTGAGGCCGATCCCCTCTTCGGCTCGCTCCCTGGCAGCTACGGGGACGGCCAGGGCGACCCGCACGGCGGGCACAGCGGCCAGTACGACGCGACCCAGTGGAGCGGCGGCACCCCGTACGACACCGGGGCCTACGACACCGGCGTGCATGACACCGGTGCGTATGACACGGGCGCCTACGACACCGGCGCGTACGACACGGGCGCTTACGACACCGGCGCGATGTGGGCCGCCTCCGGCTATCACCTGCCCACCGACGTCCCCACCCAGCGGCAGGACGACACCGGCGGCCACTGGGACGTCGGCGCCTGGGACACCCAGTCGCATCAATCGCATCAGTGGGATACGGGCACCTACGACGCCACGGGGCAGTTCGATACCGGGCAGTTCGATACGGGACAGGCCGATTCGGGCCACTACGACACGGGCGCGTACGACGTCATCAGTCAGAACGCCGCGTACGACACCTCCGGCGTCGACACCGGGCATACCCAGTTCTGGGATACCTCGGCCTACGCCACGGTCGACGAATCGCAGTACAGCGAGCCCCAGTACAACGAGCACGACGGGCTCCAGTACAACGAGCTGCGGTACGACGACCAGCCGTACGACGAGCAGCCATACGACGAGCCACAGCAGACCGCCGTCTTCGAAGCCGTGGCCGAGCCGGAACCCGAACCCGACCCGGCCCCCGAGCCCGTCGCCGACATCACGCCGCCGCCCGCAGCCGCCACCGCCACCGCCACCCGTTCCGGCAGCCGCGCCCGCCGCCGCAGCGCGCCCGCCCGCCCCAAGCGCTCCGCACTCCTCACCGTCGCCGTCCCGTCCGTCTGCGCGCTCGGCGTCACCGCCGTGGCCGCCGCTTCCGTGAGCGGCATCTCCAGCGACAAGAAGGACGACACGACCACCCAGGCCGCGGCCCCCGACGTACAGCCCGTCAAGGCCTCCGTCGCCAACAGCGAGATGGACACCCGGCTCGCCGGGGTCGACGACGGCGTCAACGACTTCCGGGAGCGCGCCAGCCGTACCCAGGAGCGGATCGACCTCAAGGAGCGCCAGGAGGCCGAGAAGAAGCGCAAGGCCGCGGAGGCGGCGCGCAAGGAAGCGATGCGGCCGAAGTTCGCACTGCCGGTGGCGCAGCACGGGCTGAGCGCGGGCTACGGCCAGGCGGGCATCAACTGGATGTCCCTGCACACCGGGATCGACTTCCCGGTCAGCCAGGGCACGCCGGTCATGGCGGCGACCGACGGCACCGTACGGACCCAGTGGAACGACGCCTACGGCAACATGGTCATATTGACCGCTCCTGACGGCACGGAGACCTGGTACTGCCACCTCAGCAGCACCAAGATCCGCTCCGGGACCGTCAAGGCCGGGGACGTCATGGCCTACTCGGGCAGCTCCGGCAACTCCACCGGCCCGCATCTGCACTTCGAGGTGCACCCGGGCGGCGGGGCGGCCGTGGACCCGCAGCCGTGGCTGCAGAGCCACGGCCTCGACCCCAACTGACCGGCCCCCACGGCCCCCACCCCAGGACCAGGACGCTCAGAGCTTTTCGACCGGCGCGTACCGCAGCAGCAGCCGCTTCGGCTTCTCGCCGCCGAAGTCGATCGTCGCCTCCGCGTTGTCCCCGGTGCCCTTCACCGACACCACCGTGCCGAGCCCGAACGAGTCGTGCGTCACCCGGTCCCCGATGGTGAGGGAGACCACCGGGCGGTCCTTCGCCCGCCGCGTCGCGAAACCGGACGCGGAGGACCCGCCCCGCGAACGCGACGACGACAGCCCCGCCCCGCCGCCCGACATGGTCCCGCCGCCCGACATCGCGCCCATCGTCGCCGACGGAGTCGCGGGCCCGGTGCGCCGCCACCGCACGTACTGGTCGGGGATCTCCTCCAGGAAGCGGGACGGCGGGTTGTACGCGGGCTGGCCCCACGCGCTGCGCATCGTCGACCGGGACAGATACAGCCGCTCGCGGGCGCGCGTGATCCCCACGTACGCCAGCCGCCGCTCCTCCTCCAGCTCCTTGGTCTGGCCGAGCGCGCGCATGTGCGGGAAGACCCCGTCCTCCATGCCGCTGAGGAAGACCACCGGGAACTCCAGCCCCTTGGCCGTGTGCAGCGTCATCAGCGTGATGACCCCGGCGCCCTCCTCGTCCTCGTCCGGGATCTGGTCGGAGTCGGCGACGAGCGCGACCTGCTCCAGGAACTCCGCGAGCGTGCCGGGGTTCTCCTCGCCCCGGTCCTGCTCGAACTCCAGGGCCACGGACGCCAGCTCCTGGAGGTTCTCGATGCGGGTCTCGTCCTGCGGGTCGGTGGACGCCTGCAGCTCCGCCAGATAGCCGGTGCGCTCCAGCACGGCCTCCAGGACGGTCGCCGGGCCCGCACCCGACTCCACGATGGTCCGCAGCTCCTCCATGAGCGTGTTGAACCGCTTGACCGCGTTCGCCGAGCGGGCGGCCATGCCGTACGCCTCGTCGACGCGGCGCAGCGCCTGCGGGAAGGTGATCTTCTCGCGCGACGCGAGCGCGTCGATCATCGCTTCGGCACGGTCGCCGATGCCGCGCTTGGGCACGTTCATGATGCGGCGCAGCGGTACGGCGTCCTCGGGGTTGGCCAGCACGCGCAGGTACGCGAGGACGTCGCGGACCTCCTTGCGCTCGTAGAAGCGGACGCCGCCGACGACCTTGTACGGCAGGCCGACCCGGATGAAGATTTCCTCGAAGACACGGGACTGGGCGTTGGTGCGGTAGAAGACCGCGACATCCCCGGCCCGGGCGTCCCCCGCGTCCGTCAGCCGGTCGATCTCGTCGGCGACGAACTGGGCCTCGTCGTGCTCGGTGTCGGCGACGTAGCCGGTGATGGTGGCGCCGGTGCCCGCCTCGGTCCACAGGTTCTTCGGGCGGCGGTTCTCGTTGCGCTCGATGACGGCGTTGGCCGCGCTCAGGATGGTCTGGGTGGAGCGGTAGTTCTGCTCCAGCAGGATCGTCCGCGCGCTGGGATAGTCCTCCTCGAACTGGAGGATGTTACGGATCGTGGCGCCCCGGAACGCGTAGATCGACTGGTCGGCGTCGCCGACGACGCACAGTTCCCCGGCCTCCATCTCGTCCGTGTCCGTGCCGACCAGCTCGCGCACCAGCGTGTACTGAGCGTGGTTGGTGTCCTGGTACTCGTCGACCATGACGTGCCGGAAGCGCCGGCGGTAGTGCTCGGAGACGTCGGGGAACGCCTGGAGCAGGTTGACCGTGGTCATGATGATGTCGTCGAAGTCGAGGGCGTTGGCCTCGCGCAGCCGCGACTGGTACATCGCGTACGCCTCGGCGAGCGTCTTCTCGAAACCGTCCGCCGCCTGACCGGCGAAGGTCTCCTCGTCGATCAGCTCGTTCTTCAGGTTGGAGATCTTGGCGCTGAACGACTTCGGCGGGAACTTCTTCGGGTCGAGGTCGAGATCCCGGCACACCAGCGCCATCAGCCGCTTCGAGTCGGCGGCGTCGTAGATCGAGAACGATGAGGTGAAGCCCAGCTTCTTCGACTCGCGGCGCAGGATGCGCACGCACGCGCTGTGGAACGTCATCACCCACATGGCGTTCGCGCGCGGGCCGACCAGCTCCTCGACCCGCTCCTTCATCTCGCCCGCGGCCTTGTTGGTGAAGGTGATGGCGAGGATCTGGCCGGGGTGCACATGGCGGGTGCCGAGCAGATACGCGATGCGGTGGGTGAGCACCCGGGTCTTGCCGGACCCGGCCCCCGCGACGATCAGCAGCGGCGAGCCGGTGTGCTCCACGGCGGCCCGCTGCTGCTCGTTCAGCCCCTCCAGCAGCGCCGCCGGGTCGATGGCGGGGCGGGGCGCGCCGTCCCGGTAGTACGCCTCTCTGGGGCCGCTCGGCACCGGAGCGTCGAAAGCGCCCGTGAAGAGGTGGTGCGGCACCTCTTCGCCGCCGGAATCACCGGGGTCACCGGAACCACCGGCCGGGCCCGGGTGTGCGGAATCCTCGGGCGGCGGGGGCTCCTCGTCCGGAGGCCCGAGGTTCGCCAGGAAGCTGTCGTCAAAGAGGCTGCTCATCGCTCACCGAGTCTAGGGCGCCACACTGACAGCCTACGCATGGACCGCGTAGGGATGTCACGAAACGGTTTCGGGCATATCGGCCAACAGCCTTCACAGGAGCCCCACGAGTTGGCTACGGTCCTCCCTCAGGCAGCCCGTACACCCGTCGGCGAACCGCGTCGGCCCGGGCGGCCTCCGCCGAGTCCGGCCACGCCCAAAGCGCCCGGAGCCGGGGACCCAACAACGCAACACCGGGGTGAATCGGCCCGAGCGGCGGTACGACGCGTACGACACGTCGTCCCTCCACAGAGGCCGTAGGGCAACCTTCCGTACCGCCCGAACCCGACAGCTAACCCGGTAGGCGGTCCACGGAAGGAGCGCCTCCCTTGGCGTCGCACCGCAAGCCGCGGACCCGAATACCCACCTACGCCTCGTCCACCGGGCGCCGCACGGCCGTCGGATTCACCACCGCCGCCCTCGCCTCCGTCACCCTCCTCTCCCAGACCGCGAACGCCGCCCCCGGTGACCCGAAGCCCGGCGCCACGCAGTCGATCGAGGCGGTCAAGGAGAAGGTGGACTCGCTCTACCACCAGGCGGAATCCGCCACCCAGCACTACAACGCCGCCAAGGAGCGCTCCGAGCAGCAGCGCACCAAGGTCAACCGGCTGCTGGACGATGTCGCCGAGAACACGGAGAAGCTCAACGAGGCCCGCCGCACGCTCGGCACCTACGCCGCGGCCCAGTACCGCAACGGCGGCATGACCTCGAGCGCCGCGAGCCTGCTGTTCTCCAACGACCCGCAGGACCTCTTCGACCAGTCCCATCTGATGAGCCGGATGGCCGGTTCACAGAAGCGGGCCGTCGACGACTTCCAGACGCAGGCGGCGAAGGCCGCCAAGCAGCGCAGCGAGGCCGCCCGGAGTCTGGCGTCGCTGACCGAGACCCAGGAAGAGCTGAAGACCAAGAAGAAGTCCGTTCAGGACAAGCTCGCGCAGGCCCGGCGGCTGCTGGCCAGCCTGACCGCCAAGGAGAAGGCGCGGCTGGCGGCGATCGAGAAGAAGAAGGCCGAGGAGGCGCGGCGCAAGGCCGCCGAGCTGGCCGAAAAGCAGCGGGAGGCGGCGGCCGAGGAGAAGCAGCAGGAGCAGGAACAGCAATCGAGCGGCGGTTCCTCTTCCGATTCCTCCTCCGGTTCCGGTTCCAGCACCGGCTCGTCCACCCCCACGAACGGCACCAAGGCCGCCAAGGCGATCGACTTCGCCGAGTCCCAGCTGGGCAAGCCGTACGTCTGGGGCGCCACCGGCCCCAACTCCTACGACTGCTCAGGGCTCACCCAGGCCGCCTGGAAGGCCGCCGGTGTCTCGCTGCCGCGCACCACGTGGGACCAGGTGAAGGCCGGTACGCGCGTCTCGACCTCCGAACTCAAGCCCGGTGATCTCGTCTTCTTCTACGACGACATCAGCCACGTCGGGCTCTACATCGGCGACGGCATGATGATCCACGCCCCGAAGCCGGGGGACGTGGTGAAGAAGGCGCCGATCACCGAGATGCCGATCTACGGGAGCGTGCGGCCCGCGTAAGCCCTCTGCCGCCGCGAGCGGTGTGGCCGCCCGCGCATCGGGCAGCCACACCGCCCCAGGTCACGTGCCCGGCTTGCGCCCGTACACGTACACGTCGTCGCCGTTCCGCAACAGGCTCCAGTACTTCTGCGCGTCACCGGAGCGCATGTTGACGCAGCCGTGGGAGCCGGGCGGCGACCACACGCTTCCCGCGATGGAGTGGAAGGCCTGGCCTCCGTCGAAGAACTGGCTGTACGGCATGGCCACGTCGTAAATCGTCGACCAGTGGTCCTTGTTCCGCCAGTAGATCTTCTTCAGTCCGGTGCGGGTCTCGTACTTGTCCCGTCCGGTGCGCACCGGCACGGGGCCGAACACCAGCCGTGAGCCGTCCTGCACCCAGCTGAGCTGGCGGGTGAGGTCGACGCAGGCGATGCGGCCCTTGTTGGTGGGGCACTTGCGCGCCGCGTTGGGGTTACGCCCCGCCGCGTTCTGCGCGTTGATCAGCTTCATGACGCCCCAGGTGACGGGGCCCGCGTAGCCGATGGTCGGGCTGATGCCGTGGTTGACCTGGAACCTCTGCGTCGCGCGGCAGTCCCCCGAGGACTGCCGACCGTCGACGGGACGACCGAGGAACTTCTCCACCTGCTTCTGATACGGACCGGTGCCCGCCGTGCACGACGTCGCCGCCTGCGCCGGTGCCGCACCGAGTGCGACGGTCAGCGGCACCACCATGCCCGCCATGCCCAACGCGACCGCCGTGCGGCGGCGCCATGCCGCGAATCTTCCCTCTGCCCCCATTGCGCGCTCCCTCCGGGCTTGCCCTTGACGGGTAAGACAGTCGAAGGGTGCGTCGGGTTGCGCTTACAGGTGCGATTTCCCCCATTCCGCCCCTTCGCACCCCCTGGTCGGGGGTCCGGCGGCATGAGACAAACTGATGGACTGTCAGGTCCAGAGGTCCGGACGATCAGGCAGACGATCAGGCAGAGGATCAGGTCCAGAGCACGGCGATGAAGATGTTCACCGTCGTCAGCGCGCCGACCGCGCCGAACACCGCGGGCTCCACCTTCTCCTCGTCCCGCTTCACGTACACCAGGCCGAGGATCACGACCAGCAGCGCCAGCTTGATGCCGATCTTGACCGTGTTCACGGTCTGATCGTCCGCCTGGTTCAGCCCGACCAGGGCGGCTCCCGTGACCAGCATGGTCAGGGCGCCGTGCAGCATCCCCGGCGTCATCCGCGCGCCGCCCCCGCGTATCGCCGTGAGCTGGGAGAGAAAGCCGCCCAGCAGCGCGGCGATGCCGACGATGTGCAGGCCGACGAACACATTGATGACTACGTCCATGGCACCGGAGACTAGCGCCGCACATATCACCGCCAGTCACCCGGGTGCGCCCCGATCGGCACATCGGTCACAGCCGCCCCGATCCTGCCCTCGTCACGCCGCCCCCGCGATCAGCAGGTGCTACCGGGGGGACGAATCCGTCCAGCTCCGTTCATCCCAGCGCGCCGCGCCACCGACCGGCCTAGCTTCCCCTCCAGGAAGCCCCCTCTCCCCGTACGAAAGGTGAGTCGCCGCAGTGGCGCCGCAGCCCCCCACGAAGCCGAAGCAGCGGCACCGCCCGTCGCTCACCGGCACCACCCTCCGGACCAGCACCTTCCGGACCGCCGCGACCCTCGCCCTCGCGGGCGCCGCCTCCGCGACCGCCCTCCCGGGCGTCGGGCACGCCGAGCCCCGCCTGACGTCCGCCCAGGCGAAGGCGAAGGTCGACGCGTACCAGCGGGAGGCGGAGGAGGCCACCGAGAAGTACGACGGCGCCCGAGCCGCGGCCGACAAGGCGCAGCGGTCGCTCCACCGGTTACGCGACGAGGCGGGCCGCCGCACCGCCCGCCTCAACACCGCGCGCAACGCCCTCGGCGCCTTCGCCACCGCCCAGTACCGCTCCGGCACCGTCGCCCCCGCCCTTCAGCTGGCCCTCTCCTCCTCCCCCGGCCAGTACCTCCAGCGCGCCTCGCTCGCCGACCGCGCGGGCGACCGCCAGGCAGCGACGATCGCGAACATCACCCGCGAGGAGCGGTCGCTGCGCCGGATCCGGGACGAGGCGACCGGCCGCCTCCGTACGCTGCGCGCCGCGCAGGCGGCCGCGGCCCGCCACAAGCACACGGTCCAGGAGAAGCTGGCCGCGGCCGACGCGCTGCTGTCCAAGCTGACCCGCCAGCAGCGCGACCGCCTCCACGCCGCCCAGGGCGACGCCGCCTCGACGCCCCGGCACAGCGCCCCCGCCCGGACGGGCGGCCGGGCGGCCCGCGCCATCTCCTTCGCGTACGGGGCGATCGGCAAGCCGTACGTCTGGGGCGCGACCGGTCCGTACGGCTACGACTGCTCGGGGCTGACCCAGGCCGCCTGGCGCGCCGCCGGGGTGTCCCTGCCGCGTACCACCTACACCCAGATCAACACGGGCCGCCGCATCTCGCGCGGCGAACTCGCCCCCGGTGACCTGGTCTTCTTCTACTCCGGCGTCAGCCATGTCGGCCTCTACATCGGCAATGGCCAGATGATCCACGCGCCGCGCCCCGGCGCTCCGGTCCGGGTGGCCCCGATCGACCAGATGCCCTTCGCGGGCGCGGCCCGCCCTGCCTGAAAGCGCCTAGGGGCGAAGGAACGGCAGCAGGTGATCGAGCAGAGCCTCCGGGCTCTCCTCCGGCACATAGTGCCCGCAGTCCGGAAGGACGACGCTGTCGAGGTGTTCGGTCACCGGGTCGAGCAGGGCGCCGAGGCGTTCGCCCTGGCTGCGGGCTCCGGCGACGCCGAGGACGGGCATACGGAGCGGATTCCGCTTGCGCCGCTCGTTCTGGGCGATGTTGTCGTCCGTGGCCCGGTAGAACTCGAAGCTGGCGCGCAGCGCTTCGGGGTCGCGGGCGAGCGTTTCGACGTAGAAGTCGACGGCTGATTCCGGCAGCGGCCGGGCGGCCTTGGTGCGGAACTGGTCGCCGTAGTAGATGTGCTCGCGGCCGCGCACGAGCTGTTCGTTGATGCCGCGCTTCCGGTTGAAGGCGAAGTGCCACAGCAGGTCGTTCTGCGCCTCGGGGCCGAAGACGGGGATGTTGGGCGCGAGGCCCGGGATCATGGCGTCGAGCAGGGCGAGGCGTTCGACCGCGTCGCCGTGGTCGGCGGCGAGGGCGTAGCCGATCCACATGCCGACGTCGTGCCCGGCCATCGCGAAGCGCTCGTGGCCGAGCGCCCGCATGAGGGCGACGAGTTCGGCCGCCACGGTGCCGGTGTCGTAGCCCTCGCGGGGCTTGTCGGACGGTCCGACGCCGCGCGGGTCGACCGCGACGACGCGGAAGTGTTCGGCGAGGCGCGGCATGACGTGACGCCACACGTACCAGTTCTGCGGCCAGCCCCCGACGAGGAGCAGCGGCCGCCCGGCGCCGCCCCGCACGGTGTGGAGGGCGACGTCGCCGACGCGGACGAGGCTGCTGTCGAAGACGTCCGTGAAGCCGTCCGGAAGCCAGGGGACACCGGTCACGGTGCCGAAGCCGGTGAGCGGGCGGGCGGTGGTCGTGGTCATGTTGTTCTCCTTGCGCGGGTGTCGGGTCACGGTGACGGGGACGGTGAAGGGCGGCGACCGGCCCCGCCAGCCGTCCGGTTGAGGAAGGCGATCGCGGTGAGGAGTGCGGCGAGGAAGCCGGAGAACCACAGCGTCGCTGTCGTCGGGTTGGTCAGTTGCGCGGCGAGGCCGAGTCCGAGGGAGGTGAGGACGAGGCCCGTGTAGGCGGCGAGGAAGAAGGTCGCCAGGGCCTCGGCGCGCACGCCCGCGGGCGCGGCATTCGTGACCAGCGCGACCGCGCCCTTGAAGAGCGTGCCGGCGCCGATCCCGGCGACAACGCCTCGCGCGATGAAGAGGGCGGGATCCGCTCGCACTCACAACGCCACCGGGGAACTGTTTCAACTGGTTCATGTGAACCTGTTTAAACAGTTCGCTCAGGCGATGTCAAACATTGACCTCCGTGCGGTGGAGCGCCTAGGGTGAACCACCATGACCGGTTCACCCACCCCCGGAGACTTCCGGCTCGGCAACGAGATCCTTTCGTTCCGCTTCGTCGCCACGCTCAGCGAGCGGCGCGGCGACGCGGTGGTGGAGCGCATCGCCACCCCGGAGCGGCTACGGGCGTGGCTCGCCGTCAACGAGCTGGGCAGCGCGGACATGCCGCTCCCCTCCGAGGCGCTCCTGCGGGACGCCCGCGAGCTGCGCGAGGCCATCCACCGGGCGGGCACCGCCATCGCCGCCGACGGCGTGCCCGACCCGGCGGACGAGGACCTGCTCAACCGCTGGACCGCACGTCACCGGGCGCGGCTCGTCCTCACCGGCGGGCGGGCGCGGTGGCGCCTTCCGGACACCGACCCCGCCCGCGCGGCGCTGGCCGTCGTCGCCGTCGACGCGGTCACGACGCTGGGCACCCACCACGGCAGCCATGGCGACGGCGTGATCAAGCGCTGCGAGCAGCGCACGTGCGGGGGGCTCTTCCTGGACACCAGCCGGGGTCGGCGGCGGCGCTGGTGCTCCATGGCGACCTGCGGAAACAAGGTGAAGAAGGCGAACCTCAAGGCGGCGCGAGACGGCGCCGCGGCCGGGCACGGCGACCGGATGAGCTGACGCCGGGACAGCATCGCCCTTGGCGCGCCGGATTCGCGGCGTCCCACGAGGAGCACTTCGACGCCGTCCTCGACTTCGTGAACCCGGTGTGGGCGCGGCCGACAACTCGTCAGTGGCCGGGTGCGGTGCGCCGTGGCTCGGACGGCGCACCGCACCCGGCCGGGCCTCTCCTGACAGTCGTGATGGCAGCCAATGGCGCCGCTGCCCACGACTGTTCGGCCCTCCGTGCTCAGTGGCGCGTCAGAAGAGTCCCGGCCGCCAGCACGGCGCCGAGCAGCAAGGCCGCCACCCCGTATGTGAGGCGGTGTGCGCGCAGCCCCGGGAGCAGCCGGTCGACGGCGTACCGGCCGGGACCGGTCAGGGCGAGGGCCGCGGCGCCGGCGGCGAGCACCACCGCGTACTCCACGCCCTCGGGCAGGAAGAAACCGCCGCTCGCGTCCACGACGACGGCATTGACCATCGTGCCGAAAACAGCGGCACCCGCGAGCGGCGTGATCACGCCGAGCACCAGGCCGATTCCGCCGAGCATCTCGGTGATCCCGGCGATGGCGGCCATCGTCCTGCCCGCCGGATACCCCATGCCGGTGAATGCCTTGCCGATGCCGTCGAGGCCGAGGCCGCCGAACCAGCCGAACAGCTTCTGCGAGCCATGCGCCGCGATGGTCAGCCCGAGCACGATCCGGAGCAACAAGAGCCCGGTGTCGTACGCGTGCGCCGATGCGGTGGGGGTGGGTCCATCAGCGGCCGAAGACTCGGGGCTGATGGCCGGTGCGTCAACAGCGGCGGGAGTGGGAGGCATGAACGGAGCTCCTTGAGTCAGAGGGGGACCTGCGTACGGATCTTGCGGAATGCCGTCACGGGACAGGTGCCGGCGGATCGTCCGATGACCGTTGTTCGCGTTCAAATCCCGAAATGACCCAGCGGAGGGCGTGAATGCGTACAACAGGCCTCTTCCTTTGGACGGCCGTAGTCAAGCGGGCGTCAGATTCGTTTCCCCGCAGTTTCATCGAGGTGGCTCACGCGTCAACTGCCTCTCAATACCGCGATTTTGACGTCGTGATTGATCTTTCACCATCAGGCAACTGGCGAGAAACGCCAGGCCCCCGGTGGGCTGGTGAACTCTTCACCAAGCGCCAGAGGGCGATGGCAGACCCCCTGCACAGAAAGAGAGAGTCCATGTTTGCGTCTTTCAGCGAGGTACGAACCGGTCGCCCTTCGAACGGCCGACGGCGACTGATGCGGGCCGCGGGGACTTTGGTGGCGGCCGGCGCGCTCGCGGGTTTCGCCGGGACGGGCACCGCCTCGGCGCATGACAAGACGCCGTCGCGCTCTGTCACCAGCCCGGTCGGGGAGTCCGCGGGCGCCCTGTGGCACCACGTCGAGATGTACCACTTGAGTGACCCCACGTGGGAGGTGACCAGCATGCTCACCGACCCGGCGGGCAACCTCAAGGTTCACGGGAAGATGGCGGACGATGTCCTCTCCCCCATCGCGGAATCCGCCGTGGGTACGCTGGGCGGCTGATTTCCCGACCTGCCGTCCGCTTGACGACTGTCGAAAATCCCGACCAGTCCGGGGAAGCCGCCACACCAAGGGCGCTCCCCGGACTGCTCGACAGGGCAGTCAATTTCCATGTCCCATGCCGCGCGGGTGCCCTGTAATCGCTGCGCGGGAAATCCGCTGGCGAGAAGGAAAAGTGATGAGCGCTGCGGAGGCGGCAATAATGACCGCCAAGGATGTGCCGAATTCGGCGAATACGCCGGGTCCGGGGTTCGTGAGCCGTGCCACGGCACTCCGCGGACTACTGGAGCGGAATCGCGTCGCGGGCGATGAACGACGCCGCCTGACCGATCCGGTCATGGCCGAACTCGCCGGAACCGGACTGTCCCGAATGTGGGTGCCGAGGCGGTTCGGGGGGTGGGAATGCGACCTTCGCACCATGGTGGACACCACGATCGAGGTGACGAAGGGGGACCCGTCCGCGGGCTGGGTGCACTGGATTCTCGGCTGCGGCGACTGGCTAGTCGGGCTGTTCCCCGAGGCCGGCCAGGCGGAGGTGTACGCGAACGGGCCTGACACGCGGGTGTGTTCGGTCTTTGCTCCCAGCGCGACGGCGCACCGCGTGGCAGGGGGCTGGACGGTCAGCGGACGGTGGAGCCCCGCGTCTGGCTGCGCACATGCCCAGTGGGCCATGCTCGGCTTTCCCCGGCCCGACGCGGCGGAGAAAGGGCACCACCCGGACGACGGAGATCTCGGTTTCGCTCTCATCCCCATGAGCGAACTGCGGGTCGAGGACACCTGGTTCACCACGGGGATGCGTGGCACCGGCAGCAACACCCTTTCCGGTGAACACCTCTTCGTACCCGACCACCGTGTGCTGTCCGTGATGCCGGCCGTCCGCGGTGATCTCGCGCTCCAGGAGGGCGGCGCCGGCAGCCCCCGGTATCGGACGGCGTTCCTGCCGACCCTGGTGACCCACATGATGGGCCCCTACATCGGGATGGCCCGCGCCGCGCTGGAACTCGTCTCGAAGGACGCGTCGACACGCGGTATCTCGTTCACGACCTACGGCAGGCGCAGCGATTCCACGGCGTTCCAGCTGGCTGTCGCCGAGGCGACGGCACGCGTGGACGCGGCTACCGCTCTGGCCCACAGCGCGGCTGAGAGCATCGACGCCTACGCCGCCGCCGGGACGTACCCCGATGTCGTCTCCCGCGCCCGGGTCCGCATGCACTTCGGACATGTGGTGGCCCAGTGCTGCGAGGCGGTCGACCTCCTGGTCTCCGCGCACGGTGCCTCCGCGTTCGCCGAGGCGAATCCGCTCGGAGGCATCGTCCGCGACATCCAGACGGCCAGTCGGCACGCGTTCGCCAGCCCGGTGGTCAACAAGGAGGTGTTCGGGCGCGCCGTGCTGGGTGTCGAGGAAAACATCACCGAATTCATCTGACGCCTCCGAGGCGACCGGTTACGGCAGAAGCCCAGCCACCTACGGCAGCCCGCCCACCTACAGCAGGGAGACAGCTGTGCCCACAGCCGAAACGGCCCCACGCGGTATCCAGGACACGATGTTCAACGTCTTCATGGCACGCGCCCTGTATGCCGTCACCTCGCTCGGCATCCCCGACCTGCTCAGCGACGGGCCGCGGTCGTGCCGCACCCTCGCGGACAAGACCGGCGTACGCGCCGACTCGCTGCACCAGGTGCTGCGGGCCGTGGCGAGCACAGACGTGCTGTGCACCGTCCCCGCTCACGGCACCGGGGACGGGACCGGGGGGACGGACAAGGACGGAGCCGGGCAGGCCTACGCGTTGACGCCCATCGGAGAGACCTTGTGCACCGGCCACCCCAGCGGCACCCGCGACATGGTGCTCACCCTGCAGGGTCCCATCTGGGACGCGCTGACCGTCCTCCCCCAACGGCTGGCCACGGAGAGGACCGGAACGGAGATCGCCCTCGGCCTGCCGTGGTTCGACTATCTGCGGCAACGCCCCGACAAAGGTGCCGCGTTCGACCGCATGATGATCGCCGTGCACGGTGACGAGCCGGAGGCCGTGGCCCGCGCGTACGACTTCTCCTGGGCCGAGCACGTCACGGACGTCGGCGGCGGCGTCGGAACCTTGCTGCTGTCCGTGCTCCGCGAGCATCCCCATCTGTCCGGTGTGCTGTTCGACCTTCCGGAGGGTACGGAGCACGCCCGCGATTACATCGAGGCCTCCGGAATGGCGGACCGCTGCGGCACCGACAGCGGCAGTTTCTTCGACGCGGTGCCGCCCGGGTCCGACGCGTACCTGCTGTCGCACATCCTGCACAACTGCGACGAGGACTCCTGCCTGCGCATCCTCCGCTCCTGCTCGGCGGCGATGTCCCCGCGCAGTCGGCTGCTCATCGTGGAGATGGTGCTGCCCTCCGGCGACGAGCCACACCCCGGCAAGATGCTGGACCTCGCGATGGTCACGCTCACCACCGGCCGGGAGCGCACCGCGCAGGAGTACGAGGCCCTCCTGGCCCGGGCCGGGCTCCGGCTGCGGGAAGTCGTTCCCACCGCCTCCGCGGTCAGCGTCCTCGAGGCGGTACTGGAGACCGCCTGACAAAGCACTACCAGGCCCCCTGGTTCCGACGACTCGACACCGAAAGCCCACCCGGCTCAACAACAGAAGCCATCAGTTGCAGCCGGCCCGTTCAGCGAGGTGTGACATGAGCAGCACAAATCTATCCATCGTCGGAATCGGCGCGGTGACCGGCTACGGCTGGGGAATCGACACCATGTGGGACGGCCTCTCCAGCGGCCGCCCCGCCGCCCAGCAGTGGTACGAGCTGGGCGGCCGATTCCCGGAGGGCTGCTGGTTCGCCCGGGTCCCGGAAGGTCCGGAGCGCGAGAACAGCGGCACCTCACGGTACGCACAGGCCTACGCCGCCGCCGTCGACGAGGCGCTGCAGGACGCGCGGAACTCGGGCTGGGAGCCCGGCGAACGGGTCGCGATCCTGCACTCGACGACCCGCGCCGACCTCGAACTCATGCGTACGCGCTATCTGGCCCCCGAGTCCGTCAGCCCGCGGCGTTCGTACGTGGAGCAAGCGTGGACCACCCCTCCTGGCATGGCCATGATGCGGCACCAGTTCACCGGGCCTTCCATGGTGGTCAGTGCGGCCTGTTCGTCCGGGCTGCACGCACTGGCCGTGGCGCAACGGTTGCTGGACTGCGGAGACGCCACCGATGTGGTGGTCACCGCGGCCGACATCGGATTCGACGGCGAGGAGATGACTCTGTTCGCCTCGCTCGGCCCGCTCATCCACGACGCGCCGCCGGAGGCCGTGTGCCGGCCCTTCCAGGAAGGCTCCCGCGGGTTCGTCCTGGGGGAGGCGGCCGCCGCGGTGGTACTCAGCCGCTCGTCCACGGCCCAGCCGTACGCCAGACTGCTGTCGTCGACGCTCGGCAATGACGCCTACCACCCGGTGGCCATCAAGCCCGACCACGTCCAGATGCTGCGCGTCGTCGACGAGGCGCTCGCCGCCGCCGGCACCGAGCGGTCCGCCGTGGAGTACTACAGCGCTCACGGCACCGGCACCGAAGAGTGCAACCAGGCCGACACGGCAGTGCTGGACCACCTCGACCAGGCGGCGGGCTACGGGCTCAAGCCGCTGCTCGGTCACACGATGGGCGCCGCCCCGCTGATGGACACCGTGGTGATGGCCGCGTCATACCGGTCGGGCCGCCTCCCGGTACCCAAACCGGTATCGAACGGACACCCCCGGCTCGCGCGAGATGCCATCGAGCGCGACAGCGGGGTCACCCTGCAGCTCGGCATCGGGTTCGGCGGCAACATCTCCGCCGCCGTCTTCGACGGCCCGCCGACTCCCGGACGGGCGGCCTGAAGCACCGCGCTCCGCCGTGTCACCGCCGCCGGGCCCCGGCGGCGGTGCGGGCCGGGGCCCGACTCCCGGCCGAGCGGCATAGGGCGGCCCGGGAAGGTACGGCGCTCAGGCAGGCGTGATCGGCTCCTGGAGTTCCGTCACCCACGCGTCCTGGTCCTCCGGGCACTCCAGGTAGATCTCCCGGGGGTATCCGGCCGACCGGTAGCCGTTGGCCTCGATCCAGCGGCCCAGGGTCTGGATGGTCGGCAGGACCGCCTCCATCGAACCCCGGTGGACGATGGCCGCCGCCGCTTCGACCGGCGGCAGGTCCACGACCCGCAGCCCGTCGTCCTCCCCCACCGGGGCCGCGACCTCGATCCCGGCATGGATGAGGACACCGCCGTCTGGGGCGTCCTCGTAGTAGGCGACCCCGGGCCCGGTCGGCGTGATCCCCGCCGCCGCCAGGCGCGGCAGCAGTTCCCCGTACAGCGGCTGGATGACCGGTCCGATGGCGTCGAATCCGGTCGCCACACCGGTCAGCTCGGCGACGCGTACGCTCGGCAGGCTCTTCACCGCGACTTCGTTGGACGACATCTGTCCCTCGCTCTCGATCGACCGGAGCCTCGCCTCGACCCGCACCAGCCGTGCGGCCGCGGCCGTCATCGCCGCCTCCAGGTCGGCCTGCCGCACCCGCAGCATGGTCCGCAGTTCCTCGGTGGTGACCTTCTCCTCCAGGATCTCCCGGACCTGCTGAAGGGTGAAGCCGAGGTCTTTGAGGGCGATGATGCGGTTGAGACGGGCGAGCTGGGCGGCGGTGTAGTACCGGTAGCCGCTGGCGGGGTCGACGCGGGCGGGGTGCAACAGTCCGGTCGCGTCGTAGTGGCGCAGCATCCGGACCGACACCCGCCCGTGCCGGGCGAAATCTCCGATGGTGAACATGATGTCTCTCAGTCCACGGCCTCACACGGTGTCAGGGTCAAGCACCCATGACCGGCTCGATGGGGCTTGACCTTACCCTCAGGGGCAAGGTTTAGCGTTCATCGAGGTGAGAGACATGCGGATCGGTGAGCTGGCCCGCCGGGCGGGTGTGACGACCAAAGCGGTGCGCTACTACGAGTCGCTGGGGCTGCTGGCACCCGGGCGGCTGGCCAACGGCTACCGGGACTACGACGAGCACGACGTACGGCTCGCGCGGGAGATCCGGGCGCTCAGCGGCCTCGGAATTCCCGTCGAGCGCACCCGGCCGTTCCTGGACTGCCTGGCGGTCGGCCATCGGCACGCCGACGACTGCCCGGCGTCGCTGGCCGGGTACCGGCAGGCGATCGACGAACTGTCGCAGCGCATCGCGGGGCTCACGGCCCGGCGTACGGCTCTGATCGCGCACCTCCAGCAGGCCGCCCACCGCAACAGTCGTGTCTCACCGTCCGAAGCGCCCGAAGCGTTCGAAGCGTCCGACGGAGGAGCGACCCCGATGAACGACTACCTGAGCCTGCCCGCCGGCCTGCCCGTCCCCGAGGACGATGGCGCGGCCGCCCATCTGCCCGGCACGACGATGCCGCCCCTGGAGCTGCGCAGCACCGGGGACACGACGGTCCGGCTCGACGCGCCGGTCCCGGGCCGGACGGTGCTCTACGTCTACCCGCTCACCGGCCGCCCGGGCACCGACCTGCCCGAGGGGTGGGACGCGATCCCCGGCGCCCGTGGCTGCACCCCCGAGAGCTGCGGTTTCCGTGACCACTACCAGGAGCTGCTGGACGCCGGGGCGGTCCGGGTGTTCGGCCTGTCCAGCCAGGACACCGACTATCAGCGCGAGGTCGTGGAACGGCTCCACCTGCCGTTCGACATGCTCTCCGACCCGACGCGGAGCCTGGCGCAGGCGCTCGCTCTCCCCACGTTCGACGTCGCCGGGCTGACGCTCTACAAACGCCTGACGCTGATCATCCGCGACGGCGTGATCGAGCACGTCTTCTATCCGGTCTTCCCGCCGAACGAGCACGCCGACCAGGTCCTCACCTGGCTGCGCGACGCCCCTCGATAGGCACGTCGTACACACCCTGCGGGAGCAGCTGACCCCTGGCCGCATACAGGGCGGCCAGAGGTCGGAGAGCGCGCTGAGGGTGCGGTAGGTGGTGCGGGCCGTTATGCCTCCGGCCGCCAGTCGAACGGGAAGTGCTTGCTGGACCCGCCACGGTACTCGCGGGAGAAGTCAAAGCCTTCGGCGTGGTCCGCACTCACCACACCCCATGTCGCGACCTGGCCCGGCCCCACCTCCGCCCCGGGGGCGTTGATCAACTGCACCCGGCGCTTGGGGTCCGAGGTGGGACCGGTCAGCGCCGTGGCGCCCACGCTCACCTTGTCGGACACGGTCGCGCGCCAGTACGCGAGATCCGGCGCGGCATCGAAGTGAATCGGGGCGTATCGCACGCTGCGCACGTCGCTGATCAGCGAACCGAACGTGCCCGGCCACCCCCCGGCGTTGCCGCGGAAGATCTCCTCCAGGGCATCCCGCTGTGCGGGCGTCCCCTTCGCGTCGATGTAGAACATCGCCGTCATCGTGGCGTCAGGGTCGTCCACCCACATGTTCCCCGCGAACTCGCCGAGCGCCACGACACCCAGGCCGTCCAGGCGCACATCCCCGAAGTGCCCTTCATGGATCTGCCATACGAGCGTGAACAGGCAGGCGCCGTTCGTCGGAGCCTGCGCGAAGGTGCAAGGGCAGGGCATCGAGCAGCTGCAGACGTCGAACCACTCGCCCTTGAGGTGCCAGTTGGTCTGGTTCATCACCATTCCCCTTCCCCAGATACCCCGGTGGGGTATGCATCTGACGAGAGATTAACCCGCCGCCCGCCGTCGCGTCAAATACCCCTGGGGGGTATATGCCGGGTAGCGACAACCCAGGACCGTTCCCCGACGCTCGGCGCCTCGGCGCCGAAGCCGCCCGCGCCTCCGTCAACTTCGACGTCTACGACCCCGCCGACGCAGCCGTTTCACAGCCCGGGGATCGGCATCGACGGCGTCCCCGTCCGGATCTTCGACCCTCACGAGGCGTAGTCCTTGAGCTTCTCGGTCTTGAGGCTGATCCCGACGGGATCGGGAAGCTCGACGGTCTCGCCGTACGCCCAGGCCCTCATGCTCCGGTACCGTCCGCGCCGCGGCTCGCTGCAGACGACGAGCGTGCACTCGTCACGGTCGACGAGGAGATACACCGGGATGCCGGCGGTCGCGTAACCCCGGGCTTCTCCACACGGGCACGCCGGTTCGCGTCCGTCGCCCCATGATTCCCGTCCGACACGGGCTTGACCTCTAGCTTTCCGCTGATGAATTCGAGCGTGACGGTCTCCGGCGCCGTGCGGGCGAGCTGCTCGAACTCCTCGATGCCCATCTGCGGCCGGTCGGTCGTGCCAGGGGTCATGGGTTCGCCTCCTCGCACCCATGGTGCCCCGACATCCGGTGGCACGTCCTGCGAGGTCATTCGCTCATCCCTTCGCGTCGCGGGCGGCGGCTCGCAGCCGATCCGCCCAGCCGTGAACGTCGATGTCGCCCGGCGGCAGCGGTTCCGTCTCGCCCCGGCAGGGGCGGCAGAGGCCGCCCGGCAGGGCGGCGGGCGGGCCGGGGCGGCCGCAGTCGGTGCACTCCAGGAGGCGGCTGATGGTGATCTCCGGCCGGGCCTCCGGGGCGGGCGCCGGTACGGGCTCGGGCGGCAGCTTGGCCTCCAGCCGGGTACGGGCCAGCGCGGCCGGGCTGTGCACTTGCACAGGCAGCCCGGACGTCAGCGCCTGGACGAGGCGGGACGGGTCGGCGTCGCGCGCCAGCCAGAGCGCGGCGAGGGGTTCCAGGCGGGCACAGTCGGCCGCCGAGAGGGTCATCCGGGGGTCCGCACGCCCCAGGGACGCCAGGGCGTCGTACCCGGGGGTCCTGGTGGGAGCGGCGGCCGTGCGTACGGCGGCGGGGCGGGGCTCGGGCGCGGCGTCGCCGCGTACGAACGCCTCCCACCACTCCTCTGCGCGCGCCGCCCGGGAGAAGAACGTACGGGTCACCCAGCGCGCCCCGTCCTCCGTGATGAGGTGCTCGCGGACGCGCCGCAGATGACCAGCCTCCGACAGCCGCCGCAGAGCGGTGGCGCAGGCCATCTGGCCGTAGTCGGGAAGGCACTTGGCGAGAGTCTTGGCGTCAATCGCGGCACCGTCCGGCAACCGGTCGATGTACGCGGCGATAGCCGCCTCACGCTTGGGCAAATGTGCGAAGTCGTCCGCGCGGCGCGGGGATTGGCGGGATGCGCTGCGCTTGCCGTAGCCGGGGTTGGCCAGGGGGTGTGCGGAGGCGTGCGGGGCAACGCTAGAGTCGGCTGGAGCCACGGATCGAGTCCTCTTCGATCTTGTAGGTCAGGCCCCGGAATTGGTGTTGGCGCACCGCCGGGGCCGTTTTCTTGTTGCTGCGAACGCTAGACCGATGCCACCGTGCGTGGCAAGCCGGTCACATTATGTGCATGGGGAGGGTGGGTGGGTTGTTCACCCACCCGTTCCTTGGAAAGAGCGCTCAAGCCTCGGCGCCCGAAGCTCAACTCCAACTCTGTGCCGACGCACCGTTCCTTAGATAAATGCGCACAGGTCTCGGCGATCAACACTCCGTGCCGCCTACGATGACTTACGACCGCAACTGGTCAGCTGATTGCCGCAGATTGACGATCGGGGCGCACGAGATGTCAGGAACTGAATGGATGTCATCGAGGTCGGAGTTCGCCCAACCTCGGGTTGACCTCCGCACCGACATACCGCACTCCGCCCGCGTCTACGACTACCTCATGGGCGGTAAGACCAACTACGCACCCGACCGCGCCGCCGGTGACGCGTCCGCCCAGGCCTGGCCCAGCCTGCCGACGTCCATGAAGCAGGCGCGCCACTTCATGCACCGGGCGGTCCGTTCCCTCGTGCGGGAGCACGGCATACGCCAGTTCCTGGACATCGGCACCGGCATCCCGACGCAGCCGAATCTGCACGAGGTCGCGCAGGAAACCGCCCCCGACGCCCGGGTCGTGTACGTCGACAACGACCCCATCGTCCTCACCCACGCCCGTCACCTGATGACGAGCACCCCCGAGGGACGGACCGAGTACATCGACGCGGACATCCGCGACCTCGACTCCATCCTCGACGCGGACGCCCTGCACAACACGCTGGACCTGAAGCAGCCGGTCGCGCTGTCCCTGATCTCGATCGTCCACTTCGTCATGGACGAGGACGATCCGCAGGGCCTGGTACGGCGGTTGATGGCGGAGCTGGCGCCGGGCAGCGCGCTGGCCATGACCATCTTCAGCGGCGACACGGCCCCCGAGGAGGTCGCCGGGGTCGGCCGCGAGTACAACGAGCGCGGTATCCCCCTCAAGATCAGGGACAAGGGCGATGCCGAGCGCTTCTTCGACGGCCTGGACCTGATCGACCCCGGCGTGACCCTGCTCCACCACTGGCGCCCGGACGCCGCCACGGAGGGGGTCAGGGACGAGGAAGTGGCGATGTACGGGGGCGTGGCGCTTAAGCGGGGCTGACGGCGGCGGTGGCGAAGGTTATGAACTCCGCCCAGGCGTCCGGGGCGAGGGCCAGTTGCGGCCCGGCGCTGAGCTTCGAGTCCCGGACGTGGACGGTGTGCGGGCAGGTGGCGACCTCGATGCAGGCGCCGCCTTCGCTGTTGCTGTAGGTGGACTTGGCCCAGGAGAGGGCGACCTCGACGCAGTTGCCGCCCTCGGTGCCGCTATAGCTCGACTTGAACCACGCTAGTTCGTCGCTCATAGCTCCTCCGCCAACTTTCTGATGAAGTTTGCCGACTCCTCAGGACTGAGGGCCTGCCGGAGGATCATGGCATGGCGCTGGGTGACGATGCTTACCTTCGCCGGATCGGCGAACAGCACACCCGTGGTCTGCCCCTCCTCGTACACAAGGTGCTCGTGCTCGGGCGTCTCCAGCAGGACGAACGGGCCGTTGAGACCTGGATGAGCGCCCCCGTTGAGCAGGACCTGAATCGTGACGTTACGCCGCTGGCTCATCTCCAACAGATGGAGCAGCTGCCTCTTGTGGGCCTCGTCGCTAGCGACCGGACTGCGCACTGCCGTCTCGCCGATCACAAAGGTGAACGCCCTGGTCTGCTTGTCCAACTGGCTCTTTCGCTCCAGTCGGGCCGCGGCTCGCGCTTCGATCGTCTCGTCATCCAGTGGCGGCCAATGGGCGTTGAGCAACGCAAGGACCGTTTCCTCCGTCTGCAACAGCCCTGGAATCAGCTGGGGCTCGAACGAGCTGTGCACGACAGCTTCCGCTTCGTACCGCATAAAGTCCTGCGAGAACGACGCGAACTTGTCCGGCTTCAGGTACTCCTGCCCCGCCAGCAGCAGCCCCCGCGCCCCGAACATCTGGTCCGCGACCTGAAGCAGCCGCAGGGCAGGCTTGCGCCGCCCCTGCTCCATGGACTTCACGGTCTCGTACTCGTAGTTGGCCTCTTTGCCCAGCTGTTCGCGGCTGATCCCGGCCTGCATACGCCACAGCTTGATCTGATTGCCGCAATACCGCCAGGACATCGGCGACTGCGAACCACCTTCCATGACCGTCATCGCGCCCTCTCTCCCATGAGGCACCTGCGGTACGCATACGCTGCGTACCGACGTCGTTACTGCGGCAGAGTGCGCCTGACCAGCAGCATTCCGGTCATGAATGCACCAACTCCCCCACTTCCGATGGACATCGAATGGCGGCTCCCCCGCCACCCCCGCAGCGTGGGCCGGGCACGGGCGCTGCTGCGTGAGCAAGTTCGCACGTGGCAGATCCCGGAGGCGCAGGCAGAGGTGGCCGTGCTCCTGCTCAGCGAGCTGGTGACCAACGCCTGTCGCCACGCGCGCGTTTCCCCAGGTCGGGAGGTCCGCGCACGCTGCGTGGTGCGTGACGAGAAACTGCGGGTCGAGGTGTCGGACGCGAGCGAGGTGATGCCTCAGCCGCGCCAGGCGACGGCGGAGGACGAGTCGGGGCGGGGGCTGGAGCTGATCGCGGCGCTCGCGGACGCGTGGGACGCGCATCCGCGCGCCTGTGGGATCGGGAAGACGGTGTGGTTCGAACTGAAGCTGATCGCGGCTACGTAAGCCCCGCGAGGCCGCCGCCCAGCAGGTCGAAGGCCTGCTCGGCGTCGCGTACGGCGCCCGGGTAGCGCTCGTCGGCGGTCTCCCCTGCCACCAGGCGCTGGAAGTTGTCCGTCGACAGCGCCCACTGGACGCCGATGATCTGGACGCCGGCCAGGCGGGCGGTGAGGTCCGGTGCGTCCGTGGTGTCGCGCAGGGCCTCGGCGAGGGCGCGTTCACTGCCCGCCTTGAAGCGCTGCATGCGGTCCATCAGGGCCGGGGTTCCGAAGATCAGCTCAGTGAGCACGCGGACCGGGGGCGCGTCATTGAGCCCGGTGATCGGGTCGCGGCGGCGCAGGCCGTCGAGGAAGTGGTCGCGCAGGGCGGCCAACGGGGTGGTGTGCGAGGGGCGGGCGCGTACGACGCCTGCCGCTTCGGTCTCGTGGTCGGCCATGCGGTGCACCACGAGGTCTTCCTTGGACGGGAAGTACGTGAACAACGTGCGCTTGGAGACCTCGGCGGCCTCGGCGATCTGGGCGACGGAGACCTCGTGGTAACCGCATTCGAGGAAGAGGCCGATCGCGGCGTCCGAGATCGCGGCTCGGGTCCGCTGCTTCTTGCGTTCGCGCAGGCCGGGTTGACTTTCGGTCGTCACCATGCCCACGTTACCCCACCGAACTGCACTTGGAATAGTTCTGCACTTGGTGTACTTATTTACCGAGTGCAGGAACGCGAAGGGGAGCGTGGGATGAACGAGATCGAGACCGATGTCGTGGTCGTGGGGGCCGGGCCGACCGGGCTGACGCTCGCGCACGAACTGGCGCTGGCCGGGGTAGGGACCTTGGTGCTGGAGAAGCTGCCCAGCCGCAACCAGCAGACGAAGGGCGGCGCGATCCATGCCCGTACCGCCGAACTGCTGGAGTCGCGCGGGCTGCTGGAAGCGATGCGGAGCCGAGCGTTCGACGGTCCTCCGGTCGGCGCGAACTTCGCGCTGCTGCCGGTGTCGCTGGACTGCGGGCCGTGGGACACCCGGCACCCGTCCCCGGTCATGCTCCCGCAGTGGGAGATCGAAGAGGTGCTGGAGGAGCGGGCCACCGCGCTCGGGGCCCGGGTACGGCGGGACGCCGCCGTGACGTCGGTCGAGGCGGACGACGACGGGGTGACCGTCACGGCCGAGGGCGGGCTGCGGGTGCGGGCGCGGTATCTGGTGGCGTGCGACGGGGGCCGCAGCACGGTGCGCAAGAAGCTCGGCATGCCCTTCCCGGGGCGGCCCGGAACGTTTCGGGCCGTCCTCGCCGACATCCGACTGTCCGCCACATCGCCGCTGGTGCCGCGCGAGCGGAGGCACATCAGCACGCTGACGCGCAAGGCGAACGGCTACTGGGCCATGCTCATCCCGCTCGGCGACGACCGCTACCGGCTCACCTTCGGGAGCGAAGAACCCACGGACCTCACCCGGGACACCCCGGTCGGGGAGGAAGAGATCGCAGCCGCGCTGCGGGCCGTGTACGGCGAGGAGACCGTGCTCGGCGGCGTGGACAACGCGTCGCGGTTCACCGACGCGACCCGGCAGGTCGAGCGGTATCGGGAGGGCCGGGTGCTGTTCGCCGGGGACGCCGCGCACATCCACCCGGCACTGGGGGCCCAGGGCTTGAACCTCGGCGTCCAGGACGCGTTCAACCTGGGCTGGAAGCTGGCCGCGACGCTCCAGGGCCGGGCGCCGGCCGGGCTGTTGGACAGCTACCACGCCGAACGGCACCCGGTCGCCGCCAGAGTGCTGCACCACACCGCCGCCCAGCGGGTGCTGGCGGACCCTGACCCGACCGAGGACGTGACGGCCCTGCGGGACATCTTCATCGACCTGATGCGGCTACCGGACACCAACCGCTATCTGACGGGGCTGATCTCCGGCCTGGCCCTCCGCTACGACGTACCCGGTACGCACCCCCTCACCGGACAGCGCGTCCCGGACGCCGAACTGACCACTCCGGGCGGCCCCACCCGGCTGTCGGCCCTCTTCGGCGCGGGGCACGCCGTGCTGCTGGACGTGGGCGGGCTCGTCCCGGCCGACGTGACGCCGCCCGAGCGGATCGACCTCGTACGCGCGAAGTCCCCGGCCGACCTCGGCGCGGGCGCGCTGCTCCTCCGGCCCGACGGCTACGTCTGCTGGGCGGCGGACGACGCCGAGACGTGCCGTGAGGAGCTGTCGCGCGCGATCGCCACGCATCTGGTCGGTGGGACCGCCTAGACGTCGGACAGGCGGCTCGTCGCGGAGGCGAAGCCCAGCCAGGTGTGGCGGTTGTTCGCCCAGCACCAGCCCACCTTGGGGGCGTCGCGGCGCTCGCGGCCGTCCCGCCCGGTGCCGTTGCTGATCCAGATCGCCGGGGTGCGGGAATCCAGGGCGCCGCCTGCTTTGCGCAGCCGGGAGCCGATGGTCATGAAGCAGTGGTTGCGCTCCAGAACGGCGGGCTGCTGCATCACCCAGTGGATGCCCTCGGTGAGCAGCAACGGGGTACGGGCCTCGGCGGTGAGGGCGGGCAGCGCCTCGTTCGGGCTCCAGTTGGCCATCCGGTCGCCGCGGTCGAGGCCGGTGAGCAGGTAGAGCGGGGCGTCGGGCAACGCGACCGTGTCGAGCGGGGCGAAGAGGTCGACGTCGGGCATGTCGGTGACGACGAAGCCCGGCTTGTCACCACGGTGGATCAGCGGCGCGAGGGCGGAGGCGGGGGCCCGGTCCGGGTGAACGGCGAGCAGGGCGCCCTCGCCGCCCGCAACGGCCTGGGCGGCCTCGGTGAAGGTACGGATCTCGGCGGCGGACACCCCGGCGATCTCGTGCACCCCCAGCTCGATCAGCCGCTCGGCCTGCGTGCTCAGGGCCGGAGGTACCGGGGGCGCGGGGACAGCGGTGGGGGTGGCGGGCGTGGTTGCGGGCACGATGCTCCCAGGGCAGAGAGTGAACGGGCCCTGGGGCAACGCGGCCGCCCACCGGAACGTTCCCCGCCGCTTCGCGTCGGACCAGGCGCGTCAGACCAGGCGGCGGGCCGTCGCCCAGCGGGTGAGTTCGTGGCGGTTGGAGAGCTGGAGCTTGCGCAGGACCGCCGAGACGTGGCTCTCGACCGTCTTCACCGAGATGAACAGCTGCTTGGCGATCTCCTTGTAGGCGTAGCCGCGCGCGATCAGACGCAGCACCTCGCGTTCGCGCTGGGTGAGGCGGTCCATGTCCTCGTCCACGGGCGGGGCGTCGGTGGAGGCGAAGGCGTCCAGGACGAAACCGGCGAGGCGCGGGGAGAACACCGCGTCGCCTTCGGAGACGCGGAAGATCGCGTCGACCAGGTCGGTGCCGGTGATCGTCTTGGTGACGTAACCGCGGGCGCCGCCGCGGATGACGCCGATGACGTCCTCGGCGGCGTCCGAGACGGACAGGGCGAGGAAGCGCACCGGGCGTTCCGTGGCCGCCATCAGCGCGGCGCTGCGGCGCAGCACCTCGACCCCGCCGCCGCCGGGGAGGTGGACGTCGAGCAGGACCACCTCGGGGCGGGTGGCGGTGATCACGGTGACGGCCTGGTCGACGTCGGCCGCCTCGCCCACCACCTCGACACCGGTGCGGTCCGTCTCGCCGATCTCGGCCTGGACGCCGGTGCGGAACATGCGGTGGTCGTCTACGAGGACGACGCGGACCCGGCGGGCGTCGTCCGTGCCGCTGCCGCCCGTGCCGCTGCCGCCCGCAGCGTTGGCACCCGCGCCGGTCGTCGCGTCCGTGCCGCCCGTACCGCCTGTACCGCCTGTACCGCCCGTACCGCCGCCCGTTGCCTCGGTCATGTCGTCGCCGCCCTCTCCATCTCCAGCTCCACTACCGTGCCCCCGTCGGGCGCGGACCTCAGACTGGCCGTGCCGCCGTTGCGCTGCATTCTGCCGATGATCGATTCGCGGACGCCCATGCGGTCGTCCGGCACCGCGTCCAGATCGAAGCCCGGGCCGCGGTCGCGTACCGAGACGAAGACCGTGGCGCCCTCGACTTCGGCGAACACCTGGACCGCGCCGCCGTCGCCACCGTACTTGGCGGCGTTCACCATCGCCTCGCGTGCGGCCTGCATCTGTGCGCCCAGCCTCTCGTCCAGCGGGCAGTCGCCGACCACCACGACCTCGATCGGGACACCGTGGTAGTCCTCGACCTCCGCCGCCGTCGCCTTGACCGCCTCGGCGAGGGTGTCCGGCTCGTCCGCCTCGTCCTTGCCGGTGCCCTCCGGCTTGTACAGCCAGGCGCGCAGCTCCCGCTCCTGGGCGCGGGCCAGCCGGGCCACTTCACGCGGGTCCTCGGCGCTGCGCTGGATCAGGGTGAGGGTGTGCAGTACGGAGTCGTGGACGTGCGCCGCGACCTCGGCGCGCTCCTGGGCGCGGATGCGCATCAGGCGCTCCTCGGAGAGGTCCTGCGTCATCCGGATCACGTACGGGCCCGCCAGCAGCGCGACGCCGACGATCACGGCGAGGGCGGCCTGGAGGACGGCGCCCAGGTGCCGGGCCGAGCCCTGCAGGACGAGGATGCCGGTCACCCCCGCGCCGACCAGCACCACCCCCGCCCCGGCGCGGGCCAGCGGCAGCACCCGCTTGCTGCGGCTCAGCTCCACCCACTGGGCGCGGCGGGCGTTGTCGGCCTGCCGCCAGAAGAGCGCGACGCCCGCGCCGACGAGGAGCAGCGGCCAGATGTAGGTGTTGGCGCGGCCCAGCTGGAAGCCCTGGACGAAGATGCCCATGCCGATGAAGAGGGCGACCAGGGCGATGATCTGGCCGCGCTCCGGCCTGCGGGCCAGGATCCGGCGCCGCCCGTCGGGGCCGACGGTGGTGAGCGGGCGGGTCGTCTCCCCCACGCCGCCGACGCCGAGGGGGACGATGAACCAGAAGAGCGCGTAGAGGAGGGTGCCGAAGCCCTCCGCCATGATCAGCGCGACGAAGGCGATCCGTACCCAGGAGACCGGCAGCCCCAGATGCCCGGCGAGTCCCCGCGCCACGCCGCCGAGCAGTCGGCCTTCGGCGCTGCGGTAGAGCTTGCGCGGGGGTGGTTCGACGGGGGTGGTCGGGGGTGCGGCGGCGGTCATGCCCCGATCGTCACACGGTCCCCGTGTTCCGGACATCAGGGTCGACCCTGATCGTTCCCGGAGCGGGGCGGGGTGGGCGCCTGCGGCGGGCGGTCCCGGGGTCAGGGGAGGCGGATGCCGTCCGTGACCCATGGGCGGTCAGGGGAGGCGGATGCCGTCTCGGACCTTGTCGAAGATCGGGCGGTACTGGCCCCACTGGTCTTCCGGCGCGCTCAGGTAGATCGCGTACTCCTTGTCGCCCTCGTTCCCGAAGCCCAGGTCGATCGCCCGGAACCAGCGGGCGCGGCCCTTGAAGCGGAACTCCCAGATCGCGGCGGGCATGCCGCGGAACGTGGTCTCCTGCAGGCGGGTCCGCTCGTATTCGTTCTCCGCGAAGCTGCTCTTGAAGGCGGTCTCGACGTCCTCGAGGTGCTTGACCTGGTCCTTGGACGCGAAGTCCAGGACGTTGACCGACAGGCGGCCCATCTTGGCGGGGTCGAGGTAGCGGATCTCCTGGGTCTCGTCCACGATGCCCTCCTCGTCGGCGTCGGGCTTCCAGTCGTCGGGGACCGGGAAGGAGACGCCGAGGCCCTTCGCCAGGTGGTAGCCCTGCGGGACGGGGGACGGGGTGAACGAGGGCGTGGCCGAGGTGCCGGGGGCCGCGCCGGAGGCGGACGACGGGGAGCCGCCCTCCGTCTTCCACACGTAGACGCCGCCCGCCACCACCACGACCGCCAGCGCCGTCCCGATGGCGGCCCACCGGGCCTTGCGGGGGGCGGAGGTCTTCGGCTGAGAGAACGCCGGGGGCGTGGGTGCGGGCGGGGGCGGGGGCACGGGCCTGGGGACGGGGGCCGTGACGGGTTCGGGGACGCGCGGCACCGGTTGGGTGCGGTGCGTGGGGGACGTGGGGTGCGTGGGGGGCGCGGACTGGGTGGGGGACGTGGGCTGCGTGGGTTGTGGCCGCGGGGACGGCTCGGGGGCCGGGGGCTTGGCCCGGAGCTTCGTCAGGGCCATGGTCGTCCTGGTCGTCTGACCCTGCATCGGATACGTCGTCGTCTCCGGCTCCGACGCCGGGCCGCGCAGCGCCCGTTCCGTCTCCTCCGCCGTCGGCCGCCGCTCCGGCTCCTTCTCCAGCAGCGCCTCGATCAGCGGGGCCAGCGTGCCCGCCCGCTTCGGCGGCTCCAGGGGGTCCACGGCGATCGCGTACCCGGTCTCGATCGGCGTCGGCTTACGGAACGGAGCCCGGCCTTCCACCGCCTGATAGAGCGTCGCGCCCAGCGCCCACAGGTCGGACGCCGGGCCGGGCGTGCGGCCGCGCACCCGCTCCGGGGCTATGTAGTCGATGGAGCCGACGACCTCGCCGGTCTTGGTGAGCGTGGAGGTGCCGGTGGCCATGGCGATGCCGAAGTCCGTGAGCACGACCCGGCCGTCGCGGCCGAGCAGCACGTTGCCGGGCTTGACGTCACGATGCAGGACGCCCGCCGCGTGGGCGGCCCGCAGGGCGGCGATCATGCCGCGGCCGACGCGGGCGGTCTCGACGGGCGAGAGCGTCTCGCCCCCCTTGAGCAGGTCGCCGAGGGTCGTGGACGGCACGTACTCCATCACGATGCACGGCAGCCCGTCGTCGTCCACGACGTCATGGACCACGACCACGTTGGGGTGGGTGATGCGGGCCGCGCTCCGCGCCTCACGGCGGGTGCGCTCGTGCATCGTCGTCAGTTCTTCCTCACTGATGTGCGGCGAGACGTGCAGCTGCTTGAGAGCGACCTGACGGTCGAGCAGTTCGTCCTCGGCGCGCCAGACCGTACCCATGCCGCCGCGGCCGATCTGTTCGGCCAGCCGGTACCGTCCGGCAATCAGCCGCCCTACGTCCGACACCGCACTCCCCTCCCGCTCCGTGGCGGCCCTGATCCCCGCGCATCCACGCATGTTCGATCCGCCACGATAGTCGCCACGACATCGGGGATGATCTCAGGGAAGGCCCAGGGTTTCACCGGATGCCGCCGGAACGACCGTCTTGTCACCATGGACACATGACCGATGCACCCACCGTGGCGGACGACAGCGAGGGCTCGGCCGGTTCCGGCGACCCCCGGGGCGCGGCCGCGCCGCTGCGGCGCAGCCGCGACCAGAAAATGATCTCGGGGGTGTGCGGGGGACTCGGCCGCTACTGCGATGTCGACCCGGTGATCTTCCGCGTGGTCCTGTCCGTCCTCTCCCTCGCGGGCGGGCTCGGTCTGATCATGTACGGCTTCTGCTGGCTGCTCGTCCCCCTGAGCGGGGAGGACGAGAACGAGGGGCGGCGGCTGCTCTCCGGGCGTGTCGAGGGCCCGGCGCTGACGGCGGTGCTGTGCGCGCTGGTCGGTTGCGGGCTGTTCCTGTCGATGCTCAACAACGGCGGCGTGATGTGGTTCTCCTTCATGCTGATCCTCGCGACGGGCGGCGCCGGTTACTGGTCGCACCAGCGGCGACAGGCGGAGAGCGGCGGCGCGGTGGACCCGGCCACGGCGCAGGCCGTCGCGGACGCGCCCCCGGAGGCCAAGGCTCCGCCGACGCGGGGCGGGCCGGGGCCGTCGTGGTGGCGGGATCCGATCGTCAAGGACGGTACGACGGGGCCGCCGCGCGGGGCGGGTCCGGGGTATCTGTGGGGGCCGGACGACGGTCCGTACGACCGGGCCACCGCGCGGGCGGAGCGGGCCCGGCGGATCCGCGACCGGTCCTCCATCGGCGGCTGGATCTTCCTGGCCGCCCTCGCCACCGCGGCCGCCGGGGTCCGGCTGTCCTGGCACCACCAACCGCTCGGCACCAGCCTGGAGATCGGCCTCGCGGGCGCGCTGGCGGTCTTCGGGCTCGGGATGCTGGTCAGCTGCTGGTACGGACGGACGGGGGTGGGGACCGCCATCATGACCGTCGTCACCTGCGCGCTGCTGGCCGCCGCCACGGCGCTCCCCCGGTCCGTCACGACCGACTGGTCCCGCGAGACCTGGGCCCCCACGTCGGCGGCCGCCGTGCGGCCCTCGTACGAGCTGGGCGGGGGCGTCGGCGAACTGAAGCTGGACCGCTTCCGGCTGACGGAAGACCAGACCGTGCGGACCCAGGCCGCCGTGGGCGCCGGGAAACTGGCCGTGACCGTGCCCCGGGACGTCCGCCTCAAGCTGACGATCCGCACCGGGCTCGGCGACATCCGGCTGCCGGGTGAACGGGGCGATGACATCGACATCGAGCCGAGGCGGGAGCGGAACGTGACCATCGACCCGAAGGGCGGGGCGGGCGCGGCGCGCGGAACGCTGGTGCTGCGGCTGTCGATCGGGCTGGGGAATGTGGAGGTGACCCGCTCGTGAAGCGGCATCCGGTGGAGCCGGGGAAGCTGGTGGCGGGGCTCGTCGTGCTGGGTGTGGCGACGGTGTACGGGCTGGACGCGGCCGGGGAGTGGGATGTGCGGTCGCTCGTGCCGCTGATGGTGCTGGTGGGGGGTTTGTGCGCGGCGGGGTTCGTGTCGGCGCTGACGTACCTGGCCCGCCGCAAGCGCCCGCAGCCGCCGGACCGGCCCCCGCAAGCGTGAGCGGCCCGCCGAGCGTCGGAGGGGAGTAGTCCCCCGCCCCGCCCCTTCCCGAAACCGGTGGCTCCGCCCCCGGCCCCCCGCCGCCGCGCGGGCCTGCGAAGCCAGCCAGCGCGGTCGGCCGCCGCTCGGCGCGGGGCGCCCCGGAGCGGGAGCCGGGGGCTGGGGCGCCGCCGGGCGCCGTGGGTCCGGCCAGCGCCGGGCGGCCGGGCAGGCCGTCCGGCACACACCGCCTCGGGGCGATCACCGCCCTCCGGGGCGCAGGGGCGCCGCGGGCCCGGCCACCGCTCTGGGCGGGGCCCCGCAGGCCCGAGCGCGGCTCAGCACCAGGCACCACGCAGCGGGCACCGCAGACCAGCCACCGCCGAGCGCACGGGGCACCGCGGGCAGGAACTACCGGGCCCGGGCGGCGCTCGACGCAGGGAACCACGCAGCGGGCGTTGGCGTTGTGGGGGCCGGTCGGCGCGCGGGCTGGGCGCCGACCGGCGGGTGCCGCCTCGGGGCGGCGGTCGGCGTCAGGTGAAGAGTTGGGAGCTTTGGCGGCGGCGGCGTTTGGACCAGGCCGTGTCCAGGGACAGGTACGGGGCCCCGGCCAGGATCAGGGGAAGCCAGGCGATCAGGTAGGCCAGGTCGTTGCCGTAGTAGTACGGCTCCGTCTGCCAGCTCACCGTCAGCCACAGGCTCAGCGAGATCAGCGCGCCGCCCAGGGCCGCCAGGCGGGAGAGGAGGCCGAAGAGGGTGCCGAGGCCGACGGCCAGCTCTCCGTAGGCCATGACGTAGCCGAAGGTGCTCGGGGAGTTCAGGGCCTGGTCGACCAGCCAGGGGACCGCCGACGTATCGCGCACCTGACTCATCAGCTGGCCGATCGAGCCCGCGCCGCTGTCGGCCAGGAAGGCCGAATCGGTGAGCTTGTCGATCCCGGCGTAGACGAAGGTGACGCCCAGGAAAATCCGCAGGGGTAGGAGGGAGTAGCGGGCGGCCATGGCGCGCACGCCGCCCGTGGGCGGGCCGCCGCCTATGCCGCTCACGACGTTCACACTGCCCGCGTCTCCCGCGGGGCCCCCTCCGACCGTTCGGTCCGCATGCCTCATGACGCCCGCCTCTCCCATTGCGTAGTCATCAAAACCATACGGAAGGGGAGGGGGTGCGTACTCAGTCGAGGTCGGGTCCGGTCAGGTCAGGTCGGTCCAGGTCAGTCGAGTACGTCGATCTGGTAGCGGTTCGTCTCCGCCCCCGACGCCGTCACCACCTGCACGTCCACCCGGCCGGGCTCCACGTCCACCGGGACCGGCACGGTCAGGGCCGTATCGGTCGGGTTGCTGAAGCCGCCCGCGACCGGCACCAGGGGGACGTGGACGTGGACGGCGCCGATGCGGACGACCATGCGGGCCAGCCGGTCGGGGTCCTGCGCGCCCGGCGGGACGAAGCCGTTGCCGCGGATCTCGATGTCGTCGCCGGTGCGGATCGGGGCGTCGCGGTCGATGCCGCCCTCCTCGGGGCGGACCCGGACGACGGACAGGACGGTCGGGCGGCCGCCCTCCGCGTACTTGCCGGTGAGGTACATCAGGACCGAGACGACGGCGAGCACCACCAGCCCCCACGGCAGCTCCGGCAGCCGCCACGGTTCGCGGGCGAGCCGGACGGCGGCGAAGGCGAGGGCGACCGCGTGGACGACGACGTACTGGGCGTCGGCGAAGCTGCCGCGGCCCGCGTCGTCCGTGAGGAGGTCGGCCGCGCGCGGGCGGACCGCGCGGACCTTCTGGAGTCGCTGCGCCCGCACCCGGGCCGCGACGACGAGCCGGGCGAGCACCGCGGCCACGCAGGTCAGCCCGGCGACCGTGAGCAGCCCGGCCGCGTGGCCGAGGGACAGGCCCCCGGCGATCCGGTCCCGGTCACCGGGGTCGACGGCCAGCTCGACGGCCAGGACGAACACCGAGAAGACGGCGAGCAGCAGCCAGGCGGCGGCGAGGGAGCGGGAGGTGGACATCCGGTTGTCCTCGCCGACGAGCGGCGCGAGCGGGCCGCCGTTCGCGTAGTGCAGCCGGGCGGTGAGGGTCAGCAGCGCGCCGGTGACGAGGGCGGCGGTGAGCCCGGCGGTGCGGGCGACCGACCAGCCGGTGCCGAGCGCCGTCGCCAGCTGCCCGATCAGCAGCGCCCCGACCGCGCCCCAGACCACCAGCAGGGTGCGCCGCCACACCGCGTCGCGCCACGCGGTGCTCTCGGACTGGCCGCAGTCGACGAGCGTACGGGCGGCGTGGGCGAGTTCGTCCGACACCCACTGCCGGGACGCCCCGGCCGAGTGCGCGAGGGCCGCCGGAACGCCCTCTCCGGCCGCGAAACGCTCCCGCATGGCCACGAATGCGGCCACCGCCCGCCGGTGGCCCTCACGGGCGCCCTGGGGGCACTCACAGCCCGCCGGGCCGTGGTCCGCGTGGCAGTGCCCGTGGGGGCTGTCAGCCGCCTTCACTTTCGCCTTCGTGGCGTCTTTCGTCGTGTCCACCGCCACGAGGTCTCACCGCTCCGTCGTTCACTCGTTCTGTATGCCCAACTGACATGTGTAGAGGGAGGATTGTGCCGCACCGCGAGGGGTCTCAGTTGAGCAGGTCGGGCTCACCGCGGGTGATCTGCAGGTACAGAGGCTGATAGTTGATCCACGCCACAAGATCGCTTCCCAGCTGCTCACGGATCCGCGCGGCGCTCTCGTGGTCGACGGGAACGGGCTTGCCCGCCGCCTTCGCCGTCAGCTGCGCCTGGCACGCGCGCTCCATCGCGATGAACCACCAGGCGGCCGCGTCGACCGAGTCCCCGACCGTCAACAGACCGCGATTGCGCAGGATGAGGGCCTTGTACGCGCCGAGCGCCGCCGCGATCCCCCGGCCCTCCGCCTCGTCCACGACGACGCCCGTGCTGCTGTCGTAGAGCCCGTGGTCCTCGAAGAAGGCGCACACGTCCTGGGTGATCGGCTCCAGCAGCTCGCCGAGCGCGGACAGGGCCCGGCCGTGGACGGAACGGGTGTGGGCGACCGCCACCACATCCGGCCGGGCTCGATGCACGGACGAGTGAACGACGAAGGCCGCCTGGTTGACGTGGTACCGCCCCTGGACCACCTGACCCGCCTCGTTGACGAGGATCAGGTCGCTCACGGTGATGTGGGCGAAGGGCATTCCGAACGGGTTCACCCAGAAATGGTCGGTGAGTTCCGGGTCGCGCGCGGTGATGTGCCCCGCGACGCCCTCCTCGTACCCGTACCGCCCGAAGACGCGCAGCGCCGCCGCCAGCCGCTCCTTGCGGTACCGCCGCTCGTCGGCCGGGGAGGCGTGGGTGGGCGGCATGGTGATGTGCAGCTGATCGGTCGGTATCGGCTCGGGGTTCGGCCGCGGCATCGGCATCGTCATCGGCAGCTCCACTCCTCTGGGGTGCTGGAGCGGAAGCTACCTCCGGGTATGGCAGGAGGCCAGAGCCGGGGCCTCTTACAGCTGGTCGATCTCGGTGAGGTCGATGTCGATGGTGAAGGGGACGGTGAGCTTGAGCTGGTTGTGGTGGAGGCTGGTATGCCGGTAGGTGCGCGTTTCGGTGTCGAGTTCGAAGACGTGGACCACGGGGCGAGCATCCGTGTTCGTCATCTCGACGCGCCAGAAGTGCGGAATCCCCGCGTTGGCATACTTGTGCGGCTTGGTGTCGTGGTCGCGGGCCTCGGACTCGGGAGAGACGACCTCAACGGCGAGCATCACATCATTGACCTGGTAGTAGGTCTGCTCGCCACTCCGCCGGGACTCGGCGCGTACGACGGTGATGTCGGGCTCCGGGCCATTGCGTTTGTCGATCACCACGGTCATCTCCCGCCGGATCCTGTACTCCGGGGGCACGGTCCGGCGTAGCCCGCTGACCAGCAGATCAATCACCACGCTGTGAAAATCTCGCTGCGGACTCACGAAGACCAGACTCCCGTCGATCAACTCAGTGTGCGGCGGGAGATCAGGCAGACTCAGCAAATCGTCCACGGTGTAGCCATCCGGCGGCGGCACAGGCCACGGAGTGGTGTGCAGCGGCTCAGCGGTCATGGTTCCTCCCATGGACGGGATTCTTGGCCGTGGAGCCAGCGTACCGAGCACGAACGCCGATGCCGCCACCCAAACGAATGAGCGACGGCATCGGCGTTTGACGATCAGATGATGATCAAGAGGGGGAGGTCACTCCCACTCGATGGTGCCGGGCGGCTTGCTGGTGATGTCCAGGACCACCCGGTTGACCTCGTCCACCTCGTTGGTGATCCGGGTCGAGATGCGCGACAGCACGTCGTACGGCAGGCGCGACCAGTCGGCCGTCATGGCGTCCTCGGAGGAGACCGGGCGCAGCACGATGGGGTGGCCGTAGGTGCGGCCGTCGCCCTGGACGCCGACCGAGCGGACGTCGGCGAGCAGGACCACCGGGCACTGCCAGATCTCGCGGTCCAGACCAGCGGCGGTCAGCTCTTCGCGGGCGATCGCGTCGGCCTCGCGGAGCAGGTCCAGGCGGTCCTTGGTGACCTCGCCGATGATGCGGATGCCGAGGCCCGGGCCCGGGAAGGGCTGGCGGTGGACGATGTCCTCCGGGAGGCCCAGCTCCTGGCCGACGTTCCGCACCTCGTCCTTGAAGAGCCGGCGCAGCGGCTCGACGAGCTGGAACTCGATGTCGTCGGGGAGCCCGCCCACGTTGTGGTGGGACTTGATGTTGGCGGTGCCGGTGCCGCCGCCGGACTCCACCACGTCCGGGTAGAGGGTGCCCTGGACCAGGAACTCCACGGCCTCACCGGCCGCGCCCGCCTCGGCCACCAGCTCGGCCTGGGCCTGCTCGAAGACGCGGATGAACTCCCGGCCGATGATCTTCCGCTTCTCCTCGGGGTCGGACACCCCGGCGAGCGCGTCCAGGAAGCGCTGCTCGGCCTCGACGACCTTCAGCTGGACGCCGGTGGCGGCCACGAAGTCCTTCTCGACCTGCTCGGACTCGCCCTTGCGCATCAGCCCGTGGTCGACGTACACGCAGGTGAGCTGGTCGCCGATGGCCTTCTGGACGAGGGCGGCGGCGACGGCGGAGTCCACGCCGCCCGACAGCCCGCAGATCGCACGCTTGGTGCCGACCTGCTCGCGGATGGCCGCCACGGACTCCTCGACCACATTGGAGGTGGTCCAGGTGGGCGACAGGCCCGCGCCCCGGTACAGGAAGTGCTCCAGGACCTGCTGGCCGTGGGTGGAGTGCATCACCTCGGGGTGGTGCTGTACGCCGTACAGCTTGCGCTCGTCGCATTCGAACGCCGCGACCGGCACCTGGTCGGTGGACGCGGTGACCGTGAAGCCCTCGGGCGCGGCCGAGCAGGCGTCGCCGTGCGACATCCACACCTGCTGCTGCTCGGGGGTGCCCGCGAAGAGCGTCGAGCCCTGCTTGGTCACGCTCAGGTCGGTGCGGCCGTACTCGCGCGCACCGTTGTTGTCGACGGTGCCGCCGAGCGTCACGGCCATCAGCTGGAAGCCGTAGCACATGCCGAAGACGGGGATGCCCGCTTCGAAGAGCGCACGGTCGAGCCGGGGCGCGCCCTCGGCGTAGACCGACGACGGCCCGCCGGAGAGGATGATCGCCTTGGGGTTCTTGGCGAGCATCTCCGCCACCGGCATGGTGGACGGGACGATCTCGCTGTAGACCCGGGCCTCACGGACTCGTCGGGCGATGAGCTGGGCGTACTGCGCGCCGAAGTCGACGACCAGGACGGTGTCGGGGGCGGCAGCAGGGGACGCTGATGGCACTTCGGCGGCCTTCCGGCGGTGGAACTGGAGGGTTGGACTTTCGATTCTAACCAGCCCATAATCGACGCCATGTCCACGCGCATGACCTTCGTCTTTATCTATGGCACCGGCCCGTCCGGCTGCCATGGTCGTGCTGCTTGAACTACTGACAAGCGACTTCCCAGGCGCCCCGGGCCGGTACAGGCCCGGGGCGCTGGTGCGTTTGGCTTCGGGTCTCAGCCGGTTCCGGGCTCCTCCTACCGATTCCTGTCGATTCCCATCGATGAGAGACCAGGAGATACGGATATGAGTACGGCCACGACCCCTGACACGACCCCTGATGTGATCGGTTCCGCGCGCGAGCGGATCGACGCCCTCGACGGACGGATCCTCGAACTCGTCCGGGAACGGATGGCGGTCTCGGCCTCCATCCAGGAGGCGCGGATCGCGGCGGGCGGGCGGCGGGTGCACCTCTCGCGCGAGATGGAGATCCTCGACCGCTACCGCCAGTCGCTCGGCAAGCCCGGTACGACCCTCGCCATGACGCTGCTGGAGCTGTGCCGGGGGCGGGCCTGACGCCAGCCCCTGAGGGCCCGCCGTCACCCGTACGGCGCGTGACCGGCTCGCGAACGGGCTCGTTGAGCCCGGTGCCGCGTCGGCGAGGTGACCGGTCGGCAGGGGACAGCAGCCCGGTCACCATCCACAGGGCGGTCGGTCCCGGGGACGCCTGGGACCGACCGTATCCAGTCGAAACGGTTGCGCCCGGAGCGATGCATCCACCACGATGCAGTGAGGGATAACACCCCGGGTCAGCACCCGTCATTGGTCCGACCACGGCCTGATCACGAGTCCGGCCGCGCGGGCGTACGCCCCTGACGCACCTTCCTCCTCCCCCATCTTCCTTCCTCTTCTTTCCTCTTTTTGCTCACCCCCGAGCCCGCGGCGCACCCCCCCGGCGCCGCCCCTTCAGCACCGGCGCTGCCCTGACGCCGGTGCTGACCGCCTAGGGCCCCGGGACGTCCGCTCGGTCGGACGCCCCGGGGCCCTACGCCTGTGCCGCCTGCTCCGGGTTGTACCCGCTGAGGCACCCGTGGGTTCTGTGACCATATTGTGAGCAACCGTGAAGACAACCTTTCGGCCAGCGGGTTGGTCATGTACGTGCAAACCGAACGCACGGCCACTCCGCGCCCCACCGCGACGGCCTTCCAGAAGAGGTCTTCATGAAGATTCGCCGCACACTGGTGGCCGCCGTCGCTACGGCCGCCATAGCTCCCGCCGCGCTGCTCGCCGCGCCCGCCGCCTTCGCCGAGGACGGTCCGTCGCCCAGCCCGTCGGTCACCGAGCCGGGTGACGGCGGCACGCCGACCGAGGAGCCGTCGCTCCCGCCGTCTGATGAGCCGACGGGCGGGCCCACCGACGAGCCGACCGATGAGCCCACCGACGAGCCCACCGATGAGCCGACCGATGAGCCCACGGACGAGCCGACCGACGAGCCGACCGATGAGCCCACGGACGAGCCGACCACTGAGCCCACGGCTACGCCCACGGACGACCCGACCGACCCGGAGGAGTGCGAGGA
Organism: Streptomyces sp. NPDC041200; assembly: GCF_055591805.1. Taxonomy (NCBI): domain Bacteria; kingdom Bacillati; phylum Actinomycetota; class Actinomycetes; order Kitasatosporales; family Streptomycetaceae; genus Streptomyces; species Streptomyces sp. NPDC041200. The sequence goes on along the minus strand of NZ_JBVIZF010000002.1, from coordinate 787,788 downwards.
GGCGTCCGACGAGGCCGCCGTCACCACTGAGCTGCGCGGGCTGCCCAGCAAGGTGGTGGCCGGTTCCGGCTGGGTGCCGTTCACGTTCCGGACGACCAACACCTCCGACAAGGCGATGAAGTCGGTAGAGGCGTACGTGGAGATGTACGTCATCAGCAAGGACGAGCTGGAAGACGTCTCGAAGCTGCTCACCGTGCAGTCGTACGACGAGGACAGCGGGAGCTGGAAGTCCATCAGTGACGAGGAGGGCTACTTCGGCTCGATCGGCGAGCTGAAGCCGGGTGAGTACGCGGACGCCAAGCTGCGGCTGAAGGTCGACGCCAAGACGCCCGGCAGCTACGGGTTCGGCTTCGCGATCGGCGCGTACCACGATGAGGACAACGTCTGCGGTTGGTCCGAGGCCATGGAGTACGACTTCGACGTGCTGGTCGCGGGCAGCAAGCCGGGGCCGATCGACGAGGCGGAGGGTAAGCCGGGGGACAAGGGCAACCGGCCCTCGCCGAAGGGCGGTGGCGCCCAGCTGACCGAGCTGCCGGTGTCGGGGCAGCTTGCCTCTACTGGGTCGTCTTCCGCACTGCCGATGATCGGGCTCATCGGTGGTGTGGCCATGGCCGTGGGTGGCGGGGCCGTGTTCGTTGTTCGGCGGCGCCGTTCTGCTTGAGCGTAGGTCGTGGGGTCACCCTGTTGCGGAATGGCCCCACGACGTTGCCCCTGGGGGTTCGTTGTCGGGGGCGGGGCGGTGGGTGGTTGTGCCCCCCCCCCGGGCCGCCCCCCACTGCCCCTGGGCGGTGTCCCCGGGGGGACGACTGCCCACCACGCTTCAGGCGGCGTCGGCCTTCCTTGTGAACGGCGGGGTTTTTAGGGGGACAG
>NZ_JBVIZF010000002.1:762654-786908 GCF_055591805.1 Streptomyces sp. NPDC041200 | reverse complement strand
ACCACCTGGGGGGGGAAGACCCCAAAGGCGGTCCCTTGGGGGGGTGGTGGGGGGGGAGGGCGGTGGGGGGGGTGTCCCCAACCACCAACCCCGCCCCCAGCTACCGCTGGGAGGTGCCCCCGGGGGAACGATTGCCCACAACGCGTAGGGCGGCGTAGGCCGTCTTGGGGACTGCTGGGGTTGTCGGGGGCACGGGGGGCACGCGGACGTATGGGGCGTTGGGGGCTGGACGGGGGTCCTTTTCTCCCTTGTTGGGCCAGAGGGACATCGCTCGTTCCGCCTGAGCCGTGATCGTCAGGGACGGGTTCACGCCCAGGTTGGCCGAGACCGCCGCGCCGTCCACCACGCTGATCCCCGGGTGTCCGTACAGCCGGTGGTACGGGTCGATCACGCCCTCCTCCGCCGACGCCCCGATCGGGCAGCCGCCCAGGAAGTGGGCGGTCAGCGGGGTACCCATCAGCTCACCGACGTTGCTGCCCGGGAAGCCGTTGATCGACTCGGCGAGGTGGCGCGCCGCCTCCGCGCCCTCCGGGATGTGGTCCGGGTTGGGCGTGCCGTGGCCCTGGCGGGCGGTGAGCAGGCCCTTGCCGGGGCCCTTCGGCTTGCGGTACGTGGTCAGCGAGTTGTCGTGGGTCTGCATGACCAGGCCGATGATGGTGCGCTCCGACCAGCGGCGGTTGGACAGGGAGCGGGCGGCCAGCGTCGGGTGGCGGAGGGCCGCCGTGAGGAAGCGCAGCCAGCGCGGGCCACGGCCGTCCGGGATCTGCAGGATGGACATCACGCCCATCGCGTTGGAGCCCTTGCCGTAGCGGACGGGCTCGATGTGGGTGTTGGCGTCCGGGTGGACGGACGAGGTGATCGCGACGCCCCGGCTGAAGTCGGGCCGCTCCCCGCTGCGGGCGCGGTAGCGGCGGTCGGTGGTCTGGGCGCCGACCAGGGCCTCGGAGTTGGTGCGGGTGAGCATCCCGAGCCGGTCCGACAGCCGGGGCAGCAGCCCCCGGTCGCGCATCGTGTGCAGCAGGGTCTGGGTGCCGTACGTACCGGCGGCGAGGACGACGTACCGCGCGCGCAGCGTCTTCGGCTTGCCCTTGCGGCGGCGCGCGGTGGGGACGGTGGCGACGTCGTAGCCGCCGTCCGGGGCGTCGCGCAGGGCGACCACGGTCGTCATGGGATGGACGACGGCACCGGCCCGCTCGGCGAGGTAGAGGTAGTTCTCGTTGAGGGTGTTCTTGGCGCCCCGGCGGCAGCCCGTCATGCACTCCCCGCACTGGGTGCACGCCCGGCGGGCCGGGCCCGCGCCGCCGAAGTACGGGTCGGGGGCCTCCTGCCCCGGTGCGGCCTTCGCCGACCCGTCCGCGTCGTCGCCGTCCCCGAAGAAGACGCCGACGGGCGCCATGTGGAAGGTGTCGCCCACACCCATCTTCTCGGCGGCCGCCTTGAGATGGACGTCGGAGGGGGTCATGGTCCGGTTGAGCCGGGCGCCGAGCATGCGCCGCGCCTGGTCGTAGTACGGCTCCAGCTCGTCCTGCCAGTCGGTGACGCCGCCCCACTGCGGGTCCCGGAAGAACGGCTCGGGCGGTACGTACAGGGTGTTGGCGTAGTTGAGCGAACCGCCCCCGACCCCGGCGCCCGCCAGCACCATCACCTTGCCGAGGAGATGGATGCGCTGGATGCCGAAGAGGCCGAGGGCCGGGGCCCAGAGGTAGTTGCGGAGGTCCCAGGAGTTCTTGGGCAGGGTCTCGGGCGTGAAGCGGCGGCCCGCCTCCAGGACGCCGACCCGGTATCCCTTCTCGGTCAGCCGGAGGGCCGAGACGGCTCCTCCGAAGCCCGATCCGATGACGATGACGTCGTAGTCGTACGCGCCATCATCGGCGCACGTGTCCCCTGACACCGGGTACCTCCCGTTCGATGCGTACCGGTCAGCGCAGCCGCAGGGCCTTCATCGCGCGCAGGCTGCGGGTCATGAACTCCGCGTACTTCTCGTCCGTCAGGCCGAAGGACGGGCCGAGCGGCATCAGCCGCTGCTGGGCGACCGTCTGCGCCTCGGTGTACTTGAGGATGCCCTCCGAGCCGTGGCGGCGGCCGAGACCGGAGTCGCCCATGCCGCCCATCGGGGACGCGACGCTGCCGTACGCGGCGGCGTACGCCTCGTTGACGTTGACGGTGCCCGCGCGCAGCCGGGCGGCGACCGCGCGGCCGCGCCGGGCGTCCTGGGACCAGACGCTGGCGTTCAGGCCGTACGCGGTGGCGTTGGCGCGCTCGATCGCCTCGTCCTCGTCGGTGAAACGGTATATGGACACCACCGGGCCGAAGGTCTCCTCGGTGCACACCGCCATCGGCGCCTCGACGCCGTCCAGGATCGTCGGCTCGTAGAAGTACGGGCCGATGTCCGGGCGGGGGCGGCCGCCCGCGACGACCGTGGCGCCCTTGGAGACGGCCTCCTCCACATGGCGGGTGACGGTTTCCAGCTGGCGTTCGGAGACGAGGGAGCCCATCTCGGCGCCGTAGGCGAGGGCCGAGCCGAGCCGCATGGCCTTCGTACGGGCCGCGAACCGCTCGATGAATCCGTCGGCGACCGACTCGTGGACGTACAGCCGCTCGATGGAGATGCACAGCTGCCCGGCGGAGGCGAAGCACGCGCGGACGGCGCCCTCGGCGGCCCGGTCGAGGTCGGCGTCGCGCAGCACCAGCATGGCGTTCTTGCCGCCGAGTTCGAGCGAGCAGCCCACCAGACGGGCGGCGGCGGCCTGGGCCACCCCTCGGCCGGTGCGGGTGGAGCCGGTGAACGAGACGTAGTCGGCGTGCTCGACGACGGCCGGGCCGACCACCGGGCCGTCCCCGACGACGATCTGCCACACGCCGGGAGGCATTCCGGCCTCCAGCATCAGTTCCCGCGCCCACAGGGCGGTCAGCACGGTCTCGGTGTCCGGCTTCATGACGACCGCGTTGCCCGCGACGAAGGCGGGGATCGCGTCGCCGACCGACAGCTCCAGCGGGTAGTTCCACGGCACGATCTGGCCGACGACGCCGCGCGGCTGGCGCAGTTCGGTGACCTTGGTGAGCGTGGGGACGACGCCCACATGGGACTTGGGACGCAGATACGCCTGCGCCTTGCGGCCGTAGTGGCGGGCGGCCAGGACGACGCCCTGGATCTCCTCGTGGGCGTGCAGCCGGGTCTTGCCGGTCTCCAGCTGGATGAGGTCCAGGACCTCCGACTGGCGGCTCAGGAGGAGATCGTGGAAGCGCAGGAAGACGGCGGCGCGGGCGCGCACGGGGGTCGCGGCCCAGGCGCGCTGGGCCTCGCGGGCCTGCTCGAAGGCGGTGGCGACGTCCTCGGGGGTGGACTCGGGCAGCCCGGAGGCCAGGACCTCCCCGGTGAACGGGGTGTGGTTGACGGTGCTGCCGCTGCCGACGATGCCCCGGGCGAGCCGGGCGACCAGCTCGGGGGTGACGACATCGGCGGCGGTCCGGTTCCCCTTGGCGGCCACCGGGTTCCCCTCGGCGGGGGCCGGTATGGCCTGGTCCTGTGCGCTGTCCTGCGAGTCGGTCATGGGGGCGAGCGTAGGCCCCGGCCGGGCGGTTTGGGTACCCGTCGGTAACTATTTGTGGACGATGGAGCTGACGGCTCAGATGCCCTCGATCTTCAGGTTCTTCACGACGTCCTCGTACAGCGTGTCGCCGGTCGCGCGGGCGTCGCCCCTGGCGGGCATCGTCACGGTCAGCTGCCAGGCGATGTGATCATCGCTGACGAAGATGTGATCGCGGTTCAGGTATTGGATGCGGTTCTCGTCGCTGCTGGTGCCGGGCTTGTAGTAGGTGGTGTTCAGGTCCTTCGCCGGTTCGCCCTGCTGCCGCGTCTCCCGCGCCTTCTCGCTGCGCGCCTCCTCCATCGTCGACAGGGCACCGCTCTTGTAGTACGCGGCGACCTCCCCGGCCAGACCGGTGGTGTCGGTGATCTTCCGCTCCGGGTCGGAGACCAGCTTGGTGAGGGTGATGGTGTAGACGCCGCTGGGATCGCCGAAGGTGACGCTCGGCTCGTTCTCGTCGCTGTCGTCCTGCACCCGCTTGTACTCACTCGGCACCGCCAGCGAGGCGGCCACCACGTCGCGCTCCTCGCGGACCGTCCAGCCGGACGGCAGCGGGTCATCGCTCGCGAACGGCTTGACGAAGACCAGCACGCATACGGCGGCGATCACGACGAGGGCGGCGCCCAGGCCGAACTGCGCCGGGCGGTTCTCGTGGAGGACCGGCGGGACGAAGCGGTTGCCTGGGTTGCCTGGTACGGAGCTGTTCCGCGCGGCGCCGCTCCGCGCCGCCGGGGGGCCGTATACGCCTGCCGTGGGCATGGGGGGAGGCGGCGGCACCGGCCGTACGACCGACTCCAGCGCCTCGCGCGTCTCGGCCGCCGAGGGGCGCATGGCCGGGTCCTTGAGCAGCAGTCGCATGGTGAGGGAGCCGAGCGCCTCCGGGGCCCGCGCGGGCCGCTGCGGTTCGGCCGACAGCACGGCCTGGAGGGTCGCGGGGGTGTGCGAACGGCGGAACGGGGACATGCCCTCGACCGCCGCGTACAGCACGACGCCCAGCGACCACAGGTCCGACGCCGGTCCCGGCCGCTGGCCCAGCACGCGCTCGGGCGAGATGAATTCGGGCGAGCCGACGAAGCCGCCGGTCTCGGTCAGGCCCTGTTCACCCTCGATGTGCGCGATGCCGAAGTCGGTGAGGACGACGCGGTCGTCCCGGCCGAGCAGCACATTCGGCGGCTTGACGTCGCGGTGCAGGACGCCCGCCTCGTGCGCGGCCGACAGCGCTCCCAGCACGGCGAGCCCGATCCGGGCCGCCTCGCGCGGTTCGAGCGTGCCCTCGGCCAGCCGGTCGGCCAGCGAATCGCCGTGCACCAGCTCCATGACGATCCAGGGGCGGCCGTCCTCCACGACCACGTCGTGGACGGTGACGACGGAGGGGTGGTCGATCCGCGCCGCGGCGCGCGCCTCGCGCTCCATCCGCTGGTAGACGGTCTGCCGCTCGCGGTCCGGCAGATGGTCCGGAACACGCGGCTCCTTGACCGCCACCTCGCGGTCCACGATCTGGTCGTGCGCCGTCCATACGGTCCCCATGCCGCCGTGGCCGAGGCGCCCGAGGAGGCGGTAGCGGCCGCCGATGAGCCGCCCGGTGTCAGGGCCGCTGGGCGCGCTGTGGGCGGCGCGCGGGTCGGGTCCGCGCGTGCTGACGCTGACGGCGGGGCGCTGCCCGGACGCCCGCGTGGGTTCGTACGCACCGGGACCGGTCGCCGCCCCCGCCCCCGTCGCCTGTCGCGGCGCCTGCGCGGGCGGGGCGGCCTGCTGCGGTGGTGCCGGTGGCGGTGCCTGCTGGGGCGGCGCCTCGGGCGCCGCCTGCTGCGGCGGCCGCAGATCGTAGCTGGTGGGCTCGTTCGCCCATCGTCCCCCGTCGTTCGTCATGCGCCATCATTACCCGGTCGGCGGTGAACACCGCCACCCGCCGATGGGCCCCGGGGACGGCTCGTGACAAAGCCGTTGCGACCAGGGTCAGCCGGAGGCGCCGGACCGGGCGAAGGTGGCGACGGCCGTGTCGAAGTAACGTTTCCCCTCGGACTTCTTCTGCACCGGGACGGAAAGCCACAGGTCGTACATCTTGCCGCCCTCGTTCCAGCTCAGGTCGAAGGTCTGCCGGGAGCCGCCGTCATCGGCCGAACCGTTCCAGACGAACGCCCACAGCGCCGCCGGGTGGCCGTTCTGCGTGGTCTGGATGACCTGCCCGTTGCGGTAGCCCTCGTAGTCGCTGGGCCCCTTGGCGTTCGCCGCCCGGCTCACCGCCAGCGGCCCCCTCGGGTCCGGCTCCTGGGCGTGGATGCCGATGCGGAACTCCAGGCCGGGCGAGTTGTAGTAGACGCGGGGCCCCTTGGCCTCGCGGGCGAAGCCCTTCGGTACGGCGAGCGAGAACCCGGCGGGGTCGTGGACCCGCTCGAACCCCTCGGGCACCCCGCCCGGGCCGGAGGGCGCGGACGCCCCGGGGGCCGTGGACGCCTTCGGGTCCGCGGCGTCCGGGGATGCCTTCGGGTTCGCGGGGTCCTTCGGGGAAGCCGTCCCGTCCGAGCCCTGCCCGGCCGGTTCCGCGTCGCCGTTCTTCTCCGCGACGTCCTCCTCCGCGACCCGGCCCGCGCCGCGACCGGCCGTCGTGTCCTTGCCGCCGTCGTCCAGCAGCGCCATCGTGCCCGCGCCCAGCCCGGCGAGGGCGATGACCGCTGCGACGGCCATCCAGACCGTACGGCGCTTGGGGGAACGCGTCCCGGACGCGGGGACGGTCGGGGCGACCGGCGTGCCCTCCGATGCCCCGAGCGGCGTGCCGGACTGCGTCGGAGTGCGCCGCACGGAAAACCCCGAGGTGTCCCCCGAGCCCAGGTACGCACGCAGCATCCGCGCCGCCTCGTCCGCGGTCAGCCGTGTCTCGACGTCGCGCCGCAACAGCCCCTCGACGAGCGGCCGCAGCGGGCCGACGGCCTCCGGTACGTGGATGTCGTCGTAGGCGACGGCGTGCAGCACCCCCGCCATGGAGTCCCGGTGGAACGGCGACTCGCCGCTCACCAGCGTGCACAGGAGCACGCCGAGCGACCACAGGTCCGACTCGGGCCCGGTACGGCGCCCCGTCATCCGCTCCGGTGCCGTGTACTCCGGGGAGCCCACGAACGCGCCGGCCTCGGTGAGCGTGGTCGCCCCGTCGACCTGCGCGATCCCGAAGTCCGTCAGCACGACGCGCTCGGTGCCCGCCTCGACCAGCACGTTGGCCGGTTTGATGTCCCGGTGCAGCACCCCGCGCGCGTGCGCCACCCGCAGCGCGTCCAGCAGCGCCGCCGCCACCCGGCCCGCCTCGTGCGCTCCGAGCGGGCCCCGCGCGCCCATCCGGTCGGCGAGCGAGGCGCCGTCGACCAGCTCCATGACGATCCACGGATGGTCGTCCTGCTCGACCACGTCGTGCAGCACGATCACATTGGGGTGCTTGATCTGGGCGACCGTACGGGCCTCGCGCAGCGCGCGCTCGCCGCGCAGCCGGTTGTCGGGCCCGTAGCCCTCGTCCACGTGGAGTTCCTTGACCGCGACATCGCGGCCCAGCAGTTCGTCGACGGCCCGCCAGACCGTGCCCATGCCGCCGCGGCCGAGCCGCGAGCCCAGCCGATAACGCCCGGCCAGCAGGTCGGTGTTTCCCCCGGAGTTACCCATGGGCTCATCTTGCCTCACGGGTTCGGCGGCGCTTTCGTCCGGTGGGCGGCACCGGCGCCTTGTGGGATGAGCCGCGCGCCGGGGTAACGCGCGCCTGCACGCTCGCCCTTGGGGGCGATTGAGCGGACGGGCCGCGTCGGGGATCGTAGAGCGTGCCGATGTTACAGGGGCGGACCGCGGCCGCCCCGCATCGCAGGACCCCATGAAGCCGCCCCGCGGCGGGGGTCCACGGGGCGGCGGTTCAGGGGGCGGCCGTCCATGCGGCGGCTGGGCGCGTCAGCTGGTGGCCGGGACCTTCCAGGTGCGGGAGTCGGTCAGCAGCTTGCGCAGCGCGGGGTCCTTCACCGCGCGGGATGTGTCCACGGCCTTGGCCATGACGGTGTGCGTCCGGCCGTCGGACGGGACACCGAGGGACGCGGGGGTGACGGTCTTCTTGCCGCGCGCCGCGGCGACTTCGGTGCCGTCCACGTACCAGCTGAGCGAGGCGGACTTCGGGACGCTCACCGTGAGGCTCGCCGTCCGGGCGGCAGAGGCGCCGGTGCGGGTGCTGAGCACGCTGGCGTGGCGGTAGAAGCCCGCGATCATCGCTTCGCGGCCGGGCAGGCTGTACTCGCGGCCGAGGGTGCGCATGATCGAGTTCTCGGTGGGGCGGTTGAGGCCCTTGGGGTAGTAGCGGCCGCCCTCGTACGCGCCGACCGTGCCGCCGTCCGGTGAGGTCTGGCCGATCCAGCGGTACCACTTCTGCTTCTGCGAGGTGAGCTGGGCGGCGCTCAGCTTGGTGGCGTTGGACTCGCGAGGTTCGGCGGCGGTGTAGGTGCCGTTCGTGGCGTAGACGTACTCGTCGGCGAGGTCACCGACGGAGTGGCCGGTCTCGTGGACGGCGACCTGATCGGAGTCGGGGTGGTCGGAGGAGGCGGTGGCGATGCCGTCGTAGCCGGCGCCGGAGCTGATCGTGTAGCCCGCGCCGCCGTACTTGGCGGAGTTGGACAGCACGATCACCAGGTCGGCTTCGGGCACCTTCGCGGCGTACGACTCGACCTTGCCGGTGTCGACGCACAGCAGCCGTTCGGTGCCGCCGCACCAGAAGTAGGAGTCGAGGGCGGTGTCCTTGACGACGCCCTTGGACGGGTCGCCGGAGACGCCGGACTGGTTGGAGACGGCGTCCACGGACCAGACGTTGAAGAGGTTCCGGTAGGCGGCGTACGGCTCGACGGCGGAGATCTGCGCCCATTTGGAGCGCACGTCGGCGTGGAAGTCGTCCTGCTGGGCGGTGGTGTAGCCATCGCCGACGAAGACGACGTCGACCTTGTCGGCCGGGGCGCCGTTCTCGATGACGGACGCGACATCGCCGTCCGCGGCGGTTTCGGCGCGGGAGAGCGCGCGGTCGCCGCGGGTGAGCCGGGCGGGGGTGGCGGCCGGGACCTCGGTGTGCCGGGGGTGGGCGCCGGGGCCGGTGAAGTACTCCACCTCATGGGTGCGCCGGGCCGATTCGGTGGCGGCCAGCACAGACGGCGCGGCGGTCGCGTCGCTCGCGGGGGCGCTCAGGGTCGCGGCGACCGCCGCCGTCAGCGCCAGGCCTCCGGCGACGACAGCGGAGCGTAAGGGGGTGTGGCGGCCTCGCCATATCCCTCTGCGCACGGGGGCTCCCGACGTTTGCTCCGTAAGCGGGCTGTTAAACACGATTAATTCGCCGCTCAACCTAGGGCCAAAGGATGGTCCGAGCAATGGGAACTAGGGGATTCGCTAAAGAAATCGACCATCAGGCCCTATGTCCTGGCTCGTCCCCCCGGCCGAGCCACGGCCGCACCCCGCACCGAGTGACTCGCCGTCACACCGTCAGGACGCTTCGTCCCGCGCCAGCGCCAGCAGCCGGTCCAGCACCCGGCGGCCTCCGGCCCGTACTCCGTCGTGCTCGAACTCGTCCGTCACCCAGGTCCGCAAGCCCCGGATCGCGCGGGCGGTGGCCAGCGCGTGCGCGGTGTCCACGTACAGATCGTCATGGTAGATCGCGGCGGCTACGCGGACGGTGTTGCGGGCGAGCCGTTCCGGGTCGTACAGCGGGCCCCAGCCGGTGCGGGTCGCCAGCAGCTCGGCGGTGCGGCGCAGCGGGCGCAGCGCGGCGTGGGTGTCCAGCATCCAGGGGTGGACGGTCTCCGCCGTCAGCAGGACGGGAGCGTCCTCGGCGGCCGCCCGTGCGGCGTCGAAGCGCGGGAACTCCTCCCGTACGCGGTGCGCGGACCAGGCGGTGGCGCGGCCGTCCTGGGCGTAGAGGGACTCCTGCAGCAGGGTGTAGAGGGGGCTTCCGGCGCGGGAGAGCACGGCGGCGACCTGCTCGGCGAACGCGTCGGCGAGGCGCGGTCCGGAGGCGGTCTCCACGAAGGCGCCCTCCAGGAGGTAGTGGAGGCGGTGCGATCCGTCGCCGGTGCCGAGCAGGATGCCGAGCTGCTGGAACGCCTCCGGGGTCAGCCGGGTGCCCTCCGGCAGCACCTCGTCGTGCGCGGCGAGATGGCGGACGACGCGGCGGACGGTGTCCGCGTCGCCGGGGTAACGGTCGTAGTGGGCGAGGGTTTTGCGTTCCATGCGCGGATAGGCGGCCCGGTACACCTCGTCCGCGTCGGCGGTGAGCCCGGGCAGCCCGCCGGTGATCAGCACGGTGTCGAGGCCTTCGGGCGCGTACGAGAGGTAACTGACCGCGCAGAAGCCGCCGAAGCTCTGGCCGAGGACGGTCCACGGGCGGCCGCCCGTCAGCCGGGTCCGGATCAGCTCGCAGTCGCGGACGATGGAGTCGGCGCGGAAGTGGGCCAGGTAGTCGGCCTGCTGCTCGGAGGTGCCGCGCGACGGCAGGGTCTGGCGGGTGGCGGGCGTGGAGCGGCCGGTTCCGCGCTGGTCGAGGAGGAACACCCGGTATTCGTCGAGCGCGCGGTCGAGCCAGCCGGAGCGGCCCACCGGGCGGTCGGCACCGAAACCGGGGCCGCCCTGGAGGTAGAGCAGCCACGGCATCCGCTCGCGCTCGGCGTCCGAGGTGCCCGCGGCGACCACCTCTCGGCCGTAAAGCCGGATCCGTTCGCCTTCCGGAGCCTTATGGTCAAGCGGTACGTCGAAATGATGGTCGGTGAGACGCAGACCCGGCTGACGGACGGTCGCCGTGGCGTCCGACCCCTCCGGTGCTGTATCCATCGCCTGCTGCATCTTTTTAATCCTCACGTAAATGGACTTAGCCCGGCGATTAAGTTACCGCCGGGGAGAAGAGGGCACGGTGGCCGAAAAGAGCGCCGGAGACGGTCGGGCGGCGGGGGCGGCAGGGGCGGAGGGCACGGCGGAGATCGGGCGCCGGGTGCTCAGGCTGCGTACGGAACGCGGGTTCACCCAGCGGCAGCTGGCCGAACCGGCGTACACCGCCGCGTATGTCTCCACGCTGGAGTCCGGGAAAGTCCGCCCCTCCGAGGCCGCCCTGCGCCACCTCGCCGACCGGCTCGGCGTCACCTACGAGGAGCTGGCCACCGGCCGTTCGCCGCAGGACGCCACCCGGCTGCGCGCCGGGCTCACCGACGCCCGGCGGACGCTGGCCACCGGCGACACCGAGGACGCCGCCGCCCGCTTCGCGGCGCTCGGCGCCGAGGCCGAACGGCTCGGCTTCACCGAGGAGCGGGCCGCTGCCCTGCTGGGGTCCGGCGACTGCGCCATGGAGACCGGCGAACTGACCACCGCACGCGACCACTTCGAGGCAGCCGAGAAGCTGCTCGCCGACGAGCCGCTGCCGCGCCGCGTCCCGGCGCTCCGCGGCCGCGCCGTCTCCCATCTGCTCGCGGGCGAACTGCGCTACTCCTGCTATCTGCTGGAGAGCGCCATCGACGAGCTGAACGCCTCCGGGCTGCACGACCCGAACGCCCTGCTGCTGCTCTACACCGCCTCCATCGCCCCGTACATGGACATGGGGGCGCACGGGCGGGCGGTGCGTGCCGCGGAACTCTCGCTCGCGCTGGCGCCCAGCGTGGACAACCCGGAACTGGTCGCCCAGATGCACCGTGGCGTGGCCCGCACCCTGATAGCGGAGGGCCGCACCGCCGAGGCCGACGCGTCGCTGGCCAAGGCGCAGGAGCTGTACGAACAGCTGCGGCTGCGCACCGATCTGGCGCACTGCCACTGGATGCGCGGCTACGTCCACGCGCAGGACGGCGACCTGGAGCGCGCGGAACGCGAACTGCGCACCGCCCGCGACATGCTGGCGTCCAAGCGGGCCGCGCTGTTCACGGTGCAGGTGGAGGTGGAGCTGGCGGACGTGCTGCGGCGGCGCGGCCGCGCCGCCGAGGCGGAGGCGCTGCTGCGGCCGCTGCTGGCGAGGTCCGGCGGCTCCGATTCCGGGTCCGACACCGGGCCCGATTCCGGGTCCGATTCCGGGTCCGATTCCGGGTCCGATTCCGGGTCCGATTCCGGGTCCGATTCCGGGTCCGGATCCGATTCCGGGTCCGGATCCGATTCCGGGTCCGGGTCCGGGTCTGGGCAGGAGGCCGTCGAACTCACCGCGGAGCGCGGCGCGGTGCACGCGGGCGGTGCCCACCGGCTGCTCGGGCTGATAGCCGACGAGCGCGGCGACGCCGAGGGGGCGGAGGAGCACTACTGCGCGGCGCTGTCGCTGCTGGAGCGCACCGGCGCCGCCGGTGACCTGGCCGACCTGTGCCGGCTGCTGGGCGATCTGCTGCGCCGCGAGGGGCGGTTGGAGGCCGCGATGGACGCGTACCGGACGGGCCTGGGACACCGGGCCGCACCGGGCACCACCACGCTGGGCCCGGCCCCGGCCGAACCGCCCATTCAGTACTGATCGCGGAAGGCGTCTCATACGGGTGATGGGAGCGCCCGCCGGGCCGGGGCCGCTCGGGGGTGGTCAGGCCCCGATGGGCCGGTCCTCCCCCCTGCGAGGGCCGGTCGACACGGCTCGGCGGGCGGGTCAGAGGGTGAGCAGGCCGCCGCGTGTGGGGGTCGCGGCGGCCTGCCCGGCGCCGTAGCGCCCCGCTTTCCGCCCCACACCGCGGCCATTTTCGGCCACGGTGGTCACGGCGCGCAGAGAGGCCGTACGACGCGCTGTCGGGGCGGGGGGTCGGGTGTACCCCGCGGAGTGGTGCGGCATGTGATCCACTGTGCCCGGCCGTGGATGCGCGGTCATCCGCCCGTGGTCTTCCCTCGCCCCCCGCCGATCGGAGGGGTGATCCCCCCAACAGGGCGGAGGAGACCACTCCATATTGGTGCTCCGATACGGCAGGCTGTGCGAACGAGCTGTGCGGACAATGCGCATGACAGCTGAGCGAGGGGAGCTGCCGGTGATCCGTGTTGCGGTGGTCGACGACGAGGCACTCGTACGATCCGGCCTGCGGCTGATCCTGGGAACGGCCCCGGACATCGACGTGGTCGCCGACTGTTCCGGCGGAACGGCGGTCGAGACCGTGCTCGCCAGCGAGGCCGACGTGGTCCTCCTCGACATCCGTATGCCCGACGCCGACGGGCTCACCGTACTCGGGCAGTTGCGGGCCGCACCCCGCTCCCCCACCGTCGCCATGCTGACCACCTTCGACGCCCAGGAGTACCTGACCGCCGCGCTGCGCGCCGGAGCGGCCGGGTTCCTCCTCAAGGACACCGATCCGGAACAACTGGTCCGCGCGGTGCGCACCCTCGCCCAGGGCGGCAGCGTCCTCGACCCCGGCGTGACCGGGGCGGTGATCGGCGGCTATCTCGCCGCCGAGGCGGAGGCGACCGCCGCCAGCGCCGTCGACGCCCTCACCCCGCGCGAACGCGAAGTGCTCGCACTGCTGGGCGAGGGGCTGGCCAACCCGCAGATCGCCGAGCGGATGGGGCTCGCGCCCAGCACCGTCAAGGACCATGTGCGGGCGGTGCTCGGCAAGCTGGGCGGGCTCAACCGGGTGCAGGCCGCCATCGTCGCCGACCGGGCCGGGATGATCACCAGCCGCCCGGGGACGGGCGGCCCGCGGTGACCCCGGCCGCGCCGATATCGCCGCCGAAGCCGTCGCCGCCCTCGGGGCGGCGGCGCCTGCCGGGGTGGGTGCGGCAGTGGGGGCCGCTGCTGGTCCCCGTCGTGCTCGCCGTGGCCGACGCGCTGCTCGTCAACGGCGTCACCCTCGGGCTGGAGCTGGACGTCTCCCTGGTCGCGGCGGCCGCCCTGCTGCTGCGCCGCCGATTCCCCGCGCCCGTCTTCCTGGTCACCCTGCCCGGCATCCTCATCGGCTACATCTGGTTCGCGCCGATGATCGCGCTCTATACCGTGGCCGAACGCCGCCCCGGCCCACGGCTGCTCGGCGTCTCGGCGCTGCTGCTGGCCGCAGCGCACTTCGTCCCCTGGCCGGTCTCCGACTTCGAGCCGACCGCGTACCGCGAGAACACCCTCACGCTGATCGACGCGTCCATCACCTCCGTCGGGCCCATCGCGCTCGGCCTGCTGGTGCGCACCCGGGGCGAACTCGCCGCCCGCCTGGACGACCTGACCCGCAGCCGCCGCCGTGCCGACGAGCTGATCGCCGAACAGGTGCTGAGCACCGAACGCGCGCGGCTCGCCCGCGAGATGCACGACGTCGTCGCCCATCAGGTCAGCCTGATCAGCCTGCAGGCCGGGGCGGTGCAGATCAGCGCGGAGGACCAGCAGGCGCGGGAGGGAGCGCGGACGATCCGCGAGCTGTCCGTACGGACGCTGGACGAGCTGCGCCACATGGTCGGCATCCTGCGGGCAGCGGGCGGAGACCTGGAACAGCTCACCCCACAGCCCCGGCTGGCCGATCTGCCGCGGCTGATCGAGCTGAGCGCGCTGGACGTGGCGTACGAGGAGGCCGACGACGCGCGGCGCGCGGCGCGGCCGGAGGCGGTGGAGCGGGCCGCGTTCCGCATCGTGCAGGAGGCGTTGACCAATGTGCGCAAGCACGCGCCGGGCGCGCGGGTGACGGTACGCGTCGCGGAGGCGGCCGCCGAGGGGCGGGGGCTGCGGGTGGAGGTGCGGAACGGGCCGCCGGACGCCTCGGCCGTGGCGCCGGGGCTGCCGGGCGGCGGCCACGGGCTGGTGGGGCTGCGGGAGCGGGCGGTGCTGCTGGGCGGCACGCTGCGGGCGGAGCCGACGGAGGAGGGGGGCTTCGTGGTGCTGGCGGACTTCCCCAAGGTGCCGCCGCTGCCGTAGGGCGCGGGTGCGTAGGGCTCGGCCGGGCTGGAAGAGCCGACACCGGGCCGGAACGGCTGGAAGGCCAGGCGGCCGGGCGGCTGGGCGGCTAGGCCGAGAGGGTGTTCGCGGTGTTCTGTTCGTCGCCGTCCGGTTCCGTCGCCACCATCAGATTGGGATAGACGTCGAACAGGCGGCGGACACCCAGGGCCGCGAGGACGCGGTGCACATGGGAGCCGTGGGCGGCGTCCTGCGGCGGGAGAATCAGCCGGAGCTTGCCCGAGCACGACCGCATCAGCCGACGCGCGGCGATCAGGACACCGACACCGCTGGAATCGCAGAACCGGACCTCGGAGAGGTCGAGCACCAGTGAGTGGCGGCCCTCGGCGACCGCGTCGTGGACGTGCTGCCGGACTGCGGGCGAGGTCACGAGGTCCATCTCGCCGGAGACCTGCAGGACGACCCACTCCCCCCGTCCGTCCTCCATCACCTTCAACGTCACGCGCTCGAAGCCCTTCGCTCGCAGCTAACCGGAATTTGCTGTTCCAGGGCGGCTGCCCGCCCGGCACCGCATAAAACTCCCCCCAGTCTCAAGCCGTACAACGAGCCTATGCCCCGCCGAAGCGTTTCGTCCCACCGGTTCTGCGCACCGTGAGCGGCCCAATACCATCCGCAGCCGCGTTGTGCCGCACTTTGCCGCATGGAGGCGCGTTGTGTCAGCCCCCGGCACTACATTCGATATGAAGGTGGGCATAGTGCCAGGAGACCCGGCCGACGAACAGGGATGGGGGCCGCATGGCGAACGACGCACCGCCCCGCTGGGACCGCAGGATGCAGCAGCGGCTGGCGCGCGGGGAAGCCGCCGCACTCGGCGAGCTGTACGACCGCTTCGCCTCCCTGGTCCACCATCTCGCCCATCGCGTCCTGGAAGACGAGGACGCGGCCGACCGCATCACCCGCGAGGTCTTCGCCTACGTCTGGGAGAACCCGGACGCGTACGACCCCAAGCAGGGCTCCCTGCGCTCCTGGATCGCCACCCTCGCCCACCGTCAAGCGGTGCACCGGCTCCGGTCGCAGACCGCCGAAGACGGCGGCGAGGGCGATGGTGATGACGTCGCCGTCGAGGAGCGCGTCCGGGACGCCTCCGTCGCGGCCCGCGCCGACTACATCGTCACCTCCATGCCCGCCCCGCTGCGCGCCGCCCTGGAACTGGCCTACTTCGACCGCCGCGACTACCGCCAGGCCGCCGCCGCGCTGGGCGTCACCGAGGACGAGGCCAGGCGCCGCCTGCGGCTCGGGCTCCAACTGCTGTCCACGGCCTACGTTCCGCCGCCGCGCACCATCGCGCCTCCCGGCTACGGGCGGGCGCTATGAGCGGCGCGGGCGGCCCGGAGCGGTGCGACCCCGGCGACCCCGGCGACTACGGCCACGGCGACGGCAGAGACGGACCTGGCGACACTCCGGGCATTCCGCCCGAACAGGCCGAGTCGCCCCGCATCCCGACGCCTCGGTCCGCCGCCGAGGACGCCAGCGGCTGGCCGGGGCCCCTGATGCCACTGCCCGAACCAGCCGACCCGCCCGATACCGATACCGATACCGATCCACCAGACGACCAGCCCGCCGCAGACCAGCCCGACACCCGCCAACCCACCGCCCCGCACCGCACCACCGCGCCGCCCACGCATGACGTCCTGCGGTCGCTCCTCGGCGCCTGGGCGCTCACCGCCTGCTCCCCCGGCGAGACAGCCGCCGTCGAAGCGCACCTCAACCACTGCCCCTCCTGCGCCGAAGAGGCGCTGCGGCTGCGCGAGGCCGTGGGGCTCCTGCACGCCGAGCACAGCCTCGACCTCGACCCGCTGCTCCGCTCCCGGGTGCTGGCCGGATGCCTCGGCCGCCGCCCGGCGCGGATACCGGTGCCCGGCTGGGCCGCCGCGTACGACGCGGAGGCCGCCCGGCTGGACGCGCTGCTGCGGGACATGGGCGAGGCCGAATGGCGCGCTCCGGTTCGGCTCAAGTGGTTCGACGGGCTGCGCCTCACCGGCCGGAACACCACGGTCGCCGGGGTGATCGGGCATCTGATGGTGGTGGACGGCGCCGTCGCCGCCGCCCTCGGGCTGCCCGACCCGCTCGGCGAGTACGAGCAGGCGCACGAGCACGAGCACGCACTCGCTCCCGGCTCGCCCTCGGCCCGTACGGAGGCGTACTGGCACGCGGAGCCCGATGTCGCGGGCGGGACCGGTCCGTCCACCCTGCTGCGGGAGTTGTGGCGGGAGCAGGGGCACGCGCTGGTCCGTACGGTGTCGTTCGCCGGGCGCGGGGCCTCGGATCTCGCCGTTCCGTTCGGGGACTTCACCCTGCCGGTCCGCGACGCGTTCCTGGACCGCGCCTTCGAGTGCTGGGTGCACGCCGGGGACATCGCCGAGGCCGTCGACTACCCGTATGAACTCCCGTCCTCCGCCCACCTCAAGGCCATGATCGACCTGTGCGCCCGGCTGCTGCCCGACGCGCTGGCCGAGCGCCGCCGCGCCGGGCTCGCCGCCCCGCCGCGCCGCCTGGTGGAGGCCGGCGCCCCGGGCCGTACGCTCCATCTGGAGGTCGAGGGACCCGGCGGCGGCGACTGGTACATCGCGCTGGACTCACCGGCCGCCGTGGGCACGGCGGAGGAGACCGTGGCCCAGATCGCGCTGGACCCCGAGACGTTCCACCAGCTGGCCGCCGGGCATGTGCCGCCGCAGGAGGCGGCGGTGGGGCAGCTGGGGGACGTGGAGGCGATCCGCGACGTGCTGTTCGCGACGGCCTCGCTGTCGCGGATGTAGCCGCCGCAGCCCCCGGATCAGCCCGGTGCCAGCCCCCGCTTCAGCCCCGGATCAGCCGAAGACGACCGTCCGGTGGCCGTTCAGCAGCACGCGGCGCTCGCTGTGCCACTTCACCGCCCGCGCCAGCGCCTGGCACTCCACGTCGCGACCGACCGCGACCAGCTGGTCCGGGGTCAGCTCGTGGCCGACGCGCTCGACCTCCTGCTCGATGATCGGGCCCTCGTCCAGGTCGGCCGTCACATAGTGCGCCGTCGCGCCGATCAGCTTCACACCGCGCGCATGGGCCTGGTGGTACGGCTTGGCGCCCTTGAAGCTCGGGAGGAAGGAGTGGTGGATGTTGATGATCCGGCCGGACAGCTGGGTGCACAGGTCGTCCGAGAGCACCTGCATGTAGCGGGCCAGCACCACCAGCTCGACGTTCTCCGTGCGCACCAGCGTCAGCAGCTCCGCCTCGGCCTGCGCCTTGGTGTCCCTGGTCACCGGGATGTGCCGGAACGGGACCCCGTACGAGCCCACCAGCTCCTCGAAGTCGGTGTGGTTGGAGACCACCGCCGCGATCTCCACCGGGAGCGCGCCGATCCGGGAGCGGAAGAGCAAGTCGTTCAGGCAGTGCCCGAACTTGCTGACCATCAGCACGACGCGCATCTTCTGGTCCGCCCGGTGGATCTGCCAGTCCATCCCGAAGGAGTCGCCGACCGCCGCGAAGCTCGCCCGCAGGTCCTCGACCTTCACCGGGGACACGGCGCGGAAGTGCACCCGCATGAAGAAGAGCCCCGTATCCCGGTCCCCGAACTGCTGACTGTCCTCGATGTTGCAGCCGGTCATGAAGAGGAAACTCGACACGGCGTGCACGATGCCCTGCTTGTCCGGGCAGGACAGCGTGAGGATGTACTGGTCGGGGACGGAATGCGACTCGCTCATGACTCCATAGCGTCGCACACCCGCGACACTCCTCAGGACCGCCGCCGCCGTGACCAGCCGTAACGAGCCCTGGCCGCTAGGCGACCTGCGTCATGATCGACAGCACCTCCAGGGTGCGCGGCGGCACATCCGGGTCCTCGCCGTCGTTGGAGGCCAGCCGCACATGGGCGTCGCGGGCCGCCCGCACCGCCTCCGGCCAGCCGTGGTGCTCGATGTACGCGGAGACCGGGGCGTCCGCGCCGACCTGGTGGAGGATCCTCAGCACCCGCAGCACGGCGACATCGACGAGCGCCGCCTCCTGGGAGTCACGGAAGATCGTTCCGATGTACTTCTCGGCTGACCAGTTGTCCAGCCAGGTGTCCTCGACCAGCCGATAGACGGCGTCGGTGACGTCACCGTATCCGGGTTGCCCGGCCAGCCAGCACTCCTGCTGGAAGACCGGGTCAGAGAGCATGTGCAGCCCAGAGCGCACATTGGTACGCCAGCGCCACCATGGCATGTCGTTGACAGGCATACCGCCCATGGTGGTCGAGCGACGGCCGCGACGGGAAGACTTCTCCGAACCTTGCACAGTCACTGATCGTACGTTCTTCACACAGAGGGACGCATATCCCCCGTGTGTTCACCTTCCCGATACCCGCGCGTTCCCTGGCGGAGCGGATGCGTTCCGACCGGAGCACCAGGCTCCCATACCATGACCGGACGGCGACGCCCCTCCTCCCGCCCCCTCCGAACAGCCGTCGTCGCCGCACTGTGCGCCGCAGCCGGCGCGTCCTCGCTGACCGGATGCGGCTCGCTGCCAGGGATGGGGAAGGGGTCGGACAACAAGCCCATCGTCGTGATGACATGGGCCCCCGAGGGCACCAAAGCGACCAATATGCCGGGAATGCCCGCCATGGCTCAGGCGTACGCCCGCTGGGTCAACGCCAACGGCGGCATCCACGGCCGCAAGCTCAAAGTGATCACCTGCAACGAGCGCAACGACTCGGTCCAGGCCGCGCGCTGCGCGCAGGGTGCGGGGAAGGCCAAGGCCGTCGCCGTCGTCGGCTCGTACAGCCAGCACGGCCGCTCCTTCACCTCCCCGCTGGAGGTCGCGGGCATCCCGTACATCGGCGGCTACGGGCTGACCCAGGAGGAGTTCAACAGCCCGTACTCCTACCCCGTCAACGGCGGCCAGGCCACGCTGCTCGCGGGCAACGGCCGCCAGCTCGCCTCCCGCTGCGACCGCGTCTCGCTGGTCCGCCCCGACACCATCGCGGGCGACGAACTCCCCGAACTCCTCGACGCCGGGCTCAAGGCGGCGGGCCGCAAGCCCGCGCACGACATACGCGCCCCCGAGGACGCGGGCGACTACAGCACGCAGGCCACCACCGCCCTCACGGACGTCGGCGCCGACAGCTCCCTGGGCTCCGCCTCCGCGGGCGCCAAGATGGACAACGCCTGCGTCACCGCCGCGCTCGGCAACCGCACGGGCACCTTCTTCGACTCCTTCCGGCGCGTCCAGGAGGAACACCCGAAGGTGCGGATCGCCTCCATCATGGGCAGCGTCCGGCAGTCCTTGGTCGACAGCACGGGCGGCACCAGCAGCCCGCTGGAGGGGACGTACGCCACGGGCTGGTACCCGGCGCCGGACGATCCGCGCTGGGGCCCCATGAAGAAGGTCATCAACAAGTACGCGTTCGACGACAACCGCATCGACCCCGACGACGCGGGCACCCAGACCACCTGGATCGCCTACACCGCGCTGCGCTCCGTGCTGATGTCCCTGAACCCCGACGACATCAGCGCGCGCACCGTGCGCAACGCGCTGGACCACGGCCACAAGGTCGACACGGGCGGCCTCACGCCCCCGCTGCGCTGGGGCTACAACGACCCGCTGAACGTGCGGGACTACCCGCGGATCGTGAACGCCGACGTCACCTATCAGGTGGTGCGGGACGGGCGGCTGGTCGCGGTGCGCAAGGGGTTCGTCGACGTGGCGAAGACGCTGGAGCGGTACGGCCCCCGGGACTGACCGCCCCGGGGACCAGCCCGCCGCCTACAGCTTGGGCCGGTCCCTACAGCTGGCTCTACAGCTGGGTGGCCTCGTGCTTGGTGAGGCCGTACTTCCCGGCGAGCGGGTTCCACAACTCGGCGGCCTTCCGCTTGGCCGCGGTCGCCTCGCCGCTCGCCCGCTCGGCCGCGCCGACCCGTCCGGTCCGGCGGGCCTGGCCCTTGGGGCAGCCCTTCTTGCCGCGGGTCTGATCGGCCCACGCCGCGTACTGGTTGTCGGCCTGCGCGGACGACTTCCACGCCTTGGTCAGCGACGCGGTCAGCTGGGTGTGATTCGGCAGCTTGTCGACGGACAGCTTGCTGAGCCGGGTCACCAGGTCGTTGCGCTGCCCGGCGGCCGTCCGCAGGTCCGAGGCGGCCTTGGGCAGGTTCTTGCAGGTCTTGATGCTGTTCACGGCGTTGATCACCGACGAGCGGCTGTTGTTGCTGTCCTTGAGCAGCGCGTCCAGCGCGGTCGCCTGCGGCTTCGCGGGATCGGCGGACTCGGACGGCTCGGACGCCTCGCCCGACTTGTCCTCACCGGCGCTCGACTCCGAGCTGCCCAGCGTCGCGTTGTCGTCCTTCTTCTCGTCGTCACCGCCCGCGCTGAGCGCGGCTCCGGCGGCGAGCCCGGCGATCCCGCAGCCCGCGACCACGATGCCGATGAGCACGGCGGGCGACATCCGGCGACGGCGGCCGCCCCTGCTACCGCGTCCGCCATGCCCGCCGCCCCCGTCCACCGGGGCCGGAGCCGGGGCGGTGAACTGCGGCATCTGCTGCGTCTCGCCGGGGGAGTCGGCACCGGCACCGGCGCCGGCACCCGCGTCGCCGCCATCGGCCCGGAACAGGCCGTCGAACTCGGAGGGCGGCGGCCGGTCGCCCGGACGGCCGGGGCGGATCGCGAAGGGGGAGCCGGCGGGCTTCGGCGGCTGTTGCTGCCGACCGCGCCGGGACGGGGCCGCCTGCGGCGGCTCGGCCGCCGGGATCGGGGCCGGGAGGACGGAGGTCTCCTCGGCGTCCCCCGCCGCGGCGGCGGGGGCGGGCTGCTGCCCGCGGCCCCGGTGTGCGCCCCGGCCGGGGCGCACGGTGCGCAGCTGGGTGGTGGACTCGGCGGGGGCCTCGGCCTTGGCGGGCCGGTTCTCGGGCGGCAGCGGCGCGCTCGCGGACGGCTGCACGGGGGGTATGTACTGGGTCGCCTCGGCGTCCCCCGCGGGCTGCGGCGGCAGCAACTGCGTCTCATCGGCGGCCCCGGCGTAGGGCTGCGGCTGCGGTTGTGCCTGCGGCTGCGGCTGCGGTTGTGCCTGCGGCTGCGGCTGCTGGTACGCGGGCGGCTGCTGCGGCTGCTGATACGCCGGGGGCTGCACCTGCTGCGGTGACTGCTGCTGCGGCAGCGGCTGCTGCGCCCAGCCCTGCGGCACACCGGCGCCCTGCCCGGGCGCCTGCGGCGCACCGGAGGGCTGCTCCGGGGGCTGCGGCGAACCGAACGGCTGCTCCGAAGGCTGCTGCGCCCCGAACGACTGCCCCGCGCCCAGCTGCGGCGCCCCGGGGGACTGCCCCACACCCTGCGGCGCCCCGAACGACTGGTCCGCACCCTGCGGCGGCGCACCGGCGCCCTGCGCCGGGGGCTGGGGCGCCCCGTACGGCTGTCCCGCGCTCTGCGGCGGCGGCCCGAACGACTGCCCGGCGGGCTGCGGCGGCGGCCCGGGGGGCTGCGCCGGGGGCTGCGGCGCTCCGTACGCCTGCCCGGGCGCCTGCGGCGGACCGTACGACTGATCCGGCCCCGGCTGCGGCGGACCGTACGACTGATCCGGCGCCCCGTACGGGGCGCCCTCGGGCGGCAGCGGGCCAGCGCCCACGGGAGGCCCGGCGGGAGCGGACGGCGCGGGGGCCTGCGGGGCGTCCTGGGGTCCCCAGGGCTCGCCCCACGCCTGACCACCGGCAGGGGCGCCGTGCTGCGGCCCCGAAGGCTCCGAGGCCTCCGGGGGCCACTGGTCGCCCTGAGCGGGCAGTACGACGCCCTCACGGACCGCAGGCAGGTGCGGCTCGTTACCCTGTCCGCTCTGCGTCACCGGGTCTCCTTGATTAAGCGATTACCGAATCGTCGGCTCACGCTACCGGTTACCCGAGGGGGTATGAGCCCGCCAGAGGGAGAGACTGGTCACCGGCCAAGGCCCGGCAACGGCGCTGTGTCAGCGCCGCGAAGGGGCTCAGGCCGCCTGCACCTCCAGCCTCGCGCCGAACTCCCGCACCACCGGCTCGTCCCGGTACGGCTCCAGCCGCTGCTGGAAGTCGTCCAGATACTCCGCGCCCCGGTTGGAGCGCAGCGTCTGGAGCAGATCCACCGCCTGGCCGCCCACGTGGCACGCCTGCTCCACCTCGCGCCCCTGGACGTGCGCCGTGGCGAGCAGCAGCAGCCCGATGGCGCGGCGCCGCACCCGCCCCTCGGGGTGGCCCGCCAGGGCCTCTTCGGCGCGCCGCCGGGCGGGCTCGGCCTGGCCCAGGTCGCGGTGGCAGTGGGCGAGTTCGTCGGCGAGATAGGCGTGGTCGAAGTGCTGGATCCACGGCGGCTCGTCCCCGCAGGGACCGCCGCTGCCCAGCGCCCGCTCCATCGCGTCCAAGGCGCGCCCGGCCGCGTGCTGGCAGGCCGGGGCGTCCCCCATCAGCGCGTGCCCGCGCGCCTCGGCGGCCAGGAACATCGACTCGGCGCGCGGCGGCACCTGGCCGCGCGAACCCTCCTGCGCGGCCTTGGCCAGCTGCGCGATCTCCCGGGGGTTGCCCAGCTGGGCGGCGAGATGGCTCATGCTGGCGGCCAGCACGTAGCCGCCGTATCCCCGGTCCCCGGCGGCCTGCGCGAGCCGCAGCGCCTGGATGTAGTAGCGCTGGGCGAGCCCGGACTGGCCGGTGTCGATCGCCATGTACCCGGCCAGCTCCGTCAAGCGGGCGACCGCGGCGAACAGTTCGCGCCCGACCAACTCCCGGTAGGACCCGGCGAGCAGCCCGGAGACCACACTGTTGAGGTAGTGGACGACGACGGGGCGCACATGGCCGCTGCCGTAGCGGTGGTCCAGCTCGACCAGCGCGTCCGTGGTGGCCCGCACCGCGGCGACGTCGGAGCGGCCGACCCGGGCCCCGGCGGTGCGCGCGACCTGCGCGTCCGCGCCGGTGATCAGCCAGTCGCGGCTGGGCTCGACGAGCGCCGAGGCGGCGACCGTCGAGCCGGTCAGGAAGTCGCGGCGGCCGACGTCGCTGCGCCACAACTCGCAGACCTGCTCTATCGCGCCGAGGACGGTCGGCGAGAACTGCAGCCCCACGCCCGACGCCAGGTTCTTGCCGTTGGCCATGCCGATCTCGTCGATCGTGACCGTACGGCCGAGCTTGCGGCCGAGCGCCTCGGCGATGATGCCCGGGGCGCGGCCCCGGGGCTGCTGCCCGCGCAGCCACCGCGCGACCGACGTCTTGTCGTAACGCAGATCGAGACCGTGCTCGGCACCGCACATGTTGACCCTGCGGGCCAAACCGGCATTGGAGCACGCGGCTTCCTGAATGAGCGCTTGCAGCCGTTCGTTCGGCTGTCGCGCCACAAGCGGCCTAGCGGCCATGGTTTTACCCCCAGTGACTGCTGTGCGTTCTCGGCGGATGCCGTCCCTGTTGATCAGTTCCCCGCGGGTATCGCAGGTATACGGCGAATGCGGAACTTGCCCGTATTGACCACATAGACCGCTTGGTTCACGTACGTGCGTACGGCCGCGCCAAAACGCCCTCGTACGCCTGTCACGCATGGTGGCTACCCGCTTACGCAGCCGGAGCCCCATACGCGCCCCCACCCGTGCACCCATGCGCCCCGGCATGCCGTCACGCCCCCCTCTTTTAAGGCTCGGTTCGCCTCCGGGGCGCCACAGCCGATGTCGACGGTCGACCGTGCTCGGTCGCTCGTACCTCGCTCCCTGCGCGCGCTCCCTTTCGACACCGGCGCGCCCCTTCGGCTCACTCGCCGCGGGGCCGGGGGGGGGGGCCCCGGGGGGGAGACGGGGGGGGGGGGCGTAACCCCTTTTTGGGGGGGAAGGTGTGTTGTTGTTGGAGAAAAAACGGAAGTGACAACAACAA